>CAVDQB010000011.1:0-64226 GCA_963611255.1 Faecalibacterium prausnitzii
TAGAGCACCTGACTCTTAATCAGGGTGTCCAGGGTTCGAGCCCCTGACGGTGTACAAAGAAGCCCCTCCAAATGCCATTTTGGAGGGGCTTCTTCTTTTTGTCCGTTCTGCGGTCTTACTCCGCAAGACAGCCGTCCAGTTCTTTCTTTATCGCCTCTTTGTCAAGTCCCTGACCGATGAAGACTATCTTCTGCATCCTGTCACCATACTTTTCGTCCCAGTCCTGGCGCAGTTGCGGATTGCGTGCCATGAACTTTTCCAGTTCGTCCGCAGGCATTGTGGCATACCACTGACCGCAGTTCTTCAGTTCAAACTGCTTTCCTGCCTGCTCAAACAGGTAGCACACCTTGTCTTCGTTGACAAAATAGCACAAGCCCTTTGCCCTTATCACCGACCTCGGCCAGCGGCGTGCGACAAAGTCGTCAAACCTGTTCATGTCCAGCGGACGGCGCTGGTAATACACGAAAGTGCCGATTCCGTATTCCTCCACTTCCCCTCCTTCGTGGTGATGATGGTGGTGCTCGTGGTGGTGTCCGCCGTGCTCATGATGGTGTTCCTCATGGTCGTGGTCGTCATCATCGTCTTCTTCGTCATCGTCATCATGGTCATGATACGGCTCCCCGAGTTCCCTTATCCACGCGGCCGAGGTAGCCACACTGTCGAAATCAAACATTCCCGTGCCCACGATCTTGTCAAGGGCGATGTCGCCATAGTCGCAAGTGAGTATCTCCGCCTTGGGTTGCAGAGCCTTGACGATGCCCTTCACCTTTGCGAGGTTCTCCTTCGAGACCATTGAAGCCTTGTTGAGTATCACGATGTTGCAAAACTCTATCTGCTGTATGACCAGGCTTTCGATGTCCTCTTCACCGATGTTGTCGCGCACGAGGTCGTCGCCCGAGTTGAACTCGTCGCACATCCGCAGTGCGTCAACGACCGTTGCTATGCAGTCAAGTTTCGGAGTTCCGTGCTGGGTGTACTCCTGCGACATCGAGGGAATGGAGCAAATGGTCTGCGCAATGGGCACAGGCTCGCAGATTCCGCTTGCCTCCACCACGATGTAGTCAAACTTCCCCATTGCCGCAATGTCGCTCAACTGCTTCACGAGATCCATTTTCAGTGTGCAGCAGATGCAGCCGTTCTGGAGCGCGACGAGCGAATCGTCCTGCTCGTTCACCACCCCACCCTGCTGTATGAGGTTGGCATCGATGTTCACTTCGCCTATGTCATTCACTATAACCGCAAACTTGTAGCCTTTCTCATTTGACAAAATCCTGTTCAGCAGGGTTGTCTTTCCGCTTCCCAGATAGCCTGTAAGCAACAGTACAGGGATTTCCTTGTTGTTCATAATCATCTTTTGTTTTATTCGGCAGAATAGTCTGCCACTATCTTTCTGTACAGTGTGTACACATGACTTCGCGAAATATAGCCCAGCAAGACATTGTTGACGTCCACCACAGGGATATAGTTCACGTTGTAAGTGTCGAATTTCTTCATCACGTCTTCCATCGGGTCGCTTTTCCCGACAGTCGTTGCCGCAGGCGTCATTATCTGCGCCACCGACAGCCGTTGGTAGAGTTCCGTGCGGAAAAGCACATGACGCGTCTTGTTGATGTCTATCACTCCCAACAGCGCACCGCCCTTGTCCACCACCGGGATGAACTCCGTGTTGGCGTTAGCCACCTTCATGACGAGTTGCCCGAGGGGCAGGTCCGGCTCCACGGCGGTGTAGTCATGCTCCACCACACTCTCCATATTCATCAGCGTAAGCACCGACTTGTCCGTGTGGTGTGTCAGCAGTTTGCCTTCGCGCGCAAGGCGCATGGCATATATGCTGTGCCTTTCAAACAGGCTGATAGTCATCACCGAGACCACGCTCACTATCATCAGCGGCATGAACATCTGGTATCCGCCGGTCAGTTCGGCAATAAGGAAGATGCCGGTCAGCGGCGCGTGCATTACCCCAGCCATTACCCCGGCCATTCCGAGCATGGTGAAGTTCCGCTCCGACAGCAACACTCCGATGTCGTTTGTGTTCCAGAAATGCGAGAAGAGAAATCCTGCGAAACCGCCGACGAACAGTGACGGGGCGAACGTTCCGCCGCATCCTCCCGCTCCGTTGGTAGATGCCGTCGCCATGGTCTTGAACAATATCACGAGGACGACATAGAGCAGGAGCAGGTTACTGTGTTCATAGAACACCGAACCTGCCATGAGTTCGTTCCACTCTGCGTCGTTTCCGCCGTTGAGAAGGATATTTATCGCCGAGTAACCCTCGCCGTAGAGCGACGGGAAAAGGAATATCAGGGTACTCAGCATGATGCCGCCGAGGACGAGTTTGCCGTACACATTGCCTTTCATCCGGGAGAACAGTCCCTCACAGGCCGACATCGAGCGGATGAAATAGAGGCTCACCAGTCCGCAGAAAACGCCGAGCAGGATGTTTGCAGGCAAGCGTTGCAGTTCCCAGTGCCCGTCCATCGTGAAGTCAAAGAGGCTGGTGTTACCCACAAAGACATACGAAAAGCAGGTGGCAGTCACCGACGATATTAGTATCGGAAGCATCGACACCATCGACAGGTCAATCATCAGCACCTCCAGAGTGAACACCAGTCCGGCTATCGGAGCCTTGAATATGCCGGCTATTGCCGCCGACGCGCCGCAGCCAACAAGCACCATCAGCGTTTTCTTGTCCATGCCGAAGAGCCGTCCGAGGTTACTTCCTATGGCGGAACCGGTAAGCACAATCGGCGCCTCAGCACCCACCGAACCACCGAAACCGATAGTTATTCCCGATGCGACAACGGATGTCCAGGTGTTGTGGGGCTTAATAAACGACTGCTTTGAGGATATGGCATACAGTATGCGCGTTATTCCGTGGGAGATGTTGTCCTTTACTATCAACTTCACAAACAGCGTCGTCAGGCAGATGCCCACTATCGGAAAGACGAGATAGAGCCAGTTGAGCGACTGCGCATTGAAGTCGCTCGTCAGCACATGTTGTATCAAGGCGATAATCTGGTGCAGCAAAAAGGCGGCGAGGGAAGCGAGAAAACCTATCGCCAGGGCAAGCACATAGGTGAATGTCTTGTCGGTGATGTGGCTCTCGCGCCACTCCACAAACCTTGTGAACCTGCTTTTCCTTAGCGACGACATCCTACTTCCTGATTATTGTGACCAGTCCGTCTTGGGTGAGTTTGATGATACTTGACGGTGTGTGAGGGGTGCGTTCGTTGCGCCTCGACATACACACATAGTCCACGGCGGACAGCAGTTCCTCCGAGATGTCGCAGTAGTTCTGCGCCGCGGGTTCGCCGCTGATGTTGGCGCTTGTACTCACTATCGGTCTCTGCATACGGTAACAGAGTTGCTTAGAGAACTCCTCGGCGGTGATCCTTATGCCCACCGAACCGTCCTCGGCATAGAGATTGTCTGCCAAACCGGTGATTCCGTCAAGTATGACGGTGGTAGGTTTCAGCGGCAAAGTCATGAGATTCCACGCCACGTCAGGTATATTCCGCGAGTAACGGCTCAACCTTACATCACTGTCAACCAGACATATAAGAGCCTTACTGTCTTCTCTTCGTTTAATACTGTACACTTTTGCCACAGCCTCAGCGTTGGTGGCGTCGCATCCTATGCCCCATACCGTGTCCGTGGGATAGAGTATCACCCCACCCTTTCGCATCACTTCCACGGCTTTGAGTATATCTTCTTCTCTGTTCATTTCTTCAATCCGTTGATAAAGTCAGCCGCCGGCATACGTTTCTTTCCTGCTGTCTGCAGTTCGGAAATTTCCAGCCAGCAGTCGGAAGTTGCTACAAGAAGCCTCTTCCTGTCCACTTTCAGCGTTCCCGGTTCGCAGTCTGCGGTCTCCGCAGTCTTCCTTGTGGCGAAAAACTTCACCACTACCGGCGCCTGCCCTTCGTGCAGTGTCATGTCCGACCACGCCCCGGGCACGGGGCTCAAACCGCGTATGAAGTCATAGACTTGCTTGCACGGCCGGTGCCAGTCAATCTCACAGGTCTCCTTGAAAATCTTCGGCGCGGGTTTCAGTTCCCCCTCTTCGCTCTGCGCCACCGACGCGATGCTTCCGTCACCGGCTATCAGCAGGTCGATGGTTTCCTTTGCTATTTCCGCCCCGAGGTGCATAAGCCCATCGTAGACTTGCTCCACATTGGCATCATCCGCTATGGGAAAACGTCGCTGAAGGATGATTTTCCCGGTGTCTATCTGCCGGTCAAGGAAGAATGTTGTCACTCCCGTCTCCGTCTCGCCGTTGATTATCGCCCAGTTGATGGGGGCTGCTCCACGGTACTGCGGCAGGAGTGAGGCGTGCACATTGAATGTTCCGAACCTCGGCATTGCCCACACCGACTCCGGCAACATACGGAATGCCACCACCACCTGCAGGTCTGCACGGTACTGCGCCAGCGCCTCCTGAAAAGCAGGATCTTTCATCTTTTCGGGCTGAAGCACGGGAATGCCGTGCTCCAAGGCGTATTTCTTCACCGGGGGAGCCGTCAGCACAGCGTGCCTGCCCACCGGTTTGTCGGGTTGGGTCACCGCCGCCACCACGTTGTAACCGCCCTCAACAAGTGCCTGAAGGGTCGTTACGGCAAACTCGGGAGTGCCCATGAAGACAATTCTCAAATCCTTTTTTGTCATACTGCAAAGTTAATGTTTTTATGCAAAAACGGCGTATCCGCAACATCTGTTTTTGCGTCTGACGCGTCAAGTTCTGAACTTTTGTCAATGACGGATACTACGGAAGCAGTACGGAAGCGCATCGGAGGGAGTGCCGTAACACAGTAGCGGCAGGGCAAGAGCACGCCATCGGCAGGTTGTTCACGGTCGTGGTTCGACCGAATAACGTCCGATATCCGTCCGGTTCACGTCCGTGGGTCGACCGGACCACGACCGTGAACAACCCCCAAAAGCGGTATTTTCAGATTGCCCAAACGGTGTTCCCGCATCGCGAAAACGGCATTTCCGCATCGCAAAGGCAGGAAAAAGGCATTTGGGAAGCACCGTGTGCAATATATTCGGCATCGGTTCGTTATCTGAAAGATATGGTAAGAAAAATCGCACTGTCGCTCGTTATATGCATCATGACCCTACACTTGTACGGCCAGAACTTCACCCTTGAGGGACGTGTAACCGACGACAGCCAGAACGCAATAGAGTTTTGCACCGTGAGTTGCGTGTCTCAGGGCAAGATGACAATGACCAACCTGAAGGGCGAGTTCTCCCTGCAGTTGGAGTCAGCAGACTCCGTCGAGGTGAGGTTCTCCATGATTGGCTACCGGGCAAAGACACGTCTGCTGCGCCGTCCGCGCGGCACGCAGAAACTGCTCATAACGCTTTCGGAGGACAACACCCTTTCGGAGGTTACGGTGGTGGAGATGAAACGGCAGACGGGACAGACGGAAGAGATAAAGAAAGAGTTGCTTGAGCGGATGCCGTCGGTGTCGGGCAACGCCGTGGAAGAACTGGTGCAGAGCCAGGCGGGAGTGTCTACACACAGCGAACTGTCGTCGCAATACAATGTCAGAGGAGGCGCTTTCGACGAGAACTCCGTCTATCTCAACGGCATAGAACAGTTCCGTCCGTTCCTCGTAAGGTCGGGGCAGCAGGAGGGGCTCTCAGTTATCAATCCCGACATGGTGGAAAAGATAGCGTTCTCGACGGGCGGTTTCGAAGCCAAATACGGCGACAAGATGTCGTCGGCGCTCGACATCACCTACAAGCGTCCCGCGAAAACGGAGGCGAAGGTGCAGGTTTCGCTGCTGTCGTCGTCGGCCTACCTCGGACTGGCAGGCAAGAAATTCTCGTGGACAAACGGCTTTCGCTACAAGACAAACAGTTACCTGCTCGGTTCGCTTGAGACCAAGGGAGAATACGATCCCAAACAATTCGACTACCAGACATATTTTTCCTACCAGCCGTCAAAACGCTGGCAGGTGGACTTCATAGGCAATGTCAACATCAACAACTACACGTTCCGCCCCTCCGACAGGGAGACTTCGTTCGGCACGATGGAGAATATCATGGGCTTCAAAGTGTACTTCGACGGCCACGAGAAAGACCTTTTCCACACATGGTCGGGTTCGCTCGGCATAACGAGACACCTGTCGGACAAGACATCCGTGTCGCTGCTGGCATCATCGTTCAAGACCGCGGAACAGGAAAAGTACGACATCCAGGGACAGTACTGGCTCACACAGACGGAGACATCGGAGAACCTGGGCGTGGGAACATATTTCCAGCACGCGCGCAACCGCCTCGACGCCACCGTGAAAAGCGTGAAACTGATGCTCAGGCACAAGACTGCTGCACACAACGTGGAGGCCGGAGTGACCTACAAACGGGAGCACATAGTGGAGAAAAGCGCGGAATACGAGATGCGCGACTCCGCCGGTTACAGTATGCCGCACACAGGAAAAGACCTGCAGATGGTGTACACGATGAGGGCTTCCAACACACTGGACGCCGACAGAATAGAGGGTTACATACAGGACAACTGGCATTTCGGCCGTGAGGAAGGCACACGATACACCCTCAACTACGGCGTACGCCTCTCGCACTGGTCGTTCAACAAGGAGACGATACTCTCGCCGAGGGTTTCCCTTGCCGTCATTCCTGCCAACAACACCGACATAACATGGAGGCTGGCGACAGGACTTTACTATCAGGCGCCGTTCTATAAGGAACTGCGTGACACCACCACCGTCAACGGCATTACCTACGCCCGGCTGAACGAAAAGGCAAAGTCACAGCGGTCAATACACTTCATCGGGGCTTTCGACTACAGGTTCAAGATGGGCAACCGTCCGTTCAAATTCACGGCTGAAGCCTACTACAAGGCTTTGGGAAACCTCGTGCCGTACAGCATAAACAACGTGAAAGTGGTGTATTACGGCGACAACATGTGTTCGGGACACGCCGCCGGACTTGACCTGAAACTCTTCGGCGAGTTCGTGCCGGGCACTGACTCGTGGCTCACTTTCTCGCTTATGAGCGCAAAAATGAACCTCAACGGCAAGAGCACTCCACTGCCTACCGACCAGAGATTCGGCATCAACCTGTACTTTACAGACTATTTCCCAGGCACAGACCGCTGGAAGATGTCGCTGAAACTGGCGTACGCCGACGGTCTGCCGTTCTCTGCTCCGCACAAGGAACTGGAAAACAACACCTACCGTGCGCCGGCCTACCGTCGCGCCGACATAGGAATGAGCTACCGCGCGGTGAAGAACGAGGACAGGCACAAGGCGGTGAAGGACGTCTGGATAGGCGTTGACTGCCTGAACCTGTTGGGCATCAACAACGTGAACTCCTACTACTGGGTGACCGATGTCACCAATCACCAGTATGCCGTGCCCAACTATCTCACCGGCAGAATGGTCAACGCAAAGGTGACAATAGATTTTTGAGAATGAGAAAGATACTGTTTGCACTGCTCTTGACACCCCTTGCCGCACACTCGCAACGCAGCGAGATTCTCAGCGAAGACATCGCCTCGCTGCAGGTAGTGGCAGGAAGCAACTGGCAAGGGATGCCCGTCGCCACTCTCGGAGGCGAGCCTGTGAACATCTCGTTCGACCAACTGTCGCACGAATACCGCCGTTACACATACCGGCTTCAGCACTGCGAGGCGGACTGGACACCGTCCGAGGCCATATTCACCTCCGATTACATCAGCGGAATGTATGCCGACAACACCATAGACGACTGCGCCGAGTCGGAAGAGACATATCAACTGTACACCCATTACTCCCTACAATTTCCCAACGACAAGTGCAGCATAACAATGGGGGGAAACTACAGACTGACCGTTATCGACGAACAGGACGACCGGGAAGTGCTGGTGGCGTGCTTCATGATCAACGAAGGGACGGCCGGAATCAAGTTGGAGGCCACGACAAACACCGATTACGACATCAACGGAAGACACCAGCAACTGAACATGAGCGTGGCATACGGCGCACTGAACGTGACCTCTCCCGAGGAGCAACTGCACACAGTGGTGATGCAGAACCAGTGTTGGGAGACGGCTGTGTATAACCCCAAGGCGCAGTACAGGATGCACGACGGCCTCCGTTGGGAGCATTGCCGCGACCTGATATTCCTCGCCGGGACAGAATACCACAAGTTTGAGACCCTCGACCCCTCGCACACCACAATGGGACTGGAGGCTGTCGGCTGGGACAAAGAACTGTCACAATGGCACGCATACGTCTTTCCCGACATGCCGACACCGAGTTACACCTACGACGTTGACGCCAACGGAAGTTTCCTGATACGCAATTCCGACAACACTGACTGCGACATCTCGTGCGACTACATCATGGTTCATTTCGAACTGCACGCCCCTCTCCAAAAAGGAAAGGTGTATCTGAACGGTGCGTGGACGAACGGACGGTTTTTGCCAAAATACGAAATGGAGTGGAACGGGGAAAAGAATGTCTACGAAAAAGCGGTTCTGCTGAAACAGGGATACTATTCTTACAGGTATCTGGTTGTCACCGATGACGGCGGCATAGAGGGTTTGTCGAGCGAAGGAAATTTCTATGAGACGGAGAACACATACCAAGCCCTACTCTACTACAGAGGTCCTTCGGACAGGACTGATCGCCTTGTGGGCTACACGACAATAAGTACAGGAAAATAAGAACGTCCGTCTTGCACCGCAAAACAGACGGAAAGCAATTGTCAGATGCCGGAATAGTCTGCCAGTTCAAGCATATAGCGCACTGACGTATCAGGGTGTTTCTTCATGTATTTCTCCACCCTTTCGACGAAAACGCCCTTGAATGCCTTGCGCCCGATGACCTTGTTGGTGACATACATCAGTATTCCTATGTTCATGTCACGCTCATGCTGGCTGGCATCACGGTCATAATGCAGTCCGTAACGGCTGATCAGATAGAACAACACACAGTCAGGCACGATGAAATCACGCGTCATCGACTCGCGTTGTTTCTTGTCATAGAAACGCAGATAAGCAGGATAATCCTTTCCGAGGTACTTGTCCAGCGAGATGCCAATGGCGTTGTCATCGACGACAATGCTCTGGTCGAGCGAACCCAACTGGGCGTAGAACGTCGGGGGTTCGATGTTCGGGATTTCCTTTTTCAGGTTTCTGAATGCGCTTTTCAACCCCTTGTTAAGGTCACTCATGTCAGCAAATTCAGACTCTGCGGAGTATATTATGTTCTGCAAAGTGGAGTCCTGGAAATACTCAAGCATCTTTTTGTTGATGTTGACATCGCTGACTGTGCCGAGATTCAGCAAGTCTTCGATGAGCGCTCTCGTCTGTGTGGGGAAAACAGTATTCATCTCTTGCAAGGCGGCAAAATCGCCTGTGGAGAGGTAACGCGCCTCAACACGGTCGTAGCGTATTATCTCTATGCTGTCAACAGAATCGGTCGCCTTGTTGGAAGACAATGCAAAATCACACCCAACCAGAACAATTGACAGAACCAAAGAATACAAAAAGAGGAGTTTTCTCATCCCTACAAGAATTTGCGACAAAAGTATTAAAAATATTTTAATTGTGCAAATTTTATGCTAAAAAAGTGTAAAATACGACTATTTTGACCACTTTTTTGACATCCAACATGAAATTTTATCTTATTTAGGCAGAAAAAGCGGATTTTCAGCCAGAAGAAAAGGCGGGGACTGAACAACCTTGTCAGTCCCCGCCTTCACCATATATTCACTTTGAAAGATTACATCATGCCACCCATGCCTGCACCTCCGGCCTGCTGAGCAGGTGCCGGTTCCGGTTTGTCTACGATGAGACACTCGGTCGTGAGGAACATTCCCGCAATCGAAGCAGCGTTCTCAAGAGCGACACGTGCAACCTTTGCAGGGTCTACGATACCAGCCTTACGCAGGTCTTCGTACTCGTCCTTGCGGGCGTTATAGCCGAAGTCACCCTTTCCGTCACGCACCTTCTGGACAACAACTGCGCCCTCGCCGCCGGCATTGAATACAATCTGACGGAGCGGAGCCTCTATTGCGTGTCTTACGATGTTGATACCTGTCTGCTCATCGGCATTGTCACCCTTGACAGAATCGAGGCTGTCGATAGCACGGATGTAGGTTGTGCCACCGCCGACAACGATACCTTCCTCAATGGCAGCACGCGTTGCGCAAAGTGCATCGTCCACTCTGTCCTTCTTCTCTTTCATCTCCACCTCAGAGTTAGCACCGACATAGAGCACTGCTACACCGCCAGAGAGTTTGGCAAGACGCTCCTGCAGTTTCTCCTTATCGTAGGAAGAAGTGGTGTTCTGAATCTCGTTCTTGATCTGGGAAACACGAGCCTTGATGTTCTCCTTGTCGCCTGAACCGTTCACAATGGTAGTATTGTCCTTGCCGATTACCACCTTGTCAGCGCTACCAAGCATGTCTACGGTAGCCTGTTCGAGTTTCAAGCCCTTCTCTTCGCTGATGACTACACCACCGGTAAGTACCGCTATGTCCTCGAGCATCGCCTTACGACGGTCACCGAAGCCAGGAGCCTTGACAGCGCAAATCTTCAGTCCGCCACGCAGACGGTTGACAACGAGAGTGGTAAGAGCCTCGGAATCCACATCCTCTGCTATGACCAGCAACGGACGACCGGTCTCTGCCGCAGGCTGCAAGATTGGCAGGAAGTCCTTGATATTGCTTATCTTCTTGTCATAAATAAGTATAAGAGGATTCTCCATGACGCACTCCATCTTGTCGGTATCGGTTACGAAATAACCTGACAGATATCCTCTGTCGAACTGCATACCCTCAACCACTCCGATGTAAGTCTCACGGCTCTTGCTTTCCTCGATGGTTATCACGCCGTCTTTCGACACTTTGCGCATCGCGTCAGCAAGCAACTTACCGATTTCAGGGTCGTTGTTTGCGCTGACAGTTGCCACCTGCTCAATCTTGTCATAGTTGTCGCCGACAACCTCAGCGTTCGTTTTGATGTAGTCAACGACTGCGTTGACAGCCTTGTCAATACCGCGTTTCAAGTCCATCGGGTTAGAACCTGCGGTCACGTTCTTAAGTCCTTCGTTGACAATTGCCTGTGTCAGAATTGTTGCAGTCGTAGTTCCATCACCTGCATCATCGCCGGTCTTGGAAGCCACGCTCTTTACTAACTGTGCGCCAGTATTCTCAAATTTGTCCTCGAGTTCTATCTCCTTAGCCACGGTAACACCGTCTTTGGTAATCTGCGGAGCACCGAATTTTTTCTCGATTACTACGTTTCTGCCTTTCGGGCCGAGCGTTACTTTCACTGCATTTGCGAGTTGGTCAACTCCCTTTTTGAGTGACTCGCGAGCATCAACATTATATTTAATATCCTTAGCCATAATTATTGATTTTACTTGATTATTGTTTACAATGTCATTTTTGTTTTCTTCAAAGAGCCATAAGCGGTTTAGCCTATTACCGCAAGTACGTCGCTCTGGCGCATGATGAGGTATTTCTCGCCCTCAAACTCCAGTTCGTTGCCGGCATATTTGCCATAAAGGACAACGTCACCTGCCTTCAGTACCATATCCTCATCCTTTGTTCCATTGCCAACACTGACAACTTCGCCTTTCAGAGGTTTCTCCTTTGCCGTATCGGGAATGATGATACCGCCAATCTTCTCTTCTGCTGCTGCGGGTTTAACGAGTACCCTGTCTGCTAATGGTTTAATGTTCATAGTCATGTATTTACGTTAATTAAAAACTCCCGAGGAGTCATTTCTGTTCATTCACACAGGAATTTTGCCAAAAGTATGCCAAAGACGCGACCGCTGACAAAATGACACCGGCACAAAAGAACCGCCGGTAACACGATGAAAAGTTTTTCGCATTATATCCATTATATATAATGTGTATCGAAAAGTTTTTCGTAAATTTGCACATAAGATAACAGAAATCACTACACGATGAAAGAATTTGGCAAGTATGTTTTGGCCACAGTTGTTGGTCTGGTTGTAACCTTTATCATCTTCTCTATCATGGGATTGATGAGCGTAATCGGCATTGTTGCATCAAGCGAATCGACCAAGAACGTTGAGAAAAACAGCGTTTTGAACCTCGACTTGAACGGTATTGTTTCCGAACAGGCGTCGGACAACATCCTGAGTTCATTGTCTTTGGATCAGACAAAGCAACTTGGACTTAATGACATTCTGTCAGCCATCAAGAAAGCAAAGGACAATGACAACATCAAGGGCATCTATATGGAGGCAGGAGTGTTGTCCGCCGGATACGGCACTCTGCTTGAGATAAGGAACGCCCTGGAGGATTTCAAGAAATCAGGCAAATGGATTGTCGCCTATGGAGATGCCTATACCCAAGGCGCATATTACCTTTCTTCCGTGGCGGACAAGATCTATCTCAACCCGAGCGGAGAGGTAGACCTGCACGGTATCGCATCACAGTCAATGTATGTGAAAGACTTGTATGCCAAGTTCGGAATCAAATACCAGATTATAAAGGTCGGAAAATACAAGAGCGCGACTGAAATCTACAGCGAAGACCACATGAGTGACGCCAACAGGGAGCAGGTAACGGCATTCGTCACTGGCATCTGGAACAATATCTGCGAAGGCATCTCGAAGAGCAGAAACATAAGCGTCGACTCGCTGAACGCCTATGCAGACCAGTTCACCGCCATGATGCCGCAGAGCGAACTGAAAGCGAAGAAACTCGTAGATGGACTGCTCTACCATGACGAGATAAAGGCAGAGATAAAGAAACGCCTTGGTATCGGTGAGGACGATGCGGTCAACCAACTTTCCGTTTCCGATATGCGCAACGTGAAAGAAGCGAAGAAAAAGGGTGAAGAAATTGCCATTTACTACGCTTCAGGCAACATTGTCAGCACACCGTTGCAAGGAATTACAAACATGACAGAGGCGCAGATTGTCGGCAACAAGGTGAGCCGCGACCTCGAAGACCTGATGAACGACGATGACGTAAAGGCGGTTGTCCTGCGCGTAAACTCCCCCGGCGGCGATGCATACGCCTCTGAACAGATATGGCATCAGGTGGCAAGGCTCAAGGAAAAGAAGCCCGTGGTAGTCTCCATGGGCGATTACGCCGCTTCAGGTGGATACTACATCAGTTGCTGTGCATCGTGGATAGTTGCCCAGCCAACCACTTTGACTGGTTCAATCGGCATCTTCGGCGTTATCCCGGAGGGCAGCGAACTGCTCAAGAACAAACTCGGACTGCACTTTGACGGAGTAAGCACCAACCGCCATGCGGACATGATGGCGTCCGTACTCGGTATGCCTGTCCGTCCGTTGGATGCGGAGGAGACGCAACTTCTGCAGGGCTACATCAACAGAGGATATTCCCTGTTCCGCAAACGCGTGGCTGACGGCAGAAAACAGAGCGTGGACGCAATAGAGAATATCGCCCAAGGACACGTCTGGTTGGGAAAGGATGCCCTCGGCATCAAACTCGTCGACCAACTCGGAGGACTGGATGACGCAGTGAAGAAGGCTGCGGAACTTGCAAAACTCGACGGCTACTACACGGCAGAATATCCTGCACAGGAAGAGTGGCTCGACCAACTGCTGAATGCGACCGACAGCAATGACAACTACATCAGCGACATGATGAAGGCCACATTGGGCGACTGGTATCTGCCGTTCATGTACATAAAGGCGGCAAAAGACCAAAGCCCGATACAGGCAGCCATGCCCTACATCGTCAGAATGTATTGATTTCGCACAGAGAACAGACCCATGGAGGGCGATTTGATAAAGACAAACCACTGGCTGACACCCTTTAGTTGGCTGTACGGCGCGGGGGTATCGTTCCGCAACTGGATGTTTGACATCGGGTTGTTGAAAGAAACCTGCTTCGACATTCCGACCATATCCGTTGGCAACCTCACGGTAGGAGGCTGTGGGAAGACGCCTCATGTGGAATATCTTGTCGCCCTGCTGAAAGACAAATACAAGGTAGCCGTACTGTCAAGAGGCTACAAGAGGAAGAGCCACGGCTACAAACTGGCGGAGGAATCGACTGCCATGCCACAGATCGGAGACGAACCTTTCCAGATGAAACGCAAGTTCCCCGACATCTATGTAGCAGTAGACAGCAAGCGGAGGCGAGGAATAAAAAGGCTACAAAAGGATGCACGCACAAATGATGTGGAGGTTGTCCTCCTTGACGACGCCTACCAGCACCGTTACGTGAAGCCAGGTCTCAACATCCTGCTTGTGGACTACCACAGGATTATCACCCTCGACAAACTGTTGCCGGCAGGCAGACTGAGAGAGCCGATAGTGTCAAAGGAGCGTGCTGACATCGTGATTGTCACAAAGTTGCCGCCCACTCTGAAACCCATAGAATACCGCATACTGGAAAAGTCTCTTGCCCTGCGGCCATACCAGAAGTTGTATTTCACCTCCATAGAATACAAATCTCTGGTGTCGTTCAGCGACAAAACGAAAATGGAGTTGAATGCATTGGCAGAAGAAACGAACGTCCTGCTTTTCACTGGAACAGCGTCGCCGGAACAGATTAAGGGCGACATCCAACCGCATTGCAAGTATATCGACACGCTGACATTTCCCGATCACCACCAGTTCAAAAAGGCGGATATAAACAAGATAGCCAAGAAATACGATGCGCTGCCTAAACCTGCCATAATAATAACGACAGAAAAGGACGCTTCAAGGCTTTATCATCTGAACAGCATCCCGGAGAACATAAAGGACAACCTGTATATTCTCCCGATAGGAATCGGCTTCAGACATGATCAGCAAACAGATTTCGACAATCGCATATTGAGTTACATCAAAATGAAAAATTACCGTCCTAAAGACGGCACAAAAACACGTTGACATGAACATTTCCGAAATAGGAGAATTCGGTCTGATAGAACGACTGACGAAAAACCTCCCCACCAATCAACCATCCACAATCAAATCCGTGGGCGATGACTGTGCCGTAATGCACTACCCTGACACCGAAACACTGGTCACATCAGACATGCTGATGGAAGGAGTACACTTTGATCTGACCTATATAGACTTGCAACACCTCGGCTATAAGGCGGCAATGGTGAACATATCCGATATTTTTGCCATGAACGGAACTCCCCGGCAACTTGTGGTAAGCATCGCCCTGAGCAAGCGGTTCAAGGTAGAAGACCTGGAAGAGTTCTACTCCGGCCTGCGGTTGGCGTGCGAAAAATGGGGCGTTGACATTGTCGGCGGAGACACGACATCCTCTTATACCGGGTTGGCGATATCCATCACCTGTATCGGTGATGCCAAAAAGGAGGACATAATATACCGAAACGGAGCGAAAGACACCGATCTTATATGCGTGTCAGGCGACCTCGGAGCGGCATATATGGGTCTGCAACTGCTCGAAAGGGAAAAGACCGTCTACTATCAACAGGTGGATGAAGCAAAGAAAAAGAACGACCAGAAGGCGTTGGAGGGTCTGAAACACTTTCAGCCGGACTTCGCCGGAAAGGAATATCTCCTGCAACGCCAACTACAGACGGAGGCACGCGGTGACATAATACAGAAACTCCGGGAGGCCGGCATACGCCCGACAGCGATGATTGACATATCCGACGGTCTGTCAAGTGAACTGCACCACATCTGCAAACAGAGTGATTGCGGATGCCGGATTTACGAAAAGAACATCCCCATTGACTACCAGACTGCCCTCATGGCAGAAGAACTTAACATGAACGTGGTGACATGCGCTCTCAATGGCGGAGAGGACTACGAACTGCTCTTCACCGTTCCCATCGGCGATCACGAGAGAGTAAAAGACATTGAGGGAGTGAAACTTATAGGTCATATCTGCCGTAAAGAACTGGGACTGGCACTGATTGCCAATGACGGAAACGAGTTCGAGTTACTTGCACAAGGTTGGAATCCATTAAAGGAAAAATAATCCTGCCACTCCGAGCAATCTGACAAAAACGGCGAAAAACGCACATAAAAACAGCGAAACATTTGGTTGTTTGCAAAAAAAGCACTACCTTTGCAAACGCAAATGAGCCGGTAAGGTGAATGATTGCAAAACAATGTTGGTGCCATAGCTCAGTTGGTAGAGCAACGGACTGAAAATCCGTGTGTCCCCGGTTCGATTCCTGGTGGTACCACAAAAAAAGACCCAGATTTTAATCTGGGTCTTTTTTGTTGCCTTTTGCCAGCCGTAAGGCCGGCAAAAGGTTGTATTTATCAATATATACTCAAGGAAACGCCAATATCAAATATTGGCTATGCTCATGATATTTGCGAATACCCCTGCCGCCGTAACGCTCGCTCCGGCGCCGTAACCCTGTATCTGCATCGGATATTCACGGTATCTCTCCGTAGTGAGAAGGATGATGTTGTTTGACCCCTCAAGATTATAGAACGGATGATTGCTGTCTACCGCCTGCAACGAAACGCCTGTTTTACCGTTGTCCAAAGTCGCAACGAAACGCCAGCGTCTGCCCTCTGCCTCAATCTTCCTGCGCTTTTCCTCAAAGTCTGCATCCAGTTCCGGCAAGCGTTTCCAGAAATCTTCCACACTGCCTTCAAAGTATTCGTCAGGAACAAAGAGATTTTTCTCCACGTCAGACTGTTCCACCTGATAACCAGCCTCACGCGCCAGAATAACCAGTTTCCTCACAACATCCTTGCCACTGAGGTCTATACGCGGATCCGGTTCGGAATATCCGCACTCCTTTGCACGCTTTACTGTCTCCGAGAACGGCACATCGGCAGCGATTTCATTGAATATAAAATTGAGCGTACCGCTCAATACGGCCTCTATCTTGAGTATTCTGTCACCAGAGTTACGCAGATCGTTGATAGTACCTATTACCGGCAGGCCTGCCCCGACATTGGTCTCAAAGAGATATTTCACTCCCCTTGCCACCGCCGTGTCTTTCAGTTTCCTGTATGTCAGATAATCTCCCGACGACGCAATCTTGTTGGCAGCCACCACACTGATATTGTGTTCGAGCAAGCGGAGATAGATACCTGCGATGTCATGAGATGCAGTGCAGTCCACGAAAACCGAGTTGAAGATGTTCATTCCGACAACATTCCGCTCCAACAACTGCGGATTGCTCTCCGGAGAATCAGCCAACTGCTGCCGATAATTGTCCAGATCAATTCCATCACGATTGTATATGGCGTGCTTCGAAGAAGCTATTCCCACCACATTGAGTTTCAGTCTGCTATGCTCTTTCAGTTCATCATACTGCGAACGAATCTGCTCTATGAGTTTGCTGCCCACCGTTCCTATTCCGCAGATGAACAGGTTGAGCACCTTGTATTCTGAGAGGAAGAACGAGTCATGGAGCACATTCAGCGACTTGCGAAGATACTGTCCGTCGACCACAAACGATATGTTTGTCTCGGAAGCACCCTGCGCACAGGCTATGACACTTATGCCCGAGCGTCCCAAAGTGCCGAAAAGTTTGCCGGCAATACCTGGCGTATGCTTCATGTTCTCGCCCACTATGGCGATTGTGGCCAGTCCGCTCTCTATCTGCATGGGGAACATCGCGCCAGTCTCAATTTCTTTGCGGAACTCCTCGTTGAGCACTTCCGCCGCCGCTTTGGCGTCTTCGTCACGCACGCCGATAGAGGTAGAGTTTTCCGAAGATGCCTGAGACACCATGAAAACTGATATGTTGTGATTGGTCAAGGCAGTGAATATTCGGCGGTTGACACCTATCACTCCCACCATGGAAAGACCTGTCACATTTACCAGGCTCGTACCGTTGATGCTCGATATACCCTTGATCGGCTTACGGTCATTCTCCACTTTTGCGCGTATGACAGACCCCGGATTCTTCGGATTAAAGGTGTTTTTGACCTTTATGGGAATGTTTTTCACACACACCGGGTATATAGTCGGAGGATAGATAACCTTTGCTCCGAAGTTGCAAAGTTCCATTGCCTCTATGTAAGACAGTTCCTTTATTGTGTAGGCAGTCTTTATCACGCGCGGATCAGCCGTCATAAATCCGTCCACATCTGTCCATATCTCCAGCACTTCCGCATCCAAAGCGGCGGCTATAATCGCCGCCGTGTAATCGGAACCGCCGCGCCCGAGATTTGTCGTCTCGCCAGTATTGCGGTCAC
Organism: Faecalibacterium prausnitzii; assembly: GCA_963611255.1. GTDB lineage: Bacteria > Bacteroidota > Bacteroidia > Bacteroidales > Bacteroidaceae > Prevotella. Next base: position 18,110 of record CAVDQB010000011.1, read on the forward strand.
TGGAGATAAAGCCGGGGACGATGGAAACACGCGGCAGGTTCTTGAAAGCAGCCTGCACAAGTTCCGCAGTCAGTTCGCTGTGGAGCACATGTTTGTTGTTTTTATAAACTGTCTTTATGAAATCGCGGCTCTCGAACCACTTTGCGCCACGCACAAGAGTTGAAACAATCTTGGAAGAAATGCGTTCTCCGTAACTGACAATGGCGTTCTGGGTCTTTTGGGAGAGGTCATGGATGAGATAAACTCCGAAGTATATGCTCCTCAACTGTTCGAGCAGGGCATCCACTTCCCTGAAAAGAACCTCACGGTCTATGGTGTTTGTTATTATAGTGTCAATCATCTGGTGATGACGATTGACTATTGCTTCGTACTCCTCTTTCCATTCTTCATCGCCGGCAACAGCCAAGCGGGATGTCTGGAGCAATTTGTCCGTGATGCCGCCGAGGGCACTTACAACAACGACAATGGGTTGTTTCTTCGCTTCGTTCTCTACAATCGCCTTGAGGGAGAGGATACTCTCCACGGAACCAACGGATGTTCCGCCAAATTTCAATACTTTCATTTCTGTCCTTTTTGGTTAATATTCTCCTCTCCTCACGACGATTGAGGTCAAGGAAAACTTGGCAGCAAAATTACTAAATAATTCATTTATCCACAATGAAAAGCCACCAAAATATAGTAATTTTGCTACATGATTAGAGAAGCACAACTGCGTCTGTTTCCTGAACAGGCTTGTTCCGAACAGTCCATTGCCGACTTCGTGGCAAAGGATTTTGCCATTGACCGTCGCACAATCACCCATATCCGAGTGCTGAAGCGTTCCATTGATGCACGCCAGCGCACTATATATATTAATGTGACGGTACGCATATACATCAACGAGATGCCGACGGACGAGGCATTTACCGCCACACACTACCCCGACGTCAGTTCTTCACCGCGTGTAATCGTCGTAGGCGCAGGACCCGGGGGGCTCTTCGCCGCACTGCGCCTCATCGAATTGGGACTTCGCCCAATCGTTCTTGAAAGGGGAAAGGACGTGCACGAGCGCAAGAAAGACCTCGCCTTGATTTCCAAGACACAGAAAGTGAATGGAGAATCCAACTACTGTTTCGGTGAAGGAGGTGCAGGCGCATACTCAGACGGCAAACTCTATACACGTTCAAAAAAGCGCGGTCCGACAGACAAAATCCTCAACGTGTTCTGCCAGCACGGCGCTTCCACGTCCATATTGTCTGACGCTCACCCACACATCGGCACCGACAAACTGCCCCGGGTGATAGAGAATATGCGCAACAATATAATAAGGTGTGGCGGCGAAGTCCACTTCCAAACGAAGATGACACGCCTCTTGCTCAACGGCGACGAGTGTGTGGGCTGTGAAGCAACACATCTTCCAACAGGCAAAGAGAACACTTTCCGTGGGCCGGTAATACTCGCTACAGGACATTCCGCACGCGACATATACCTATATCTGGCAGAAGCGAAGATAGAGATAGAGGCAAAAGCATTGGCTATGGGTGTCCGTTTGGAGCATCCAGCGGAACTTATCGACCAGATACAATACCACAACCGCAACGGCAAAGGAAAGTACCTGCCGACGGCAGAGTATAGTTTCGTGACGCAGGTGGACGGTCGTGGTGTCTATTCTTTCTGCATGTGCCCCGGAGGATTTGTCATTCCCGCAGCCACAGGTCCCAATCAGATAGTGGTCAACGGTATGAGCCCCGCTAACCGAGGAACGAAATGGAGCAACTCGGGCATGGTAGTGGAACTGCACCCCGAGGACATCTGCACCGATGAAGACAAGGACGATGTTCTCTGCATGATGCATTTTCAGGAGCAGTTGGAACGTGACACATGGCAACAAGGCAACATGAAGCAGACTGCTCCGGCGCAACGCATGGCGGACTTTGTAAACAACCGCCTGAGTTATGACCTGCCCTCGTCGTCCTATTCCCCCGGTCTTGTGTCGTCACCACTACATTTTTGGATGCCGGAAATTATCAGCCGACGCCTACAGGAGGGTTTCCGCAAGTTCGGAAAGATGAGCCACGGTTTCCTTACCAATGAGGCTGTGCTCATCGCATCGGAAACACGCACATCGTCACCAGTACGCATTCTGCGTGACAGGGAAACCCTGCAGCATGTCAGAATAGAAGGTCTCTTCCCCTGCGGAGAGGGCGCAGGCTATGCAGGAGGCATCGTTTCCGCCGGTGTCGACGGCGAACGTTGCGCCGAAGCGGCAAAAATCTATATGGAACAGAAACACAACTAATAACGGATATTCGCACAAAACAAATCCCGGGACAGTCCATAAATGGTTGTCCCGGGATTTTCTTTCGTATAAGAAAATTGCCACCGTCACCTCACAAGGATACTTCGGCTACTGCCATCATCCTTGCACTCGATATTCACACCGGGTTTCGGAGCAGGCAGGCTTACGCCCATAAGACTGTAATACCGGGAATCTTTCGACACAGATGCCTTTCCCTCTATGCCGTCAGCGACAGCCCCCTCAACATAAGATGCCTCGTTGAGCGACTGAGCGCAGTTTTTCACCTTGCCGTTCTTGATATCGTCTGAAAGCGGAGAATAGATATCGAGACTTGATTTAAGCATTTTGCCGTCTACCCAACCGCTTATCTCCATTTCATTCATTGCTGAACGCCAGAACGACAATTCCGAATACTGGCGATGAAGAGCCTTTTCTGGGTCACCGACTGTAAACTTCAATGGCCTTACACGTTCGTTCAACTCGCCTACACACGCTTTGTCGCAATAGAGCAATGTGCGCTTTTGCGCATAATAGGAGGTCAACGTGATGTCATACCACTTGTCTTTGTCCGTTATGACAGGCTCTGCCGACACTATCTCTTCACCAGACGCAGACGTATATTTCAGGTAACCGCCGTCGGTAACAGTCACCGTTGCCTCCTTGCTTCCTGTTGTTGAGAAACCGAAGACAGTGCCCTCATCTGTGCCCTTGATACGCACCGAGACAGTGTATGGATAGACTGCAGACTCGCCAGAGAAGCGAATCACAGCACCGTTTTCCAATGTCACGGATTGCGTAATGTCACGTTCCGGCTGCGGTTTCCCCTGTCCCAAAGCATCGAAAAGGCTTGTCGGGATTGCCGACATGAACTGTTGGTGTCCCGATGTTGTGGGATGATAGGGGTCAGCCTCATAGCCGTCAGCCCACTTACCCTCGCCGTTGTCTATCGCACCAAGGGTGTTGACCGATGCCACATCCCACTGGTGGATGAGCATATTCATCCGTTTGATGTAGTCATAGTCACCGGCAGTGTAATCACCACGGGTGTAGTTGTTCATCACGACCACCGTTTTCCCGTCGGCTTTCATCTTATCTATGAGTTTGAGCATATTGTCCCTGAACTGGTTAAAAATGGTTTGTTGGTTGGCAGCACCGTGTATTCCCTCATTTCCCATCGACAGTCCGATAATGACATACTTGCCGAAATCATGCGTCATCTCATCATAGCGGTCAAGCAAGTTGACCGTTGTATTGCCGCCTATTGCCACCCCTGACACAGTGAAAGGCTTGTCACTCGCTCCGCCGGAGTAGCGTTTTTCCAACTGCTGCCCGTAGAGGTAGGCGTATCCCTTGTTGCCTGTCGCTCCCTGTCCGTTGCACACCGACGATCCGAAAGCGGAAATCTTGTATTCGTCAATCGGCGCATTGACATTCCACACGCAGTTGTCCATATCAAGCGTGACAGTGTATTTTCCTCCGTTGATGCGTATATTCTCTGTGGCAAATCCCTCCGACGGCATCGCCACCGCGGTACGTGAACCCTGCAGACGCTTCACGGCGAGGTCATCGGAATTATTGAATGCGAAATAGAAATACTTGTCCGAGAAGAGGAACACGCCGCTGTCGTCAAGTGTCACCTCCTGACTGAAAACGCCATTACCTGCGTATGCCACCGTTACAGCACCGCTTACAATATTGCCTTTCAGGTAGAGTTCCACAGGCAAAACAGCAAGTTTGCCCGCCTTAGAATCATAACGCATACGCACTACCGCCGGCTCTGTGACGGTGAAAGCCTCGCCATCAGCCACCACATTGCCCTCTTTGTCCTGTCCGAGAGTTACATCCGAACCGTTCTCATCCACACCTTTTATATAATAGGTGCCAATCTGTAGTTTCCTGTAACACTCAAAAACACCTGTGGACGTGCCGTTTGGCTTGAGTTCGTTCATCTTTACCGTAGCACCGTTCTCTACTGCTGAACCAGTCACTGAGGCAGAAACGACAACCAATTTGTCGGCTGGACGCACGCCACCGGCGTACTCCTCTATCTTGATAGCGTTGAAATGGGCGTGCGAAACCGTGAAATCAGTATTTTTGCGACACGAGAATGTGATTGTGCCATCGGCTTTCGGGTATATGTAATCAGAAACTGCCACATTGCGGTTGTTGCCGTGTACTCCGCTGCCGCCTACGTTAGCCCCTGACGTAGCAACATTTGTCGACCAGTCGGATTGCCCCGTAAGTTGGTAGAAAGATATGCGTCTGTCTCCATCTGTCGTGGCACGCGAGCCGAGAATATAGAACTTATAGCACTTGTCCGGGTCAAGTCCACCAAACGAGATGCTGCGTGTTGACGTGTCATATATCCATGCATAATCCTCCGTAGCTGTAGTCACGGCCAAGTCACCGAGATATTCTGCCTTGGGGGCGTTAAGTCCTCCGGCTTTCACACCATTGGTTTCAAGCAGTGAAAGTGTTGTCATCGTGTAACCTGTCGTCTCGTTCGACGTGTTCACAAGGTCGACCTTTGTCCCCTGAGCGATCTGATTGCTTGAGGAAACGCCCGATGAAAGGTTATTCCAATAGTTGCCGTTGACATCCGCTCCAAGCGTCTGGTGACCGCGACTGTCGTTTGCCGTCTCACCTATATCAACCAATATCTTTTGCTGAAGCACCAGTTCCGCATTCGGCCTTGTCAGCCCCGACAATTCCTCTATCTTCATACAGTTGAGATAAACCATACCACTCTTGTACTTCTTTATAACCACCAGTGATATATGACCGTCCCTGTCCGGGAATATGACATCGGAAACAAGCGGTTTGTTGTTGTTGCCGTTATAGCCGTTCGCACCTATTCCCGAACCCGACATCTGCATCTCACCGCTCCAGGAGTTTTCACCACGAAACTCGAAAGTTCCCCTGCGGTCGTCAGCCACCACCCTACTGCCAAAGCAAGTGAACCTGTAACCCTTTGTCTTGTCAAGATTACGGAAGTGTATGAAATTGTAATCCTGGAAAACTTCCACATGGACATAGTCCTGCGTAGCGGTGCTCACAGCGAGGTCACCAAGCAAATTGGCATCGGGAGAAAGCAATCCGCCACCGCCCGACATACCGTTGGTATGGAAATAAGTGCCTATTCCGAGAACGTAATCCGTGGTCTTATTCTCGCTGTTGACAAGTTTCCAATCACCCGGATAGCATTTCTCCGACGGACTGGAGTAGACGTTTGTCCAATAATGCCCGAACTTGTCCTGGCCTGTAGTGAGGTTTCCGCGTGCGGAGACGTTGTTTTCCCCAAAATCGACATAAAAAGTCTGGTCTACAGTTTGGGCTGTTACTGCAACGGAAAACAGCAGTGACACTATAGAAAATATTCTTTTCATACAGTTTGATTCTTATCTTTCGTTCTTCCCTATTGTCGGATTGATTTCCAGTATCTTTCCGTCCTTAATATCCAGTTTGTCTATCATGACGACCCGATTGTCCGGATCAGCGGCGGTGTAGGCATGATATACGACATAGCGTTGGTCACCTATCTTTATCACCATATTGTGTCCTGTGCCGGTCACAGTGCCTCCCCTATCGTTGTTTTTCTGCAATACGGGATTGTTGTCAGCCTTTGTGAATGGTCCAAGCGGGTTCTTTGCCGTGGCGTAACCCACCGCATAGTAAGGTCCTTTGTAGAAATTGGCACTGTACATCATGTAGTATGTATCGCCCTCTTTGAAGATATACGACCCTTCAGTCCATCTCCTGTTAACCTCACCTGAGTTCACGCTGCGGCTCTCCCACTCCGCCTGGGCATCCGAAAGTTTTGTTGGAGGGCATAGCAACAGGCGAGGCTCGCCTACAACACCCGAGAAATCAGGTTTCAGTTCCACACCGTACACCCAACTTTCCTCTATCTCGTCACGGTTGCCTTCTACCGTCTTGTACTGTTTGTTCTCCGCTTTCATCTTTTCGGACACCTCGCTCTGCACTGCGTGTTTGTAGCAACAGCGTGAGTAATACAGGTAACATCTGCCTGTCATGTCATCAAAATAGACATCGGCATCTATGACCGGATAGCCCGGAGAGAACACAGGGCGATTGTTTATATCCCTAAACGGTCCTGTTGGAGAATCGCTCACAGCCACTCCGATACTGAATGTTTCGAGATCATTGGCCGTATTCAGAGAGTCGTTGACATTGGCGGAATAGAACAAGTAGTACTTTCCCTCACGCTCATACACCTCAGGAGCCCAGAAGCAATCCTTGTTCCACATACCTGCGAGACCACCTTTATACACCTGTCCACATGAGTCCCACTGTTGCAAATCGTCGGAGACGAAACACTCAAAGCCGTCAGAAAGCGAGGTTCCATAGAGGTAGTATCTGCCGTCAGAAGCCTTTAACAGAAACGGATCACCGAATTTCACTGGCACAGGATTGTTTATTACTATGCAGGAATCGCCCGAACAATTCTTTGGAGAAAGCCTACAACCAGAAAGAGACAGCAACAATGCTGCTGCCGAAAAGATCAGAAAACTGTGTAATCTCATATAAATAACAGATCGTTTTTTGTAGATTAAGTTTCACAAAGGTAACGATAATTAAACCAAAATTGTTCCATATTTCCGTAAAAACCACTATTTCACCATTTTTTAACACTTCACTTTGAGCAGTCCTTGGCGCATTGGCATAATTCTTGTAATTTTGCAAAGAAGTAACTAACAACGGTATTGAACGATTCAAAACAGACCAATTCGTATGAATAAGAAGATATTGATTCCCCTGCTATTGCTCATCATAGCGCTCGTATGCGGAGTTCTCTACCTTGCAAAAGGGCTCACTGACCAGAAGAAAGAAAATCAGGAGATGCAGGAATTGGCAGCTCTCGACAAACAGGAAATGGAAAACGAGTACCAACAGTTTGCCGATCAATACACCGAGATGAGGGCACAGATTACCAACGACTCGCTCATCACACAACTCACTCAGGAACAGTTAAAGACACAACGACTTCTAAAGGAACTTCAAGGAGTAAAGGCTTCGGATGCAAGAGAGATTACCCGACTGAAGAAAGAACTCGCCACCTGTAGGGCGGTCATCCGCAGTTATGTATTGGAAATTGACTCTCTGAATCGTCTGAACCAAAATCTCCGTGAGGAAAACACTCAGGTCAAAGCCCAGTACGCAGAGGCCAACCGCCAAATAGCAGGTCTCAACACCGAGAAAGCATCGCTGTCTGAGAAGGTGGCAATTGCCGCCCAACTCGACGCTATCGGCATTAATATGGCTATGCTCGACAAAAAAGACAAAGCGACAAAGAAGGTCAGCAAGTGCAAAAAACTCATGGTGAATTTCTCATTGGCAAAGAATGTAACTGCTGCAAGCGGCAACAAGACCGTCTATGTCCGCATAACGTCACCCTCGGGCGCATTGTTGGGCGGTGCAGGCAGTTTCGCATACGAGAACAAAAGTCTGACTTGCACCGCAAAGAAGAACGTGGAATACGGCGGAAAAGAGACTCCAATAACTATCTATTGGGAGGTAAGTCAGGCACTGGAGACAGGAACCTACGGTGTCAGCATATTCGCCGACGGCAACATGATAGGTTCGGGCAGGTTCAGTTTCAAGTAATCAGGCAATGCAGATGAAAAGGATAACAAGTTTTATAGCACTGCTTTCATTCGCGCTGACCGTTTTTTCGCAAACATCATTGTCGCTCGACAGTTGCCGGGCAATGGCGCTCCGCAACAACAAGCAGTTGAATGCCACGAAACTTAAGCACGACATTGCGAAGAACGTACGCAAGGCAGCCCGTACGAAATACCTGCCAAAAATAGACGCTATCGGCGGCTATGAGTTCATGAGCAGGGAGATTTCAATTCTCAACAACAACCAGAAGACCACGCTTAACAACCTCGGCACATCGGTAACGACATCGCTCGGCAACGGTCTGACGGAAACTCTCACCGCACTTGCAGGGCAAGGTCTCATATCAGCACAGACGGCCACTGACCTCGGAACAATGCTCAATACGCTCTCACCTACCCTTTCCGCTGCCGGCAACTCTTTCGGAAAAGCAATTACCGACGCATTCCGCACCGACACAAGGAATATCTGGACTGGTGCGGTAGTGGTACGCCAGCCTATTTTCATGGGTGGTGCTATCATCGCCACTAACAAAATGGCAGACATAGCAGAGCAGATGGCGCTTACCGACATAGACGGAAAGACACAGAACACGCTGTATTCCATCGACCAGACTTACTGGCTTGTGGTATCTCTGAAGCAGAAAAAGCAACTGGCTGAGAGTTACCGTGACCTTGTGCAAAAACTCGATGACGATGTCCACAAAATGATAAAGCAGGGCGTAGCCACGCGTGCTGACGGACTGAAAGTGGATGTCAAGGTCAACGAAGCCGATATGCAGGTGACGCAGGCCGACAATGGGCTGACACTTGCGAAGATGCTTCTGTGCCAATTGTGCGGCATACCTGTCGGCAGTGACATCACACTTGCCGACGAGAGCAAGGAAGACATTTGTAGTGGAGACGCATCGTTTGATGTTCAGGATACCGACTCCGCCACGATGCGCCCGGAGATAAGAATGCTCGAGCAGGCTGTCGAACTGAGCCGACAATCTACAAAACTCATCCGTGCAGAGGCACTTCCGCACGTCGCACTGACCGGTGGTTACATGGCATCCAACCCCAACGTGTTCAACGGATTTGAGAAAAAGTTCGCCGGAGTGTGGAATGTCGGAGTGGTGATGCAGTTCCCCCTGTGGAACTGGTTTGAGAGTTCACACAAGATTAGGGCAAGTAAGACAGCCACGACTATCGCCTCTCTTGACATGAGTGATGCCGTTGAGAAAATCAACCTGCAAGTCGAGCAGAGCCGTTTCAAGGTGAGCGAGGCAAACAAACGGCTTGTCATGGCTACTAAGAACGTGGCAAACGCAGAGGAGAACCTCCGTTGTGCCGGTGTAGGATTTAAGGAAGGAGTGATGGAGTCGACCGATGTCATGGCAGCGCAGACGGCATGGCAGGCGGCAAAATCACAAAAAATAGACGCAGAAATAGATGTAAAACTCGCACAAGTTGCCCTGAAGAAGGCACTCGGTGTACTACAATAAACAAACGGAGACAAGATTATGTCAGACAAAACCCAACACAACAACATCCTCTTGGCAGTTGTCGGTCTGATCGCAGTGATAGTGATCATCGGCATCATAGGCTTCTTCACCCTTGACAAGAAAGAGGAGATAATCCAAGGAGAGGTAGAAGTTTCGGAATTTAGGGTGTCAAGTAAGCTCCCAGGACGTGTCGTTGAGATTCGTGTGAAAGAAGGTGATTACGTCCATGTTGGCGACACTCTCGTCATCCTTGGCGTTCCCGAGGCCAGCGCACAGCAGAAAGTGGCGGAAGCCACAGAGGGTGCAGCCAATGCAGTAAGCAGTATGACACAGGACGGAGCAAGAGAAGAGACAGTGCAGGCAGCCTACCAGATGTGGCAGGCAGCAGTCGCTGCGACCGAGATAGCGGAAAAGACCTACAAGCGAGTACAGAACCTTTTCGACGAGGGGGTGGTCAGTGCGCAGAAGCGTGACGAGGCTCTGGCTGCATTCAAGGCATCAGAGGCACAGGTTACTGCCGCCAAGAGCCAGTATCAGATGGCAAAAAACGGCGCGCGGATGCAGGAGAAAGAGGCCGCACGCAAGCAAGCAGAGGCTGCCAAGAGCGCCGTCGACGTGGTGTCGTCACTGCTGAACGAGACCGTGCAGGTTGCGGCTGTCGAAGGAGAAGTCAGTTCTGTATACTCAAAAGTCGGCGAACTTGTCGGTTTGGGTTCACCCATTATGAGCATCATGATGATGGATGACATCTGGGGAACGTTCAATATCCGCGAGGATCAACTCAACGGAATGAAGGTCGGCGACACCTTTACTGCATATCTTCCGGCATTCAGCAAGGACATGGAAATGCAGATTACCAACATCAAGAACGAGGGTTCTTACGCCACATGGAAGGCAACGAAGACCACAGGACAGTATGACCTGAAGACCTTTGAGGTGAAAGCGAAACCGAAGAAAGCGTTCGAAGGACTGCGTCCGGGCATGAGCCTGATAGTGAAACGCTGATTTACGACAATACCAAAACGTTGCTGTCAGGGAGATGAAAGTACTGAGACAGATTGCCGACATTGCGGAACGCGAGTGCAGAATCATGGGCAAGAATCCCATATTCCTGTTTTGCATGGTACTGTTGCCTGCTTTCGTGGTATGCTTCTTCACTTCTCTTCTCGACGACGGACAGCCTGTGGAGTTGCCGATAGGTGTCGTTGATCAGGACAATTCATCCACTTCACGCCAACTTATACGCACTCTTGACAGTTTCCAGACCTCCCATGTGGTGAGCCACTACGAGAACACGAATATGGCGCGTCAGGCCATACAACGTGGAGAGATCTACGCTTTCCTGCTCATACCCAAGGGAACGGAAGCAGGACTGATGGCATCTAAGCAGCCTAAAATATCCTTCTACTACAATGGAGTGGTAATGCTTGCCGGATCAACTACGTTCCGTGACCTGAAGACAATCTCCATGTTGGGTTCAGCAAGCGTCGGTTCCAAGAAATTGGCGGCACTCGGCAAGACAGAGCGAGAAATCAAAGCGTTTCTCCAACCCATAAACATCGACCTGCACATGGTAAACAATCCGCAGGCAAATTACAACATATACCTCAGCACAACCATGGTTCCCGGCCTGCTGATGTTGTTCGTTTTCCTCATCACGCCATATTCTATCGGTACGGAACTCAAGTTCGGACGGGCGCACGAATGGATGTACAAGGCTGACTTCAATCCGTGTATCGCCATCGCAGGAAAGATACTTCCGCAGACATTGATATTCTTCATCGTATTCTGCTGCTACGAGTTTTACATCTACCACATACTCGAATTTCCTCATCCTGGAGGCGTGCTTCCCATCATATTACTCGGATTGATGGCAGTGCTTTCAGCACAGTGCTTCGGCATATTCATATTCGGATTGATTCCTTCGTTGCGTATGTCGATGACAATATGCTCCCTTTGGGCAGTGGTAAGTTTCAGCCTTGCAGGTGCAACCTATCCGGTGTTCTCTATGGACCCGTTCATTCAGGGGGTGTCGTGGGTGTTCCCTCTACGCCACTATTACATGATATACCAGATCAACATCTTCAACGGCTATCCGTTTTCCTTTGCTTGGGAGAACTGGCTGTGCCTTGCGGCATTTCTTGTTCTGCCCGCTTTCGTGATGAGAAACATACGCCGGGCGATGTTGGTCTACAAATACATTCCGTAAAAGACAATTCTAATGACAGGAAAATGGATTAAAGGTCTCATCTCTGACATTGCTGCCATTTGGGCAAACGAGATGAAAGTGACGGTAAAGGATGAGGGCGTGCTTGTCTTCTTCCTTGTTGCCCCGTTGCTCTACCCCATTCTCTATTCATGGATTTACAATAACGAGGTAGTGCGCGAAGTGCCTGTTGCGGTGGTAGACCTCAGCCATTCCACTCAAAGCCGGCAGTTCCTGCGCATGTGCGATGCCTCTCCCGACGTGAAAGTGGCATACCACTGCAACAACATAGAGGAAGCGCGCGAACTCGTAGGCCGCCAAGTGGCACATGGAATAATATATTTTCCCTCCGACTTTTCCACGAAACTGAACCGTGGAGAGCAGGCTAACGTAAGCGTATTCTGCGACATGAGTCTCATGCTTACCTATAAGGCGATATACCAGACTGCCACCACTGTGGCGTCACAAATGAACGCCGGCATACAGATAGCGCAGTCTCAGAGTTTCACCAACAGAGACGAGGAGATTACAACAAAACCGCTTGACTTCGAGGAAGTGGAAATTTTCAACCCTACAGGCGGCTATGGCAATGCGCTGTTGCCAGGAGTGCTGATTGTCATCATACAGCAGACACTGCTCCTCGGCATAGGACTTGCCGCCGGAACGGCACGCGAACGCAACCGCAACCACCGCCTTGTGCCTATGGACAGGCACTACAGCGGCGCTTACCGCATTGTGCTCGGTAAGGCTCTCTGTTATTTTATGATTTACGCAGTGGTGACAGCGTACCTCACACTGGGCGTGACCAGGCTGTTTCATTTCACCACTCTCGCCACCCCAGAAGCCCTCTTCGGACTGATGCTTCCCTACCTACTTGCCTGCATATTCTTCGGAATGATTATATCGGGACTTATCCGTTACCGAGAGAATGTGATGCTTATTGTGGTCTTCACATCCATAATCTTCCTCTTCATGACAGGTATTTCATGGCCTGAAAGCAACATTCCCGGTTTCTGGAAGAGCATCTCGTGGCTCATTCCGAGTACGTTCGGAGTGCAGGGATTCCTCAAGATCAGCAGTATGGGAGCGACGATTTCCGAAATCAGAACGGAGTATATCGCCCTTTGGGCACAGGCTTTCGTCTACTTCATCATCACTTGCGTCATCTATCAACTACAGATTAACCTCACCCAAAAGCAGAAGTCCGCTGGCAACAACATTCCTGTTGTCAAGGAAAGCAAGGAAGAATAAAAGCAAAAAACTGTTGGACAGGTGCCGACACTACTCGTGATGATATGGCTCACCCTTTATTATGGTGCACGCCCTGTAGAGTTGTTCGGTGAAAATCATACGCACCATCTGGTGGGAAAAGGTCATCTTTGAGAGCGACAATTTCTCGTTGGCACGGTCATACACCGCCTCCGAGAAACCGTAAGGACCACCTATGACAAACACCAATCGGCGTGCAGTCTGCTGTTTCTTCTCAAGCCATGCCGCCATCTCAACAGAGCGAAACTCCCTGCCGTGTTCATCAAGCAAGACCACGACGTCCGACGGCTGTATGTTCTTCAGAATAAGCCCACCCTCACTCACTTTCTGTTGTTGTTCCGAAAGAGCCTTTGTGTTCTTAAGTTCGGGGATGACAGTAATACCGAATGGCATATAATGCCCAATGCGTTCGGCATAATCGGCAATACAGGCATCAATATGCTTGTTGACAGTCCGACCCACACAGACAAGTTCAGCCTTCATCCGATGCGTTATTGTTGACGTTTTCCCCATCAGCATCAGCCGTCGTGTACTCTGCCTTGCGCCTCGGATTCATTGGAAACCAACCCTTCAGCACCCTCTTGCGCTGCGCAAACAGTTCGCCAATGCTCCACAACGACGACGCACCGACTACGCCTATGACCGATGAGACGATTACATTCTCCACAAACAGTGCTCCAATGCACAGTCCTATGCCTGCCAAAAGGAACAGCCACCACGGACGTGTACCGAAATGATACTCCGTCTTCACCACTACCGGATGGAATGTTCCGATAGCCACAAAGGTAAAAACGGCTATTATTATACCTGTAAAATAAAGTTCCATAACAATGTGAAAGTCAATCAAGACAGTGCAAATTTACGAAAAAAAGCCCACAACTCCGTATGTTCTCATTTCTTTTAAGTAAATTTGCAACGCACAAACGGCACTCCGGGGAACACCTCGATGCAGTGCCGGCAAAGTATGTCTTACAAAAACAATTGACGAAAAACAAACGTATAATGGACAAGGAATTGATTGCACAATGTGAAGCCAAGGCACAGCAGTGGCTCACCCCTGCCTATGACGAAGACACTCGCAAGGCAGTGCAGGCTATGCTTGACAATGACGACAAGAGCGAACTGATCGACAGTTTCTACAAGGATCTCGAATTTGGTACCGGCGGTCTGCGTGGCATCATGGGTGCAGGTAGCAACCGCATGAACATCTACACCGTAGGTATGGCTACACAGGGATTTGCCAACTACATCAACAAGGCTTTCCCAGAGGGTGGCAAGAGCGTTGTCGTCGGTCACGACTGCCGCAACAACGGAAGAAAGTTTGCCGAGACTGTAGCTGACATCTTCTCAGCCAACGGCATCAAGGTGTACCTCTTCGAAGGTCTGCGCCCTACTCCTGAGATTTCATTCGCTATTCGCAAGCTCGGTGCAGTGGCCGGCGTGAATGTCACAGCTTCACACAACCCGAAGGAATATAATGGATACAAGGCTTACTGGTCTGACGGTGCACAGGTGCTCGCTCCACACGACACTGGCATCATCGACGAGGTCAACAAGGTGACTGTTGATGACGTGAAGTTTACTGGCAACAAGGATCTCATCAAGATTATCGGTGGCGAGATGGACTACGACTACATGACAGCTGTCAAGGCTACCATGATCGACCAGGATGTCATCCTCCGTCAGAAGGATCTCAACATCGTCTACTCCGCTATGCACGGCACAGGTCGTGTCATCGTGCCATTGTGTCTGCGCTCATGGGGATTCCAAAACATCAACGTGGTGCCCGAGCAGATGGTTGTCGACGGCAACTTCCCCACTGTGGTGTCTCCTAACCCTGAGAATGCAGAGGCTATGACTCTCGGCATGAAGCTCGGCACAAAGCTCAATGCTGACCTCGTGGTGGCTACCGACCCTGACGCTGACCGTCTGGCTATCGTATGCCGCGATCCTAAGGGCGAGTGGGTTATCATCAATGGTAACCAGACCTGCATGATGTTCGTCTACTACATCATCAAGAACAAGAAAGCTCTCAATCAGCTCAATCCTACAGACTTCCTCGTGAAGACTATCGTCACCACAGAGGTAATCGCTGAAATGGCGAAGAAGAACAATGTGGAGCTCCGCGACTGCTACACTGGTTTCAAGTGGATAGCACGCGAGATTGCCATCTCTGAGGGCAAGCAGAAATATATCGGTGGCGGTGAGGAGAGCTTCGGCTTCCTGCCTTACGACGCCGTACGCGACAAGGATGCTCCGGCTTCCATATGCCTCATCTGCGAGATTGCCGCATGGGCTAAGGATCAGGGCAAGACACTCTATGACATCCTGATGGACATCTATATCGAATATGGTTTCTCTAATGAGTTCACCATCAATGTGGTTCGTCCGGGCAAGACTGGCGCTGATGAAATCAAGGCTATGATGGAGAACTTCCGCAACAATCCTCCTAAGGAACTTGGCGGTTCTGAGGTTTGCCTCTGGAAGGACTACAAGACTCTTGAGAAGACTGACAAGGACGGCAACGTCACCAAGATGGATATGCCTGGCACCAGCAATGTGCTACAGTGGTTCTGCACCGACGGCAACAAGGTGAGTGTGCGTCCTTCGGGCACCGAACCGAAGATCAAGTTCTATCTCGAGATTAAGAACAACACCATGAATACTGCCGACGACTATGGCCGTTGCCTGAAGGAAGCAGCCGAGAAGATCGAGGCTATCAAGAAGAGCCTTGGACTTTAATCCCAGCGAACGCTAAAAGCGAAACGTCACATATCACACGGCATCAGTCATTTCCGACTGGTGCCGTGTTTGTATTTATGAGAACTAACATCTTAAGGAGGGTCCTGAAAATTTATAACTTAATTTTTACAGATGTGTTTACAGCTAATCTGCAACAAAAGTATTATCTTTGCGAATAAAAAAAGAAAATATGTCAACAGGAAGTAAAGTACTCATATCTCCAGATTTGACCCACCATGACGACTGGACAGCTGGAGAAGTGATAGAAAAGGAAAACAATCCCTTTGTAGGAACTGTTATCTCTGCAAAAACTGAGAATGGAGAGATATTCTTCGGACGCGAAGACATGTTCAAGAATGCTAATTAAAGGATATTACTGATGTATGCTTTGGCATTTGACCTGATTATCTCCAATCTCAAAGAACATTATGGAGAGCCCTACAATAATGCCTACTTTGAAATCAAAGAACTTCTCAAGAAAGATGGTTTCGAGTGGGTTCAAGGGAGTATTTATCTAACAGCCAATGACGATTTGGCATCATTGGTAAAAGCTGTCATGGACTTATCCAAGATTGACTGGTTCAAGAAATCCGTAAGAGATATCCGTGGATTCAAGGTGGAAAGTTGGTCAAACTTTACTGACCTTGTACAAAACTCATAGATAGCTATTTAGGAATCATAGCAAATATTGTTATACGAGAAGATGAGGGGATAGGCAAACTTACGGATAGCGCCCCTCATTCCCTTTTGTCCTTTGCTATAGTATATGCTGTCACCATACTTCAGGCAGACGAAGCACAATTCAAACAAGGACAACAAACCTTCATGCAACATCAATCCTGACATACGGTGCGCCACGGCATGTCTTTCTGAAGTAGTATTGTCATATATGTAAGTGTAAAGACGCTTCCAGACGGGCTTCTTCTGCAAACGCCGATAGTTTCTTATTCCATAAACGTACGGTTGCCACGTGGGACGCTGGTCTGCATTCACGCCATGCTTCCTCATGTCTACGCTACAAGCAGACTCTTGGTTTTTGCGGTGCAGATTGAGCGGTTCGTCTATCATCACTATGCCACGGTGCAACTGTGCGCAGATAGAGAGACTCCAGTCATAGATGATGCCCTCCATCCAGTATTCTTCCGTCTGGATGAAGTCACGTCTGAAGAGCATGGTGTGTCCTGCAAAACCGCGAAAGAGCAAGGCTTCAAGAGAATACTGCGGACTTACAAGATGCGTGTGTTCCATGTCTGATTCCCGCAGATGAGTGGCGAAACATATGTCATGGTCACCAATAGCAGCCACCTGCTTTGCTATTTTCTCAGGAAACCACACATCATCCTGGTCGCTTATGGCAACATAGTCGCAAGTAGCCTTCATTGCCGCGGACTTGAAATTGAGATTAAAACCCAGATTATGCTCATTGCATGAGAAATGGATGTTAGGATACTTCTCGGCATATTCCTCGCAGATGGCTATCGTGCCGTCAGTCGAACCGTCGTCCTGTATGATGATTTCCTTTATTGGGTAAGTCTGCGCAAGAATGGAGTCAAGTTGTTCTCTTATGAACTTTTCTCCGTTGTAAGTGCCCATTATTATTGAAACCGTCTTCTGTCCGTCCATATCTTTATTTTCTCTTTAAGGTGGGTTCTATAAATCAATACTTGCGGTGGGAATTTATAGACCTCACCTTAAGTTCTTAAGGTAACGGTAATATTTTTATTTTAACGTGAGATTGTTTTCCAATATTTTGACGGTTCTCTCCACGGCTTCCCTGAGGGAGTATTTCGCTTGAAATCCTAAATTCACGAGCTTGGTATTGTCAAGAATTGCATTCACTGCGATACTATAACCTTTGGATTCCAAATCTGATGGCAAGTCGAATACCACTTGTTTTCCTGCTATGTCCGCACACACCTGTGCGAAATCGCGAAGATGTACATTTGTTTGCGAAACACTGACATTATATGCCTCGCCATTCTTTCCATAAAGCAACACATAAAGCAACGCTTTCACTGCCTCCGCCACATATATGTAGGAATAATATTGCTCACCTTTACTTTTCAACACAATATTCTCATGGTGCAAAGCCTTGAGGATAAACTGTGAGGATGCCTTAGTATCTGTCATCAGCATCGTCGGGCCGAATATTCTACAGAACCTTGCTATTTTCACACCCACACCTCTCTCCTCCGCATATGATTGGCAAAGAGCTTCAGCCGAACGCTTTGACTCTGTATAGCAAGCACGCGCATTAGACAAATTCAATTGTCCATTGTCCGATTCGGAGAATCTTTCATTATTGACAGCATTGCCATATATCTCTACAGATGAAGGATAAACAACTTCTGCTCCACACCGTACAGCAAGTTCCAGAGCATTTCTTGCTCCTAACATATTTATCAGCATAGTTTCCACCGGATACCGGGAATATGCCATAGGATGCGTGTTACTCGCCAGAGGAATGACAATGTCTACAGTCAGGTCGTCATAAAAAGTATCACACACGTCCTGTTCTATAAATGTAAAAGCTGTATTGCCAAAATACTCACCCAAACGCTCGCCTGCCCGTGCTTTACTACGTCCCACAGCAAACACATGGACACCCGGCAACATCATAAGAACATCTATCAACATAACTCCAACCATGCCAGTGGCGCCGGTAATCAGGAAACGTTTGCCACACAAACGGTCTATACCTGGAAGCTGTTTTATATATTCTATATCCTCCCTATAGAGGGGCGAGTTCTTCCATTTTGTCATACAATGAATACTGACGATTCAATATTGTTGTTTCTTCTTGTTGGCAATATATCCCTTGAACATATCAAGGTCGTCCTGAGTTGTCAACTTAATATTTTTGTCACTTCCTGCTGCGAAATGCAGTGTGACCCCAAGTTCTACCATCATGGTGTTGGTATACGACGAACCGTATATTCCTATTTCTTTTTCAAAAGCCTCATGGTATTTCTCGTATATAAGGTCAAAGCGATAAGCCTGGGGTGTCGACACACGGCGTATCTTCTCACGCGGAATATATTTTGTCGTAGTGCTTTCGTCATTTTCATTCACCACAAATATCTGTTCATTATATGGCATCGAAGTGACAGCATTACCATAGTCTTCCGCCTTTCTAATCACGTCTGTCAGCACTGACGGCTCTATCAATGGGCGTATGCCGTCATGCACGATGATAATATCATCAGCAGAACATTTCCCCTCCAGATTATAGACACCATTGCGGATAGACTCTTGCCCCGTATTGCCGCCTTTCACTATCCATTGCAGTTTGGTTACGCCATATTGCTTGGCGTATGCACGCACTATCGATTCCCAACCGTCAATGCATACCACCTCTATTGCATCTACCAATGGATGATTCTGAAAGCCCTCAAGTGTATAGAGAAGAATGGGCTTGTCATAGATATTTATAAACTGCTTGGGAATGTCCATTCCCATACGATTGCCAGATCCCCCGGCTATAACTATCGCTATATTCATCAGATTGTCTTATGTTATACATCATCTTAACGTGCAGAAACAGCACACATTATACAAAGTTAGTACAACTTTTGATAATACCAACACTCTAATTCGCATATTTTTCATAACTTCGCAAATTATAACACATGACGATGAACTTCTACGACAATATAAGAAAGTTTAGTGAGCGTAATCTCCGCAAATGTCAATTGCGACAAGTTGAGATATTGAAGGAGATTGACAAGATCTGCAAATGTCACAACATTAACTATTGGCTGGATGGAGGCACTCTTCTCGGTGCTGTGCGACATGGAGGATTTATTCCATGGGACGATGACATTGACATAGCCATGACTCTCTCCGACCTAAAGAAATTCATAGAGGTTGCACAAGCCGAACTTCCCGAAAATTTATTCCTTCAGACTCCAGAGACAGACCCATATACAAAAGAGCAGATTGTAAAAGTTCGTGACCTCAATTCTCTTTTTATTGAGAATGGAGACACCTTTGGCCAGCCTTATGTCAAAGGAATCTTTGTGGACATCTTTCCTTTTGTGGACTACCCCGACATACCACGCAGTTGGACAAAGAAACTGACTCGCGGCATCTCACGCAGTTATTCTATACTGCACCATGCACATAATTATTCCGTGCGCGCATTGGCGGAGTTTTTCTATTTTGGAACAAAATACATTACTTTCTCCGCAATTTGGTATGTAGTCAGCCGTTTTGGAAAAAACACACGCATATGCAACATTCCAAAACAAAACGGCTACGGCATCTCTCATTCATCTGATGCCATATGGCCATTAGGTTCTGTCTCGTTTGAAGGACATATGTTTTCTGCGCCATGCAATCCTGACTCCTATCTCACAGATCTTTATGGTGACTATCTAAAAATTCCGCCAGTAGAAAAACGAGTATTCCACTCTGCCTTTATACTGCCGGAACTTGTCTGAAAACTGTATATCGGACGCAGAATTTCATCGCCCTGCATCCGACATATTACTTTTATTTGGCCAGGTGTTCGTCAAACCAATTGACAATCTGTCGCATCAGGTGATTGCGAGTGTTGCCACCATAGATGCTGTGATTGCGGTTGGTATAGATGAGTTCTCGGAAATCCTTGTCTGCCTGCACAAGAGCCTCACTATACTCAAACGTGTTCTGCGGATGCACATTGTCGTCAGCAAGTCCGTGGCAGATGAGCAACGCACCACTGAGTTTGTCTGCTCTCTTTATAGGGGTTGTGTCATATCCGTCAGGATTCTCCTGCGGTGTGCGCATATAGCGCTCGGTATATATAGTGTCATAGTATTTCCAACTTGTCGGAGGAGCTACAGCTACACCACAGTTGAACACGGCCCTACCCTCACTCATCGACATGAGAGTGTTGAATCCGCCAAAGCTCCATCCCCATATACCTATGCGGCTCTTGTCAACATATGACTGTTCGCCAAGCCATATGGCTGTCTCCACCTGGTCTTTTGACTCGAGGTCGCCCATATATTTGTAGATGGATTTCTCGAAGTCGGCACCACGGGCACCAGTTCCGCGACCGTCAACACAAACCACTATATAACCCTCTTGTGCCAGATAATAGTCAAAGCCCTGACCCATGCTGCCACAGCTCCATGAGTCCACCACCTGCTGCGAACCGGGACCAGAATACTGGAACATGATGACAGGATATTTCTTTGAAGCATTGAAACCGGCTGGCTTGAGCATCCATCCATTGAGTTTCACTCCCTCGGTAGTGGTGAATGAGAACATCTCGCGGCGATTCCAGTTGTTTTTCTTGAGTTTGCCAGCGAGTTCTGCATTGTCTATCGTTGTAGACAACACCTTACCCTGATTGTTTCTCACGGTGACAACATACGGAGTGTTCATGTTGCTCCATGTATTGACGAAATATTTATAGTCGCCCGAGAAATGAGCATCATTCCATCCCGGCTGCTGTGTGAGCCGTTCGGTCTTGCCGTTCTTGTGCGACACATACACCTGGCGGTCATAAGGAGCGAGCGACGCAGACTGATAATAGAGGTCGCCTGTAGTCTCATCATAGCCATAGACATCCGTAATGACCTCTTCGCCCTGACCCACCTTGCGCAACTGCTGACCATTCATATTATATATATAAAGGTGGTTATATCCGTCACGGTCGCTTGGCAACACGATGGTCTGCTTGCCCACAATGATTGACGAGAGGGTGTTCTCAGGAATATATTTCTCCACCTTCTCGTTGATGACGAGTTGCGACAGTGTGGATGAAGGATTCACCGCATAGATATTGAGATTGTCCTGATGGCGGTTCAATGTGTATACGAACACGCGGTTAGCATCATTAGTCATGATGATGCGCGGTATGTAGCCGTCGGCATCGAGTGGCACCTGCAACTGCTGTGTGCGGTGGCTCTTGATGTCATAGCTCCACACGCTTACCTTGGAGTTGTCCTGTCCTGCCTTTGGATATTTGTAGGAATAAAGGCCAGGATAGTCTGCATTCTCCTCATGCTCGGGCGCAAGACCCTTGAACATCTGCAGCGAGTAGGTCTTCACAGCACTCTCGTCATATTTTATCCAACAGATCTTCGTACCGTCGGCATTGAAGCAATAGGCAGTGTTAAAGGAGAATTCCTCCTCGTTCACCCAGTCGGGTATACCATTGATGACCTCATTGAATTTGCCGTCCTTGGTCACCTGGCTCTCGGCATTGTCGAAGAGCAGTTTCACGAGGAATATGTTGTTGTCTCTGACAAAAGCTATCTGATTGCCGTCAGGCGAGAACATCGGCACCTGCTGCTTACCGCCGTCAGAGAGGCGTTCGAGCTTGTGGCTCTTGATGGTGTAGATGTAGAAATCCGCCTTAAACGAACGGCGATACACGCGGTCGGTATTGGTCTGTATGAGCATGCGCTGATTGTCGGGCGACATGATGTAGCCGTCAATAGACTCTATGTGCGCACCCATGGTGTTGTCAGCATCAAAGAGCACGGCTGTCTGCTTGCCGTCCTTAAATGAGTACTGCACAATCTTCTTGCCGTCGGACGTAATCTCCACATACTGGTCAGTGCCCTTCACATCGTCGAGACTGCGCATCCTCTTTGCACTGAATTCTGAATTGATATTCTGTAGGGTGAGCTTCTGTGCCTTGGCGCTGCCCATACCTGCGAAGAAAGAAAAAATCATCAGAAACAAATATTTTCCCATCATTGAAATCTTTTATTTTTACCTCCCACAAAGTTACTTATATTTTCGTAACTTTGCAAAGATTAGTTTCTTTTTCCCCCCGCATAGCATGACCGACTCCACATATAGTATGACCGACACAAAACCATATCGCGACTTCGCTTCCTGGATAACGCAGTTCTTCCCTTACAAGGTGCAAAAGATATCCATAGATGCTGGCTTTTCCTGCCCCAACAGAGACGGGCACATATCCCGCGGAGGATGCACCTTCTGCGACAACCGCACCTTCAACCCGAGCTATTGCGATGGCAGAAAGAGCGTTACGGAGCAATTGGAATACGGCAAGAAGTTCTTCTCGCACAAATATCCAGGCATGAAATACCTGGCTTATTTTCAGGCGTTCAGCAACACCTATGCTCCACTCGACCGCCTGAAGGCTCTCTATGAGGAGGCTCTCGCCGTCGACGGTGTCGTGGGCATTATAATAGGCACTCGCCCCGACTGCATAGATGACCAGAAAATAGCCTATCTCGGAGAACTGGCGAAGAAGACTTTCGTGATGGTGGAATATGGTGTGGAGTCTGTCTATGACGATGTACTGGAGAGGGTAAACCGCGGTCACACTTTCGCTCAAAGCCGTGAGGCGATAGTGAAGACGCACGAGGTGGGCATTCTGACTGGTGCCCACATGATACTCGGATTGCCGGGCGAGACGCGCGAGATGACGATAAAGTCGGCGGAAATTGTCTCTACGCTACCGATTGACATACTGAAGTTGCATCAGCTGCAGATTATCCGTGGCACTCAGATGGCAAAGGAGAAAGACAGTATCAGGACTTTCTCACTGGATGAATACATCGACCTGCTGTGCGAATACATCCGCCACCTCCGGCCGACGATAGTCCTTGAGAGGTTTGTGAGCCAAAGTCCCAAGGAATTGCTCATCGCCCCCAAATGGGGACTGAAAAATCATGAGTTCACTCACAAGTTACTCAAGCGGCTTCAAGACACATCCTCACACAGACCAGCCACAACGTTCTGACAGGTAAAAGAGCAAAAAAAACACGACAAACGCCTCGGCATATAAGAGTTTTTTTGTAGTTTTGCGCCCGAATTTAGACAAAATGTACTTACACAAATATGAAAAACGAAAAAGCACTTACGCTTAAGACACTCACAAAAAGCAACGTTTGGGATATTCAGGAGAATGATATTTTCCGTATGTGGAAGAGTTCCGAAAAGGATGCCGACATGAAAGAAAACTACCGCCACTACCTTGATGTAATCCGTTCCGCATTTGAGTTGGAGGAACTAAAGGTGGATAAACCTGAAGTAATACAGAAATATGAAGACCGAGGATTTAAGGTCGGGATATTGAAGATAAGCGAAAAGAACATCAACAAGTGGTGTGCAAAGAAGCGTCCGATAGCGCGTATAACCGACCTTACATACGAAAACATACGCCATATAACGGCAGCCAAGCTATTGGAAATTATCGACAGGAACTTTGGAGGAGGTTGGGATTCTCTGTCACAGAGCATCAAGGACATCATTATGAGTGGTTTTGACATATCCACGACCACACTTCCGAAAAACCGTCTGCACAATCCAGGCGGTATCTACGAGAAAAAACTTGCCGACGACTTCGAGGTATTGGAGATAGAAAAAGGCACATGGGTAGAGGCGATATTTGCCAAAGCGAAACCCGCAATAGAGAAAAATGCCGGTCATGACCTGTTGTCCGGCAAGACCGAAGGTCGCAACATTGATGGCGAGAACGAAGATAACGACCTTGAAGATACAGAAGACAACGATATATATGAGGAGAATATGTCTGAAGAAGAGGAAGATGATTTTGACGAAGACACACTCACTGAGGAAAGTTACCGCACTACATACGACACTGACTCTGACGAACTGACCCTCGATGATGTAGCCGCAGCAGAAGACGAGTACTAATCTTCGAAATGCAGCAACTGCTGCATATACATCCCGGAATCCCTATTCAGTCTGTAACAACCGCGCTTTTGCGCACGTCCGATAAAAGAATGGGGATTCCGGGATTCTCTGTTTACCAACCGGCGAACATCCTTATAGACATCCTCATAATCCACTTTTTCGAACAAAGAATTTACCTCATGGTGAACATGTCTGGCGATTTTACTTATCTCCAGACCTTTGTCACCTGCTTCAAGCAGGATATCGAATACCTCCCTTTCGTAGTTCACGCAAAACAAAACAAGGGAAGTTGGAAGCGAAAAACGCCCAACTCCCCACAATGAATACTCTCTTTGATTTTTCCTGCCTTATGCAAGTCGGATGTCAGCCACATTCTCGCCGACAACCTTACCTTCCTTGAAAAGCCATCCGATACCGAGAAGCGCCTCCTCTTTGCTGATGTTTGCAGCCTTGGCTATTTCTGCTACAGTCAGGTTTTTACCTGCTGATGCAAGAGCCTGATACACATCACCTGCACGGAAACCTACGCTCTCCGCATTGATGTAGAGTGCTGATTTACTTCCTGTTGCGGATTTCTGTGTTGTCTTTACAGCCACTTTCTTCTCAGCAGGCTTCGCTGATGCTTTTGCACTTGCCTTCTTTTCGGCTGTCTTCGTTGCAACTTTTGCTGTTGCGTTCTTCTTTTCTGCCATACTAAATATTAATTGTCTCTGGAGCAATGCTCCGATGATATCTGGTGAAAATTTTCATTGCAAAGATAACAACATTATCATACAGACAAGCAGAATCGCATATAAACGGCTGATTTTTATTGACTCACGTCAACCCCTTAGATCTTTCCATTGACACAAATCAACAGAAAACGTTTCATTTCTTTATCTTGCTGAGTTCCTCCACATTAAGTGTGATGAAGTCTTCATCAAGCTGTTTCTGGTCAACAAAAGAGGGCGCATCGAGCATGACATCCCTTCCCGAATTGTTTTTCGGGAAGGCAATACAGTCACGGATTGAGTCCAGACCGGCAAAAATAGAGACCCAACGGTCGAGACCGTATGCCAATCCCCCATGAGGAGGTGCTCCATACTTGAACGCATTCATAAGGAAGCCGAACTGCTCCTGCGCCTTTTCAGGCGTGAAACCGAGTATCTCAAACATCTTCTCCTGCAATTTGGGGTCGTGGATACGTATAGACCCACCTCCTACTTCCACACCGTTGCACACCATATCGTAGGCATCAGCACGCACGGCAGCCGGGTCTGTGTCGAGGAGGTGTATGTCGCAGTCCATTGGATGAGTGAACGGATGATGCATTGCCATAAGCCTACCCTCCTCATCGCTCCACTCAAACATCGGGAACTCTGTCACCCAAAGCAGTGCAAATTTGTTTCTGTCACGCAAACCGAGACGTTCGCCCATCTCAAGACGCAGCTCACACAGTTGCTTACGTGTCTTCATGGCATCGTCACCACTAAGAATAAGGATGAGATCCCCTGGATTTGCCTGCATCTTCGCCTTGAGTGCCTGCAAGTCATCCTGTGTATAGAACTTATCAACGGACGACTTCACACTGCCGTCTTCCTGCACTCTGGCATACACAAGTCCCTTTGCTCCTATCTGCGGACGCTTCACCCACTCTGTGAGCTTGTCTATGTCCTTGCGCGTATAAGATGCGCAACCTGGCGCACAGATACCTCCTATATACACAGCACCGTCGAAGACTTGGAACGTCCCCTTCTTCAATATGTCGTCAAGTTCGACAAATTCCATACCGAAACGCATATCCGGCTTGTCTGAACCAAATCGCTTCATACATTCAATCCACGGCAACCGAAGAAAATCTCCCTCTATTTCCACACCTCTTAACGTCTTGAACAGGTGCTTTGCCATACCCTCAAAGGTTTGGATAATGTCCTCCTGGGTAACAAAACTCATCTCGCAGTCTATCTGGGTGAACTCCGGCTGACGGTCTGCACGCAGGTCTTCGTCACGGAAACACTTCACAATCTGAAAATAGCGGTCAAATCCAGCCACCATCAGAAGTTGCTTCAGAGTCTGCGGACTCTGCGGAAGGGCATAGAACTGACCGGGGTTCATGCGTGAAGGGACGATGAAATCACGTGCACCTTCGGGTGTGGAACCGATAAGCATGGGCGTCTCCACCTCCAGGAAACCGAGATTTGAGAGGTAGTTGCGTACCTCAATACAGAACCGGTGACGCAGTTCCAGATTTTTGCGGACTGCGCTTCTTCTAAGGTCAAGATAGCGGTATTTCATCCTCAGATCATCGCCTCCGTCGGAGTTGTCCTCTATTGTGAACGGCGGGGTGATGCTCTCATTGAGAACGGTAAGGGAGCTTACCTCTATCTCGATCTCGCCTGTCGGGATGTTGTTGTTCTTGGAAAAGCGTTCTGCCACCTTGCCTGTAGCTTGCACGACATACTCTCTGCCGAGCCTATTGGCACGTTCACACAGTTCGGCATCGGCTTCTTCATTGAACACCAATTGTGTTATGCCGTAACGGTCACGAAGGTCGAGGAATGTCAACGCACCCATTTTGCGTGAGCGCTGCACCCATCCTGCCAGCGTGACAGTCTCTCCAACATTCTGGATACGCAGTTCTCCGCAAGTTTTAGTTCTGTACATAATTATGGAAATATATTTTGTTCTTCTACAAATGCGATGTTTCAGACCTAGTGTAAGCCCATTGTTAACAAGCGTTACACAACCGTGCAAAATTACAAATAAATAATGAAACAATGGAAAAAAACACAATTTATTGCCCCACAGAACGTTTTTTTGGACACTGCCAACTATGTGTTCAGATATTTTTATATACCTTTGTGTAAGTGCGAGGCACACAATAACACAAATAGGCAAAAAGATGAAGAAAGCAATTTTAGTGTCACTGTTCATGCTTTTCAGCATAACTATGGCACACGCACAGGACAAACAAGCTTCCATAAAGTTTGACAAGACCACTTGTAGTTTCGGCTCTTTCAGCGAAAAAGAGGCTATTCAGAAATGTACATTCGTTTTCACCAATACAGGAACAGCCCCTCTGGTCATCAATCAGGCCGTAGCATCATGCGGATGTACCGTCCCCACTTATACGAAGACACCAGTAATGCCTGGTGAGAAAGGAGAAATCAAAGTAACATACAACGGCAACGGCAGATTCCCCGGACATTTCAAAAAGACCATAACAGTCCGCACCAACGGCGACCCGGAGATGACGCGCCTATATATTGAGGGCGACATGAAGGACGCAAGCGAAGCTGGCAAATAACCTAACGGGCATTTCCCGTACCTAACAATGAAGATGTCCCGGTTATGGGCATCTTCTTTTTGTTTACCTAAAGACCACTATGCTACACAAGAAAATATTACTTTTACTCTGCACCATACTGCTGTTCGCCACAAGCGCAGCAGGAAAAGAGAAAAACGTTGTCTACTCAGTGAAGTCAAAGAATACCGTTTCTGTAGAAGGAGACATTCCTGTCGGAAGTTCCGCAACCTACGTCCAGACATACAACAAAAAGTTCCAGATTCTGAAAAGCGGCAGTTCCACGCTGACCTTGACTGGATTTGACGGCATAACAATCACCGGCATCACCCTTTCGATGAAATCAAATGCCGACGCAGGATCAGGAAGTCTGTCCGTCACCTGCGGCTCTTTCACATTGGCATCTATCCCCGACAGCAAGTTCAACAGCCGAGACTGGTGCGGCGAATACCCGGAGTATTATACAGACATAACCCCCGAAGTGACACCATATAGGGTAGGTAGCGGAGAGACCATCAGCATCGTCATCAAAGCGTCAGAAAACTCTCTGTACTGCAAATCATTCTCTATCACTTATAGCGAAGAATCTTCCGCCGTAGGCATACCGACTGTCAACCTTGCGTCAGGCGACTATATCGGCGAGCAGACTGTCAGGTTGAGCCTGCCAGAAGACAACTCCGCATCAAGCATTCGCTACACTACCGATGGAACAGACCCGAGTACGGATGACGGCAATTCCACGGTCGTAACAGCCAATACAGATATCCACATCACGTCACCAGCCACTGTCAAGGCTGTAGCAACAAACAATGCAGGCGACCGTTCTGCCATTGTCAGCAGAAAATACAACGTCATTGTACCAGACAAAACCACACAAGCTGCTCTTGCAGGAGAATATGCCAACACCACCTACGCCATGTCCGCAGACAATCTACAAGCTGTTGCTGTGAACGCGGTAAACGGAAAAATCATCAATGCAGACAAGGATTTGGAAGCAATACTCTACTGGAACATCCATGAAATTGGCGACAGTGCCGTGATAGAAAATGACTTCGGACAATTCCTCAACGGTGGGAATACGACGGCAATGACACTCAGCAAATGGATATTCAAGTGGGCAGTAGACAGGGAAAACGGTTCTTGGCAGCACTCCAGCCGCACATTTCTTTACGGCAAGACCTCCGACGGAGCATTTCACAACTATGCCTCCGACTACATCAGCAAGAGCGGCTATCAGGCAGACTGGACGAAACCATATTCGTTTTCTGACGGATATGTACGGTCAGGTTTGACATCCGGTCAACTCGCCACAGTCTGCCTGCCATGCGATGTGGCGGCAGACGATTTCAAAGGCGCACGAGTATTCGAGATTGCAGGGGTGAGAAAAGCTACCGCCAACATGAACGTTAACGACATAATTGACATCGTCATCCGACCTGTAGCAACCATTTCTGCCGGAACGCCCTACCTGATGATTACGGCAGACACATCCTTCGTTGCCGCATACAGCGGTGAACCAATCAGCGAAGCGAGCACAGCGACCGGACTTGTCGGCAACATTAGCGGAGCAAAGATAACAGTCAAACCGAGCGATGCAACTCATTGGAATTATGTCGTATACAAGAACCAAATCGTCAAAATTACCGATAAGGTCAGCGCAACAATCTCAGATGCTCGCGCATACCTCAATCTATATGGTGTCCCAATATTCACCGGAAACGAAGAAACGGCACAAACAATTCCCGTATCCTCCGACACCACCGACACAAAAGAGATGTCCGCCACAGGAAAAGTGGCGGACACCTATACGATGAACGGTCAGAAAGTACCGCCCACACAGTCTCTCAAGGGCATCTACATCAAAAATGGCAGGAAATATTCTTCCAAATGAGCGATGCCTGACGACCTGTTGAAATTCTATTTTGTCAGGTCGAAACCAACCCTCACACCATCATAGTTGGACGAAAGGTCACCAATAGTGCTGAGAGTAGAGTTTCCGCTGAGGGCACTGAGCGTCTTCACAAGGGTCAGAATCTTCTTAGACTCAAAGAGAACTGCGATACCGTCAGAGTTCTTCTTTGTAAATCCGCTAAGACTGAAGAGCAGTCCTTTCAGCGTTATTGCCTGTGTGCTCTCTTCAAACGTGTAAGTTCCGCTCCACGGTTTGCCGAGAATGTTGGCTGTGAAGGTACCGTCCTCTTTGAACACAAAGGAGGTATTCGATGACGCAAAGCCTACTTTCTTATAGGAAGACGTCAGTTTCTGCTTCACTGTAGCAGCCACCACTTCACCTCCGGCAGCCGCCAATGTCGACTCGCTGGTAAATGCACAACCCGGTTCTTTGTATTTCCAAGTGCCCACAAGCGTGCTTTTTGACACCTTGTCAAGCCCTATCACACTTGTAAGAATGTTAGCGAGGTTGTTACCAGAAGTAGCATTCGAGAGCAAAGTACCGATAGCACTCGTTCCCGCAGAAGCAACTTTGCCTGCCGCAGCGGTTGCTGCCGCAGTCGCACCTGTAGTTCCATCGGTGGAATTCAACGTCCCTAATACACCAGCAGCAGTGCCAAGAGCAGACGTACCGCATCCTGTCATAAGCAGGATAGCCGCCCCTGACACGAGAAAAGAAATCTTTTTCATTGTCTTTTTCCTTGATAAAAACATTAATTGCAGGTGCAAAGGTAGCCACTTTTTTGGAAGATAAGGATAAAAAGCCTATCTTTGCGTGCTAAATAGATATAAAAAGGTATGCTTTGGTTCATCTTCTACAATTCAGAACTACTATTACAAAAAGACAGCGACGGCACTTGCCGCATACCCGAAAGCAACACTTCTCCCATTGACCTTCCCTCTGACACCATCGTACACACCATTCCGCCCATGGAAGACGGCAGTGCCGTGAGGACGTGTGGTGTGGACACACCGGTGGAAAAGGGCGGATACGAAATGTGTCCACTACGCCAGTCATTTTTCAAACTGCCCCTTTCCCACTACCTCAAGGCAGGGAAATGCCGTGAAATAGTGTATTGGGATAAGAACACACAGTACTGCGGAGTGTGCGGAAATCCCATGACCATGCACACAGAAATTTCGAAACAGTGCACCGTATGCGGCAAAGTGGTGTGGCCATCGCTCGCCGTTGCTGTGATTACACTTGTACACAGGGGCGACGAAATTCTCATGGTTCAGTCACGAAATTTCCAAGGCAAGTACTTTGGACTGGTTGCCGGGTTCGTCGAAACAGGTGAATCTGTGGAGGAGGCAGCCGTAAGAGAGATTCGTGAAGAGACAGGCATAGAGGTCAAGAACCTCACTTATGCACGTTCACAACCGTGGCCTTATCCGTCGGTATTGATGATTGGGTTTACAGCGGAATATGCCGGAGGCGACATCAGACTGCAATATTCGGAACTGGCGGAGGGCGGTTGGTATCACCGTGACCACCTGCCCCAACTGCCGGGAGAGATGGGCGTGGCACGCCAGATGATAGAACAATGGCTACAGGAGACCGGCAGTACAACAGACATAGACATCAAAGAAGCAAAATGAAAGAGATTAGTTGGGGGTTCATTGGATGCGGTGAGGTGACGGAAAAAAAGTCAGGTCCGGCATTCAACAAGATACCGGGGTCGCACATAGAGGCGGTCATGAGCCGCAATCCGGAAAAAGCCCGTTCCTATGCGGAGCGTCACAAGATAGGGAAATGGTACACTGACCCTATCGAGCTGATAGAAGACCCGGCTGTGAACGCCATATATATCGCCACGCCACCGTCGAGTCACGTCACCTATGCTATAATGTCGATGAAGGCGGGGAAGCCTGTCTATGTGGAAAAACCGCTGGCTGCGAGTTATGACGACTGTATAAGAATCAACCACACGAGCAAGGAAACTAGTGTACCTTGTTTTGTCGCATACTACAGAAGATATCTTCCCTACTTCCGAAAAGTAAAGGAACTGATTGAGAGCGGACAGATTGGAAAGACCCTGAACGTGCAGTTGAGGTTCTCCGTTCCACCGCGTGAGCTCGACTACAACAGAAGTAACATGCCGTGGAGACTACAACCCGACATCGCAGGAGGAGGCTATTTCTATGATCTCGCCCCCCATCAGATAGACCTTATGCAGGAATTGTTCGGAGTCATAACAAGGGCTCACGGCTACACGACCAACCGAGGCGGTCTCTACAAGGCAGAAGACAACATCAGTGCTTGCTTCCTTTTTGAGAGCGGAATCGCGGGAAGCGGATCGTGGTGTTTTGTCGGCCACAACAGCGCAAGGGAAGATAGGATAGAGATAATAGGCGAAAAGGGATCACTGTCGTTCTCCGTTTTCAGTTACAACCCTATCTGCCTTGTCACCGAAAACGGAGTGAGATCCATACGTATCCCCAATCCCCAGCATGTGCAGATGCCGCTCATTCAGAACGTCGTAGAACATCTACAGGGCTATGGGCACTGCGACTGCGACTCGATAAGTGCCACTCCTGTGAACTGGGCAATGGACAGGATTCTCTGGAAGATATGAACACAGCGACAGGCAGAGTGCGTATTTTCGGCAGGCTGGCGACTTTTGCCCTGCTGGTCATATCTCCATGCTATACTTACGCAGCAGATTCCGACAGTGCGAAGACGGAAAAGCCACGTCCATTGCTGTCGAGACTTGTTGCGCCCTTTGAGAATTTCTTCTCCAAGACCGACACCACCTACGTTGAACCCAACCACTACAACTTTCAGGCAATGCTGCAAAATCGCTATTCCTACGAAGTTTACAGGCTGACGGACAACAGTGGAAACAGTATCGGATTTGTACCTAAACCGTCGATGAAGATAGGTCCTTACGCTGGTTGGAGCCTAATTTTCCTCGGGGTTACAGTTGATGTACTACACCTGAATGACCGCAACAAACGTAAGGAATGGGACTTGAGCCTCTACACTCTGCCCATCGGGGTGGACATATACTACCGTCAGAGCGGCGATGACTACACAATACAGAACGTAAGGCTCAACGCCACGGAAAACACGGAGGCATTGGAGGGAATGAATTTTGGCGGCATCAAGTCAAGCGTAACAGGTATCGACGTATACTATATCTTCAATCACAGGCGGTTCTCCTATCCCGCCGCCTTCAACCAAAGCACACAACAGAAACGCTCGTCAGGCTCTGCCATTGTCGGAATGGGATTCACACGCCACACACTAAGCATTGACTGGCAGATGCTTAATGGCATTTGCAAGGATGCGCTGGGCATTGACCTATTTGAAAACTTCAACGAGGAGCCACTACGAGAGAAGGTCGTCTACAGCGACCTATCCGTTTCTGGGGGCTACGGCTACAACTGGGTGTTCGCAAAAGACTGGCTTTTCGCATCATCTCTGTCGGTGGCGGTGAGCCGCAAACAATCTATCGGAGATCAAGAACGCGGCTTCGATGCACTTGGGACAAGCATAAAAAGTCTGCGCGACTTTAAGTTTTCCGACATCACTCTCGACGGTGTGGGACGCTTCGGGATTGTCTGGAACAACGGAAAACTGTTCGCCGGAGCCAGCGCAATAGTCCATTCGTATAACTATTCCAAATCCAATTTCTACACAAACAACATCTTTGGTTCGTTCAATGTGTACGCCGGAATCAACCTCGGGGTAAAAAAAGAATACAAGAAAAGAAGAAACTCCAAACGATGAAGATACTCTTACTCATCCCTACCCTACTGTTCTCCTTTATATGTACAAGTAAGGCACAAAGCGCAGTCTACGAAGAAGCGGACAGTGTGAGGGTCGTCAGGCTGCTCAAAGAAGCCCCTGTCCTCAGCGAAACAGCCGATTACATAATGTATTTCGCCAACAAGTTGAAAGGCACACCCTACGTTACCAAAACACTGGAAAGGGACAACGGCGAGAGCCTCATCGTTAACCTGCGCGGCATGGACTGCACTACCTTTACGGAAAACGTGCTTGCATTGAGCCTATGTATGAAGAACGGCAAACGTACTTTTGGTGATTTTTCCGGCTTTCTGCGACGGATACGATATGCCGGAGGGCAAGTCACATACGGCAAAAGACTGCACTACTTCACATCATGGATAGACAACAACACGACAAACGGATATGTTCGCGAATTGCCAGAGGACACCTTGCACGACAGACTTTTTACCACCAGACAACGGCTCGATATCCATTTCATGACGCAACACATCAATCTTTATCCGCAACTCACACACGATCAATCGCTTGTAGACTCTATTACGGCTATAGAGAAACACTTGACTAGTATGACAACAACATATATTCCAAAAGCCAAACTCCGTGACCACGCCCTGCTGAAGCTATATATCCGCAACGGCGATATCATCGCCATTGTCACAAACAAGCAGGGATTGGACACATCGCACATAGGCATCGCCTCATGGCACAGCGACAGAACGCTACATCTGCTCAACGCCTCGCAGATACACAAAAAGGTCATCGACGAACCGATGACCCTTTATCAGTATATGCAAAAGCACCCAAGCCAGATCGGCATCAGGGTAATCCGTGTGCTGTAAAGCACCGCTGCGACTCACTTGTCACTTATCAAGTGCCACGGCGGTCTCCAGCGCCAACGTCATCATTGCACGGAACGAGTTCTGCCGATCCTCCGCAGACAACTCCTTTGTAGACACGAACGAGTCGCTGATAGTAAGCAGGCAGGCAGCCCTTTTTCCCAGGAAATTGGCGTTATGGAACAGTCCGAAACTCTCCATTTCAACGCATTCGCTGCCCGTATGCTCCGCTATCTCCTTGTAGGAGGCGCGTTTCGGATCAGCATAGAACACGTCGGAAGAATATACACGGCCAGTCTTGCACTCCACGCCAAGGTTTGAAGCGACATCGAGAATCACTCCGTTGAGTTCCTTGCTCGGGTAGTTCACTTTCGCCTCATATCCGTTGTGGATGAACGCATAGTTGGATTCGCTGTAGGCGCTGTCAGCAAGCACGATGTCCATAAGGTCGAGTTTTGCGGTATAACTGCCTGCAGAACCGATGCGGATGATGTTCTCCACACCATACTGAGTGTAGAGTTCGTGCGAGTAGATGCCTATGCTCGGTATACCCATGCCGCTCGCCTGTACACTCACAAGATGCCCTTTGTAGATGCCGGTGTAGCCGAAGCAGTTTCTGACAGTATTTACGAGTTTGGCGTCAGAGAGGAAATTTTCCGCCAAGAATTTTGCACGCAGCGGATCGCCCGGCATTAGTACCGTTTTGGCGAAAGCCCCTTCGGGGGCGTTGTTGTGTGGTGTAGCCATAGTTGATATGTGTTTTTTGCTTATTGTTAATCCTCTTTCGTCCGCCAGGGGGACACTGCAAAGTTAGCAAATACATCCCGTATGACCAAACGAAACCACCCTTTTCGCTCGTCAGGAGCACCGTTTCGGCGGTGCGAAAACAGCATTTTGGCAAGACATAAGAACTGCAAAAGTGCGGCAGAACACGGCATGATAAAGCCGGGGGATGGTTGGTCGTATGAGAAAATAGCCGTAACTTTGCACCTTGTCAAACAAAAAGACGATGCAATGAAGCAGAAAGAGATTATCATGGGACACGCTACCATACTGGCAGCCAACGTGATGTGGGGACTAATGTCACCAATAGGAAAGGATGCGCTCAACTCTCCCGACATCCGTCCACTGGCATTGACTGGACTGAGAATAGCCGGTGCCGCCCTGCTGTTCTGGCTTGGCGGACTGTGTCTGCCCAAATCTGTCGCTCCGAAAGAGAAGATCGAGCGGAAAGACTACCTCCCGATGATCATTGCTGCACTGCTGATCACGTTTGCCAACCAAATATGTGTCATCTTCGGAATGAGTATGACTTCGCCTGTGGATGCTACGGTAATGTGCTCTACGACACCGTTTTTCACGCTTATACTCGTGTGGATTCTGTGGGGCGAAAAGCACCATTGGATGAAGATACTCGGCGTGGTGTCTGGTTTTTCCGGGATGTTGGTGTTTATCTGGGGAGGCAACAAGGATGCCGGAATGAACGTGAGCAATCCGCTGTTGGGCAACTTGCTCTGCGTGGCTTCGCAGGTGTTCGGTGCCATATATATGGTAAAATACGCCTATCTGACGAGGAAATACTCACCCTATACTCTGATGAAGTGGCTTTTTACCGCGTCAGGCATACTGATGCTGATTGTATCTGGTCCAGACATAGTGGCGACAAAATGGAGCACGATTCCCACAGGTACACTTCTAGAGGTGGGCTATGTGGTGGTGTTTGGCACGTTCATAGCCTACGTTTTACTCCCTATGGGACAGCGTGTACTCATGCCCACGTCAATAGCAATGTACAATTACCTACAGCCGATAGTCGCCGCCGTATTCTCTGTGCTTATCGGTGTGGCCACGATAACGACGTCCACAATTATTGGTTCAACACTTATCTTCGCCGGTGTCGCCATGGTCAACAGGAAGTATATGGCGTAAAGGCAGACAGCAGCGCGTCATCTGGCATTCACTTTAACTTTTGTCAGAGCCTTTGAACCTCCCACAAAGTAGGGCCAGCCGTCTTTCCCGATGCGGAGTTCCTCTATTATCGGCTGGCGTCCCAGCCTGTATTCGCCCACAAGATATGCATGACAGAGATAGAACATCCTGTTTTGTGGTGTGCGAACCATAGTTCCATGACCACAACTCTGGATGTCAGTGCCGTTGCCTTGTAATATAGGGTTGCCCGAAAACTTCTCGTAGGGGCCACGGAAACTCTTGCTGCGCGCCACAGAAACTGCATAGTCGCTCTGAGGAGAGCAGCAGTCGCGGATAGAGTAAAGGATATAGTAATACTCTCCTTCACGGAATATGCACTGCCCCTCCATGCCAATCCTCTCTTCATCACGCAGCAACGAGAACGGCTCACCCTCAAGACGCAGACCGTCGGAAGACAGTCTCTGGGCAAGGATTTCTATCGGGCGATGGTTCGGATCAAGCCCATAGGCTTTCCATGTGATGTACAACTGTCCGTCAACATTTGTCACAAACGCGTCGATAGCCTCATTTGTGGTCTTCACCAACGGACCTCTGTCTACAAAAGGAGAAGCGATGCCATCGGCCACAGCCACACCAATGCAAGACGTGCGGTCAGATTTCTGGAGTGCAGTATAATAGCACAGTACCTTTCCGTTGTGTTCATAGAGTTCGGGAGCCCAGAACGCTCCCGCCGTCCACTCAGGCCATCGGTCGAACACCGTGTACCTCGGTGTCCAAGTGACAAGGTCTTTCGACTCGTAAATGGGATAAACCCTTTCTGCATTTCCAGACGTTCCAGTGGCATAATAGGTCTTTCCTACCCTGATGACACTCGGGTCAGGCAGGTCTGTTTTGATTACCGGGTTAGCGATTTCCTTTTGTGCCGTACTGGTCATGACCTGAAACAACAGCGCAGAACAAAGCATAACGGACTTTCTCATATCTCATGATATTTAACGGTTTTTATGCCTACAAAAATAAGGAAATACCATCTCACTTTTTAAGAAAAACCGACATATTGATGTAAAAACCGGTTCAAAAACAAGGAGTGACACCCTTTTGGGGCATCACTCCTGACTTTTTTCGGTAAGACAAGTCCTGTTTTTACTTGACCTTTGCCACTACAGCCTTGAATGCTGTAGGGTTGTTGACAGCGAGATCAGCAAGAACCTTGCGGTTAATCTCAATGTTCGCCTTGTGCAGAGCACCCATCAACTGAGAGTAACTGAGACCCTCAATGCGGGCAGCGGCATTGATACGCTGAATCCAAAGAGCGCGGAAGTTGCGCTTCTTATTACGGCGGTCACGATAAGCATAGGTCAGACCTTTCTCCCAAGTGTTCTTTGCAACAGTCCACACATTCTTGCGTGCGCCGTAATAACCCTTGGTCAACTTCAGAATACGAGTCCTCTTTGCCTTTGAGGCAACATGATTTACACTTCTTGGCATAGTTTTCTTTCTTCTCTAAAAATTAAACATTGGGTTAATTAACGCAGACAAAGGAGATCGCGAACCTGCTTTACATTGGAGTGATCCACGAGGGTTGTGCCGACGAGATTCCTCTTCTGCTTCTTTGTCTTTTTTGTAAGAATGTGGCTGTGGAAAGCGTGACGACGCTTAATCTTACCTGTACCAGTGAAAGAAAAACGCTTCTTTGCGCTGGAATTTGTCTTTACTTTTGGCATTTTGTTTGTTGTTAAATTATTATTATATAAACACTGGCCTCAGAATACTGCACTTTCCTTGTGGAAACTTCCGGCAGACATGAGGCAGACGGCAACGCATACCAACGCGCAACTCGTCTTTATTCTTCAAATTTCATATTCTTCAGGGCATCGGCTCCCTTGACATTGCCAAGTCCGTTCTCTACGACCCTGTTCTCATTCTCTATCCGCTGGGCTTCTCTTGCCTCTGCTTCACGCTTTTCGCGATCCATTTTCTGCTGACTCTTCTTCACTACCTGCGATGCTTTTTTAGGGGCAATGAAGAGGAACATCTTCTTTCCCTCAAGTTTGGGAAGCTGCTCCACCTTGCCCAATTCCTCCAAATCGTTGGCAAAACGGAGTAATAAGACCTCGCCCTGTTCCTTGAAAAGGATTGAGCGACCACGGAAGAACACGTATGCCCGCACCTTGTTACCCTGCTCAAGGAACTCCTTCGCATGCTTGAGTTTGAAAGCGTAGTCATGCTCATCGGTCTGCGGTCCGAAGCGGATCTCCTTGACCTCCACCCTGACTTGCTTCTGCTTGGCCTCCTTTTGGTGCTTCTTCTGCTGGTAAATGAACTTGGAGTAGTCGATTATACGACAAACCGGCGGCTGGGCATTGGGGGAAATTTCAACGAGATCCACACCTTGCTGGCGTGCCATATCCAAGGCTTGCCGTGTAGGCATCACCGTTGCGCCCTCGTCACTTACTACACGTACCTCCTTTACACGAATCTGTTCATTGATCCGGTACTGGAATTTCAGTTTGTCGTTCTTCATCAAATGTTTTTGAATATCAGTAAAATCGGGCACACCTATGCCCTGTCACAAATCATCTGCAAAGTTACTAACTTTCCCACCAACTATTAACAGATGCACCTGTTATATTATATTGGCTTAATTTTTTTTAACCAACCATAAACCTCAATCTGCATCCGCATCCTGTGGTTCATCCTCTTTTGGCAGCGATTTCTTTTTCTTCGGGTCTTCCTTTGCGCCGTATTTCAGGAGTTTGTTAGCGGAAGTGATGATGCTCTGACCTGTCGGCGAGACAGTAAGTTTCAGTTTTGACAGGCTCTGTTGCGTCTTTGCGAACTCCGATTCGACGGCCAGAAAACGCTCATAGAACAGTTGCACCCTTGCGACAATCTCGTCAGCACAGTCGATGATGTTCTGTTGGTTCTCCACTTGCGCCATCTGCTTCCACGACAACTCGAGGATTCTGAGCAGCGCATACAGGTTTTGCGGACCAGTAATCAGCACTCCCTGACGATAGGCTTCCTGCCACAAGGAGGCGTTGCTAGATATTGCAAGTTGAAGAGCGCTCTCCGAGCACATGAACATCACGACGAAATCGAGTTTTATTCCCTTCTGGTTGTACTGTTTCCAGTAACTCTTCTGGGTGAGATTGCGTATCTGGTTTCTCACAGACTGAACATGATCGGCAAGAGCCTGTTGACGTTCCTTATCGGAAAGAGAGGTGTCTTTGTAGCGCAAATAGGCCGTGAGTGACACCTTGGAGTCTATGATTATGTCGCGTTTGTCAGGAAAATGGAGTATCACGTCCGGCTGCATCCGACGGTCACTGTCCTCGCCAAGTATGGCATCTCCCTTTTCGTCACGGAGCGTGACCTGCTCTTCGAACTGCACACCGCGCACGAGTCCCATGTCTTCAAGCATCTGCCGGAGTTGCAGTTCGCCGAAACTGCCCTGATATTTGTTGTCCATTGCGAGAGCCTGAGTAAGGTTTTCGGTCTTCCGTTCTAGTTTCTCCGCCTGTTCCACGCTATGGCTTATGGCTGTCTTCAAGTGCGAGATGCTCTCCGCTCTCTCAATACGGCTCTTCTCGACCTCATCCTTCATCAGTTTGATACCGATCTGCAATGGGTTCAAAATCTGTGCAAGTTGTTCCTTATTTGTCGCCGACAATTCTTCTGAACGTTCCTTCAGCACTTTTTCGGCGGCAGTCTGTAGTTGTTCTTTGAGCAATTCTATCTGCGCCCTGAGTTGTTCCTCATGATGACGTTTCTGCTCATCCAATTGCCCTTTGCAGTCAGTGCGGAGTGCATCGAGTTCGGCTTTGTGCTCCGTCTTCAGTCTTTCGACAGCTGTATCCGCCTCTGCCTTGCGGTCGGACAGCAGTTTCTCAAGCATTGCAACCTTTGCTTCCGCCCCACTCTTCCGACTGTAACCCAAGGCGAAACCTGCCACTGTCCCAACGACAACTCCGATAATCAAAGATAAAATGTCCATAGATGTATAGATTTATTGTCATTTCATGCGCTTTATGACGGAATAAGCGTCATACAAGCCCAACTCTCCGGCTTTGCTCAAGTCCTTTGCTGCGGACTTCTTGTCGCCCTGCGAATAATACAGAAGTCCACGATTGTAGTAAGCTTCTGCCATATGCGGTTCGATGCGTATAGCCCGAGAATAGTCTTCTATCGCCTCGCCAGTATTGCCGTTCCCCATATGCAGTGAAGCACGGTCATAATAGAGATAGGCGTTATCGGGAGCAAGGCTGATGGCTTTGTCGAAATCTGCCAGGGCCTTTGCGGTCTTCAGACGCGCGTCAAGCCCCTGCGAAAGATTGAAATTGTTCATCATTGTCTGGCAGACAGCCCTCTGCCAGTAAGCCAGCATCACTGTAGAGTCATTGCGGATAACAACATCAAGGTCGGATATGGCATCGGGATAGTTCTGCAAAACTGTATATGCCACAGACCTTTGCTGCAACAGTCGAGAGATATTTTGGGTATCTTCGGCAACAGAGATGTCAGCAGAAAGCGAGTCGACAAGGGAGAATGCCGATGTGGCAGCATCAGGACCAAGTCCAAGATTGCCGCAAGCGACGAAGATATTGTGGCGGAGCGGTTTGTGTGCATTGAACTTTTCAACATCACGATCAAAGGCCTGGTATGACTTCATGCCATTGGTATATGGATAGAGTGAGAGCAAAAAGAGCGGCCGATAGTCCATTGTCACGCTGCGGTTCTGTATCCGTCCGCGATATTCGCTCTGATACTCGTGAGATTCTGGCGTGTCTTCCACAACGATAGAAGAATACTTGTCGGGATCGATTTCGCCGCGTTTACGCATCTCCTTGACCTTGTTCGCCGACCAGCGTGGCTGTATGCCGAGATGCTTGTCGGTCTGTGCCTTGTATATGCGAAATTCATCTTTCTCCGCACGAGCGTTGAGGCCAAGCCTGCGATAGCACTTCGCACGGTGTTCGAGACCCACCCAGAAATTGGGGAACTGCTCTATCACCTTGGAGTAATCTCTGATTGCGCCATGCAGGTCACCTGTCTTGTCACGAAGCAAGCCACGATTGAATATCGCCATAACATTGTCCGGTTCCATCTCTACCACATAGTCAAAGTCGCTGATAGCGTCGTTGTCAGCTCCGAGTTGCATACGGAGAAGACCGCGGTTGTAGTGCCCGAGGAAGTTGTTCGGATCAAGATCGAGCGCTGTGTCATAGTCGCTCATTGCCCCCCGAAGGTTATTTGTATTCAACCTGGCAAGTGCTCTGTTGATGTAACTCGGCACATGTTTCGGTCTGAGATGTATCGCGTTGGACAGGCAAGTGTCTGCAAGGCCCCACTCACAGCGTGACAAATGAACGGACGCACGCGTCATCCAAGTGTTGCCATCGTATGGATCAATTTCAAGAGACTTGTCCAACCACCGTGCCGCTTCTACCGTATCATTCTTCTGGAGATAGATTTCCGCCTTCAGGGAGTAAGCATTGGCAAACGTTTTCCATTTTTTGTTTATGGTATCTATCTGTTGTAGTGCAGTATCATAACACTTCATGCTATACTCACAGATAGCCCTATTGTACCAATAATTCTGCTGAACAGGATTGAGTTTTATAGCCGCAGTATAGTCATCAGCGGCCTCCTTGAACTTCTCCTGCCGTATTCTGGCAATGGCTCTCAGATCGTAGATGGCATCAATATAAGGGTTTAAGCGTATCGCTTCCGAAGCATCCGCCTCTGCGCCGGCAAAATCCTCGAGGTAGAACTTTGCTGCTCCACGCAACTGCCAAGGTTTGTACAGCTGCGGACGCAGCGATATTATCTGGTTGAAATACTGTATCGACAGCACATAATCCTCATAGTGGAGAGCAATCTCACCACTTGTAAGCATACGGTCAATGTTGAACTGCGCCTTGGCGTGCAGGCCAAGCACAAAGCAACAAGCAAGCAATATCAGCCTTTTCACCCCAAACAACAAAATGGGAACTATTGATGACGTGTCTTATACCTGTACCTGCACTTCACATTTCCCTGCAGAAAGGACTTCAGTTTTGTCTTTACAAGTTGCTTTCTCAAGGGAGAAAGCCTGTCGGCAAAGACTATTCCTTCCAAGTGATCAAACTCGTGCTGTATGACGCGGGCAAGATAACCGTCGACCCATTCATCATGTTCTTGAAAGGATTCGTCCATATACTGCACCCTGATTCGGACAGGACGCGTCACTCTCTCCTGTAGTCCGGGAAGAGAAAGACAACCCTCTTCGAGAGTATCCTTGTTCTTGTCATCATATTCAACGATATGTCCATTGATATAGACTTTCCTAAAGCCCTTGTATTCCGGCAAGTCCTCGGACAGGAGATCAAGGTCTATCACGACCACTCTAATGTCCTTTCCCACTTGCGGAGCAGCCAGACCGATGCCCTCTGACTGTTTCAGCGTGTCCCACATATCATTTATGAACCGCTCCAAATCAGGGTAATCGCCCTGTATATCCTGTGCCACCTTACGCAGAACAGGCATTCCATATATATAAATAGGTAAAATCATTTCCTGCTTCTCATCCAATCCTGAAGTATTATCGTTGCGCTTATCTCGTCGACAAGTTCCTTGTCTGCCCGCCGTTTTTTCCCAAGCCCTGCATCAATCATAGCCCGGTGAGCCAACACTGACGTAAATCTCTCGTCATAATATTCAAGCGGAACGCTCTGCTGTTTTCTCCATCTGTTGCAGAACTGTTCCACTCTCACAAAATTCTCGCTCGGCTGACCGTTGGGCTGAACTGGTTTTCCGACTATTATGCGTTCCACATCCTCTTTGGCAATGTAGTCAACAAGGAAGTCGTAAAGTTCTGTTGTCGCAACAGTCACCAACCCGCCAGCAATAATCTGAAGCGGATCGGTGACTGCTATACCTGTGCGTTTCTTGCCGTAATCAATAGACAGAATGCGCGTCACAGCGTGTTTATTTCTGGAAAAGCAACCATGCGTCAGGATACTTCGCACGCAACTGATCACGCGAAACGACAGCATCTGCCTTTGTGTTGAAACTTGAAGCCACAACACGATACATATTCCTGCCCGCATTATAGGCTATACGTGACTCGTAACCAGATGAGCGCAATGTCTTAGCCAAGCCCTCTGCGTTTGCTTTGAGGCTGAACGAGCCGACCACAACACTGTAGTTCTTCAGCGCAGCGCCGTCGACCACTGACAGGTCTTCGGTGCGGACAGCCTCATTTTCAACGTTCGTCGACGTGGAAGTCACTACCGTTGTGCGCGTGGCTGGGGTCTCCACCATGGGGGTAACCACAGGAGTCTCCACAACAGTTTCTTCAGCTTGAGCAACAGATGTTTCCGATGCTTTTGCTTTCTCATAAGCTTTCTTGTACGCACTTTCAGACGATTTACAACCTACAAGCGCCAAAACCAAAAACAAACCGGCACAGACTACGAAATTCTTCTTCATAACTTTTGCTTTGTATTTTTATATTATTCGATTCCCTGACGATACAATGCCAATGCGAGTGCGAAGATACTAATAATCTACCGAAAAACAACGTTCGCATCACAAAAGCACACATAAAATTTGTTAAAGCGTCCGTTCCGTAAAAAAAAACATTGCAAATAGCAAAACTTTGCTTACTTTTGCAAGTAATCACAATTCAACCATCACAAGTATGAAAACATTAGGTTATTTAGGTGCATTCCTTGGCGGGGCGATTGCAGGCGCAGCATTCGGTGTTCTCATAGCACCGGAAAAGGGGTCTGAAACACAAAAGAAACTTGTAGATACAATCGATGATTTCTGCAAGAAACACAACATACGTCTTTCTAAGAAAGATGTTGATGACCTTGTAGATGATATTCAGGACGCAACTGCCACGGAAGAATAATCTGAGGAGACGCAACTTTCAGGCACTCAAAAACAACTAAATGTTCAGCAACGACCGTAACATTGAGATTATAGCCCGAATTGCAGAGGAGTTGAAGAAGTACGCTTCGCTAAAGGGAGAGCATATTCGACTGAGCATTATAGAGAAAGCCGTGAGACTGATTACCGCACTTACGATTGTACTTGCGGTCACTATTTTGTTTCTGTTGGCATTGACCTATTTCTCTTTCGGGCTTGCCTACGCCATGGCAAACATAATCGGCAACACGGCAGCGTTCTGCATTGTGGGAGCAATCTATGTGTTTCTATTCATTGCGTGCATCGTATTCCGAAAGTCCTTGATAGAAAAGCCGTTGGTCAAATTCCTTGCAAGTATACTGATGGAATAAGGGAATATGGAAACCGCGAAAAGAACATACAGTTCACTGGATGACATCCAGCGTAGGAAATCTGCGCTGAAAGGGGATTTGACCGCTAACGAGAGACGAATAGGAAAACTTTGGAACGAGTT
Organism: Faecalibacterium prausnitzii; assembly: GCA_963611255.1. Taxonomy (GTDB): domain Bacteria; phylum Bacteroidota; class Bacteroidia; order Bacteroidales; family Bacteroidaceae; genus Prevotella. Next base: position 62,524 of record CAVDQB010000011.1, read on the forward strand.
ATTTCGCCCAGAGAGAAAGAAAACAATACAGACCCCTTCTATGAAGTTGGCAAATATTTTCTCAACAGGAGCGGGGCTGCTTGACGGAGCATTGCTCGGGTGGAAACTATACAGAAAGTTTATTAAATAAAACGGCTATTGCACGGCGAATAAGTTCGTTAAGCTTTCTTTATGTACGGCAACGGAACAAACGTACTCTGCCGCAACGAATGTCGAGATGTCACATTGCGTCAGTCTGTCCAGTACATTGTTCATATTGCTCCCCACTCCCTCACCTGTCATCTTGAGCGAAGCCTCTTTCTTCGTCCATAGAGAAGTGAATGCGAGGTCAACGTCAGGAACGTTCTGCATCTCACGCAATTCATTTCTGTTCAGTACATATTGCGCCAATGTTGCGTTGTAACGCCCTCTCCGCTCAATATCTATGCCTACATCACGTCTCCCTACCACACAAGCAACGGCTTCACTACAATGACTTAGGTTGAAGTGTACATTATGATGATGCTTGAGTACAGGTTTACCGTGTTCAAGATAATCCACATCCAATTCATCCTTTATTCCAAACTCTGTTTCAAGAGCGATCTGTAGCAGAGTGAACGAGAGTACACTCTCTTTTCTTACATTCATGTTATTTATCCCAAGAACCTTGTCTTGCCGCCATTTGGGTAAGGTTTCCAATAATCGTTTAACCTCACCAGAAGAAACATTCTGTATATCCTCCAAAATGTAGACCGTAGTGCCGGAAAGTTCCAGCTTGCGTATATATTTCTTCATTTGTATCCTCAAACAGTTGCCCAACAACGAATTGCCAGACGCTAACATACGGAATCCAAAGTTAACAAAAAACACCGACTCCCACAATGCGACAGGAATAAAACAACAAAAAAAGCAGAAAACCTTTGGAAATATCCCCAAAAAACGATACCTTTGCATCGCTTTTAGAAAAAGCAAAGACGGAGATCCGCTAGCTCAGTTGGTAGAGCACAACACTTTTAATGTTGGGGTCTTGGGTTCGAACCCCAAGCGGATCACAAGGATTCCTGCGGAATCACAAGGAACATTTCTAACGAAATTGAAGCAAGAAGAGGTCTTTACGGTGGTAAGGTCCTCTTTTTCAGTTTAATAGCAGCTATTTAACGCTGCATTTTGAGGTTATTTAGAAGTCCAAACACAGTGTCTAACTGCACGGCGGAATCAAGCTATGTGGACAAAAGAGGACATAAAAGGACACTACGGGACAGATTTGCGTTACATTTTGCGTTACACATTTCCCAAAATGCGTTACACGTCACGCAATGCGTTACACGTTTCGTTGCTGAATAACCTAAACGGACAAACTACGATATTAATGTTTGTTAAAGCCTTTTCTCCTCCCCTTTCCTATTAGATAGATGAACCCGTGCGCAAAACGAAAACAGCATGGAAAGACAATTTGTTGATGTCATCTATGACCGCAGAAAGATTTCTGCAAAGAAGGGCTTGGGCTATCTTGAAGTACGCGTTTACTTAGGACGCAACGAACGTCGCTACTTTTCAATGGGTCAGGTAGCACCCGAGGAGCAAGAAGAACTTGCACACTCTGACGAGGTGGTTCGCCTTGTAAAGAAGTGCGAGAAGATCATCGCCGCCATGAAGGTTCTTGACGAGGACTTGACCATGGAAGTGTTCAACTCCCATTTCGATGGTGAGGAAAGAAAGCCAAA
>CAVDQB010000012.1:0-46735 GCA_963611255.1 Faecalibacterium prausnitzii
TCTGACCAGTCAGCAGGTCTTTACCCAATCACCTTCGATGCAATGGTAGTGGAAGACGAGACTGGCAAGCAGGAGACAATCACTGAACTTGGTGTTGACTCTAAGAACACTTCTATCACAACATTCGCTTACGATGCAACGAATAAGAAGATTGTGGAGAGCAATAAGGACGAATATCCTGCTGGTAGTGAAATCTATGCAACTGTAATGGAGGGTAGCGCTAATATAAAGCTTAATGCATCAAGCGGTTCTGAGAACATCAAGCTCTATACTGTGACTACAACTGACGCGGCGAAGTATCCTGTGACAGAGAGAACGGTAGCCAAGGCATTGGATACAACAAATTATCCTGTTGCACAAGGTGCTACTAAGAACATAGTTGCAGAGGCGGCGACTGGTGCAACTGTTGTGGAAAGCGTACCTGCAGAGGATGGCGTAGGAACACACACAATCTCTGCACTCAAGTGGACCGACAGCACAACGTCAACTGGTACTACCTATTACGCTATTCAGTACAAGAATACTGCTAATGAGTACTGCTACAAGGTAGTTAAGGTAGTAAAGCAATAAAGAAATAAGTTTTTTTCATAATATAAAGAAATTTATATTAGCGGAGCGGTTGGTGCGTGAGCATCGGCCGCTTTTTTTTATTGGTATTCATAGTAGTCGAAGCGTCCCCGCTTGAGGGCGTCGTACCTCCTATCAGATATGTAAAATAAGGCATTGGGGGAAGGCGGAAATATGTAAAATAAGGCATTCAGAAAGATTAAAACTTGTAAAATAAGGCATTCTGTCTTTGTTTTGTGTTATCTTTGCACTTATGAAACAGGAAGTTATAGGCAAAAGGGACTTGGAGGTCATACTTGCTGACCAAAAAGAAGAGATGGAGAGACGGCGAGATGAGCGACTTTGCCCTCGCAGGGAAGAGCGACTCGTCGATATGAATAGTCCGCAGGCGCAAGTAATAATAGGAGTGCGACGCTGTGGAAAATCCACCTTGTGCTTTCAGGCGTTGCAACATATCGGAGAGACTTTCGCCTATGTCGATTTTGATGATGAGCGTCTGGTAGGATTGCAAAGCATTCAATTGAATGATATTCTTGAAGTTCTTTACAAGATATATGGTGACTTCCACTATATATTCCTTGACGAAATACAGAATGTGGAAGGTTGGCCACTGTTTGTCAACCGTCTGGTTCGTACAAGGTTGCATGTCGTGCTGACAGGAAGTAATGCCAAACTGCTGAGCAATGACCTCGCTACCCACCTTACCGGCAGGAGTTGCGAGATACCCCTTTATCCTTTCTCCTTTGATGAATATTGTGACATAAAAGGAGTCGATGCCAAAGGTCTCTCCACGAAAGATATAGCTCTGCGTAGGGCGGCATTTGATGAATATATGCAGCATGGCGGTTTTCCGGAACTCATGTTTGTGAAAAACGAGAGAACATATATTTCCAATCTGGTGAACAATGTCTTGCGTAGGGACATCGAACAGCGCTATAAAATCTCTTTCACCGCAAATTTCGAGAATATGGCAAACCATCTTCTTAATGTCACTCCCGTTATACCTTCAACCATAGAATTGGCGAGCACGTTTGGATTCAAGTCACCCCATACGGTGAGAAATTATATCGACTATCTCAAGCAAGCCTATATGCTGATAGGGATAAAAAAGTATTCCGCCAAGAGCAAGATGCGTGTGACTCAGGAGAAACTTTACGCCGTGGATGTGGCAATGATGAACAAGAGGGAGAATGCCTTTGCCGGTGAAAACCTTGGGTGGCGACTGGAAACGATAGTGTTGCTCCATTTAATTCGCAAGTGCAATTATGAGGGGTGGGATGTTTATTACCTGAAGGACAGGTCAGGAGAATGCGATTTCGTGGTATGTGACGGAAATAGGGTATTGCAATGCATACAAGTGTCGTATGACATTTCAAACGAAAAGACACGAAAGAGGGAAATCAACGGTCTCCTCATTGCCCATCGCCTGACAAAGTGCAGTAATATGCTCCTGTTGACAGACCATGAATACCAAGAGGTGGAAGCTGACGGCATGCCCGTTATTATCAAACCCGCATACGAGTGGGCTTTGCAACTGTGAAAATAAATGTTGCTTAACATTCCGTTTGTTAGAAGAAAAAGCCGTAACTTTGCACAGCGTAATCGAATTGAATACGAGACTAATCATGGCACAGACAAAGTACATCTTCGTGACGGGAGGAGTGGTGAGTTCGCTTGGCAAGGGCATAATATCCGCTTCTATCGGCAAACTGCTGCAGGCCAGAGGCTTCAGCATTACCATTCAGAAGTTCGACCCCTACATCAACATCGACCCGGGAACACTCAATCCCTATGAGCACGGAGAGTGCTATGTGACCGTAGACGGTATGGAGACCGACCTCGACCTCGGTCATTACGAGCGTTTTACAGGTATCCAGACCACCAAGGCGAACTCCATGACGACGGGAAGAATATACAAGGCTGTCATCGACAAGGAGCGCCGGGGCGACTATCTGGGCAAAACCATACAGGTAGTGCCGCATATCACCGACGAGATAAAGCGCAGCATAAAGTTCCTCGGGCAGAAAGGGGATTTCGATTTCGTCATTACCGAAATCGGAGGAACCATAGGCGACATAGAGAGCGCACCCTATCTTGAAGCCATACGCCAACTCCGTTGGGAACTGGGACACGATGCCATAAACGTGCATCTTACCTATGTACCTTACCTTAAGGCTGCCGGCGAACTGAAGACGAAGCCCACACAGCACTCCGTAAAGGAACTCCAGTCGGTGGGAATACAGCCCGACATACTCGTGTTGCGCACGGAGATGCACCTGTCCGACAGCATACGCTCCAAGGTTGCGTCGTTCTGCAACGTCGATTTGGAGTGTGTCGTGCAGAGTGAGGATATGCCGAGCATCTACGAAGTGCCGGTCAGTATGCAGCAGCAGGGACTCGATGCCGCCATACTCCGCAAAATGGATATCCCGGTCGGCGAGACACCAGCCCTCGGGCCGTGGCGCAAGTATCTTGAGCGCCGTCGCAACGCCAAGGAAGAGGTTCGCATCGGACTTGTCGGAAAATATGATTTGCAGGATGCATATAAGTCCATACGCGAGTCTCTCCTCCATGCTGGTGTCTACAACGACCGCAAGACCGTCATCACGTTCATCAATTCTGAAGACATCACCGACGCAAACGTTGCTGAGAAACTTGCCGGCCAGGACGGCATAATCATCTGTCCGGGCTTCGGTCAGCGTGGCATTGAGGGCAAGATTGTCGCCGCACATTATACACGCGAGCATGACATACCGACCTTCGGCATCTGTCTCGGTATGCAGATGATGGTGATAGAGTTCGCCCGCAATGTGCTTGGCTACAAGGATGCCAACTCGCGTGAGATGGACGCTAAGACCCCTCACAATGTCATCGACATCATGGAGGATCAGAAGAACATCTCAAACATGGGCGGAACGATGCGTCTCGGCGCCTACGGATGTGTGCTCCGTGAAAATTCGCGCACATATAACATATATAAGGAACAATGCATCAAGGAGCGTCACCGCCACCGTTACGAGTTCAACAGCGACTATATCGCCGAGTATGAGCAGCACGGTATGCAGTGTGTGGGACGCAACCCGGAGAGCGACCTCGTGGAGATTGTCGAGATTCCGAACCTCACATGGTACATCGGCACGCAATTCCACCCCGAATATCAGTCCACAGTGCTCAAACCGCACCCATTGTTCCTCGACTTTGTAAGGACTGTTACCGAAAAGAAAAAAGAAACCCCGACCAGCCGTTAAGGCAGGTCAGGGTTTCTTCATATATGCCGGCGGTCTCGTCGTCGACTTGCCGAAAGAATTGGCAAAATACGCTATCTGGGGCGAAAACTGACAAAAAGCAACTTTTGTATAGATTCTTTAAGGATTTAATATCTTTGTAACAACTGTATATAAAATATTCGTTAATTTTGCAAAAGGTTAGATGACCTGAGTTCAAACGCAGACTTATATTCACCCGGACGCAAGTCCATATTTTTCAAATTTAATCATTCAAACAAAGTTATGCAGAAAAAATTGCATTTGCTTGTTGCGGTGATGATGTTCATAATGTCATCAGCAATGGCGCAGGTAACCACCTCCAGTATGACCGGTAAGGTCGTGGCAGAAGGTGAGGACGTAATTGGTGCGACGGTAGAGGCTGTGCACACACCCTCCGGAACCCGCTACCAGGCTGTAACGAATGCCAAGGGTATCTTCTCTATCAACGGTATGCGTGTCGGCGGTCCTTACAAGGTGCAGATCTCTTACATCGGTTATCAGACAAAGGTTGTGGACGGCATCAACCTCCAACTTGCCGAAACCTACAATCTGAACACCTCTCTCTCTGAGGATGCTCAGCAGCTTGGCGAAGTCGTAGTCAGTGCAAAGGCTACCAAATTCACCACTGAGAAGACTGGAGCATCTACGAACATCAACAACCAGATGATTACCAACATGCCTACAGTGAGCCGAAGCATCACCGACATCACACGCCTTTCTCCTTACGGAGGCAATGGTATGGCGTTCGCAGGTAGTGACGGTCGTACGGCAAACTTCACTGTCGACGGTGCAAACTTCAACAATAACTTCGGACTTAGTTCCAACCTGCCCGGTGGAGGAAACCCGATTTCAATCGATGCAATCGAAGAACTGCAGGTGGTGATATCTCCGTTTGACGTTCGCCAGACCAACTTCATCGGCGGTGGTGTCAACGCTATCACCAAGTCTGGTACCAACACTTTCAAGGGCAGTGCCTACATTTACCACAAGAACGAGAATATGCGTGGTGACGCCATTGAGGGCGAACAGATTTCCGGTGCTCGTGAGAAAGACCGTAACACTACCTACGGCTTCACCCTCGGAGGTCCAATCCTCAAGGACAAACTCTTCTTCTTCGTCAACGGAGAAATGGCAAAGACACCGACAGTGGCAAACCGTTGGAGAGGTTCAGAGGACGGCGTGGCAGATCCCGACAACTATATCTCACGCACGACACTTGCTGACCTCAAGACCGTTTCCGACTATGTGAAGCAGAAATACGGCTATGACACAGGCTCATACACAAGTTTCCCTGCTGACGAGAGCAACTACAAACTCCTCGCGCGTTTGGACTGGAACATCACAAACAAGCATCACCTTGCTCTTCGCTATAACTATACTCTGAACAAGTCATGGAGCGCACCTAACGGAACCTCTATGGATAGCGGTACACGTATGTCAGGCTACCGTACTTCACAGTACTCCATGTCATACGCAAACTCCATGTACTCGCAGGACAACAAGGTTCACTCTTTCTCACTCGACTTGAACAGCCGTCTGACAGATGACCTCTCCAACCAGTTCCTGGCGACTTTCTCCAAACTGGATGACGTGCGTGGCACAAACTCCAGCGAGTTCCCATTCATCGATATCCTGAAAGACAACCAGAACTACATTGCTCTCGGTGCGGAACTCTTCACGCACAACAATGCCGTTCACAATACTATCTGGAACATCAAGGATGACGTTACCTACTATGCCGGTGCCCACAAAATCACCGCAGGCCTCTCTTTCGAGCATCAGATGGCAGACAATGCTTACATGCGTAACGGTTCTGGCTACTATCGCTACAACAGTCTCGAGGACTTCCTCTCGGGTGCAACTCCTCAGATTGTGAATCTTACTTACGGTTATGGCGGTGAGTTGAACCCGGCAGCACGTGTTCAGTTCAACAGGACTGGTATCTACGGACAGGATGAATGGGCTGTAAACAACAAGTTCAAACTTACTTATGGTCTGCGTATCGACGGTCTGTTCTTCAACAACAGCGACCTGATTGCAAACAATGCAATTGATGAACTCGACTACAACGGACGTCATCTGACCACAGGCAAGTGGCCTTCTTCTAAACTCACATTGTCTCCACGTGTCGGCTTTACCTACGACGTGCTCGGCGACAAGAGCCTGAAGGTACGTGGTGGTACTGGTCTCTTCTCTGGTCGTCTGCCTCTCGTGTTCTTCACCAATATGCCGACCAACTCGAATATGATTCAGAACAAGGCTGGTCTTGGTCCTAGCATCAAGCTTAGCAACTTGCCTGCTTCTGTTCAGGAATATGCAGCTTCTAAGGGCTATTCGTCAATCAACGATATTCTTGCAGGCGAATTTTCTGGCGGTCTTGTTACTGATGCTAACGGCAAAGCCAACATCCAGGCTCTTTACAACAAACTTGTCTCTATCGGATATCCGGAGACCATCACTTCTGAGCAGGGCAGCAAGCCAAGTTCTATAGCTGCTGTCGACAAGAGCTTCAAGATGCCTCAGGTGTGGAAGACTTCCCTTGCTGTTGACTATGTAGTGCCTGTTTCATTCCCGTTGAGCATCACTGCCGAGGGTATATTCAACAAGACTGTCAACGCAGTCTGCATGACAGACTGGAGTATACCGTCTGTCGGCGGTTTCGCACGTTTCAACGGCGCAGACAACCGTCCTATCTTTGCTGACGGATTCCGCACCAATACCAAGGCATTTGTTCTCGGCAATACAAGCAAGGGCTATGGTTGGTCTGCCAACGTGACCGTCAATGCACAGCCCACAGAGTGGCTTAGCCTCATGGCAGCCTACACTCACACTGTTAGCAAGGAAATCACTGGTATGCCAGGTTCAGACGCTGAGTCTGCCTTCACCTATGTTCCTACATACGAAGGACCTAACAGCATCAAGTTGCACAACTCTCAGTATGTAACTCCAGACCGTATCGTCGCTTCTGCGACAGCACACGACAAGAGCGGCAACCACTACAGTCTCATCTTCGAGTCTTGGCGCGGTGGCTACAACTACTCTTACATGACGACCAACGACATGAACGGTGACGGCTACAACTACGACGCCATCTACATCCCGACAGATGCCCAGGTTGCCAACAACGAGTTCCGTTTCGCCTCAGAAGACGACAAGACACGCTTCATGGACTATGTGCACAACACCAAGTACTTGAAGAACAATCAGGGCAAGTATGCAGAGGGTTACAGCGTCTACAACCCATGGGTTTACCGTGTAGACTTCAGTTACAAGCACGACTTCAAGGTGAATGTAGCCAACACTAAGCACACCCTGCAGCTCAGTTTCGACATCAAGAACCTGATGAACCTGTTCAACTCCAACTGGGGTGTAATGAAGTACCTCAACCCGGAGATCGGTTCCGACGCGCGTATCCTCAAGTATGAGGGTGTTGATGCCGACGGTTACGCAACATTCTCTACTCCGTCTTCTATCAGCGGAAGCACCAAGACGTTCGTTCCTTACCATGCTATCGGACAGTGCTGGTACGCTTCTATCGGTATCAAGTATATTTTCAACTAATGTAAAAGTCAAAGTAAGATATGAAACTTAGATATATAATTCCGTCTTTCATCGCGGCTGTAGCCATGCTGGCAGGCTGTTCTGACGAAGACACAACGACGTTGCTCGATGAGGTACAGGTATCTTCATCGTATGTGGCACTGCCTGTCGAGGGTGGCACAAAAACCATTACCGTCACGGCAAAGGGTGACTGGAGCATCGACACCGAGGCTTCCGACTATCCCTCTTGGCTGTCTGTCGACCATGCAAGCGGCAGTGCCGGCAAGACAGAGGTGACTTTCTCCGCTGAGAAGACACTCGACGGACGCAACGGAACGATAAATCTCGTGTGCAACGGAAAGACGCAGATCATCAACGTAATACAGGGTCTGCCCACCGTTTCCTCCGCTACTGTGGCTGAGGTCATGTCGGGTCCCGAGAGCAAATCCTATCAGGTGACCGCTACAGTGACCAGAATCTCCAATACGGAGTACGGCAACCTCTACATCAACGACGGTACCAGCGACACCGAACTCTACATATACGGTCTCTTCAATGCTGCCGGCAAGTATCCCAAGGATGCCGGCGGTTGGGACAAGTTCGGCATTAGCGTGGGCGACGAGATTACCGTCATAGGTTCGAAGATCGTCTACAGCGGCACGGTTGAGTTCAAGGACGCTACCTTGATCGCCGTAAACAAGTCGCTCATCAGTGCCGGTGATGTCACTTACTATGACCTCAACTCCTCCACACAGACTTCTATCCCGTCTGAAGGCGGATTTGCTAAGGCAGCCTTCTCCTGCACAAGCGGCAACGCTGTGGAGGTGGAGATTCCTGAAGACGCCCAGAGTTGGCTCTCTGTAGCTTTCGGCGGTGTTTCATCTTCTTCCGTCATGCTCAAGGCAACAGCCAATACCGGTGCGGCACGCAGTGCCGACGTGACACTTAAGACTACTGATGGCGAGAAAGAATACACCGCAGTGGTGACTGTCGTGCAGGACGGTCTCGCAGGCACCAAGGAACTTCCGTTCACCGTGTCGGAGGCTATCGCTTACTGCAACAAACTCGGTGGCGAGTCGGCAGCCGATGTCTACATTAAGGGTAAGGTGTCGAAAGTGCTCTATTCTTTCAGCGCCAAGTACGGCACAGCCACCTTCTGGATTTCCGACGACGGCACTTTCAACGGTGCAGAGGACGGCAAGTCCACCACAGACACGGCTCATGACTTCGAGGTCTACAGTGCTTACTGGTTCGGTAACCAGCAGTGGGCAGAGGGCAACTCGCAGTTGAGTGTCGGCGATGAGGTGATCATCTGCGGTAAGGTTACAATTTACGGCGGCGTTTCCGAGACCTCTTCCAAGAAGGCTTATGTCTACAGTGTCAACGGAGCAACCACCGATGCCAACGGTCTCGGCTCTGAGGCTTATCCGTTCAATGTGGCAGGCGCTATCGCTGCGGCAAAATCGGGCTACACAAGCAACGCCTACATCAGCGGAACAGTCTCAAAGGTTCTCTATGAGTACTCCGCTTCCTACGGCACAGGTACTTTCTGGCTCTCTGACGACGGCACTTTCAAGGGTGCTGAGAACGGCAAGTCCACCACAGAGACCGACCACGACTTCGAGGTCTACAGCGCTTACTGGCTCGACAACAAGCAGTGGGCAGACGGCGACGCACAGATTGCCGCCGGCGACAAGGTAGTGGTCTACGGCGCACTCACCGTCTACAACGGTATTGCAGAGACCTCTTCCAAGAAGGCCTATGTATACAGCCACACTCCAGCCAACTGATAAGGCGGACTGAAAACAAACATATAGGGGTGCACTCCACACGGAGTGCACCCCCTTTGGTTTATGCCCTTGCCGGTGTATGCAGACCCTACTCGCGCTGCACGAACGCCCTCATGGCATTGAGTACGGCGAGAACCATGATGCCCACATCGCCGAATACGGCTACCGGCATGGCGTAAGTGCCGAGCAGCCCGGCCGCTACCAAGACAAGTATAAGCACCTTGAGGCTTATGGCGAACACGGCGTTTTGCTTGGCAATGCCGATGGTACGTCGCGAGATGCGTATGGCTTCGGCAATCTTCGACGGTTTGTCATCCATGAGAACCACATCGGCTGCCTCTATGGCAGCGTCGCTTCCGAGTGCCCCCATGGCTATTCCTACGTCGGCACGCACCAGTACCGGGGCGTCGTTGATGCCGTCGCCAACGAACACAACCTTGCCTCCGTTGCTCCGTTCCGACAGCAGACGGTCGACATGACTTACCTTGTCGGCAGGCAGAAGTGATGCGTGATACTCGTCGATGCCGAGTTTCTCAGCCACGTCAGCGGCCGTCTTTTCATTGTCACCAGTCAGCATGACGGTCTTCTCAACACCGCTTTCCTTCAGGCTGCGTATGGCTTCGGCGGCATCGTCCTTTATCTTGTCGGAGATGACAATATGCCCCATATACTCACCGTCGACGGCAATGTGGACGATAGTACCTATGTGTGAGCGGCACTCTTCTGTGAGAGTGAAGTCTATGCCGGCGTTTGTCATCATGCGCACATTGCCGACCAATACCTCGCGTCCGTTGACTTGGGCTTTCACTCCGTTGCCTGCCACCTCCTCGACGCCTGTCACTTCGCAACCGTCATCGGTCTTGGGGTACGCCTCGCGCAGTGCTGTGGCAATGGGGTGGGTGGAGAAACTCTCCACATGAGCGGCGAGATGAAGCAACTCATCGGCACTTATGACGCTCGGATGTACCGTGTCTACGGCGAACACTCCCTTGGTCAGAGTGCCCGTCTTATCGAAAACGACAGTCCCGGATTTTGCGAGTGCATCCATGAAATTGCCGCCCTTGATGAGTATACCCTTGGCTGACGCTCCGCCGATGCCGGCGAAGAAAGTGAGCGGAACGGAGATTACAAGCGCACATGGGCAACTTACGACAAGGAATGTCAGTGCACGGTAGAGCCACACGCTAAATGCCGACGAGTAACTGACGGCGAACAGTGGCGGCAGAAAGGCTATGGCGAGTGCGGCGAACACCACTATCGGTGTGTAGATGCGTGCGAAACGTGTTATGAAGGTCTCGCTCTGCGACTTGTTGTCGGCGGAACTCTCCACCAGACTTATTATCTTCGCCACGGTGGATTCACCGAATGACTTGGTGGTTCTTACCTTTATCACGCCTGAAAGGTTGATGCATCCGGAGATGACATCGTCGCCCTTGGCGGCGTCACGCGGCACACTCTCGCCGGTCAACGCCAGTGTGTTGATGCTCGTCGCACCCTCTGTGATCGTTCCGTCAAGCGGAATCTTCTCGCCGGGCTTCACTATTATGGTCTCGCCGACAGCCACACTGTCGGGCGATACGGTCATTACAGTGCCTCCGCGCTCCACATTGGCGGTGTCGGGACGTATGTCCATCAGGTTGGATATGGACTTGCGGCTCTTGTCCTCGGCGTAGTCTTCAAACAGTTCGCCTACCTGGAAGAAGAGCATCACGAAGACTGCTTCCGTGAACTGTGGCTCTGCGCCGGGCAGAAAGCCTATGAGCAGTGCGCCGATAGTGGCTATCGACATGAGGAAATCCTCGTCAAAGGGGTTGCCTTCCATGATTCCCTCGGCGGCTTCCGCCAGTACGTCGTAACTGATTAGGAGGTAGGGGACGAGGAATACAAACAGTTGCGCCCATACCGGCAGGTCGAATGAGCGGGTAACAAAACAGGCTACGGCAAGCAGTGCCGCCGTAGCCAGAATCCTGATGAGTTTCTTGTTCATAGTCTTTGCAGCGTTTTGATTTACGCTGCAAAGTTATCCACAATGTGTTGCAACCCGGTTGCAAACACGTCAATTCGCTTTTTTCTTCACTCGCTTGGAAAGAGTTATAGCCCCGACAGGGCATACATGCAGACACAACAGGCAGCCTGCGCATTTCGCTCCGTTGACACGCGGCTTGCGGTCATCTCCGACGGTGATGGCCTGATGTCCTCCGTCCTCGCATGACAGATGGCATCTGCCGCAGCCTATGCACTTTTCGCGGTCAAGGTGGGGGTAGACTATGGTGTCGCGATCCATGGCGGAAGGCAGTACGAAGTTCTTCAGTTCCTCGCCGACAATGGCGCTGACGCTCTTCAGTCCGCGCCGTGCGAGATAAGAAGTCATGCCCTCTATGAGGTCGTCAATGATGCGGTAGCCGTACTGCATTACCGCTGTGCAGACCTGGATATTGGTGCATCCGAGTTGCAGAAACTCAAGTGCGTCACGCCAGGTCTCTATTCCGCCGATTCCGCTCAGTGGCGTGTACTCGAGGATGGGGTTCTTCGCCATTTCGAGAATGTAGCGCAGGGCTATCGGCTTCACTGCACGCCCGGAATAGCCCGACACGGTGCGCTGGTGGGAAACCATTGATGAGTCGGACATGGTGACGCATTTTATCGTGTTGATGGCTGATATGGCGTCGGCTCCCGAGAGTGCCGCAGCCACCGCAGGCTTGCTTATGTGGGTGATGTTGGGTGTCATCTTGACGATGACAGGGATGTTCACACGGTTCTTGACGTATGAAGTGTAGTGCATGACGAGTTCCGTATTCTGCCCCACATCGCTGCCCATGCCTTCCAGACCCATCTGTGGACACGAGAAATTCAACTCCACAGCGTCAAGTCCTGCATCCTCTGCCATGTGTGCAAGCATTGCCCAGTCTTGCAGGGTCTGTCCCATGATGCTCGCCACAACGACTTTTCCGGGGTAGTTGTGTTTCAGTCTGCGGAGGATGTCGAAGTCCATCTCCGCCGGATTTTCACTGAGTTGCTCCATGTTGCGGAATCCGTAGAACCGGCCGGTGTCGCCTTGCTCTCCCACGGAATCAAACCGCGGCGACACCTCATGGATGTCTTCCAGACAGATGGTCTTGTAGAACACGCCGCCCCAACCGGCGTCAAAGGCTCTGGCAACCATCTCATAGTTGGTGCAGATGGCTGATGACGCAAGGAAAAACGGGTTTTCGCACTTTATGCCGCAGAAGTCTATGCTCAGGTCAGGCTTTGTTTCCGGCGTCTGTTCGGTGGCACTGGCTGCATTGTCGCACTTGTCCTGTTCCGCCAGACAGTCGGCTACCTCGCGTATGCGGATAGAGCGGTCGTAGTGGATGCAGGCGTTTTCTGCCGCCTCAAGTTCTTCTGCAGTGCAGCCAACGACCCATTTTCTGGCGTTGGAACTGTTGTCGAAGCGTATGGCACGCAGCATCCGTGCCGGGTCACCGTGCTTGCAGACGGCACTGCAGGGTGCGTTTTCGCAAAGGAGACAGCGTGACGCCTCTTCCTTAAAATAACTGATTTCCATAATATCTCCTGTTTTTCGGTCTTTAGTAACTTCTCTTGGGGCAGTGCGATGCACGCCTTTAGGTCTGCCCTATGGATGCAAAGATAAGAATAAATATGTATATAGGGCAGGCGGAATGTGGAAAAATTGGGAATATTTGCAAATATCCTCTGAAACGAAAAACTGCGCCAAGGAAATCTTGTGTGTCGTTTCCTTGGCGCAGCATGTTGTCAGTTGAGACCGGCAACCAACTGTTGCCAGTTGTCGGCGAGTGCCTGCATGGTAGGGAAAAGCCTGTCGGCACCCTGTTCAAGCAGTGCGCTGTCTGGCAGGGGGCCGGTGTTTACCGCAATGGTATAGGCTCCCGAGGCGTGTCCGGCCTTTACTCCGAGGGGGGCATTCTCCACCACGATGGTTTCAGAGGGACTGTATCCGCCGCACTTCTTCATGCCTGTGAGGTAGGGTTCCGGGTCGGGTTTGCCGTGCTTGACGTCGAAAGCGGTCACTATGTGGGTCTCGCTCACAAAGTCGGAAAAGTCGTTCAGGATGCGTGCAATGAGCGGTCGCTGGGCAGAACCGGTGACTACGCCTATCTGGAGTCCGCTTTCCGTTATCTCTTTCATCAGTTGCTGCGCACCTGGCATTACCTGTGCGGTTGGCAGTTCGGCAAATCTCGCAGCCTTCACCTCATACATCCGCAGTGCCTCTTCCTCGCTGATGTCCTTGTGAAGTTGTTCTTTGACGCATCTTCTTATGGTGTCCACGCCGCGCGCTCCTTCTGTGGCGTAGGAGTCATCGGCAGTAAACTGTAGTCCGAAAGATGCCATTGCCTTTATCCAGGCAATGGCATGATTAGGCATGGAGTCGTATAACACTCCGTCCATGTCGAAGAGTACGAGCCGCCTCATTTGCCCAGACGCTCTCTGATGGCTTTGCTCTCGGCTTCGTAACCGGGCTTGTTGAGCAGGGCAAACATATTTTTCTTGTAGGCTTCCACGCCCGGCTGGTTGAACGGGTTCACGCCAAGCACGAGACCTGAAATGCCGCATCCCTTCTCGAAGAAGTATATGAGTTGGCCTATGTTGTATTCGTCGAGTTTGTCAATGGATATCTTTATGTTCGGCACACCGCCGTCGACATGTGCGATCTGTGTACCCAACTCAGCCATTTTGTTCACTTCGTCGATGCGCTTGCCTGCAAGGAAGTTCAGACCATCGAGGTTCTCTTCGTCAGACGGTACTTGAAGTGCGGTGTTGGGAGACTTCACTGAAACGACGGTCTCGAAGATTGTGCGCTCGCCGTCCTGTATCCACTGACCCATGGAGTGGAGGTCTGTGGTGAGGTCAACGGATGCTGGGAAGATTCCTTTGCCGTCTTTGCCCTCAGACTCTCCGTAGAGTTGTTTCCACCATTCTCCGAGATTGTGGAGTTTTGGCTGGTAGTTTGCCAGTATCTCTATCTTCTTTCCTGTCTGGTAAATGGCGTTGCGGACTGCTGCATAGACTGCTGCCGGGTTCTCTTCGAAAGGTTTGTCGAGACCACACTCCGCCTCCATGTCCTGCGCTCCCTTTACCAACTGGGCGATGTCATAGCCAGCAACGGCGATAGGAAGCAGACCTACGGGAGTGAGCACGGAGAAACGGCCTCCCACGTTGTCGGGAATGACAAACGATTTGTAGCCCTCTTTGTCGGCCGTAGTGCGTGCAGCGCCTTTCTTGGCGTCAGTTACGGCAACGATGACTTTCTTCGCTTCCTCCTTGCCACGCTGGTCTTCGCACATCTTCTTCAGCAGTCTGAAGGTGATGGCAGTCTCCGTTGTAGTGCCGGATTTTGAGATATTGATGACGCCGAACTTCACTGTCTTCAGGTAACCGATGAGTTCCGAGAGGTAGTCTTCACTGATATTGTTGCCTGCAAACAGTATCCGCGGCGCTTTTGACTGCTTGTACATACCGAACGAATCGGACAGAGCGTCAATCACCATCCTTGCTCCGAGGTAGGAACCTCCGATGCCTGCTACGACCACAGCGTCGCAGTTGTCCTGCAGAACCTTTGCCGTTGCGTTGATTTCAGCGATAAATTCGGGTGTGATACTTGTCGGCAGGTGCATCCAACCGAGGAAGTCATTGCCTGCGCATGTCTGGTTTTCAAGAGCCTCCTGAGCCGCTTTCACCTGAGGAATCAGCGACTCTACAGCACCGGCAGCCAAGAACTGCGATGCCTTTGTAATGTCTAATTGCATTTTCGTTTTAGTTTATCTGAATTTTCCAGTCAATCCTTTTATTGCCTCAACTGGCCTTGTGTCGTTGTAGAGTATGTCGTATACGGTCTCCACAATGGGGAAACTGTAGTTGTCATGCTGTGCAAGTATCTCTTTCATGCAGCGTGCGCCGTAGTAGCCTTCGGCGATTGTCTCCATCTCGTTCTGTGCAGCCTTTATGCTGTATCCCTTGCCTATCATTGTGCCGAATACCCTGTTGCGCGAGAAATTGGAGTATCCTGTCACGAGCAGGTCGCCCAGATAGACGGAGTCTGTGACGTTCCGATGTTCGGACGGACTGAGCAGGGATAGTATGTCTGTCATTTCCGCAACGGCATTTGCCATGTATACGGCATTGAAATTGTCGCCGCAGTTGAGACCGTTGCATATTCCTGCACCGATGGCGTAGATGTTCTTCAGCACGGAAGCGTACTCTATTCCCTGCACGTCAGTGGAAATCCTCACTTGGATGCTTTCCGACTGTATGGTGGCTGCAAACGCCCTGGCTTTGGATTCGTCGGAACAGCCCACCGTAAGGTATGTCAGGCGGTTCATGGCTACCTCCTCTGCGTGGGAAGGTCCCATGAGGCAGGCGAGTTGTTCGTAGGGAATGCCGTAGTGGAAGTGGAAGTAATCGGAGATGACCATCTGCTCTTCGGGCACTATGCCCTTGGTTGCCGACACGATGAACTTGCCCCTCATGTCTTCCGTCACCTTGTTCAGGTGTTGTTTGAAGTAGGGTGATGGCGTGACGAAGATAAGCGTGTCGTAGTCGCGGATTATCTCGTTGATGTCCGATGTGAAGAATATCTCGTCCGTGTCGAAGTGCACCGAGGTGAGATAAGCGGCGTTATGGCCTGTGCGCTTGATTTCCTCTATGCGGTCTTCGCGGCGCATATACCAACCGATATGGTGGGTTTTCTCCACCACGATCTTCGCTACGGCTGTGGCCCACGACCCTCCGCCGATGATGGCAATACGTCCGCAGTTGGTCTTATTCCTTCGAAATAGCCGCCTCAATCCACGAAGCAAACTCTTCAACTTTCGGATTATCATAGCCTAACTTGTATTTCTTGTTTACGCCACATACGTCCTGCTGCAACTTCTGCGCCTTTACCGTCTTGATGTCGCTCACAAGATAGTAGCCTGCTTTGTTGAAAAGGGGAATCCATTCCTCTGGTACTCCTATGGCAGTCCACTCCGCTGCGCTTGAGCGAGGGGCTTTCTTCTCCGGCTTCATCTGTGGGAAGAAGAGCACTTCCTGTATGAACGGATTGCCGGTCATGAGCATCACGAGGCGGTCGATGCCAATTCCGATACCGCTGGTCGGGGGCATTCCGTATTGCAGGGCACGGAGGAAATCGTGGTCAATAATCATTGCCTCGTCGTCACCCTTGTCCGCAAGTTTCATCTGTTCTACGAAACGCTCTTCCTGATCGATAGGGTCGTTGAGTTCCGAATATGCGTTTGCCAGTTCCTTTCCGTTGACCATGAGTTCAAAACGCTCGGTAAGTCCGGGCTTCGAACGGTGCATCTTGGTAAGCGGAGACATCTCTACGGGATAGTCGGTGATGAATGTCGGCTGGATGAAAGTGCCCTCGCAGAACTCGCCGAAGAGTTCGTCGATGAGTTTGCCCTTGCCCATTGTCTCGTCCACTTCCATACCTTTCTCCTTGCAGAACGCCCTTATCTCGTCTTCGGTCTTGCCGTTGCAGTCGTAGCCGGTCTTCTCTTTGATTGCGTCAAGGATTGGCAGACGGCGGTATGGAGCCTTGAACGAGATGACATTGCCGTCGATCTCCACTTCCGGCTTGCCGTTCACTGCCACGCAGATCTTTTCAAGCATCTGCTCCGTGAACGACATCATCCAGTTGTAATCCTTGTAGGAGACGTACAACTCCATGCAAGTGAACTCCGGGTTGTGGTTCTTGTCCATACCCTCATTGCGGAAGTTCTTGCCTATTTCGTACACTCCTTCGAAACCGCCCACGATGAGTCTCTTCAGGTAAAGTTCCGTTGCGATGCGCATATACATGTCCTGGTTGAGGGCGTTGAAATGCGTTATGAACGGCCGTGCGGACGCTCCTCCGGCAATGCTCTGCAGTGTCGGGGTCTCCACTTCGGTGTATCCGGCTTCGTCAAGTATCCTTCTGAGGGTGCGGATGGCGGTGGCGCGCTTGAGGAAAGTGTCCTTCACGCCGTCGTTGACAACAAGGTCAACATAACGCTGACGGTAGCGCAGTTCCGGGTCATCAAACTTGTCGTATGCCACACCGTCCTTGTATTTCACGATAGGCAGCGGCTTCAGCGACTTGGAAAGCAGTGTCAACTCCTTCGCATGGACACTGATTTCGCCTGTCTTGGTGCGGAACACATAACCCTTGACGCCGATGAAGTCGCCGATGTCAAGGAGTTTCTTGAATACCACATTATATAAGTCCTTGTTCTCGCCGGGGCAAATCTCGTCCCGCTGCACATATATCTGAATGCGTCCTTTTGAGTCCTGCAGCTCGGCAAAGGCGGCCTTGCCCATTATGCGCTGTCCCATCAGACGGCCGGCGACAACCACGTTGCGGCTGTTTTCGGCTGTTGCCTTGCCCGGGATTTCGTTCCCCTCCTCGTCCTTTTCTGTCGGAAGGTCTGTAAACTGGGCGCAGATGTCGTCGCTCCACGCATCAACCGGGTATTCGGCAGCCGGATATGGGTCAATGCCAAGGTTGCGCAATTCCTGCAAACTGTTTCTTCTTCCTATCTCCTGTTCGGATAGTTCCAGTATGTTCATATAGTGTAAGTCTTGTATTAAGTACTGATTGCAAAATTAATAATAAATTTCAGAAAACCCCGTATCTTGGTGCTTATTAATGATGTGAATGGCTTAAACGTTTGATTTATTTTTGTAATTTTGCACGGCTGAAGGTAACGGGGCGTGCGAAAGCGGCTCTCTTATGGCGGTAAAGCCGAAAACTAAATAAACGGATGATATGAAACTGACGGATAAGGTGCTGACTATGAACGACGGTCTGACAAAGACTATCGGGATAGAATATCTCTCTACGGACGATCCTGACACCCTTGAGGCGAGGATGACGTGTACCAAACAGACCTCGCAACCGTGGGGTTATATGTCTGGAGGGGCGATTCTCGCTCTGGCGGAGAACCTCGCCGGCGTGGCGTCAATGTGCCTCTCGCCCGACAAGATCGTGCTCGGGATAAACGTATGTGCCAACCATATCTCATCGGTTCGCACCGGTGAGCAGGTCGTGGCGACTGCTCGGCTGTTGCGCAAGGGCGGCACTCTCCACAACTGGCTTGTGACTGTGCACAACGAAAACGGGGGCATCGTCTCGCAGATTCAGGTGACCAACTACACCATTGACGAGAGTAAGGCGAAAAAAAAGTGATGTTTCGGCAATGAACGGACTTTATACTGTTATCCTGCTCATAGCGAGCAACGTGTTCATGACATTCGCCTGGTACGGTCATCTGCGCTTTCAGCAGTCGGGAGTGACAGGCAACTGGCCGCTCATAGCGGTCATAGCGTTTTCTTGGGCAATCGCTTTCTTCGAGTATTGTTGCCAAGTTCCGGCCAACAGGATAGGCTTTTCCGGCAACGGAGGCCCTTTTTCCCTCGTCCAGTTGAAAGTAATTCAGGAGGTCATCTCGCTTGTCGTGTTCTCAGTGGTCGCCACTTTCCTTTTCCAGGGACAGCATTTGCAGTGGAATCATGTTGTGGCTTTCCTCTGCCTTGTCGCCGCTGTCTTCTTCTGTTTTTACAAGTAACGTTTATGATACAGGCTCTTCAGGGTATAGAACCGCATATCGGTGACGGCACGTTTGTCGCCCCCACTGCCGCCGTTATAGGCGATGTGGTCATCGGCAACGGCAGTTCCGTGTGGTACAGTGCCGTCATCCGCGGCGATGTCAACAGAATCCGCATCGGCAACAGGGTTTCCATTCAGGACGGCTGTTGCCTGCACACGTCGGGCGGCGACGCCTTTATTGAAATAGGCAACAATGTCACTGTCGGTCACAATGCCACACTTCACGGTTGCAAGATCGGTGACGATGTGCTGATCGGCATGGGCTCCACGCTCCTTGACAACAGTGTCGTGGAGTCGGGCAGCGTCGTTGCCGCCGGGGCGTTGGTACTTTCCCGCACACGCATCCCTTCGGGCGAACTGTGGGGAGGGGTGCCGGCGAAGTTCATCAAGAAGATTACTCCCGAGGCTGCAGAGCGCATCTTGCGCCGTGGTCCCGAGAATTATGATTACTGGACAAAAATATATTTGCAGGAAAAATGAAGACTTTCAGAGCCGCATTGTTCGACCTTGACGGCACATTGATAGACAGTGAGAAGCAGTATTCGGTCTTTTGGACGGAGATGGGCAAGGTCTACCAGCCCGACAAACCAGACTTTGCCAAGATTATAAAAGGTACTACGCTCACCCATATCCTCGACACTTATTTCCCCGATGAGGAACTTCAGGAGAGGATTGTCCGCCGTCTCTACGAATACGAGAACAGCATGGACTTCTCGCTTGTCCCCGGTGCGGCCGCTTTCTTGGCTGACTTGAAGGCGCACGGCATAAAGTCTGCCGTGGTTACAAGTTCCAACCGCGACAAGATGAGGCTCGTCTACAACCGTCAGACGGAGTTCATGCAACTCTTCGACGAGGTGCTTACGTCCGAGGATTTTTCCGAGTCCAAACCCTCGCCGTGCTGCTATCTCAACGCCGCCGCGAAACTTCAGGCCGGACCAGACGAGTGTGTCGTGTTTGAAGATGCTTTCAACGGCATCCACGCAGGGCGCAATGCAGGAATGTTTGTCGTCGGTCTCGCCACGGAGAACAGCCGTGAACAGATAGCGGAACTCTGCGACCATGTCATCGACGACTATGTGGGTTTCTCCTATGACGACCTCGTTCGCCTTATTTAGACTGCCTTATGCCGAGACTTTCACGGAGGTGAGGTCGGAGCGTGAACCTGATGTCATCCCGTCGCTTGGCGAAATCGGGTCGGCTTCAGGGTTTGTCATAGCCCCTTTCGACGCTTCTTGCGCCGACACTCCGATAGTCTTGATACACCCCGACAGCGTGCTCGCAAAGCCTTTGGACAATGTTTCTGTTACTCCGAAAGACAGTCTTGTTGCGGCGGAAACAATGTCGGAAACTTACAAAGAGGATTTCCGACGGTTCCACGATGCCGTTTCCGGGGGCGCGTTTCGCAAACTTGTGTTGTCGCGGACGAAGGAAACGGAGTTTTACGAACCCGACTTGCGCCGCCTTTTTGCAAAAGCCTGCCGCCGCTATCCGCGCCTCTGCGTGATGCTGGTGTCCACTCCTCTGACCGGCACTTGGCTTGTCGCCACTCCCGAGAGGCTTCTTGTCGGTGACGGCACATGGTGGAAAACCACGGCAATGGCAGGGACCATGCCCTATGAAGACGGCTTTCAGGAGTGGAGCGGAAAGAACCGTCAGGAGCAGCATGTTGTGGAAACATACATCGAAGACCGCCTTTCCGCCTTGGGGAAGGACATCATCAAAGACGGACCTTTCACCCGCAGGGCTGGCAATCTCGTGCATCTCTGCACTGATTTCCGCTTTCATCTTGGTTTCGGACATACCGTCGGCGATGTGCTCACGGCTCTTCATCCCACGCCTGCGGTATGCGGCATCCCCAAGGAAGAGGCGTACAGGTTTATCAAGGAAAACGAAGATACTCCGCGACTTTACTATTCAGGGTTCATGGGACCGGTTGGAATAGACGGCAAGACCCTCCTTTATGTGTCGCTCCGCTGTGCCCGGCTCTGTGGCAAGAGGGCTGTCCTCTATGCCGGAGGGGGCATAATGCCCGGAAGTGATGCCCTGTCGGAATGGGAGGAAACGGAGAACAAAATGCATACTGTCGGCGATGTACTCAGATAAAGAAAATGTCAACATCCTCACGGCGTTGCTCGTTGACTACGGCATACGCCATGTTGTGGTGTGTCCCGGTTCCCGGAATGCGCCTCTGGTACACAATTTCAACGAGTGTCCTTCCATTGTCTGCCACCCGGTGACCGACGAGCGTTCGGCGGCATTCGTGGCTTTGGGCATCTCGCAACAGACCCATGAGGTCACCGCCGTGTGCGTCACTTCCGGGTCGGCTCTGCTCAATGTCTTGCCCGGAGCGGCCGAGGCTACCTACCAAAGGCAGGGTATCATCGTCATCTCTGCCGACCGCCCCACGGCATGGACAGGGCAACTTGACGGCCAGACCATGCCCCAGCAAGGGACTTTGGGCACGTTTGTTGGCAAGAGCGTGTCTCTTCCCGAGTGCAAAGACGGTGTCGAACGGTGGCATTGCCGCCGTCTGGTGTGTGAAGCGGTCAATTTCCTGTTGGCGAAACGACAGTCCGTACACATCAATGTGCCTATCACCGAACCGCTTTTCGGCTTCTCCCTACCGGCACTTCCCGACGTGAAGGGCATCAAGACAATATCTTCGGAGCAGTTTCTGACGCTGTTCCGTTCATCCCGGCGTCCGATGCTGGTGTGCGGTCAGGGTACTTGCTCTGATTGGCAATGTCCCGGTGTGGTCGTGCTTGCGGAGCAGTTGTCCGCCGCAGAGCCTGTCCTCTCGCTCGATACCTTGTTCTCTCTCATGGGCGAAGCGAAAGACTACAAGCCCGACTTCCTTGTTTTTACGGGGCGGACCACCATAAGCAAGCGTCTGCGTCAGTTCTTGCGGACGCTTGACGACTGTGTCGTCGTGATGCACAACCCCGACGGCGACATTGAGGACATCACCTGTCACGCACGTTATATTCTTACTGACGCTCTGCCAGAGATGCGCTGTGACGAGACGGAATTTACGCTCCGCTGGCGCAAACTCATCGCTCTTACTGCCGAAAGGCTTGCTTCCGTTCCCGAAGACCTGTGCGCCAAGGCGGTGAAAGCCTTTGAGGCGTTGATGCGGAAAGGTGATGTCGTTTATTACGCCAACTCTTCGGCGGTGCGCTTGGGGGCGAAATACGCTCGGCATCATGTGCGTTGCAATCGGGGACTCAACGGTATAGAGGGTTCTTTGTCTACTGCTGTCGGCGCATCACTGGCGACTGACGGCAATGTCTACTGTGTTATTGGTGACCTGAGTTTCTTCTATGACCAGAACGCACTGTGGAATCAGCGTCTCCGGGGCAATCTCCGCATCCTGCTGCTCAACAATTTCGGCGGCGCGATTTTCAGGTCTTTGCCCGGTCTGAGTGACTCTCCTGCCTGTGAAGAGTATGTGATGGCGAGCCACAAGACCACCGCTGTGGGTGCGTGTCACCAGTACGGAGTGTCACGCCGCATGGTGTCCTCGCCCGATGGTCTGGCGGATGCCGTGGAGTGGCTCGTACATTCTAAGTCTAACCGGCCTCTGCTTTTGGAGGTCATTACGAAATGATATGGATTGGAAAAAGATACGTGATTTCGAGGAGATAAGCCTCGAATGTGCAGAGGGAATAGCCAAGATAACAATCTGTCGCCCCCGTTACCGCAACGCATTCACGCCCAAGACCACGGCGGAACTGTCGTGCGCATTCTCCATAGTGCGTGAACGTCAGGACATATCGGTGGTCTTGCTCACCGGCCAGGAGACGCCCCGGCAGGACGGACAGACCGAAGAGGAGTGGCTCAAGACACAGGCTTTCTGTGCAGGAGGCGACATGAACGTGAAAGGACGCGGCGGTTATGTCGATGAAGAGGGCGTTCCTCGCCTGTCGGTACTTGATGTCCAGATGCAGATACGCCGTCTTCCCAAACCGGTGATTGCTATGGTCAACGGCTTCGCAATAGGCGGTGGCCATGTGCTGCACCTTGTCTGTGACCTTACGATTGCGGCCGACAATGCACGTTTCGGACAGACAGGACCCAAGGTTGGATCGTTTGATGCCGGCTTCGGAAGTTCCTATCTGGCGCGGATAGTGGGGCAGAAGAAGGCACGCGAGATATGGTTCATGTGCCGTCAGTACACTGCCAAGGAGGCTGAGGATATGGGCATGGTCAACAAGGTAGTGCCCCTCGCGAAACTCGAAGAAGAGTGCGTGGCGTGGGCAAGGCACATGATGGAACTTTCGCCGTTGGCTCTCCGCATGATAAAGGCAGGTCTTAACGCTGAACTCGACGGTCAGGCAGGCATTCAGGAACTTGCCGGTGACGCCACCATGCTCTACTATATGCTCGACGAGGCGCAGGAAGGCGGCAGGGCGTTTTTGGAGAAAAGGAAACCCGATTGGACAAAATTCAAGAAACTGCCCTGATGAATATAGACCTCTTTCACAAGACCTTGCACTTCAAAAAGCCTGCACGCACAAGCCGTGGTGCATACGACACGCACAACATGATACTCGTTTCCATGTCCGATGACAACGGCAGAATCGGACTTGGAGAGTGCGCTCCGCTGCCCGACCTCAGTTGCGACAGGGAGGCATACACCATGATGAGCGATGTGGCAAGGCTCATCAATGAGGCTCTTGCCAGCGATGATTATGCTGAATACCTCCGCCCTTATCCTGCGCTTCTGTTCGCTTTGGAATCCGCAATGTATGATATGACGAAATCGCCTGTGCTCTACGACACTCCGTTCGCACTCTGTGAGGAGGGCATACCCACCAACGGACTGGTGTGGATGGGCAGTTACGACGAGATGCTTGCGGAGGTGAAGAGGAAGATACTGGCAGGTTTCCGCTGCATAAAACTCAAAATCGGGGCTATCCGTTGGGAGGAGGAACTCGCTCTGATACGCTTCATCCGTTCGAAATACCGCCCCGAAACGCTTGAACTTCGTGTCGATGCCAACGGCGGTTTCTCCGTAGAGGAAGCGCCTGAACGCCTTGCCGAACTCGCACAATGCGGCATCCACTCTATCGAACAGCCCATAAAGGCAGGACAATGGGAAGCAATGGCGGAACTGTGCCGCACTTCTCCCTTGCCCATAGCGCTCGACGAAGAACTCATAGGACTGAATTTCCTGCATGAGAAACAGGTGATGCTCGACACCGTCCGACCGCAGTATATCGTCATAAAACCAACTCTCCACGGCGGAATATCGGGTTCCATGGAGTGGGTCAGCGAGGCACGGAAGCGCGGCATCGGCTCTTGGATGACATCGGCTCTGGAGAGCAATGTGGGCTTACGCAATGTCGCACTGCTCGCGGCACGCTGTTACGGTCCTTCAATACGTTTCCCCCAAGGTCTGGGAACAGGCCGGCTTTTTACCGACAACATAGAAATGGACGTGCAACTGCGCGGTTCCAGGATGTGGAGAGAGGAGACTGATGGACGTTGACGGCTTCCTCTCGGAGTGGCACAGCGGCAGTCCGTTCGTGGAAGTGAGGACGAGCGGCAGCACTGGAGAACCGAAGCGGATGCTCGTGGAAAAGGTCCGCATGAGGGCTTCGGCTCGTATCACCTGCGATTTCCTGGGTTTGAAGCCGGGCGACACGGCACTTCTCTGTATGCCGGTCGACTACATCGCCGGCAAGATGATGGTGGTCAGGAGTGTGGAGCGAGGGCTCCGTCTGCACACCGTCACGCCTTCCAACCGTCCGTTTCGGGAACTTTCCGCACCTTTCGACTTCGTCGCCATGGTGCCGTCGCAGGTCTTCGAGACACTGCAACACGAGGATGAGGCTGCCCTGTTGCGCCGGACACGCCATATTATAATAGGTGGCGGTGCGGTGTCAGCGGAGTTGTCGGAGCGGTTGAGGGATTTTCCCAACTGCGTGTGGAGCACCTACGGCATGACAGAGACCCTCTCTCACATAGCGTTGAGGCGGCTCAACGGTGCTGAAGCCACTGATTGGTACACGCCGTTCAAGGGAGTGGGCGTATCGTTGCATGACGGTTGCCTCGTCATCGATGCCCCTCATGTTTGCCCCAAAGTGCTTGTCACCAACGATATCGCTGAAATCCGTGACGGCAAATTCCGTATTCTCGGCCGCAAGGACAACGTGATCTGTTCCGGCGGAATAAAGATACAGATAGAGGAGGTGGAGGCTTTGCTGGGCGGAAAAATGCCGTCGCCTTTTGTCATTACCAAGGTGGAAGACCGCAAGTTCGGCGAGGCGGTGGCGCTTTTGACTGAGACCGGCGACCTGCAGGCGGTGCGGGCGGTGTGCGAAAGGGTGCTTCCACGGTACTGGCAACCCAAGCATTACCTGCACGTTGACCGCATCCCGATGACCGGGACAGGCAAACCTGCACGCCGGAAAGCGGAGATTATGGCTTCTGCACTGCTGTAAACTTGTGTATGTGTGCGTTTTTTGCTACCTTTGTGCATCGCAACTAAAAACTGTAACAAAACAAATGGAAACAAGAGAACGCATAGTCTTCATTGACTACATCCGTGTCGTGGCTCCCCTTATGGTGATGCTCGTCCACGCAAGTGAGAACTTTTTCGGTGCCGACGCATCGGGCATAGCCGGTGACATGTCGGTGCTGGCAAACGAGTCCAACCGTTTTTGGATAGCCTTTTATGACCATTTCATCTCCCGCACATGTGTGCCGCTGTTCATCATAGTGTCTGCCTATCTGCTCGTTCCCATGAAACCGGGCGTCACGATGACGCAGTTCTACCGCCACCGCTTCGGTCGCATCCTGCCGCCGCTTGTCTTCTTTATCCTGTTATACTGCTTCCTGCCTGTGCTGTGGGGCGGAATGACGTGGCAGGAGTGCATCGACAGCATCAAGGTAGCGCCGTTCAACTTTCCCCCTATGGGCGGTCACCTGTGGTTCATGTATCCTCTCATCTCCCTCTACCTAATAATCCCCGTGGTGTCGCCGTGGCTTGAGAAAGCCACAGCCAAGGAAGAGCGCATCTTCCTCTATATCTTCGCCTTCACCACACTGATACCTTTCATCCACAAGTTCGTTACTCCTGAGGTGTGGGGCGAATGTTTCTGGAACGAGTTTCACGCTTTCTGGTATTGCTCGGGCTACCTTGGCTACCTCGTGTTGGCACACTACATCCATAATCATCTGCACTGGAATCGCAGCAAGAAACTGCGTGTCGGAGCAGTGACATTCCTCATCGGCGCTGCACTCACGGCATATTCGTTCTGGTATTGGGGTGAGCCGGGTGTGGTGATACGAACCACCATTCTTGAGGGAGCGGGTGAATTTTGCACCCCCAACGTGCTCATAGCCACCTTCGGAGCGTTCCTCCTGTTCTCCTGCATCGGTCAGAAGAAAGCGCCGAAGATTGTCACCGAACTTTCCAAACTGTCGTATGGCATGTACCTGATGCACCTGTTCTTCCTCAGCGTTATTGCCGCATGGTTTGTCAACGGCAGTCCAGCATCACCGCGCATTCCGGTCTATTTCGCCATACCTTGCATCGCCGTGCTGACTTACATCTGCTGTGCGGTGACGTCAAAACTCATCTCCTATCTGCCAGGAAGCAAGTATCTGATAGGATAGACCGCACCCCAGAGCCGCCGGAAGGACGGCATCCGCATAACGAAGAGGACTGTCGGCTTCACAGCCGACAGTCCTCTTCGTTTGAGAATTTTTGTAGTTATTGTATCAGTAGTCAGTGTTCTGCGGATCGAAGTTTGTCCAGCCGCTCATCCAGTTGTCGCCGGCGGCGAACGCACCGAGGTAGTTCACCTTGTCGAAACCGCTGCTCAACTTGCTGTTGCAGAATGATGCTGCGGTGCGTAAACGGCGTTCGGGCGGTGGTACACCGACCGTGGTTCGCTCGAATACCGTCCGTGGTTCGTTCGAATACCGACCGTGGTTCGTTCGAATACCGACCGTGGTTCGCTCGGATACCGTCCGTGGTTCGTTCGAATACCGACCGTGGTTCGCTGCGAAAACGCCGTCAGAGCGTTTCGCGGAAGAAGTCAAGGGCTTCGGAAATCTCCTCTTTGGAGGCTGTCTGGTCCAGTTCTATTCCTCCGACATCGTGCAACAGGGTGAAGTTGATGACCCCTGCGGTGTTCTTCTTGTCGTGTGTCATGAGTTCAAGAAGTTCGCTGTAGTCGTTGCAGGTGATGCCGAGCGTGCCGTAGTTGGAGCGTATGAAGCGCACGGTCTGGCGCATCTTGTCGGACGGAAAGCCGGTCTTTGTGGTTGACAGGTAGAGTTCCACGATGATGCCGAACGCCACTGCGTAGCCGTGGAGAATGGGACAGCCGTGGCGCATTGACCACGACTCCAGTGCGTGACCGGCGGTGTGCCCCACGTTGAGAGCCTTGCGGATGCCGTGTTCGTGTGGGTCGGCGGCGACGATGCGCTCCTTCACCTTCACTGAGTCGGCGAGCATACGGCTCAACTGGGCGTAGTCGGGGCTGTCGAGGTCGAAGTTGACGAGTTCAGCCCACATCTCCGTGTCGGAGATAAGTCCGTGCTTGAGCATCTCGGCATAGCCCGACCGCAGGTTGGCGGTATCGAGTGTGCGGAGGAAATCAGTGGAAAGGATTACACATTCCGAGTCGTTGAACACGCCGATCTCGTTCTTCAGCCCTCCGAAGTTCACCCCTGTCTTGCCGCCGACGGACGCGTCGACCATGGCGAGCAGGGTGGTGGGGATGTTGATGAACCGTATTCCTCGCTTGAAACACGAGGCTGCGAAACCTCCCAAATCGGTGACCATGCCTCCTCCGAGGTTTATCATCAGCGAGTGGCGCGTAGCCCCTTCGGCCTGCAGTTGCTGCCATACCAGACAGGCGGAGTCAAGGTTTTTGTTGGTGTCACCCGAGGGTATGGTGATGACGTGCGCCCCTTTCAGGCAGTCGCAACCGTCAAGCAGGGGCAGGCAGAGGTCGTGTGTGACATCGTCGGTGAGTATGAACGTGCGGTCATGTGCGCAACTTCCGGCGGCTGCCTTCAGGTCTTCCCTAAGGTCAGTGGAAATGATTACTCTCTGCATTGCTCTGCTAATGTTTTGTGGAATGTGACATTGTGATTGTGCTACAAAGGTAGTTGATTTCGCAGGCTGGCACAACTTTTTGTGTGCGTTTTTCGCCCGTGCGGTTAAACTTATTGCCCCTTGTTGCGTCAAAGAAACGGAACTGAACCCAAAAACAAGGAAATCCATTATGCGTAGATTGCTCTTCACGGCACTGCTTGCGGCGGTGTCAATCACGATGACTGCCCAGTCGCGTGCCGTAAAAGGCCGTGTCTCCGACAAGGAAACGAAGGAGACGCTGGCACAGATTGCCATCCAACTGTTGCGGACGGACAGCACCTTTGTCGCCGGAACGGTGTCGGCAGACAACGGAACATTCATCCTCAAAGCCCCGGAAAACGGCAAATACCTGCTGCGTTTCTCGAGTGTGGGATATGCCACGGACATAAAAAACATCGTCATTGCCGACAACCACGACCTCAACATGGGCGAGGTCACCATGCAGACGGATGCCGTGATGCTCGAGGGAGTGACCGCTACGGCACAGGCTCTGAAGGTTACGCTGGTGAAGGACACGTTCGTCTACAACAGCGCAGCGTACAGTCCGCCGGAGGGTTCGGTGATAGAGGAACTGGTGAAACTGCTCCCCGGCGCATCGGTTGACGACGACGGAAACGTCACCATCAACGGAAAGACGGTGAACAAGATAAAGATGGACGGCAAGGAGTTTATGACCGGCGACACCAAGACCGCCCTGAAGAACCTGCCGGTGTCGATAGTGGAGAAGGTGAAAGCCTACCGTGAAAAGAGCGACCGGGAGCGCATTACCGGCATAGCCGACGGCGACGAGGACATGACTCTCGATTTCTCGATAAAGAAAGGCATGAACAAAGGCGTGCTCGGCAATGTGGATGTGGGCTACGGAACGCACGACCGCTACGCCGAAAGGCTCATGCTGGGAATGTTCAAGGAGGACTTCCGCATGATGGCATTCGGCAATTTCAACAACGTTAACGACGCCGGTTTCGGCGGAAGAGGAGGCGGTTTCGGCCGCGGCCGCAACGGTCTGAACACGTCGAACATGGTGGGAGTGAACTTCAACTACGAGAAAAGAGACCTCCTGAAAATGGACGGTTCGGTGAGATGGAACCACAACACCTCCGACCAACTGACCAAAAACTCCAGCGAGAGTTTCGTTATCGGTAACCAGAGTTTTTCCAACAGCCTGTCGCAGAGTTACAGCAAGAACAAGAGTTGGAACGCGCAGATGCGGCTGGAGTGGACTCCCGACACGATGACAAACATACTCTTCCGCCCCTCGTTCAGTTATTCCGACAACGACGGACGCTCCGGCTCGGCTTCGGCGACATTCGACTCCGACCCCTATGAGCACACTTCCGACCCGCTGAACGAGATAAGCGTGATGGAAGGACTGGGGCTTGCCAAGAACTCGCGCACCGGAAGTTCGCTGTCATACGGCACGTCGAAGAACGTGAACGGACGACTGCAGTTCAACCGCAAGTTCAATAGCCGCGGACGAAACCTGACACTCAGCGCATCGGGAAGATACTCCACGTCGGACAACAAGAGTTTCTCCACCAGCAACGTGAAACTCTATCAGGTGACGGGACAGGACTACAGCATCAACCGCTACAACGTCACGCCGTCGACAAACTGGAAATACAGTGCCGAGATAGCCTACAGCGAGCCGCTGGCAGACAGGACTTACCTGCAGTTGTCCTACAAGTATAACCACTCCTACTCCAAGAGTGACCGCGCCACATACGACTTCAGCGACCTCACGCAACTGCCTTCCGACTATGTGAACCTGCTGGCTTCGCTCGGCATAAGCAGCATTCCGATGTACCGTTGCTGGGGCACTTACCTGCCGGATGGCTACACCTCGTTCGAGGACGAGAGCCTGAGCCGTTTCACAGAGTACCGCAACGACAACCATGAGGTGGAACTCCAGTTCCGCAGGGTGCGTGACAACTACAATTTCAACGTGGGCGTTTTCGTGCAGCCCCAGAGGAGTAACTTCATCCAGAAATACCTCGGGCACAGGACAGACACCACCCGCAACGTGATAAACGTGACGCCTACGGCAGACTTCCGCTACTATTTCAGCAAGGAACACCAGTTGAGGTTCAGATACCGTGGAAGCACTTCGCAGCCGTCAATGGCGGACATGGTGCAGATAACCGACAACACCGACCCGATGAACATCTCTATCGGTAACCCCGGACTGAAGCCTTCCTTCACCAACAACTTCACCCTCAACTACAACAACTTCATCCGCAACCATTATCAGGTGATAGGAGTCAACGGCGGATTCCGCACTGTCAGCAATGCGACTGCACAGAGAGTGATATACAACAGCGAGACCGGCGCACGCACAACGATGCGCGACAACGTGAACGGAAACTGGAGTGCTGACGTCAACGGCAACTACAGTGTGGCGATAGACACACTGGCTTTGTGGAACGTGAGCACCAGTGTCGGCTACTCATATAATAACAATGTGGGTCTGGTAAGTACCGCCCTGAACGCCAATTCGCAAAAGAACATCACGCGGGTGCACAACATCAGCGACCGCCTTGCGCTGAGTTTCCGCAACGACTGGCTCAATGTTGAGGCTGACGGATCGGTGAACTACACCAGTTCTTCCAACCTCCTGAATCCCGATGCCAACCTTGACACATGGTCATTCTCCTATGGAGCGAATGTGAATGTGCGCCTTCCGTGGAACATGGCGCTTGCAAGCGATGCGCATGTGAGGAGCCGCCGCGGCTACAGCGACAAGTCTCTCAACACAAACGAGTTCATATGGAACGCCCAGATATCCCAAAGTTTCCTCAAGGCGAAGAACTTGAGCGTGATATTACAGTTCTATGACATCCTCCACAACCAGAGTAATTTTTCGCGTACTATCAATGAGATGATGCGCAGCGACACCGAATACAACGCCATAAACTCCTATGCTATGCTCCATGTGGTGTACAGGTTCAACCTCATGGGAGGCAAAGGCGGACGTGACCACATGGGACCGCCCGACGGAGACCGCGGCCCTCGCGGCGACAGACGTGACTTCCGTGGCAGGGGAGACCGTGGACCTGGCGGATTTCCGCCTCCGGGCGGCTTCGGAGGTCCGAGGTGATGGAAGATTGAAAAATTGGAAAATCGAAGGATGGAAAGATCGAATTATCGCAAAAACGCCGACTGAAATACCACAAAAACGCCGACTGAAATGCCACAAAAATGCCGATTTGCTTGGCGGTTAGAGAACGTTTTGCTACTTTTGCGGCGTAATCACATAAGTAAGGAACGGTATGAAGTATTTGCCAAGAATAGCAGATAAGGTGCTGAAAGAAAGGCTGGCTGCCTTTGGAGCGGTACTGATAGAAGGTCCCAAATGGATAGGCAAGACAACCACAGCCGAACAGGCGGCAAAAAGTGTAATCAAGATGCAAGACCCGAACAGGCGGGATGAGTATCTTGCAACGGCGTCCGTAAAACCTTCTTTGCTGCTGAAAGGTTTGCAGCCTCGTCTGATAGATGAGTGGCAAGATGCTCCTATGATATGGGATGCAGTCCGTGTTGCCGTGGATAATGCAGGTGGCGTGCCGGGACAATATATATTGACAGGCAGCAATACCGTAGACAAGGAAAGGATACATCATACAGGTACAGGGCGTATATGCAGGATGAAGATGCTCCCGATGAGTTTGTGGGAGTCACAGGACTCTTCCGGTGAGGTTTCAATCAGGAGATTGTTTGATGACAAGGACTATGACATTGATGGTGCTATGGGCAGACTGGATATTCCTGGACTTATCCAAGTGGCATGCAGAGGTGGATGGCCGGCAGCCTTGCAGCTGAAAGGTAAGGCTGCATATGCTGTAGCCAAAGATTACTTCAACAGTGTTTGCGATTTCGATATGTCTTGCATTGACAATAAACAACGTAATCCTAAGGTCGTTAGGAGAATACTGCGTTCCTATGCCAGGAATATCAGTACGCTTGCCAAGAAAACCAATCTCCTTGCTGATGTGACAGTTGACGGAGAACTGTCAATATCAATGGATACATTCAACGATTATGTTTCGGCCTTGGAAAAATTGTTCATCATTCATGACATTGACGCTTGGTCACCCGCCATACGGAGCAAGACGGCCATAAGAAGCGCCCCGAAACGCTGCTTCGTTGACCCTTCAATCGCTGTCGCCGCTATGGGCGTAAATGCGGAAGCCCTTGAGGTACAACTCAAAACATTCGGCTTCATATTTGAGCAAATGTGCGTTCGAGACTTGAGAGCATTGACTTCTGATTTGGGGAGCGACATATCTTACTATCGGGATCGCTATGGACTGGAGGCTGATTTCGTATTACATCTGGATGATGGACGTTATGCCTTGATAGAATGTAAGTTGGGAAGCCGGGATATAGACGAGGGTTCCAAGCACCTATTGGAGATAAAGAAGTTGATATGTGAACACAATAAGGGTGAGAAGCAGATGCCAATCAGGGAGCCTGATCTTCTGATAGTGCTGACCGGAGGACAAATGGCTTACACTCGTCCGGATGGTGTCAAGGTAATACCGCTTGCCTGTCTTAAGGATTAGTGACTCTCTATGGTGCGCAGCATCCTAATCTTCGAAGTCAAACTCGTCGAAATCTTCGTCGTCATCGAACCCCAGTATGATGGGGTCGGAGAAGTTGTCGATAGCCCGGCGGTCTTTTTTCGTGGGACGGCCAGTGCCTTTCGCACGGTCGATAAATCCGCTTATGCGTGACATCTCGAGCAGTTCGTACTGCTTGGAGTCGGTCACGTTCTCGTAGACTTGTGCCGCTATCTTCGCCCCGACACGCTGTTCGATGCAGTTCTTTATCCTGAAAGAGTAGGTGATGGGGGGCTTCTTCACCGATATGACATCCCCGATTTTCACCAGTGACGACGGTTTCAGGTTGACGTTTCCCTTGGTCACCCTGCCGTTTTTGCAGGCGTTGGCCGCCACGGTGCGTGTCTTGAATATGCGCGATGCCCACAGCCACTTGTCAAGACGTGCCTGGTTGTTGATTTTCAACTCTGCCATTGCCGTGCGCTATTTCTTGTTGTAGAGGTTCATGGTGCGGTCTATGCCCTGCAGGACAAACGATTTTATCTCCTCCACCACCGTGTCGATGCACGGCTGCAGTATCTTCATCTCCTCTTCGGAGAACTTTCCCAGCACCCAGTCCACCTGTCCGCCGCGGTTGAAATCGCTGCCTATGCCGACACGGATGCGCGCGTATTTCTCGCCGATGAGTTGCTGTATGTTGCCGAGACCGTTGTGCCCGCCGTTGGAACCGCTTCCTTTCAGCCTCGTCTTTCCCACCGGCAGGGCGAGGTCATCGACGATCACGAGCAGTCGGCTCTCGTCGATGTTCTCCTTGTTGAGCCAGTATCTGACGGCGTTTCCGCTGAGGTTCATGAATGTGGTGGGTTTCAGCAGGAACAGTTTCCTGCCTTTCAGCGATGTCTCCGCCACGAATCCGTAGCGTCTGTCCTCGAATTTCACGCCGGCGTCGGCGGCAAATGCGTCGACAACCATCCAGCCTGCGTTGTGCCGTGTCTCGTGATATTCGGCTCCGGGATTGCCGAGTCCGACGATAAGATATTTGTCCATAAAGGGTAAGAAGTGAGAAATGTTATGGTGGAATCCGTCTGCCGTACCATTGAAAAAGAGCCAGCCTCAACCGAGACTGGCTCCTTTTCTGTTGGCGTTATGTAAGACTCAGTCTGACGACACTGTTTATTCGCCCTTCTCTGCAGCGGCAGCGGCAGCGGCACGTGTCATCTTGACGGAGCAGACAATTACTTCCTTGCTTGTCGCAATCTCTATTCCCTCGTAGCTGAGCTCGCCCACCTTGATAGCCTTGCCTATCTTCAGGTTGGTCACGTCAACGTCAAGTTTCTCGGGAATGCTCTTGTAAGGAGCCTTGACAGCGATCTTTCTGATTGAGAGGCTCATGCGACCACCGTCGCGAACACCCTGTGCATGACCTACGAGATTTACAGGTATGCCGATTGTGATAGGCTTGGTCTCGTTCACTTCGAGGAAGTCTGCGTGCAGGATAGCGTCAGACACCGGGTGGAACTGGAGTTCCTTGATGACGGCCTTGCGCTCCTTGCCGTCGATGACGAGTGTGCATACGAGCACGTCAGGAGTGTAGACTGCCTTGCGGATCTCGGTGAAAGGGAGAGTGAAAGCCTCTGCTACCGGCTTGCCGTTCTCGTCTTTTGCCTCGCCGTAGAGGTTGCATGGGATAAGATTCTGCTTGCGAAGTTCCTTCGTAGCCTTCTTTCCTGTTTCGGTACGCGCTGTACCTTTGAGAGTGATCTCTTTCATTTGTGTTACTCTAAATTAAGTTGTTGTAAGATTAAAGTGCTTAATTCGCCATCACACGAATGCCTTGCAAAAAAAGCGTTGCAAAGTTACCGCTTATTGTTGAGATATGCAAAGAATGCCCTGAAAAAAGCACAAATGGGCTGATTCCTCTTGCATATTATGCGGAAAACCCCTAACTTTGCGACAGAAACTTTTAGTGGAAAGCGTTAATTGTTAGAGAATGATTAATCGGGAACTCATAAGAATAAAGGTGGTTCAACTCGTCTATGCCTATTACATGAATGGAGACAAGTCCATGACTGTGGCAGAGAAGGAACTGCAGACCAGCCTTTCAAAAGCCTACCAGTTGTATAACCTCCTGCTTGACCTGATAGTGGCCGTTACCAATGAGGAGCGTCTGCGCTACGAGACACAGGCAGCCAAAGCCCAACGAGAGGGCGAGGAGTATGTGATGCCGAAATTCGCGTACAACCGTTTCGCAGTGCAACTGGAGGAAAACGAGCAGTTGGCGGAATATAAAGAGGTCAACAAACTCAGTTGGAGAGAGGACATTGAGTTCGTGAGAAGGGTGTGCAACCTGATAGAACAGAGCGAGGCGTACCGTGAGTACAACGCTTCGGCGGACGATTCCTATGAAGCCGACCGTGAGGTGTGGCGCAAACTCTACCGCCAGGTGATCGAAAACAATGACGACCTCGCCCAGTTGCTTGAGGACAAGTCCCTTTATTGGAATGACGACAAGGACATAGTGGACTCCTTTGTGGTCAAGACAATCAAGCGTTTCCAGCCTTCCAACAAATCACAACAGGCTCTTCTTCCCGAGTTCAAGGACGATTTCGACCGCGAATATGCCATGAAACTGTTCCGCTCCGCCATTCTCAACGGCAAGGAATACCAGCAGTACATGGAGCAGTATTCGCGCAACTGGAAACTCGACCGTATGCCTTTCATGGACATAGTGATAATGCAGACGGCTCTGGCGGAACTTCTGGTATTCCCCACAATACCTGTCAGCGTCACGCTCAACGAATATGTCGAGATAGCAAAGGCGTACAGCACGCCACGCAGCGCGTCGTTCGTCAACGGCATACTCGACGCTCTCGCCCGCGGACTGGCGGAAGACGGTAAGATATTGAAACAAATAAACTCAACGATATGACAGAAATGATTCTCGCTGCACAGCCAGCACAGGGTGGAGGAGGTCTGGGTATGCTCCTCATGATGGTGCTTATCTTCGTGATAATGTGGTTCTTCATGATGCGCCCACAGCAGAAACGCCAGAAGGCAATCCGCGCTTTCCAGAACTCTATCGACAGAGGTACGGAGGTCGTTACGGGCGGCGGAGTGTACGGAAAGGTCAAGAGCGTTGATCACGCTGCCGGAAAAGTGGAGGTCGAAATCGCCAACAACGTGGTGATAACAGTAGACAAGAACTATGTTTTCTCTGCTGTCCAGGATATGCAGGTTAAGTAAACAGACACTGCATCTGCTGCGTCCGCGGCGCAGCCTGCTGACTTTCATGGTGTTTCTTGTGCTGAGCAGCCTCTTCTGGCTGTCCACGGCACTCAACGAGAACTATGATTGCGAGGTTGCCGTCCCGGTGTCTGTGGAGAACATTCCCAAGGATGTGATAGTCACCTCCGAGGTGGAGGACACGCTGAGGGTCACCGTCCACGACAAGGGATATGCCATCATGCAGTATCTCTACGGTGACAAGGTGAACCCGATAACGCTGAATATGCCGGCGTTGTCGAAGCAGAGCGGCAAGTATGTCGTCTCTTCCGCCGAACTGCTGCGCATGGTCAGAAAACAACTTTACGCCTCTTCTTCCGTCACGTCGGTGAAACCCGAGCGCATAGAGGTGGCGTATTGCCACGGCACGGCAAAGAAAGTGGCGGTGCGTCTCGACGGCGACATCACCCCGGCATCCGACTATTACCTCTCTCATGTGCAGATTACGCCGGAGAAGGTGACTGTCTACTCCACCAAGGAACTGCTCGACAGCATCAAGTATGTGGTGACCGAACCGCTCCGGGTGCGCAATTTCACTGACACGGTGACCATCACTGCGAACCTGAAAGCGGTGGACGGAGCGAGGATAACGCCACGGACGGTGAAGGTGGAACTCTTCCCCGACATCCTGACGGAGGGCGTTGCGGATGTTCCGATAAATGTTGTCAACCAGCCAGAGGGTGTCAGCGTGCGCACGTTTCCGTCGAGGGTGAAAGTGAAATACAGTGTCGGCGTGTCGCAATACCGTCTTATCAATGCAGGCCAGTTCCGTGTTGAGGTCGACTACAACAGCATACGCGCCAACACCGACAAGTGCGCTCTCCGCATCACAAGGATGCCCAAGGGCATAGCGAAGGCTTCACTGGAGTTCAGTGAAGTGGATTACCTGATAGAAAACTGAGCCTTCTGATTCTTCCCTACCGATGTATATAGCACTCACAGGCGGCATAGGCAGCGGCAAATCTTATGTGTGCCGTCTGCTCAAGGACTACGGCGTGGAGGTCTACGACTGCGATGCCGCGGCGAAAAGGCTGATGAACTCCATGCCGGAGGTGCAGCGCGCTCTCAGCGAGGCGGTGGGTTGTGACCTCTTCGTGGGCGGCAGGCTCGACAAGGCGGCACTCTCACGGTTCATCGTGAAGTCGGAAGAGAATGTGCGGAAGATAAACTCCATCGTCCACCCTGCCGTGGCGGATGATTTCAAAAGGTCGGGACATGAGTGGCTGGAGAGCGCAATCCTCTATGAGAGCGGCTTCGACAGGCGCGTAGACTTCGGCTTCGTGGTCTGCGTGACAGCACCGCTGGAGACACGCATACGGCGCATAATGGAGCGCGACAGCCTCACACGCGAACGTGCCGTGGAGTGGATAGACAGGCAGATGCCGCAGGAAGAAAAGGCGGCGAGAGCCGATTTCGTGGTCGACAACGACGGCGGAAATGACGTGGAAGCCCGGATTAGGGAACTGATGAACAAGATAAACCAACAATCAAAACACATATAATGGAAACTATACTCTCAATTACAGGCAAGCCGGGACTTTACAGGCTGGTGAGCCGTGGCAACAAGAGCCTGATCGTGGAAACCGTTGACAGCGCAAAGAAGAGAACGCCCGTGTTCGCTTCCGACCGTGTCACGTCTCTCGGAGACATAGCAATGTATACCAATGACGAGGACATCGAACTGTGGAAAGTGCTGAAGAGCATGTGCGAGAAGGAGGGTCAGAAGAAGTGCTCCGTAGACTATAAGAAGAGCAGTTCCGAGCAGTTGCGCACCTATTTCGCGGAGATTCTGCCCGACTACGACCGTGACCGTGTGCGCGATTCTGACATCAAGAAACTCATACAGTGGTATAACATCCTCGTGGAGAACGGCTACACCGACTTTGAAAAGACGTTTGCGCCTGCCGCAGAGGCTGAGACCGCAGAGGAAGAGAAGTAATAAGGCTTGGGAGTAGTAGAGCACCTCCCGTATAATCAAAACTATGACATGAACGAAAAAAGAGAAAAACTGAGCGTGCCCTTTGTCGTATTGGGCATGCTCTTCTGTGTTTGTCTGATAACAAGCAACCTGTTGGAAACAAAGATAGTCCACGTCTGGGGTGACATTAACCTCACTTGCGGTTTCATAGTGTTTCCCGTTTCCTATATCCTTAACGACTGCATAGCCGAAGTGTGGGGCTTCCGCAAGTCGCGTTTCATCATCTGGTTGGGGTTCATGATGAACTTCTTCGTTGTCGCGCTCGGTCTTGTGGCGTGTGCGCTGCCGCCGATGACGCCGGGGGCAGACGCCTCTTTCCGCGAGGTGTTCGGCTTTGCTCCTCAGGTGGCGGCGGCAAGTTTCGTGGCCTTTCTTGTCGGTTCGTTCCTCAATGCGTGGGTAATGAGCGTGATGAAACTGGCGGACCGCGGCAAGGGACAGTTCAATGTGCGCTTCTCCATGCGTGCCATCCTCTCCACGGTAGTGGGCGAGAGCGCCGACTCGGTAATCTTCTTCCCCCTCGCATTCTGGCTTCTTCCGCTCCTGTTCGAGGGTGCGCCAAAGGTGGAGTGGGGCGTGCTGCTCGGTCTCATGGTGACGCAGGTGGTGGCAAAGACCCTCTATGAGGTCATTGCACTGCCTGTCACGATACGCGTGGTGAAGTATGTGAAGAAGGTGGACCATTCCGATGTCTACGACGACACGGTGTCCTACAATCCGTTAAAAGTAAATCAGATTTGACATGAACAGAGAAAACGACGGCTTGCGTCAACTCGGCGGCGCAACGCAATACAGGAGCGACTACGCTCCCGAGGTGCTTGAGACTTTCGCAAACAGACATCCCGACAACGACTACTGGGTGAAATTCAACTGCCCAGAGTTCACTTCGCTGTGCCCTATCACAGGTCAGCCGGACTTTGCTGAGATAGTCATCAGTTATATCCCTGCCGAACGCATGGTCGAGTCGAAAAGTCTCAAACTCTACCTCTTCTCCTTCCGCAATCACGGAGACTTCCATGAGGACTGCGTAAACATCATCATGAAAGACCTGATACGCCTGATGAGTCCCAAGTATATAGAGGTGACAGGACTTTTCACGCCCCGGGGAGGCATCTCCATACATCCCTTCGCCAACTACGGTGCGCCCGGTACGAAGTATGAGACGCTGGCGCAGCAACGCTTCGCGGCGCACGTCTGACCTGTGGCAATGACATTTATCGCCGGAAGAAGCACTTTCGTTGCAAAATAACAGGTTTGTTCCTTTGTCGCACGACAATAATTCGCTAATTTTGCATCTGTATTTGCAAAATGACAAAAGAATGAACATTATAGTGCCATCCGGCTACAGCAACGCTCTGGACATGCAGCAGACGGAGCAGGGAATAAAACTTATCAAGGAATTCTTCCAGCAGAACCTCTCCACCGAACTGCGCCTGCGGCGCGTCACAGCCCCTCTTTTCGTGTTGAAGGGACTGGGCATCAACGATGACCTCAACGGCGTTGAACGTGCCGTGACATTCCCCATCAAGGAACTGGGCGACGCCAAGGCGGAAGTCGTACACTCGCTTGCGAAGTGGAAACGCCTCACTCTCGCCGAGTACGGAGTGAAGCCGGGCTACGGCATCTATACCGACATGAACGCCATACGCGCCGACGAGGAACTCGACAACCTGCACTCCCTCTATGTCGACCAGTGGGACTGGGAGGCGGTGATAACCCGTGAGCAGCGCACGGTGGCGTTCCTCAAGGACATCGTACGCCGCATCTATGCCGCCATACTCCGCACGGAGTATCTGGTAAGCGAGACCTACGGCGCTCTGCAGTCGTTCCTCCCTGAGACCATACACTTCGTACACAGCGAGGAACTGCTTGCCATGTATCCCGACAAGACGCCCAAGGAGCGCGAGGATTTGATATGCAAGAAATACGGAGCGGTGTTTGTCATCGGCATAGGAGGCAAACTCAGCGACGGCAAGAAGCATGATGGCCGCGCCCCCGACTACGACGACTGGAGTACGGAGGGTGAGAACGGACTGTGCGGACTCAACGGTGATATCCTCGTGTGGTATCCCGTCCTGGGACGTTCAATAGAACTTTCGTCAATGGGAATACGTGTTGACAAGGAGAGCCTGCTGCGCCAACTCGACATAGAGGGGAAGCAGGAGCGCAGGGAACTCTACTTCCACAAGAAACTGATTAATGGCGAACTGCCGTTGAGTATAGGCGGCGGAATAGGCCAGAGCCGCCTTTGCATGGTGCTGTTGCACAAAGCCCATATAGGGGAAATACAGGCCAGCATCTGGCCGGACGAAATGCGCAGTGAATGTAAAAAGGCCGGAATGCCGC
Organism: Faecalibacterium prausnitzii; assembly: GCA_963611255.1. Lineage (GTDB taxonomy): Bacteria > Bacteroidota > Bacteroidia > Bacteroidales > Bacteroidaceae > Prevotella. Next base: position 40,051 of record CAVDQB010000012.1, read on the forward strand.
TGATATGACGCCTCCGGCGGAGCATATCAGTTCAGTTCCAGTTTCATCCGCTTGCAGAGCAGATCAATGGGAGGGTATTCCTTTCTCATCTCTGCAAACATCTCGAGTACCGAAGGCATCTTTTTCATCTCCTTCAGTTCTGCCCTGCGCAGCGTGATTGTTATCTCCGAATTGTTCAGACTGCCCCTGAGCGTGCTGAGGATGCGCCGCTCAAGGCTCTTCACGTCCTTGAGCAGTATCTCGTTGTCGACCACTAACTCTATGTTGGGATAGCCCTTTATCTCGGGACGTATGTTCTTCATGCGCGTCGCGAGCACTTTCATCTCCGGCAGAGTCAGCATCCTGTTGCACATGGAATACCACTGGAACTCCACCGCCTCCTGTGTGAACTCGGCGTTCATGGACTGCTCCGGCGTGCTCTCCTGTTGCTCTTTCAGCCGCTGACGCTCCTTTTCTTTCTCTTCTTCCTGTCTCATCCCGGCGAAGGTAAAGCCGAGGCTTGACAGTTTGACGGTCTTTCCCGGTGCCAGGGTCATTGTCTTCGGCTTTGCGGAATCCGTCTTTTCAGTGGCGGCGGAGACAGCCTCCGCCGGTTTGTTCTCGCTCTTGGGTTGCCCGGATGCGGCTGCCACGGCTACCTGCTGGGCCGTTTTCGTCGGCAGCGACTTCCTGACAAGGTTGTGAAACAGGGTTTTCAGACGCCAGGGGCTACGCCCCGCGCCGGGCTTTTCTTCCTCCGGCTGCGTTATCTGTGCCACCTGTATGAGGGTCAGTTCCACCAGCAGCCGCTTGTTCGACGACTGCTTGTAGTTGAGGTCACAGGCGTTGAGCAGTTTCAGGGCGCCATAGAGGAACTTCACGGGACACTTCTTGGCCTGTTCCACAAGGCGTGTCTTGCGCTGCTCCGACACCTCGAGCATCTGCACCGTGTCGGGGTTCTGCGCCATCATCACGTTCCTTATGTGCGACGCAAGCCCCAGACAGAAGTTGTTGCCGTCAAATCCCCGCGCTATGATTCCGTTCAACAGCACCATCAGTTCCGGCACTTTGTTTTCCACGGAGAGGTCGACGGCACGGAAATAATTGTCGGAGTCGAGCACGTTGAGATCCTCTATCACCTTTGCGTAGGTGATGTTTCCCTGGCAGTAACTTGCCGCCTGGTCGAAGATGGACAGGGCGTCGCGCATTCCGCCGTCGGCCTTTTCGGCTATCAGCGACAGCGCTTCCTCCTCGTAGGCGATGCCCTCTTTCTCCGCCACAGACTTCAAGTGGTCTATCGTGTTCTTCACTGTCATGCGCTCAAAGTCGTAAATCTGGCAGCGCGACACTATCGTCGGCAACAGTTTGTGCTTCTCTGTCGTGGCGAGGATGAATATGACGTGTGCCGGCGGTTCCTCGAGTGTCTTGAGGAAAGCGTTGAATGCCGCGGTCGACAACATGTGCACCTCGTCGATGATGAACACCTTGTAGCGTCCCACCTGCGGCGGTATGCGTGTCTGTTCCATCAGTGTCTTGATGTCCTCCACGGTGTTGTTGCTCGCTGCGTCCAGTTCAAAGATGTTGTAAGACCGCTGTTCAGCAAACGCCTTGCAACTCTCGCAGCATCCGCACGCCTCGCCATCGGCAGTCGGATTGCTGCAGTTGATGGCTCTGGCGAATATCCTGGCGCAGGTCGTCTTGCCCACTCCGCGGGGACCGCAGAACAGGTAGGCGTGCGCCAGTTTGCCCGACTTCACGGCGTTTTTCAGCGTTGTGGTCAGGGCAGACTGCCCCACCACCGCGTCGAAAGATGCCGGACGGTATTTCCGGGCGGAAACTATATACTCCATTGTTGTGTTGTTTGTATCGTTCCGCAAAGTTAGTGCAAACGCACGGAATGACCAAGAAACTTCGTGCCAAAACTTGGTTTTCAGAATATTTGCACTACCTTTGTAGACAGAAGAAAAACGTTTCAGTTATGGCACAGAAAGCATATCCGATAGGAATACAGACGTTTGGGGAAGTCAGGAAGAACGACTACCTCTATGTGGACAAGACGGAATACATCTACCGCATGACGCACAGTAACGGCAAATACTATTTTCTCGGCCGTCCTCGGCGTTTCGGCAAGTCGCTGCTTGTCTCTACTTTCCGGAGTTATTTCGAGGGGAGGAAAGACCTGTTCAAGGGTCTTGCCATGGAGAAACTGGAGAAAGAGTGGACCGAATACCCCGTGCTCCACTTCGACATGAGCGGCGGCAAGCACATGGGGAAAGAGCAACTGGAACGCTATCTGGGATATATCCTCGAGCGTGAGGAGATAAAGTGGGGCATCCAGACAACTCTCAAGGACAACAACACGCGTCTCATAGACCTCATCAACACCGCCTGTGAAAAGAGCGGAAAGCAGGTTGTCATCCTCATTGACGAATATGACGCGCCGATGCTCGACGTGGTGCACGAAGCGGAACAACTCGACGCACTGCGCAACATCATGCGCAACTTCTACAGTCCGCTGAAGTTCAGCGAGGCGAAACTGCGCTTCGTGTTCCTCACGGGCATAACGAAATTTTCGCAACTGAGCATCTTCAGCGAACTCAACAACATCGCCAACATCTCCATGAACGACGATTACGCAGGCATCTGCGGCATCACCGAGGAGGAACTTCTCACCCAGATGTCCGGCGACATCGACATGCTGGCGTCACGGCTCGGCATCTCACGGGAGCAGACCATAGCCAAACTGCGTGAGCACTACGACGGTTACCATTTCTCGGCGGAGTCTCCCGATGTGTTCAATCCGTTCAGTCTGCTCAACTGTTTCGCCGAACGGAAGTTCGGTTCCTACTGGTTCGCCTCGGGCACACCGACCTATCTCATCAACATGATGCGCCGCTTCGGTGTCGTGCCTACCGACATCTCGCGCATCGAGGCGGACTCAAGCGAGTTTGACGCGCCCACGGAAAACCTGACGACTATCATGCCCTTGCTCTACCAAAGCGGCTATATCACTATCAAGGACTACAACAAGGACTACAACTACTATATCCTCGACGTGCCCAACAAGGAGGTTCGCGTGGGACTGACAAAGGCTCTCATTCCGTCGTATGTCACCCGAAACACCCTCGCTACGACCAATACCGCACGCCGCATAGCGCAGGCTCTTGACAAGCAGGACATGGACGGTGCGCTGCAGTTGCTCCAGACTTTCCTCGGTACAGTGCCCTATTGTGACAACACCAACTACGAAGGACACTACCAGCAGATGCTGTTCATCATCTTCACGCTGCTCACCGACTACCTCGTTGACGTGGAAGTGCACACTCCGAAGGGTAGGGTGGACATAGTCATCCTGACCCGCACCGACCTGTTCCTCCTCGAAATAAAACTCGACAAGGATGCCGCTACGGCGATGCGGCAGATTGACCTCAAAGACTACCGCAGCCGTTTCGCCCTCTGCGGCAAGCCCGTCACCAAGGTGGGAGTGAATTTCGACAGTGCCGCGAGCAACATCTCCGATTGGGTTATAGCCGCTGCTGACTGACCCGGCAACGCCCTGGGTAATAGAGCGTACAAAATAATATCGTCCAGTAAGGGCAGTTGCGATTCCGAAACTCTGTGTTTTCCGGAATCGCAACTGCCCTTACTGCGTTATCGCCGCAATTATCTTGCCGGCGAAATGCTTGCTTGCGGTTTGATGCTGGGACGCGTCAACTACTGCCGTTTCACTACTTTCTTGCCGTCACGGAGATAGATGCCCTGAGGAAGGGTGTCGAGATTGCTGCCCACGGCGATGCCCTGGAGGTTGTAGATGGGGGCGTCGGAGGGCGTGTCGGGCGTGATGTCGCCTATGCCGTCCACGGTGTCGTCATCGAATGAGAAACGGAATCCCTTGCTGGCTGCGGCTGTTGTGCCGGGAATGTAGCAGCGGAACGGATCGATTGTGGCGTGGCGTGTGCCGTCCCAAGGATAGAATCCTGCCGACGAGGACTTGTCGGGCTGTAGGGTGTAGGGGCACTGCGTGCCGGAGTAGACCGACGACGTGGTTATCGCGGGGATGGTGCCTGCGAGACCGTCCCACTGGTCGGAGAAGTCGAGAGAAATCTCGCCGACGATGTAGAAGTTGTATGTGCCGATATAGTCGGTGTGCAGCACGACAGGCGTGTTGTGCGGTATGTAGCCGCCGGAAACGCCTTTCAGGCTGATGACAAAGTCGGCTGCGCCTGTGGTGTCCACCGTGCGCGCCGTGGGATAGTATGCCACCACGCCGGCAGGACAGGTGATGTCCATGGGGCAGTAGAGGGTGGAGAAGCCGTGGCCGGCGCTCTTGAATGTCAGCGGCAGGCAGTCAACCTCCTCTATAGTCCACACGTTGCCGCCGCCGGAGGTCAGTTCCCTGGTTCCGTCACTGATGTGATAGTCTTTTCCGACATGGGTGAACTCAAACTGTGTGCCGCCCTGTCCAGCGTCGACGGGCTGCATCAGCGACGGCGCAGCGTCCTTCAGATAGAGGCCGCACTGGTAGAAGAGCAGCGAACGGTCCTCTCCGTACCAGATGATAGTGGAGGCGTCGGCGGAGGAAACGGTCGTCACGTCGGTGCCGTCAGCGGTCAGATAGTTGCCGGAATTGTCCTTCAGACGAATGAAAGAGCCTGGTTCTGACACCTTGTTGACAACCATCAGGAAGAGGGCAGAGGAGGGCGCGTACTTGCGGTTGCCCTCATAGGTGATGGTGATGGATGCCCTGCCGTTGCCTACCATTGTCACCAGGCCTGTCTTCGCGTCGACTGTCAGCACGCTGCTCGGTGTCGCACTGAACGAAATGAGCCCTTCTGTATCCGCCAGACTGTTGTTCACCGTCTCGTGGACGGACACTGTGGGGAGGATGTTGCCCCTGTGGTCGGTGTAATACTCGCTCGCCGGGTAACTGGCAGTGACCTTTGTGGGGTAGCGTTTCACCGTGACAGGATAGTCGGCCGAGTACTCCATGTAGGTCTCGTCCTCCTCGGAGACGATGCGGATGAACGCCTTTCCTTCGCCCACAGCGGTGAGGTTGCCGTCGCTGTCGACGGTGATGACCCCGGTGTCGTTGCTCTCGTAGGTGATGCCTGCGGTGCTGTTGGTGGTGGCGTGTATCTTGTAGGTGTCGTCAACATAGAACTCCACATTGGTAGTAACATCCAGATCGGGTATCTCCTTGGCACTTACCGTCAGCACATAGGATGCCGTGGACGGTTCGTAGCAGTCGTTGCCGGCAAAAGTGGCGGTCACTGTGGCGGTGCCGGTGAGGGTGTTGAGCGTCACCTCGCCTGTGGTGCCGTTGAGAGAGATCAGTCCTGTGGTGGCGCTGGTGTAACTGTAGGTCACCGTACCTGCATCCGACGGGGTGAGCGTGGCGACTGGTGACGTGAACGGATGGGCGAGTTGCGCCAGGTAGCCTGTCTGGTCAAAGGAGAGCGTGGTGGGTGCTTTGCTCACGGTGACGGTGTATGTCGCCGTGGCGGCGGTGTGGGTGTCGTCGCCCTTATAGGTCGCTGTGATGACGGCGGTGACGGCTTTCTCTATGGTCAGTTCGCCTGTGGTGGCGTTCACCCGTATGCCGACATCGCTGCTGGAGTAGACGACAGTGCCGGTGAACTCCGTGCCGTCAACCTCGTCGGTGAGTGTCGATGCGGTGAGTGTGGGTGTCGCCTCACCGTAGGTCAGTGCTGACTTGTCATACTGGAGCGTGAGTTTCGTGGGGTGCTTCCTCACCTCTATGCCGATGAGGGCGGTGGCTGCCTCGTAGTCGTCGGTCTGTGGCGTGCTGACGGTTATCAGCACCCGTTTGGTGTTGTCACCGCCAGTGCCCACGGCGGTGACCTTTCCGGAAGCGTCGACCGTCACCAGCGACGTGTCGCCGGAGGTGAATGTAGGCGTGCCGTTGGAACCTGTCACGACGGTCAACTGGCTTGTCTCGCCGATGTAGAGAGCCGTCTTGCTGGAGGCAACCTGTATGTCGGCAAGGTGGCGTGACAGCAGCGTGGCGGAGGCAGTGCCGCTGACGGTGGCGTCAGCGGTCATGAAGTCGCTGGCGGACTGCGGTATCGTGGCGGTTGCGGTGATATCTACCGTCGTCTCAGAGGAGAACTTCTTGTCGTAAGAGGCCGTTGCCTGTTCGGGATATTCGCTGCTCTGCGTCACCGTCACGTTGTCGGGATAGTCCGAAGCCCAGGTGTAGGCCGAGGCTGTGGTGACCGCTGACGGTGGCGTGTCGGATACATGACTGTCGTCGGACGACGCATAGTATGTCTTTGCGCCGCCGGACTCCGTCCATGAATAGGTGTTGTAGGCCGGCGTGTAGGTCACTGCGCTCACATAATAGTCGCGCGAGTCGCCCTCACGCTCGAACTTCACCTCGTCGGAAGAGTTGCTCTCCACCGTCAGGCTGCCCTGTTCGGCAGTCTGGGTCAGTGATGTAAAGTAGAAGGAAGCAGCGGCGGAGGAATTTGTTGTCGTGGTCCAACCACTGCTGCTGTAGCGGATATAATACGTCCTACGTCTTGAAGTGTAATACAATTTGTTGCCGCTGATTTTAAATTCTTTGGGATTAGCGCTAACAGTCAATGATGAACTTGAAGAATATGACAAATAAGCACCCTGGTTTTCCAGATAACATGTCTTTGCAGTTTCATTATATATGTACGTCCACACGCAGGTCTTGGGG
>CAVDQB010000012.1:46780-56641 GCA_963611255.1 Faecalibacterium prausnitzii
TAGTTGCCGTAGTCGAGGTAGTTGCCGTTGCCGTCGGTGATGACAACCAACAGGTTGTCGGCGACGGCGGCGGTCGTTCCGATGCCCGTGAGGAGCACCATGCAGAGGAGTATTCGGGTTATATGGATTTTCATCTTATTTGTTTTTGTTCTCGTTTACAATGTTGCCGCTACCTGACAACGACCTTTTGCGACACGTTGTCCACCCGGATGACGTAGACACCGCTGACGGGCACGGCTGTGGAATACTGCTCCCCGGATGCCTTTGCCATGTTGTAGACGCGTCCCACGGTGTCGTAGACGGTGATGCTCTCGCCGCCCTTGAGTCCGCTGACATAGACTACATGGCCGCGCGCACGGATGTTGAGGTCGCCGGAAATGTCGTCGGTGTCGTGCGGAGTGACATAGTAGCGGGCGTTGCGGCGCACGGTCTGTTCCTCCTCTTCACTGTCAGCGACCGTTCCCTTGGCAGGAGACGTTGCGGTGTAGACAGGGCGGTAGAAGAGCAGGTCCTCCGTGTCGGCAACGGCAGAGGTCTGTGTGAAGATGCCCTCGCCGGTCCAGACGCGCGCCGCGTCGGCGGAAGCGAGATGCCAGTCGGAGGTGTCCCACGAACTGACACTGTAGAAGCCTCCATCACCGTCGGCGGCAGTGGTGCCGTCGGGACAGGTCTTGCCGTCATACCAGAGCCACAGGGTGTGGGGGATATCCATATTGCGGCGGCTGTTGCCGGAGAATGTCTCCGTAGCCGAGGGGTCATACTGGCTCACGAGCCACGGCAGGGCGATGCAGTTCCAGCCCATGTCCTCTTTCTCGGTGAAGTCGGCACCGCCGCCGGTAGAGGTGCGGTCGTCATACTGTTGGAGCGTGACGGTCTTGGAGATGCCGCCTGCCGCCTCGGTATATATATAGGTGTCCATGTTGTCGGCACTGCCCTGGGACGTGAAACGGTAGGTCCTGCTGACCGCCGGCTTGTAGAGCACGCCCCTGTTGGCGTCTGTCGCCACATCGTAGAGGGCTGTCCAGTATTCCGACTGCGTGTCGTAGAACGCGGAGTTCCACGCCGCACGGCTCACGCCGTTGTAGGAATAAGCCTCGGCATTGGCGGCGGAGAGTGTCAGCACGCCATCGGAGGAGTAGGCAGGAGCACCCACGCCGTTGGTTGCGACGTCAGTTCCCTTGTAGTGCATGGAGTAGGGCAGACCAACCATCGAACCGTCGCTGTCGGCCTGACGCTCCACTCCGACGTAGCCCACGCTGACAGCGTTGCCGTTGCCATAGAGCGACGCACCCTCCTGCACGAGCAGATAGGCAGGGCGCAGGGCGGTGCCCGAGGTCTGCGTTGTCACTCCCTCGGCGGTCTGGGTCTCGTATTGCTCCATCACGAGGCTGTTGCCCTGCATGATGTAGACCACCGAACCGGGATGCGGATAGTAGTTGGTGAGGTCGCCGCTGGTGTCTTTCGACGTGCACACAACGTCCTGGTCCACGCGCCAGGTCTCGAATGCTCCGCGGTCAATCCTGTCATCAGCGCTTACGCCCTTGAGCAGACGGAGGTTGCCGAGCAGGTCGCGGTCGGTGTCGTAGTTGATGAACTGCGCCAGTGAAGCCACGCTCTCTATCGGGTTGGTGGTGTCGCACTGGTCTATGTGCTGCGACTTTTCCGTCAACTGGTAGTTGAGGTTGCTGTCGGAAACCTTGTAGTTGTAGCCCGAAAGGGTGTTCTCCGTGGCGGCGTGTCCGCTGTAGTTGACGAGTGAATTGAAGATGTGGTCTTTCGTCAGGTCGTCAGTGCCGTTGTAGGTGACGCTGTTGTCCGCTCCCACAGTCTTGCCCTCGACGGTGAGGTTGACGCCGTAGCCGTTGGACATGATGTGCAACTGGCAGCCGGTGGCGCTCACCTTGTTGTCGCGGAACAGTGCCTCGTAGAGCAGGGCGTTGTCGACATTGGCGATGTTGACGAAGTCTGTGGCGGAGGCGTCGTTGTCATGCACGAGGATGTTGCGCAGTGCCACATGGCCGCCTGAGTTTATCGGCTGGATGTCGATGACAGGACTTGTCACCGTGCCCGAGGGGTTCGACCTGTTTGTGGCGGTCACAGCGAAGCCGTCGATAACGGAGACGATGTTGTCCCTCGTGTCGTCAAACGAGCTGGAAGCCGGCACTTTGATGCCGCTGACGGTCGTCCTGTTGCCTATTGGACCGGCGATGCCTCCGCGCTCGGCGGTGACAGTGGTGATATAACCGTCGATGTCGGTCTGTGTGTAGGTGCGCACTATGGAGCCGTTGATGCTCACATTGGTGTAGGGACAGTCGTCGGTGCGTGTCGGGAGGATGCTGCCGTAGACGCTCACGCCGTCGCGCATGGTGATGGTCTCGTCCAGGTGGAGGCCGGTGTTGCCCGTTCCCGCACCCTTGACGAAGACGTAAGCCTCCTCGTCACTGTTGTTCACATGATAGACAGAGGCAAGGTCGATGGCTGCCTGCAGGTTGCCGTATGCCACAGGATCTGCCCATGAGTTGCCAAGACCTGTCATGCTGGCGTTAGGGTTGACGTAGATGATGCGGTTGAGGTTGTTCTGGTACTCGTATGCCCCGAGGTCTATGTCGTAGACAAAGCGCGGGCTGCCGGTGGCGTCGATGCGTGTGGTGGGAAGCCATGCGAGGTCATAGATATTGTATGTCTCGGGATACTTGTCAACGTTGTCCTGATAGAGGCTGTCGGCACCCTTGTTGAGCAGTCGCAGTGACGGCTGCAGGGTGAAGTCGCGCGCCTCGATGTCGATGTCGGAGGTGGCTCCGGGGTTCGGGTCGGTGAAGTTCGGACCGTTGATCACGTCGGTGTTGTCGTCCGACAGTCCCACGTTGTAGTTTTCATTGGGGATGTCGGGGAGTGTGTAGTCGGTGATGTCGGTCTTGAAGCCGGTCACTGCGTTGTGGGCGAAGATCTCGCCTGACTTCTGGCTGCTGATGAAACCTGGCAGGACGAACTGCGTGCTGTTGTCGTTGTTGCGCCAGAACACGCTGTTGAAAATCGACGATGCGGTGGCTGCCGACGGTGCGCGGCGCGGACGGTTGGGGGCGAGCATCGGCCCGTCAGGGTCGTAGTTGTCGCTGTTGCTGTCCTGGTTGATGTCGAGAGACGACACTCGTGTGTTCTCGCCGTTGAGGTCAACGCGTCCCTTGTTGAGCGCGTAGGTGTTGTTGACAATGGTGGTGGTGACCGCCGAAACGAGCGGATTGCCCCAGTTGCTGTGCATCACGTCGTTGTAGAGCAGGGCGTTTCCTCCGTTCTTTCCTATGTAGACGGCACTCGTGGTGTAGTCGTCGGCGACGTAGGAGCCGCTGTTCATCACCTTGCTCTTGCTGATGATGATCTTGCTTGTGGCGTTTGTCACATACTTGTAGGTGGCAAATGCCGTCTCCGTGGCCGACTCTGTGGTGTAGGTGGCGTCGGTCCAGTACTTGTCTACGACGCGCTCATAGTACTGTGTCGGCTCGTTGTCGGGCGACTTGGAGGCTTCGTCACGGTTATTCGGGTCGGTGTAGTAGGTGTTTACCGACACGTTGGCAGGTGTCGGGGCCTTGATGTCGTCGCTCACATCGTCGTAGCGGATGGCGGCACCGTTGACATCGGGACGCGACTGTTTGTTGACCAGCGTCACGCCATCGATGTGCAGTGGTATGGTGTTGACCGTCTTGTTGTAGGATTCGCCGTCGGGAGCGTAGTTGCCGTTGCCGTTGTCGGCGTTGTAGGCGTTGTTTCCGGTGTATCCGTAGCGTTGTGTGCCGTCGTGAACCCAGAACAGATAGTCCCAGCGGTCGGAGGTCGCGTTGGAGCGGGTCTGCTGGCGTATTATGGCAGGATACTCCTCCGGGTCGTAGACATTGTTGAGGTCGCGGCTGTAACCGCCCTTTATGGTCAGCGAGACTGTGCCTTTGCCGGTGTCAAACTCCTTGACCGTCGTGCCGTCGGCCTCGTAGGACTTCACCGGGAGGGTCACTGACTTGTTGAGAGCCTCGGTGTCTATGGTGAACGCCAGGTGGTCGTTGATGCTGTAGATGGGCGTGAACGTGCCGTTCATCATGCGTATCTCCTTGCGGTGACCGTTGCGGCTGGCGAGCAGTGTCTCTATGGCGCGCTGCAGGTCGGAGGTAGGCTGGCTCCAGTCGCTGCCGTCGGGCAGTCCGTTGTCGGGTTTCTCCTCCGGCGACACCCAGAGGATGTCGACCTCGTCGCCGTTGGTGGTGTACTGGAGTTCGGTGTGCGGATATTCGTAGACGCCGATGTCTATATAGGTCTGGTCGTGCGTCGGGTTGGGGTCATGTGAGATGCGGTAGAGTTGCTGGCCTGTTGCCGCGGAAATCATGTAGAGCGTTTCGCCCAAAGGCATATACCTCTTGTTGTGCTCGTAGCCATAGAGCACTCGGGTGGTGGTGTATGCGCCCTCGGTGTCGAAGTCGCCTACGTTCTCGTCGGTATAGCCGCTGGTGTTGCCGCCGCCGGAATAGATGGAGCGGGTCGGCAGGTCTGACACTGCCTTGTAGGTCTTGAAGGTCGCCTTGTAACTCTCGTTGACGAGCGTGATGTTCTGCGATATCTCGCCCGAACCGTTGTCCACGAGGTTGTTGAGGCGTGCAGGGCTCCAGTCGGCGGACTCGTTGTAGCCGTCATAGCCAGGAGTGGACGACGGACTGATGAAGTTCGGACCCTCGAGTTCGTAGTTGTCGGAAGCCAAGAGGATGTTGCAGTTCTGGTAGGTGTCCTCTGCCGGGTCGAGGGACTTGCCCGCCTGGTGCACAATGTCGCGCACATACTGGAACGGATTGTACTCGTTCTTGCGCAGGTCGGCTTCGTTGAGCGGACTGACACCGCGGTTTTCCTCATAGGCGCAGAACCATGCCGTCTCGCCGAACTTGGTGTTCTGGTCGTTGCTGTTCGTGTCGAGGTCGGCCTGGTTGGCGGGAATGTTGGTGCCGCCGTCGAAGTCGGGCACATCGTATGAATCGAACTCGCCGGGGGCGTAGTTGCAGATGAGGCGCGAGTTGAACTTGAAGTAGTCGTTGGAGTCGAACTTCTTGCTCATCGCCTCGTTGATGTCGTTGCCCCAGATGACCGTGTTGACCAACTGGTTGTAGTAGACGGTAGACGGTCGGAGGGTGCTTGTGCCGCCTATGCCGCCGTTGCGTCCGGCGGTGAAGTCACGGTTGGGGTTCTTGGTAAATATCGCCGGATACATATTGGCCTGGTTTCTCACAAGGTCGCAGTTGACGATGTGGAAGAAGCCATAGGGACCTATGTAGGCCACGCCGCCTGTTCCTCCGAGCAGGTTGTTGAGTTGGTCGCCGGTGACATTGACGTTGGGGAACTTCACGGGTTTCTCGCTGAGCCCCTTGTCGTACGCCTCGTTGTTGGCGAAAATGGTGTTGTAGGCACTGAACTGGTGGGTGGCCATCACGGCTCCGCCGATGCCCGCGTAGGCTACCTTGATGTCTTTGGTGTTGAGACTGTCGCGGACTGTCTCCTCGCCGCTGAGCGCACGGTTCTGCTCTATGCTGGTCTTGTAGATGTTGAGCGTGCCGTTGGAGCAGATGGCACCGCCTGTTCCGGCGGCATTGTCGATGAACTTGCAGTTGGCAATGGCAAGAGGTATGTCGCGGTAGCCCACCGCTCCGCTGATGCCGTTGTGTCTGTAGGTGGACTTGCCGAGGGCTTTGAACTCGTCGGCTGAGAGCGATGTGCCGTGGGCAGTGTTGTAATCGTCGACCGTAGTGTTGTAGTAGTCGGGATAACGGTTGTAGTCGTCGCAGTAGCGGTTGCCGTCAGCGAGCAGTCCGCCGCCGCAATAGAAGGAGAATTTCGACATGTATTGGGTCGAGCCTTCCACATAGTCCATTGCCCTGCCGCCTGTCACCTGCACGCCGTCGAGCACGACATACTGTCCCTCTTCGTAGTCGAAAGAGCCTTTGCCCATCTTGTCGGTGTAGTCTTTGTAGGACAGTGTGCGGTAGAGGGCGTTCGCCGTCTCGTGGCTGACGGTCACTTTCGGCAGCATGCCCACCACGTTCTGGTCGGCGACAAGCGTCACCACATGATAGACACCGTTGGTAACCTGGTTCTCGACGTTGCCCGAAAGGATGGTCTGGTTGCGGAATTCCCACGGTTCGATGATGTTGTTGCCGTTGTTGTCGTTGTTGCGGCGGCGCACAATCATATCGTCCGTGGCCAACTGTTCAATCTTGTACTTGCCCATGATGGTCACCTGATTGTCGGTCACGGCGGTGACATTGTCGTCGAGCACGTTGGAGTAGTTGGCGGTGTCGGTCTTTTTCGTGAACCGGCGGCCGAAGAACGAGTTGTCCTCATCGGGGTTGCCGACGGCGAAACTGCCGTAGACGCTCACGCCCTCGGGTATGACGAAACTGTTGCCCGGGGAGTTTCCGTAGATTCCGGCGAGGTTGCGTGTGGGGTAATAGGTGCCCTGGGCGACGCAGATCTCAAAGGGCAGGTTGTTGGCGCCTGGCTCGTTGAGGTCGGTCTTGGCATCGTTGAGGGAACGTTTTGAGATGATATAGTCGAACGCATCCTGGAGGTTCTGCATCGGATAAGCGAAGGAAGAACCCTCCTGGCTGTAGTATTCCTCGGCGCTTCCAGATGCCGCTGTCGACGCGAGACTCATCATTGTCTGCGCCGCGTCCATGTCGATGTCCTCGGGCTTTGCCACGAAGAGGCGGAGCATGAGTTGGCCGTTGGAGGTTATCTTGTCGAGTGCGCGCGCTCCCATTTCTATGTAGGAGCGGTTGAGGCTGGTCGAAACCTGACGGTCAACGGCGGTGAAGTCGTTCTGCGAAAGTCCGGCGTTCTGCACGAGCGCGGCGTAGTCAGAGACAGGCATACCGGTGCGCACGAGCGTGGAGTAGTTGGTCAGCGCATAGTAGCCGAAGTCGTCGAAACGTGCGAAACCGCTCCCGGAGGTCTCCTTGGCGAGAGTGTTGTGGTCGTCGGCGGCATTGGTCTTCGAGGCGAAACGTGTTCCTGCGGAGTTGAGGTTGCCCAACTGTATGTTGTTCGTTCCCGAGAGACGGAGGTTCTGCACGGCGCAGTAGGAGAACGGATAGAACTCGAGTGTGCTCACGGTGTTGTCGGCGGTCTTCGTAGGATTGAAGAGTCCCGACACGTTGGCCTGGCTTGCGCTGCTGTTCTGCCACACCACAGAGGAGTTCACGCGGATGTTGATGTTCTGGTCGTCCTGTCCGAACCAGATGCCGCCGCCCTGACTGTTGGCGGTGTTGTTGACGATTGTGGAGGTGTAGACGTGCGCCATGTTCTCGTCTTTCGTGCCGCCTTTCGACGAGGTGTCGATGACTGTGCCGTCGGAGAGAGTGGTGCCGTTCTCGAACATATATATCGCTCCGCCGTAGTCTGCGGTGTTCTGGTCGATGAGACAGCCAGAGACAAGGGCGTTGTGGGTCAACGCCAACGCACCGCCGTAGGTGGCAGAGTTGCCCTGCACGATGCAGTTGCGCACATGGGCGTAGTCGGTCACGATGGCTGCACCGCCGTACTGGTTGATGTTCACATTGCTGCTGGCGAGGTTGGTCACCTGTGCGTCGGCGTTTCCGCCGGTGACATAGAGACCGTCGATGACGGCGCGGTCGGTGGTCTTGCTCTTCATCGACATCATGGTTTCGCCCTCCGTCCATGTGCTGGACGAACCGAATGAATCGCCCTCCTTGTATGGCTTGCCATCACCGTCGAACACACGGTCGGTGAAAGTCACCACATGATAGGTGTAGGCGTACTGCTTTTCGCTCTTGTTATAGTAGTAAGAGTCGAAGTAGGTGGGGTTGCCGGTGATGTCGCGGTTGTCGGTGACAACATTGGTCGTGGTGTTCTTGGTGTAGAAACCGTTGTCGTCGGCAGAGGCGTAGGTGTCGGTATAGCCGCCCCACACTTCCACTCCGCGCGGCACCATGATAGACCACACGCGCACATTGTCGTCGCCTTCGTCGGTGGTGCGGCAGGCGTAGTACTGGAAGTTCTCGCCAGCCGTTTGCAGCGTGCTGCTGTTGGCCACCTTTACGATGACAGGCACACCCGGCGCTTTGTATTTGTAGCGTCCGGCAGCGTCGAGCACCTTTTGCAGTTTGCTGGCGCAGGCGGCGTTTGCGGGGGTTGTTGCCGAAGCGTTGCCGCGTCCGTCTGGCGTGACATAATATATCGCCTTGCCCGGCTCGGATGTGATGTCCGGCTCAATGCTGTAGGCTCCGTTATACTCGAAGGCGCCCATGTCAATCTCGCAGTCCTGCACACGGTCGGCATAGTCCATGTCAGAACTTGGTATGGTCACATCGCTCTCGCCGTCATTGTCAAGGTCAATGAACTGCGTTCCGGCATTCACTGCATTGTAGACATCCTTCTGCTCTATGCGGAAGTCGAAGTTGGATACTGCGTCGGCATAGGACAAGGCAAAAGGATTGCAGGTCGATGCGGTCGACGAACTGCCGTAATAAGTCTTGTTGGTATTGTCCGCAATGTAGTTGGAAGTGGGTTTTGACTGTGTGCTTTGGATGAAACAATACTTGAACTTGATGTCCGTACCCCTGTTAAAACACAGGTTCTGTGTGTTGCACATGATGATGGAGTTGTACAGCGTCAGGTGCGCATCGGCAGCCGAAGCCGTCCATACGCCCAGTGCGCCGTCGCCACCAGTGTTGTTGACCACAGTGTTGTTGAAGAAATCTGCCGACTCGAAGAAGGCCCCGGAGCCACGCATATATGTGCCTCCGCTAAGCGTGTTGTTGGCAATAACGGAGTTGTAGATGGTTCCCTTAATCATATACATTCCACCGCCGTACATCTCACCTGTGCAGAGACCCTGATTATTTATGATGTAACAGTTGGTAATGGTGGAGCCGTCTACATATATGCCGGCGCCACGACCAGCAGTGCTGCCATACAGGCGGTTTTCGCGGATGACGCAGTTAGACACCGTCACGTTCTCATAGAGCATCAGTCCGGCACCGCCGCAACGACCGCCACTGCCCGGCTTGTAGCCATAGCGTATGGTGAATCCGTCCCACTCAGCCCCCGTGTAGCGCACGCGGCTCTGCGGTGTGTCACTGCTGTTGCCCGTCGTGACACGGCACTCCGTGGGTTGGCTCAGTACGCTGACTGTATAGGTGGTTGCAGATGCCGACGAGTTGGTCTGGAGAATGGTCTCATAGTCCTGTATCTTATACCGCTTGTTGTCGGTGGAAAGGCTCACGCCTGTGGTGAGCAGAGGATGACGTTCGTTTTTTCCAGGCGTGCCGGTCTTGGGGAATCCTCCATAAACTTTCACATGGTTGACCACACTGAAGCCTGATGTGTTTGTGTAGATGCCGGCTCCCACCCACACCTCACGCTGTGGATTGTCGGCAGTAGGCGTGAAATTGTGGTAGGTGTGGGTGACACTCTCTGTACCACCGGTGTATTTCTCGGTTACTGTCGAGGTGCTGTCCTTATAGGCTACGCTCATCAACTGTCCTGCCTTTTCTGCCGCATACTGCAGTCCGTTGAGGCTTTTCGTGCCAGAACCGGTCGTGGTAAGGGTGTAGGTTGCGTTTCCGTTGATGGCATTAGCCCACGACAAGCCGTTGCGTGCCGTTCCGTCAGCATGCTTGGTGTTGGTGTCGGTAGCCGTTGTGGCACTCACCGTACCGTCGGCATTATAAGTATAGGTGTTGTAGTCGCGCACATAGAGAATCTTGCCGTAGGCTCTCTGTCCGTCGGGATACGCTTTCTCGTCCTCGTCAGCCACGGTGCTCTCGTGGTTTTCCACTGCTCCGATGTCGGGCAGACCGCCGTAGTCGCGGGTGA
>CAVDQB010000013.1:0-54511 GCA_963611255.1 Faecalibacterium prausnitzii
CCTGTTGGCTCCGCCGACCGAATGGGATTACGACGAAGAATAGTCTTTTACCAATAGAAATTCTACACTTTTTTACGCCAAAGGCCCGGCTCCATTTGTCAGGAGTCCGAGCCTTTGGTTCCGTTTTCAAACGAGTGTACGTCCCGTTTCCTGGTCTTCACTTCTACTGGTTCTTTCCCTTTACAATTTCCCAGTGTCCGTTTTTGTCTGCACCGACCCAACGTATAATGCCCCGTTTCTGCAGGCTATTGAGGTCACGTTGTATTGTTTTTCTGTTCAAACCCAAGTTCTCCGCCAGCAATTTCGTGTTTACTGCGACATTTAGTGCGACATTTAGTGCGACATTTTCCTCGTTATCAGAACCTCCCCTGCCGATTATCTCAAGAATATCTCTTTGTCTTTCTGACAGTTCTGCCATATTGTTTACTGCGACATTCACCGTCCTTGGCTCGCTGCCCGACACCATGTCCGTCACAATATGTTCTTCCATAAATTCCGCTTTCAGGGTAACTTTCAGGATGAAAGCGTCTGTATGGAAGACAGGAACATCGACACCACGACTTTCCAGTTCGGTGCAGATTCGGTTTATGCCTTCGCCAAATTCCTTCACATAATTGTATGCCTTGAGGAACTGGGCAATCTTCGGGTTACGGGAAAAATGGGTGTGGCGTATGTTATCCGCCCTTACCAATCCCGGCAGTCTGCCAGGCGACTCAAACACCAACCTGTCATCAAACATCTTTATCTGTATTTCCGTCCCCTTGATGCTGTAGTCTCTATGACATTCGCTGTTGACTACCATCTCCTGTATGGCGAACTTGGGATAATTGCGATTTGTTACGAACTGGCCGTTCGCCCCCAGATAGGAATGCTCACGCACTTGTGTCTCGAGATACTCCACAGTTTTGACGATTTGCTCAAGGACAGTTCCCTCAAATGTAACGTCCTTTACAACGTTCATTTCTGTCCCTACTCTTTCCTCAGTCCCCTCATAGCGAATGTATCTTGTCCTCGCACGCGGAAAGAAACGCTGGGGGTTCTTCCCGAAAAGCAAGATACAGGCATTGCTTATCCTTTGCTTTCCGTCCTTCTCTTTTACAAAGTCATTATTCTCCTTGAGGTATTCCGCTGCCGACTTTCCGTAGCCTATGATTTTGATATACTCGTTAACGGCATCCATATTGACATCGTCAATGGTGGCTCCACACACAGTTTCATCCTCATAGTTTCGCTCTCCTTTGTCGTACATCAGTTGCATACGCTCGTCGAAACCAAGTCTCCGGCTTTTGTCACCGACGCGCATAAACGCCTCATCAGCTTGGTTGGTATGCAAACTACTACTGGCAGGAATATGCATCAGTAGAATCCGGTTTTCGTTACCTTCGCTATCCAAACACGGAACATATTCATAATGCACTCTGACTGACGGTATGCAGAAATCCATAGGCACACGAAGAAGTTCATTCAACTGTCGTGTGTATTGATTAATACCCTCTATGCGCCTTGTCTTATCTGAAATGCCGATGGCAAGAATACCGCCATCAGCATTAGCCATCGCCACAATAGGCACAGCCAATGCTTTGGGATCTATCTGTATGCTCTTGCAGTCAAAGGTCTGGCTTTCCTTTCTGTTCCTAATATCATCTATGGTCATGGCGCACAAATTAATCTGTCGCTTCCGACAAACTCACAATTCACTGGAGATTTACTGTTTCTCCCGCAATTCGTCAATCAGGTCATTCACAATATAGGTGTCGCTCATCAGGTGCAAACCGAGTTCCTTGTCGTGGAGCATACGGCAGACGTCTGAATCATAAAACAGTGCCTACGCCCTGTCGGTAGAGATGTGCAGGGGCTCCGCCAATTGGGCGATGATTCGCGCCATTTTGTTCCACAACAAAAAATCAAGCATGGTTTACACTGTTTTACATGACTGAATTACTCCTCCTTTTCCCAATTTCCGAGAGCCTCAACGACCTGGTTTGCCACGGCTTCGCGGCTCTCTGTGTGCAAAGTGTCGTAACAATCTTGAATGAGATTCTTTATCAAGCCCACCCTGTCGAGCCGCTTTCTCATTTCAGAAAGTGAGATATTCATCTTCTGAGCCGACGCCTCGATTGCCAGGACAGTAAAGGCAAGGCGGTCAAACTCGGGTGTTCTGTTGGACAGTGTCTCCATTGTGCACGTCTGATTTGAATCGGTCAAGGACGGTTATAATATCTTTTCCAATTCTGAAATGTTCTTGTTGATTTCCTCGTCGGAGAGGTCGTAGTCCTGCAGAGAGCCTGCCAGATACTGGTCGTAGGCTGACATATCGATGAGACCGTGACCCGACAGGTTGAAGAGGATGACCTTTTCCTCGCCCGTCTCCTTGCACTTCAGAGCCTCGCGCACCGTTGCGGCAATGGCGTGGCAACTCTCCGGGGCCGGGATGATGCCCTCCGCCTTGGCGAAGAGCAGTCCGGTGCGGAAACTCTCACTCTGCTTGATGTCGACGGCTTCCATCAGTCCGTCCTTGAGCAACTGCGATATGATCATGCCTGCACCGTGGTAGCGCAGTCCGCCGGCATGGATGTTCGCCGGCATGAAATTGTGTCCGAGGGTGTACATGGGCAGCAGCGGTGTCAGTCCTGAGAGGTCTCCGAAGTCATACTGGAACACTCCACGGGTGAGTTTCGGGCAACTTGACGGTTCGGCGGCGATGAACCGTGTGTTCTTCTCGCCGCTGATCTTGTGGCGCATGAACGGGAACGAGATGCCGCCGAAGTTGCTTCCGCCGCCGAAGCAGGCAATGACCATGTCGGGATACTCCCCAGCCAGTTCCATCTGCTTTTCCGCTTCGAGACCTATTATCGTCTGATGCAGAGCCACATGGTTGAGCACCGAACCGAGCACATACTTGCAGTTGGGGGTTGTCATGGCGAGTTCCACCGCCTCGGAGATGGCCGTCCCGAGCGAACCTTGGTTGTTGGGGTCACGCGTGAGCACGTCTTTTCCCGCGCGGGTACTCATTGACGGCGATGCCGTCACCTGTGCTCCGTAGGACTGCATGATAGAACGGCGGTAGGGTTTCTGCTCGTATGATATCTTCACCTGATAGACTGCTGCCTCCAGTCCGAACACTTTCGCGGCGTAACTCAGCGCCGCTCCCCACTGTCCCGCACCAGTCTCGGTGGTCACATTGGTCACCCCCTGTTTTTTGCAGTAGTAGGCCTGCGCCAGGGCAGAGTTGAGTTTGTGCGACCCGACAGGCGACACCGACTCGTTCTTGAAGTAGATGTGAGCCGGAGTATCGAGCGCCTTTTCCAGTCCGTAGGCACGGACGAGCGGCGTGGAGCGGTAGTATTTGTACATGTCACGCACCTCCTCGGGAATCTCAATCCAGCGATCGGTCTGGTTCAACTCCTGCCGGCACAGTTCCTCCGCGAAGATCGGATAGAGGTCTTCGGCATTCAACGGTTTGTGTGTCACGGGGTGTATCGGCGGCAGAGGCTTGGTCTTCATGTCCGCCTGGATGTTGTACCACTGTTGGGGGATGTCCTCTTCGCTGAGGAAAAAGCGTTTCTGTCTTGTGCTCATCGTTTGTATTGTTTGGAGATTTGTGTCGTCCGGTGCACCTGTTAGTCCAGTGTGTACTCAATGGTACTTACCACGCGCACCTTTTTAATATAGGGAGTGTTGGCATCACGGTCCTCAATGGAGAACTGCCCTTGGGTGGCTGTGCGTATGCCACCTATCTTGCTGTCGGAGTCGGCGGCAAATTTCTCCGCCGTGGAGCGTGCGTTCTTCGTTGCCTCCTCTACCATTGCAGGCTTTATGCTGTTGAGTTTCGTGAACTCATAACTTATGGCATTGCCGCCGTATTCCTCGCTTACAATCGCTATGCCCTGCTTCATCAGTTCGGCAGTGTGGCGCATCAACTGGCGCACTTTGTCCACATTGCCCGACGTGACGGTGATAACGCTTGTGGCTTTGTAGCGGTAGTTCATTATCTCATTGCCGTAGTTGTCAGCCTGGCGGTCTGTTATCTGTGGCGGATTGACGCTGATTTCATCGTTGCCAAGCCCTGCCGACTTGAGGAAAGCCACCACTTTGGCGTTCTTGGCTTCAAGGATAGAGTACATCTGTGAGGGGTCATTGCCAAGTTCCTTGTATGTCAACGGCCACGTCACCTTGTCGGCTTTCACCTCACGTTCGGCGAGCCCCTTGACCGAAACCACCCTGTCGAGTTGCTTGAACTTGACGATACCGGAGCGTACAGCGACGCCCGTAAGAACCAGTCCGACTGCCACTATCGCGGCAGAAAGGATTTGAGTGCTTGTTTTCATAACGTTTTCAGTTTAAGATATAACCGAAAACAAAGGTAGCAAAAAAACGCAGTCCGAGCCAAACAAACCCCTGTTTTTTTTAGGCTTATGTGCTTATGCGCCGCCGAACGGCTGCCGGCAGGGCAAGGAAACGGAAAGAGGACACTCCCCATGGGGAATGTCCTCTTTCTCATATCTGTAAATACGGATTAGATTCCGATCTTTATACCGAGAGAGAAGTAGCTGTCGTCGCCACCGTCTATCCACTGGTACTTGCCCTCAACGAAGCCAGCAATCTTCTGGGTGAAGTCGTACTTGATGCCGGCACCGAGGTCTACACCGAACTTGTTGTAGTCATCAGCGTGAAAGTAAGTAGCACCTACGATAGGATAGAGTGTGAAGTTGCTGCCAAGACCGATGTTGTAGTGGAAGTCAGCATCGATGTGGAAGTAGGAAGGATCGGTGAAATAATAGTTGAAACTCGGAGAAATCTCGAAGTTGTTGGTAAGGTCAGCGGTGATGCCGACGCCTACACCGAAGTCACTGCGGAGGTTTCCCTTGATGTCAATGCTCTTCACCTGTGCAGATGCAGCGACTGTCATCACTGCAAGAAGCAATGTTGCAAAAATCTTTTTCATTTTTTTTCTTGTTTTTATTATACGTTTGGCAAGGGTCATCCCCACCGTTAGAAAATCCGTTTGCGGTGCAAAGGTATCACTTTATCAATTAAACTCCAAACATTTACACATATGTTTCGAGGAATTTCACCGTACCGCTGACCTTCACTTCCGTCTCTTCCGCCGGCACGAGCACCGTTTCGCCAGCCTTGAGCGACGTGGTGTTGCCCTCGGCATCGGTGATTGTGCCCTCCCCTTTCAGTCCGATGAGGATGACAAAACTGTCGAGACCGGAGTAGTCGAGGGTCATCGGCTCGTCGAGATCATAGACGGCGGTGTTGAAGTAGGGGCAGTTCACGATGTTGACACCCTGGTTTTTCTCGGGACGGTACTCCGTGCGGTAGTCCTTCTCCACATGATAGTCGATGGCTTCGGCAGCCTGCTTGGTGTGCAGTTCACGGTAGTTGCCGTTCTTGTCCTTGCGTTTGAAGTCATAGATGCGCCATGTCACGTCGCTGGTCTGCTGTATCTCAGCGAGGAAACAGCCCGTGCCGATAGCGTGGATGCGGCCTGCAGGCAGGAAGAACACGTCGTCCTCCTTGACCTCATACTGTGCGAGTGCGTCGCAGATGGTGTCATCTTCCACCATTTTCTTGTACTCCTCGGGAGTGATTTCACGCTTCAGACCGCTGTAGAGTTTCGCTCCCGGATCGGACGCCATGAGATACCACATCTCCGTTTTGCCGCGCTTGCGTCCCTGACGCACCGCTATCTCATCAGTGGGATGCACCTGTATGGACAGGTCATCACGGGCGTCGATGAACTTGATGAGCAGAGGGAACTCGTTGCCGAACCGCTTGTAGTTGTCGTGACCTACGAGTTTGGCGCCCATTTCCTCGACAACGGTGTTGAGAGACTTGCCCTCCAGAGGACCGTCAGCCACTATCGTCTCGTTGTCCTTGACACCTGATATTTCCCAACTCTCGCCCACATTGTCGAGAGAATCACTGAGTTGCTTGAACGGGATGATCTTGTCGCCACCCCAGATTGTCTGCTTGAGCAGAGGTTTGAACTTCAAAAACATAATATAAAAAGAATTAGTTGTCTGTCCAGAATGACGGTATGAACACCACCAGAACGGTGAATATCTCAAGTCGTCCCAACAGCATGTAAAACGAACATATCCACTTCACAAGTCCGGGAAGATGCGCCCACGACACCGCATCCGCCCCTTCCGCCCCAAGGGGAAGCCCCACATTGCCGAGGCAACTGAGGATTATGTCGGCCGATTCGACAAAGTCGACACCGGCGGCGGCGAGCACAACGAGTGCAATAACGAAGAGCAGGATGTAGACGGAGATGAAAGCCAGCAGCGATATGCGCTTCTGCGACGGCACGTTATTGCCGTTGATGGTCAGCGGCAACACCGCATTGGGGTGCAGCAACTGGCGGAACTCATTCCTTATCGACTTGAAAATCATCACGCCGCGGATACTTTTCACACCGCCGCTCGTGCTGCCCGACATTCCGCCAAAGAACATACAGACGGCGAGGAGCACCCATGTGACGTGCGGCCAGAGGGTAATGTCATCGTTGAAAAGTCCTGTCGTGGTGATCAATGACACCACCGTGAACAGCGAGGAGCGCAACGCCTGTTCCGCACCGTAACTGCGCCAGACGACAAGGACAACGGCAATGAGCACCGAGAAAACGGCTATCATGCCGACATAAAAACGGAACTCCGAATTCTGGAACAGTTTTTTCCAGTTGCCTTTGACCACAGCGGAATAGAACAGCACGAAGTTCACGCCCGACAGGAAGCAGAAAAACGCACAGAGATACTCCACCGCCGGCGAACTGAGAAACTCCTCCATGGTGTCATGGGTGACAAATCCCCCGGTGGCAGTGGTGGACATGGCGTGGTTGACTGCGTCGAAAGGGCTCATCCCGACAAGGCAATAGGCAAGCACACAGGCAAGGGTCAGGAGCGTGTAGACTGTCCATATCCATCTCGCAGTGGTGGAAAGTCGCGGGTGCAACTTGGCCTTTATCGGTCCGGTACTCTCTGCCGCAAACACCTTGACCGACCCTCCGGTGAAGGAAGGGAGGAACGCTATGGTGAAGAAAACTATCCCCAAGCCGCCTATCCACTGCGTGAGCGACCGCCAGAAGAGCAGTCCGTGCGGATAGTCGCCTATGTTGCCGATGACCGTAGCGCCCGTAGTGGTGAACCCGGACATGGTCTCGAAGAATGCGTCGGTGAAGTTTTTGACGTATCCGCTCATAAGAAACGGCAGCGTGCCGAACAGGCTGAAAATCACCCAAGAGAGGCTCACCACCAGGTAAGCGTCACGTCTTGAGAGGCTGTTGCCGCCGTCACGTCCCTCAAACTTGAATATTATGCCTGCCAGAAACGTCATCATCAGCGACGCGGCAAAAGCGAAACGGTCGTTCTCGCCGTAGCATACCGATACGCCAAGACACACAAGCAGCAGCGCAGCCTCTATGAGAAGCAGCGTGCCGAGCACCTTGTATATCATGCGGAAATTTATCATACGAACAAGCGTTCTGCCTTTTTTATGTTCGCACCGTGGATGAACACCACCACGACATCGCCTGCCTGTATCTGCGTGTTGCCCGAAACGAGCATCCCTTCGCCGCCCCGCACCAGTCCGCCAATGGTGATGCCGCGCGGTATGTCAAGTTCTTTCACCGGCTTCTTGGTGACGTTCGAGCCCTCGGCGGCGACAAACTCCGCCACGTCAGCGTTGGCATTGGTGAGGAATCTCACGTTTGTCACGTCGGCATCGAGCATCATCTGGTATATGTAACTTGCCGCTATGGACTTCTTGTTGATGACGGTGCCGATGTCGAGGCTCTCCGCCATGGCGGCGTAATCGAGGTTTTCCACAACCGCCACGGTCTTTCTCACTCCGTAGCGTTTTGCCGACAGACAGGCGAGAATGTTCGACTCGGCATTCCCGGTAAGTGCTACGAACGCCTGTGTATTGCCTATACTCTCCTCGGAAAGAAGCGACAGGTCGCGTCCGTCGCCGTTGATGACGAGGCATCTGTTGCCCAACAGTTCGTTGAGTTCCTCGCAACGGCGTTCGTCAATCTCTATTATCTTGACGTTCATATAGTCAGGCATAGCCTTGACGGTGCGCACTGCGGTCTTTCCTCCGCCCATTATCATCACGTTCTTCACGTCGGCATAGTACTCCTTGCCCACAATCTTGCGTATGTAAGGGATGTATTGGCGTGTCGTCATGAAGTAAGCGAGGTCTTCTGACTGCAGTTCATCGCTTCCCACCGGGATGATTGTCTCGTTGCGGCGCTTTATCGCCACAACGTGATAGGGGTCGTCCGGGCCGCAGAGTTCACGCAGCGGACGCGACAGGATGGTGCATTCGTTGCGGAGTTTTATGCCGAGCATGACGAGCGCACCGTCGTGCACGTCCCACCGTTGGCGCACCCACGACATCTTCAGACCGTTCACTATGTCGCGAGCAGCGAGCAGTTCGGGGTATATGATGCTGCTCAGGCCGAGCTTCTCGTAGAACTCCGAGAACTCTTCTTCTATGTATTCCTTGGTGTCAACCTTCGCTACGGTCTTCTTCGCGCCGAGAGCCTTCGCCATGATACAGGCCTGCATATTCTGGTTCTCGTTTGGAGTGACGGCGATGAAAAGGTCTGCTTTGTCGACTCCCGCGTCCTTCATGGTGCGCAGGCTGCACGGTGACGACTGTATGGTGAGGATGTCATAGTTGGCGGCAAGTTGCGACAGGTGCTCCCCATCCTCGTCTATCAGGGTGACATCCTCGCTTCCGCGCGACAGCAGTTTTGCCAGATGCGAACCTATCGCCTTTGCTCCAGTGATGACAACTTTCATTTTGCAATCTCCCTTTTTATCGTTTCGTCGTCAAGTCCGACCACTTTCCGCAGTTGCTCCACGGTGCCGTGCTCCACGAACTTGTCGGGCAGTCCAAGTCTTGTGATGTCCATGTGATAACCGTGATCGGCCATCCACTCCGCCACAGCCGACCCGAAGCCGCCGTTTCTCACGCCGTCTTCCACGGTCACTATCCGTGTGTAGTGCGCCGCAATCTCTTCAAGGGCTGCCTCATCCAAGGGCTTCACGAAGCGCATGTCATAGTGCGCCACGTCCAGGTTGTTGTCAGCGATAATCTTTTCGACGTTGTTGCCTATCGGACCAACGGTCAGCACGGCGGTATTCCCGCCGTCATGGAGTTTGCGTGAAGTGCCAACCTCTATTTCCTCCAAGGGACAACGCCAGTCCACAAGCGTCCCTTTGCCGCGCGGATAGCGTATCACGAACGTACCCTTTCCGGGCAACTGGGCGGTGTACATCATCCGTCTCAGTTCGTGCTCGTCCATGGGCGAGCAGATGGTAAGGTTGGGTATGGGACGCAAGGCGGCCATATCAAAAGCCCCATGGTGCGTCGCTCCGTCCTCGCCTACAAGGCCTGCACGGTCGAGACACAGCACTACGGGCAGACTGAGGAGTGCCACATCGTGGATGATATTGTCGTAGGCACGCTGTGCAAAGGCACTGTAGATATTGCAGAAAGGCACAAATCCCTCTTTCGCCATGCCTCCCGAGAATGTCACGGCATGGCCTTCGGCGATGCCGACATCAAAACAACGGTCGGGAAAACTCTGCATCATGATGTTCATGGAGCATCCTGTGGGCATCGCCGGGGTCACTCCCACTATCTTGGAGTTCTGTTTGGCGAGTTCCAAAAGGGTCTCGCCGAACACCTCCTGACATTTTACCGGCTTGCCGTCGGTGTCGGCAACCACACGTTCTCCTGTCTCCGGGTTGAACTTGCCGGGCGCATGCCACACCGTGGCGTCCGCTTCCGCCGGCTTGTATCCTTTGCCTTTGACGGTGTGGAGGTGCAGTAATTTCGGACCTTTCATGTCCTTTATCTGGCGCAGAATCCTCACCATTTCCTGCACATCGTGTCCGTCGACCGGGCCGAAATAGCGGATGTTCATGCCCTCAAAGACGTTCTGCTGGTTGCTGAAGGCCGATTTCAGGGCGTTGTTGAACCGCAATATCTTGTTCTTGCGCCTGTCATCGAGCATCCCTTTGCCGTTAAGCCACTGCGAAACCTTAAAACGCACCTTGTTGTATGTGGCGTTCGTGTCGAGTTGAAGCAGGTATTTCTCCATTCCGCCCACCGCACGGTCTATACTCATATCGTTGTCGTTGAGCACGATAAGCAAGTCATTGGGGGTCGAAGAGGCATTGTTCAGTCCCTCGAAAGCCAGTCCGCCGCTCATGGCGCCGTCGCCTATGACGGCCACAACGTGCCTGTCGCTGTGCTGCATCTTCGCCGCCACTGCCATACCGAGGGCTGCCGAGATGCTGTTGGAGGCGTGTCCGCAGGCGAAAGTGTCGTATTCGCTCTCCAGAGGAGACGGAAACGGCCGGATGCCGCCAAACTTGCGGTTGGTGCAAAAGGCTTCCTTGCGTCCTGTAAGTATCTTGTGGGCGTAGGCCTGATGCCCCACATCCCACACAATTCTGTCGTCGGGGGTGTTGAAAACATAATGCAGGGCGACGGTCAACTCCACCGCCCCGAGCGAAGAACCCAAATGACCGGGGTTGACACTCAGTTCCCTGATGATGTCTTCCCTAAGTTCTTCGCAGAGTTGTGGGAGCTGGTTCACCTGCAGACTGCGCAAATCTGAGGGATACTTCACTTTGTCCAAAACAACAAATTCGCTCATTCCTGTCATTTAAGTCTTGGATAAATCCGTGCAAAGTTAGCAAATATATCGTGAAAAGCATTGGGGCAATGAAATCTTTTCGCTATTTTTGCACGCCACATTATGGTTTGCGCAATTTCCGAAAACCCAAAACCAATGTATATGAAAAAACTATTTACCCTGTGTGTATTTTCCTTCTTGGCACTCACACTGACCGCCGGCCCCGTGGACAAGCAGACCGCTCTCGGCATCGCCAAGGACTTTTTCTCCGGCAAAGGCATCGAAATGAAGCAGCCAAGAGTCGCCTATAAGGCGGCGCGTGCAGCCGCTTCGGAAGACAAAGCCTATTACTACGTGTTCAACGCAGGCAACGACAACGGTTTCGTTGTGGTGTCGGGCGACGACAGGACACCACAAATCCTCGGATACACAGACTCCGGCACATTCGAGAAAGACAAGATGCCGGAAAATATGCGCTCGTGGTTCAACCACTATGCGGACGAGATAAAGTATCTTGACGACAACAACATCCAGCGCACGACATCCTCAGAAAGCAAGAGCATGAAGAAGGCTTCCAAGGCGCATCACTCCATTGCGCCTCTGCTGACCTGCCTCTGGGACCAGGGAAACCCCTACAACATATCCTGTCCTGACTACTACAACGAAGACGGAACGACAGGCCGCAGTGCCACGGGATGTGTCGCCACGGCACTCGCACAGGTGCTCTACTTCCACAAGTTCCCTGCTCAGACGAAACGCACGATACCAAATCTCTCGAATACATACACCCTCAGCGACGGCACAAAGAAAATTGTCAGCCTGCCGGCGATACGTTCCAACACAAAGATTGACTGGGACAATATGCTCGACAAGTACAACGGCAGCGAGACAGACGAGCAGAAAAAGGCCGTGGGAGACCTGATGCTGTTGGTGGGACAGGCCGTCAAGATGGGCTATGGGGCTTCTTCCGGCTCAAGTTACTCCGAAGCGCGCAAACTCTTTGTCAACTATTTGGGCTACGATGACGGCGTGCAGGTACTGCGAAGCGACAAGTACGGCATCCAGGAATGGTTTGAAATGATATATGACGAACTGGCGGCCGGCTACCCGGTAGCCTATGGCGGCAGTTCCACTGGCGGAGGCCACGCTTTTGTGGTCGACGGTTTTGACGGCGACCAACTGTTCCATCTGAACTGGGGATGGAGCGGCGGCAGCAACGGCTACTTCCTCATCACCGTACTGAATCCGGGCGACCAGGGTATCGGAGGCTCCACTTCCGCCGACGGATACTCCATGTCACAGGATGCAATCCTTTATCTCCGTGCCGAGGACGACGGCATTCCCGCTCCTACAGACAACGGCACTCACCTGACAATCAACGACACTGAAATCAGCGGAACGACAATCAAGTCCAACTACATCAACTGGACAGGCAGCACCAACTCATTCAACGGAGCCATTGTGATGAAGAATGAGAGCGGCGAACTTGTGCCGGTGAGCAATACCCAGACGGCCAACAGTCTCGGGGCAAACTACTATCTGTCATGGTCTTTCGACCTGAAAGGCAAATTCAGCACACCAGGAACATACAAGGTGACACCGGCAAGCAAACTCACGACGAGCACCACTTGGCAGACACTCTACAACCTGAAAGACGAGTATATCGAGGCTGTTGTCGACGAAGACCTCAATGTCAGCCTCATCCATGTGAAGCCCTCGATGATTCTGAGTGTGGAAAACTGGGCTTATCCGGGCAGCCTTGTCAAGGGAGAACAGCAGAACGTGACCGTCACGTTCAAGAATGACGGCGACGAATTCCTCAAGGAAGTGAGCCTCTACGCATCGAAGACATCCGACAAGGGAAGTTCTGTCAGCCGCGCTCTTGTTGGCGTCAAGGCCGGGGAAACCAATGTCATCACTTTCTACTTCAAACCGACGGAGTCGGGAACATACAACTTGTGGCTGACACTCAACGGCGACCCGAACACCGTAATCGGCCAGACCACTGTCGATATTACCGATGTCAACGCCAACAGGGCAAACCTCCGTTTCAACTCTCTGACCGTAAGCAACAAGGGTGTAGGCAAGAGAGCCAAGGGCACAGTGGGCATCAAGAACAACGCATCCACAGATTTCAGCGGACGTGTGAAACTGCAACTGTGGGTAAAAGCCTTGGACAGCAATTTTTTCTGGTCGTCTTCAAGCACGCAAGTTGACGTGGATGTGGCTGCCGGCAAGATCGCTTCCGTAGCGTTCGA
The DNA here is from genome assembly GCA_963611255.1 of Faecalibacterium prausnitzii. Taxonomy (GTDB): domain Bacteria; phylum Bacteroidota; class Bacteroidia; order Bacteroidales; family Bacteroidaceae; genus Prevotella. The sequence continues at coordinate 12,922 of CAVDQB010000013.1, forward strand.
CTTCCAGGATCTTGAGATAAACCGCACCTACTTCATGGTCGCATACTACACCAACCAGAACGGAGAACTGGAGAACGGCGGCCTTATTAAAGACCACTCGTTCACCACAAAACCGGGTCTTGCCTACTGGAGCAAGGACGGTTCCGTTAGCGGATATGCCGAGACGACGACAGTAACGCTCTTTTCCAATGTCTGCGGAGTGCTGATTGACGGTTCTTTCAGCAAGGTGACACCGGGCAGCAACGGCAATACCATCTACGCAGTGGCAAGCGGTTCGACAACGCCAAGCGGACTTGATGGCTGCAATTTGGTGGAGAACGGCAAGGCAGACAACATCACCCTCGCTGCTGGAACACCGTTCGCCGTACCGACAAACTTCACCGCGACAAAGGCGACATACTCCTATACGTTCAGCACAGCGTGCGACGGAGCGAAGGGATTCGATGTCATCACACTTCCGTTTGCACCCACAAGCATCACCATCGACGGCGTTGAGGTCACTCCAAACACCAAGGGCGGCGTGATACTGAAGGAGTTTTCTGAAGAGGATGACGACAACAAGGTGATCTTCGCCAATGCAAGCGAACTGCGGGGAAGCACACCTTATATTATAGGTGCACCCGAACAGTTGGTAGGAAAGACCGTTGTGTTCGCCGCAGACGATGCCGAGTTCATCTCCATTGACAAGGACAACATGGTCATAGGTTCCGAACACTACCTGTTCCACGGCACTACAGTCATGCCGAGAGTGAGGTCCGGCTATGCCCTCAACAGCGATGGAAGCGCATTCGAATACATCACTGCCACGACAGGAAAGAATGTCAGCGGCGGCTATTTCACCACGAAACTTTCCGAAGAGAAGAGGCCCGAGAAGATAACTATCGCGTCTGACCCGACCGGCATCAATGAGGTGACGGCTGCGGAACAGGGTGACGGCTGCGCTTATGACCTCCAGGGCAGAAAGGCGAACCGTGATACCATGGGCAAAGGGATATATGTAATCAACGGAAAAAAATACATCAGGAAATGACAACAGCAAACATAGGAAAGGCAGCGGCAGTCGTCGCACTTGCGGCGCTCTGCCATTCTGCCGCCTTCGCACAGGGCGGCATCACGGCGGAAACAGTGAACCGCATACAGGCGGCACAGGCTAACGGCAGCACCGACAAGGCTCTCTCCAACGCCATAGCGAATGTTTCGATAGACCAACTGGCGAATACAAGGCGCACAAAGGAGGTTTTCGACAACAACTGGACGGTGGAGACACCCAAGCAGAGCATCCATGACCAGCAGTCGAGCGGCAGATGCTGGATGTTCTCGGGACTTAACGTGCTGCGCTCAGACTTCGCCCACAACCACGGCGACAGCCTGAAGGTGGAGTTCTCTCACGCCTACCTGTTCTTCTGGGACCAACTTGAGAAAGCCAACCTCATGCTTCAGGTGATGATAGACAAGGCAAACAAGGACATGGAAGACCCTGTCGTGCGCTTCTTCTTCAAGAATCCCATCAACGACGGAGGCACTTTCTGCGGTGTGGCTGACCTCGCCGCAAAATACGGTCTCGCCCCTATGGCTGCACAGCCGGAGACCTATTCCTCCGACAATACGGCACGAATGAACCGCCTCGTCTCCTCCAAACTGCGCGAATACGGACTGGAACTCCGCCGCATGGCGGCTGCCGGAAAGAAGGCGAAGCAACTGGAGGCGCGCAAAGAGGAAATGCTTGCCACCGTCTACCGTATGCTTTCGCTCACCCTCGGCGAGCCGGTGAAGGAGTTCAAGTACACATTCCGCAACGCCAAAGGCGACATCGTTATCCCCGAAAAATCCTATACTCCGAAGGAATTTTATGACCTTACGGTGGGCAAAGACCTCAACGGCACGTTCATAATGGTGATGAACGACCCCCGGCGCGAGTACCACAAGACCTACGAAGTGGAGTATGACCGCCACACCTACGACGGTCACAACTGGAAATACCTCAATCTTCCCACCGACGAAATTGCTCAGTTGGCAATCAACCAACTGAAAGCCGGACGCAAGATTTACTCCAGTTACGACGTGGGAAAGCAGTCTGACCGCAAGAACGGCTACGCCGACCTCGGCATCTACGACTACGGCACGCTCTTCAACACGGAGTTCCCCATGGACAAGGCAGACCGTATCGCCACGTTCGACTCTGGTTCCACCCACGCCATGACACTCTCCGCCGTGGAACTCTCCGCCGACGGCAAGCCTCTGAAATGGAAGGTCGAGAACTCATGGGGAGCGGCTTCGGGTGCCAACGGTTGCCTCGTCATGTCCAACGACTGGTGGAACGAGTATATGTTCCGCCTTGTCATAGACCGCGAGTACGCACCCCAGAAGACCCTCGACGAGTTCTCGCAAAAGCCTGTCATGGTCACCCAAGACGACCCATTGTTCGATTTCGACGACTGACACAGTAGTTTTTAGTTATAGAGATGAGAAAAAACAACATTGCAATGAGAAGCACATCCGCAGCAGTTCTGCTGTCGATGTGCTTGTTAAGTTCTTCTGCGGAGGACATCAAAGTGGAGAAAGCGCGCGTGGCAGGCCCGTTTGTGATACCGCAGCCGGTACTTATCGACAGCGTGACGCTCAACAACACAGCCTTCAGTACCGCCCAACGGCTTGACACGCCGATATCTTTCGACGTGCTGAAAGGCAACCCTATGGTAGACATCGCCACCGAGGCGAAACCCGAAAAGGGCACGCTCAACGCCATAGGCTTCACCTTCAGCACCGGCACTTACGCCGAGGTGGAGGTGAAAATCGAGGGGGCGCCCGACAACAAGGTGTACATCTCTGGCAACGAGGGGGCGAAGAAGAGCCTCAGTCCGGGACAGTATGACGTGCTGGTGAAGTACGTCGCCGACACCGCCGCTGTCAAGGTGACACTCCACTGCGACAAGGACGGAGCGCTGACTATGGTCAACGACAGGCAGAAACGTCCCTTCACGCTCGATGACAACATGGAGATGAAGTACTGCCGCTACATCTCACTCTCGCCCACCGGCAAGTATCTCCTCGCCCAATACTCCCGTTTCGACCACAACGGCAAGACCGTCTACGAGACGAAAATCACCGAAGTGGCAACAGGAAAGGTAGTACGCCACAACGCTCAGGGCGTGAAATGGATGCCCAAAACCGACCGTTACTACAAGGTGGAGGACGTTGACGGTGTGAAGAACCTCGTTGTCACCGACCCGGCGAGCGGCACCGAGACGACGATAGCGCGCAATCTGCCCGACAACCAGGTGACAGTCGCTCCGTCGGAGGACTACCTTGTGTACAACATTTATACCGAAGGACCGAAGAAACAGGACGGTGTCTACGCCGTGGTTCACCCCAACGACCGCCAACCGGGCTACCGTGACCGCTACACACTCGGCATCTACGACATGAAGACAGGCATCTCACGTCCGCTCACCTACGGCTATCACAGCACCTATCTGCACGACATATCGCACGACGGACGCTATCTCATTTTTTCCGTTTCCCTCAACAACATCGGCAAACGGCCGTCTGAGGTCAGCACTTTCTACCGTCTTGACGTGCAGAACATGACCACGGAGAAAATCATTGAGGACGACGGATTCTGCAGTATGGCAGTTTTCGTGCCCCATTCCGACGACAGAGTAATCGTGAGAGGCACTGCCGAGGCGTTCGGAGGCATAGGAAAGAACCTGCCGGAGGGAATGACACCGTCGATGTATGAGTACCAACTCTTCAGCCTCGACATCCCCACGAAGAAAGTGACACCCCTCACCAAGGACTTCGACCCGAGCATACAGGACATCACCGCCTCCGATTATGATGGGCAGATATACTTCACCGCAGAGAACAAAGACTCCGTCAGCCTCTACAGGCTCGACCCGAAGACCGATGAAATCACGTTTGTCGACCAGCCGGTAGAGGTTGTCAGCGGCATGACCATCGCCGACAAGGCACCGCTGATGATGATAAGCGGAGCGTCGGAATGTACCCCCGACCGCATCTATGCAATCTCTCTCGGCAAGAAAAACCGCGTCACCCTCGTGGAGGACATCAACAAAGAGCGTATGGCGGAGATACAACTCGGCGAGTGCAAGTCCTATGTCTGCCACAGCAGCAGGGGCTATGACATCACCGGTTTCTACCTCCTCCCTGCCAATTTCGACCCCTCACGCAAGTATCCTGTCATCGTCGACTACTACGGGGGCTGCGCTCCCACCTCGCGCAGGTTCGGCGGAGGCTCTCACTATCCCTGCCACTACTGGAACGCACAGGGCTATATCGTCTTCGTGGTCAACCCGAGCGGTGCGTCAGGATTCGGTCAGGAGTGGGCCGCACGCCATGTCAACACCGCCGGCGAGGGCGTGGCTGAGGACATCATCGAGGCTACCGAACAGTTCGCCGACAGCAATCCGTGGGTCAACAAGGACAAGATCGGTTGCGTCAGCGCATCCTACGGAGGTTTCATGACCCAGGTCCTGCTCTCCAAGACCGACCTCTTCGCCTGCGGCATATCACACGCCGGAATATCCAGCCACACGTCCTATTGGGGCGAGGGTTACTGGGGCTTCTCCTATTCGGAGACCAGTATGGCCAACAGTTATCCGTGGACGAGGAAGGACCTTTATGTCGACAGGTCGCCCATCTACAATGCCGACAAGATACACAAGCCCATACTCTTCACCCACGGCACTGCCGACACCAACGTGCCTATAGGCGAATCGATACAGATGTACACGGCGATGAAAATTTTGGGAGTGCCCACCGCCTTTGTCATGGTGGAGGGCGAGAACCACGGCATCATGGACTACAGCAAGCGCAAGAAGTGGATTGACACCATGATGGCATGGTTCAAGCACTGGCTGCAGGACGATGACTCATGGTGGAACGCCATGTATCCAGAAGTGAAACAATAACTTTACACCGACGGGCGGTTGCCGCGCCGTTGCGACGACCGTCCGCCATATACTAACCATTAACCATAAACAAACTCTTATGAAAAAGTATTTAGCAGAAGCCATCGGCACTTTCGTGCTGACGTTCATGGGCTGCGGTGCGGCCCTCTCACTCGGTTGCAGCGGTGACGACACCGCTTCGGTCGTAGGAACAGCCCTCGCTTTCGGTCTCACTGTCGTGGCCATGGCCTACACCATCGGCGGGGTTTCGGGCTGCCACATCAATCCTGCCATCACGCTCGGAGTGCTCTGCTCCGGCAGGATGAGCGCCAAGGACGCCCTGGGCTACTGGGTCGGCCAGATTGTCGGCGGCGTTGTGGCCGGCGCATTGTTGTGCGGCATCTACGGAGCGGAGTCGGGTCTCGGCACCAACGGTATCGCCGGATGTGACGGTTCGGTCGTTCTCGCCCTCGTTGTCGAGGCAGTGCTCACGTTCATCTTCGTGCTTGTGGTTCTCGGCACGACCGACGCGAAGAAGGGAGCGGGCACCCTTGCCGGACTGGCGATAGGTCTCACGCTCGTTCTCATCCACCTTGTCGGTATCCATTTCACAGGCACATCCGTCAATCCCGCACGCTCCATAGGCCCTGCAATCTTCGCAGGAGGCGAGGCTCTCGCCAACCTCTGGATCTTCATTGTAGCCCCATTGGTAGGCGCAGTCTGTGCTTCGGTGTGCTGGAAACTGTTCGGTAAATAGGCAGAAACAACACTATAAGAGAAGGGCAGCGCCGCTGTGGCGCTGCCCTTTTACTGTTCCTGCTCTGCGGCATCACCTGTCAGCACCGCTCCGACTTGCTTCATTCCGTCCATGAGGATGCGCAGCGGACGGTCAAAGCGCACGTGCCGGAGGTGCGCAGTCTCCTCAACGGCTGGCATGGCATCAAGCAAGTCCTGACGGAAAAATCCCTTTTCCTTGTCCACGGTGAAGTATCCCACGCCAAGGGAAGTGAGGTTCTGGAAGAAATGAGTGCCCTGACTGGGTTCCACGAAGTAGCCGGGCACAGCCACTTCGCATATCAGCCGCGCGCCGGAGATGTGAGGCCACTTCACCGGAACGCCCAACCAAGGGTCGCTCGAGCCCCATCGTCCGGGTCCGGCGAGCACATATCCCTCGCCCGAATCGAGGAATCTGCGGTTCATGCGCTCCACCTCGTCGGCTATCGCAGGGTTGTCCTGCGCCGAGAAACCTTCGCCGGTCTTCACATACACCACGTCACTCACATCGTCGATGATGCCGTGCCCGAGCGACGAGGCAGTGCGCATGAGGCACTGGCTGTCGGGCAATGTCGTGACATCCACGTCAAGCCGTTGTTTTGAATCGACTATCGGGCGTATCTGCAAGAGGTAGATCTCTCCCGAACCGTCACGCTCTATGTTGCCGGCAAGTTCTATCTCGATGGGGCGGCGCATACTTTCCGCACCCTGACGCATCACCATCTGGAGTATCTCCGGCAGCGGCATGACACCGTGCTGCAGCACTCCGGCGAAAGAGATGATCTTCCTTCCCTTGTCGTAGAGACCGTCATAGATCATCTGGTCGTCGGGATCAAAGGTGGAGGCGATGTTGTTGAGCGCACCATCAGCATAGGCTTCCTTGACCTTCAGTTTCAGTATGTTGAAACCGTCGTCCACCTTGAAGTCATTGCCTACATGGCTCATGTCGAGCGCATAGAACTGTGTCTGCGTCTCTTTCAGGGCAATATCCAGTTCGCTTGTCTGCAACACCTGCGCCGGATGATAAGGTGACACGCGCAAGGTCAGCCCTCCGTCGACGATGTACTTGCCCAGTCCGAGAGCCAGAGAGGCTATCCCCTCGTCGGCTTTCTCGTCGCCTATGGGGTAATAATTTATGCTTCGGAGCACTCCGCTGATATTGGGATAATAGCGTGTGCCGTACTGCTTGCCCACCACCTCCTGTATTATGGTCGCCATCTTTTCCTGATCAATTACGTTGGAAGTGGCAGTCATGTACGCCTTAGAATCCCTGTAATAGACCGAAGCGTACACTCCCTTGATGGCGTTCGCCAGCATCTGGAGCATCATCTCGTGGTCTTCAAGATACGGAATCATGTAGGTGCTGTACACTCCGGCAAACGGCTGGTAGTGGGCATCCTCCAACAGTGACGACGAACGGACGGCAAGCGGCGAGTGGGTGGCGTCGATGAAGATGTTGAAATCCTCGCGCAGCGAGTCGGGCAACTGTGCCTTGAGAAACGCAGAGAGAATCTCTTCGTCGGAAGCATCGGAGAGCGCAATCTGGTAGAGAGCGTTTCTCTCCATGAATTCATCGAATATGTCGGTGCAGAGAACCACCGTCTTGGGAATCTGCACGGTCACTCCCTCAAACTGGTTGAACTCCTCGTGCTCCTTTATTATGTTGTCGAGAAACGCCAGTCCCCTGCCCTTTCCTCCGAGCGAACCCTCGCCGATGCGCGCGAAATGGGCGAAGCGGTCGAATTTCATGCGGTCAAACACAGCCACGACACCGAGGTTCTTCATCCTGCGATAGCGCACTATGGCGTCGAAGATAATCTGTCTGTGGGCGTCGACGTCCTGTAGTTCGTGCCAGGTGATGCGCTTCAGGAAGGTGGAAATGGGGAAAAGGGCGCGCGCCGACAGCCAACGGCTCATGTGGTTGCGCGATATGTGGTAGAGCATGGAGTCTGTCGGGATGTCGAAAATCTTGTCCTGCAGTTCCTTCAACGACGCTATGCGCGCCACTTCCTGCTTGGTCTTGGGGTCACGGAAGATGAAGTCGCCGAATCCCATGTGCTCCTCCAGCAGGTTGCGAAGGTCGATGCTCATCTTCTTGGAGTTCTTGTCGACAAAAAGGAATCTCTCCGCTTCGACCTTCTGACGGTTGTCCGCCTCTGACGATTCGATGACAAGCGGCACGTATTCGTCGTGCGCACGGATGTAGCGCAACAGTTTCAGGCCAGCCTCAGCGTCCTTCTCGCCGCCCACGGCCATCGGAAAGCGCATGTCGGAGATTACTCCGAGCATATTGTCACGGTATCTGTCGTAGATTGAAACGGCCTCTTCATAGGTGCGGGCAAGCACCACCTTCGGTCTGCCGCGCATCCTCAAGGTCGCCGCATGGCGGTTTAGTGCCTCGGTGGAGAAGCGGTGGCTCTGCTGGAGGATGTAGCCGTAGAGGCTGGAAAGGATAGAGGAATAGAAGCGGATGCTGTCCTCCACGAGCAGGATTACCTGCACCTCGCCCTCCCGGGTGTCGTTTTCGAGGTTCATGCGGTCCTCTATCAACTTTATGATAGATGTGATAAGGTTGGTGTTGCCAAGCCAACAGAAGATGTAGTCGAATATCGACAGATCCTCGTTTTGCATCCTTCGGGTTATTCCGTGGGAGAAAGGCGTGAGCACGATGCACGGCAACTGGGGGTAGCGTTCCTTGACTGCGCGCGCCACGTCGAAGGCATCGTTGTCGGCATTGCCCGGCATACACAGAGCCAGATCCACCTTGTTGCTGTCGAGGACGCGCGATGCCTCCTCGGCAGTGCTCACCTTTATGAACGACGGCGGGTAGCGCAGACCCAGTTCCATGTACTCGTTGAAAATCTTTTCCTCTATTCTGCCGTCATCCTCAAGCATGAAAGCGTCGTACGGATTGGCTATTATCAGCACGTTGTATATGCGGTGTGTCATCAGATTCATGAAGGTCACATCACGCATATCGGCATTATTCCACTTGATAGGTACCAATTTCTGTCAGTTGTTTCGGTCGTTTTATCCAAGGGCAAAAATACTAAAAAAACATGAAAAGGTTTGCTTTTCATATATATATTCACTACTTTTGCAAAACACCAACAGCCTAAACCGATTGAGAAAGAGCGCATTAATGATAATTGCAGTACTCCTGTCATGGTTTTCGTGCATGGCTCAGACCAAGCATGAGAAGCGGTCGGGGCACGTGCAAAAGGGCAAGGCGTCGTATTATTCCAGACGTTCCACCGGCAGCAGGACAGCAAGCGGCGACAGACTGCACCACGACAGTCTCACCTGTGCACACCGCACGCATCCCTTCGGCACTCTCCTCAAGGTGAGGAATCTCGCCAACGGCAAGGAGGTTGTGGTGAAAGTGACCGACAGAGGTCCTTTCAGGAGAGGGCGAATCATAGACCTGAGTTACAGGGCTGCCAAGGAACTGGGCATGCTGACGCACGGCATCAGCACGGTGGAGGTGGAAGTCTACCACCCGGAAGGAGTGCCTTTCCGTCTGCCGGACTACGAGATGCCCGAGACCGACTTTTCCATATCGGACTATGAAGTACCGATCAGCACACTCAGTTTCGACTCTCCGCTGACAGTAAAAGAGGATAACAACACTGCCGCCGGCAAATCCGGCACCAACGACAAAAAACAAAAAAAATGAAACGTACTCTACTCCTGCTGACATTGGCGACGGCTCTCGTCAGCCTGAATGTCATGTCTCTGAACGCCCAAAAACTGTTTGTGGGCACTTACAACATCCGAAACGAAAACGGCAGCGACGCCAAAAACGGCAACGGTTGGGACAACCGCGTGGGCGTAATCTGCGGACAGGTGAACTTTGAAGACCCCGACATCTTCGGCACACAGGAGGTTCTGCACGACCAAGTCGTGGACCTCAAGGCTGGACTTGACGGCTACGACTACATCGGAGTGGGACGCGACGACGGCAAGGAAGCGGGTGAATACGAGTGCATCTGGTACAAGAAAGACCGCATAAAACTGCTTGACGAGGGTCATTTCTGGCTTTCGGAAACGCCTGACAAGCCCGGACTGGGCTGGGATGCGGCGTGCGTAAGAATCTGCACATGGGGCAAGTTCCGCCAGAAGGATACGAAGTTCACGTTCTATTACTTCAACCTGCACATGGACCATGTGGGTATCGTGGCACGCCGCGAGGCTGCGAAACTGGCTGTAAAGAAGATTTCCGAGATAGCGAATGGCGCTCCCGTCATACTGACCGGCGACTTCAACGTAGACCAGAAGAACGAGATATACAACACATTCGTGGGTTCGGGCATACTGAAGGACTCGTTTACCGCCGCCGTGCAGAAGTTCGCGGAGAACGGAACGTTCAACAACTACGACCCGAACATGAAGACCGACTCGCGCATTGACCACATCTTCGTGTCTCCGGCGTTCACTGTCGACCACTATGCAGTGATGACCAACGGTTACTGGACGGAGGTCAAAGACAGCAAGGACACGAAAGGCAATGACGCTCCGCAGGAGATTGACCTCAAGCGTCACCAGCTTCGCACCGCCTCAGACCATTATCCGGTGTGGGCGAAGATACACATCAAATAAGCAGAAAGGAATCGTCCCCTCTCCTGTTGCACCACTACGGCGCAACAGGAGTGAGGACTCCGCTTCCGACAGACGCCGCCACGGAGTTGACATTGACTGCCGCCGGGCGGCCGTCGACAAGAGTTTCGGCAGACACGGTGAGATATGTGGCATTGCGTGAATTGTAACAGTCCACACGTATCTCACCGTTTTCGTCGGTGACAAGCGACGGATTCCAGTAGAGTGTGCGGCGGTTGTCGTCGACAGCCCCGAGCGCTCCGTCGGGATATTGCGGCGAATAGAACTCGCAGGGACGGCTGTAGCCCTGGATGTAAGTCTTCCTCAAGCCGCGCGACGTGAGGTAACTCTTGTTGGGATTGAACCGCTCGTCCATTGTGAAATCGAGCCTCACATACAGGTCTTTCAGCGCTGCCACGTTGGCGGTGTCGGCAGTCACGCCCGTCCAATAGTCCTCTACGGTAGTCTCCTTGGCCTTGAAGTCGTCACCGAAACTGAAAGCGCGCGTCCCGGAACGGTCATAATAGAGCATCGCAGTCTCTATGTCGTCGATGTAATTGTCTATGAACGTTCGTTCCATATTCTTCCCCTGCACGCAGTAGACAATGGAGTCCACCTTATAATATGTACCCTTGAAATTGATGTTCGGGTTTATTTCGTGCATCAGGTTCCCTATGTCGCCGTTGACGATCTTGCCGTTGTCACGCATATCATCCACAATCTGGCGTATGTTGTAGTAGCCGAGTATTGAACGTTCGAAGCGTTCCGTGTCGTTCACAGTCTTCTTTTTCCTGTTCTTAGCCTTTACTACAAGTTCGTCAAGCACGATGTCATCGGCATCGTCAGCACTGTAGGGGTCGACCTCCTTGACGAGTTTCGCAAACGCAACGGAGTCCACCGCCACATCCCACCAGGGATTCAACTCGTCATAGTCATACTTTCTCAGAGCCGGTTCGAAGAGCCTCTCAAGACTGATTGCCGAGGCACGGTTCAGTTTCTTGCCCTCTTTCCTCGTCTGGAAGAGGGCGTCCATGCGGCCCTCAAAGTCGTCGAGAGGTACGGAAAAACGCCCGATAGAGTCGGTGACGGTCATTCCTGCCACATGGGAAGTGTCGTTGCTGGCGAGTATGGTGACCCCAAGTCCGTCGCTTTTCTGGAAGTAAGACTTCACCTTTCCATAGAGCGTGAGCCTGTCTTCGGGCAGATAGCGCGGCGTGAACTCGCTCACTCCGAACGCCTGTTGCAGGTCATATTTGCGCCAGCCGCGTATCAGCAGCAGGTTGTCGAGCAGTTTGCGCCTCGTGCGGTTGTGCTGTTCAAAGTAGTATTCGGGGCGGTTGATGTAGCCCTTCAGTTCCGACGTGAGCAACAGGTCGGTGTATATGGACGCGCCGTTGGCGATGTAGTCGGATGCGGCAGCGTCGCACACTGAGAGCGAGACAGGTACTCCCGCAAGCGGTGTACCGTCCGATGACTTCACGCTCACTGTGCAGCCTATCTTGGAAAAAGCCCCATAGACAGCCTTGTCGGTCGTTGCCGCCATGCTGAGAGTGTCTTTCGGATAGACGAAAGCGAAGCGGTCGAGCAGCGTCTGCCCTTTTCCGTTGACGAGCGACAGGCGCGCCACGCCGGCAGGAAGGTCTGACGTAAGCACCTTAAACCGCTGCGTCGCCGCCGAGGAGAGATTCACCGGGACGTAGGTGCAGGGCATTCCGCCCGACGTGACGAAGAGCGCCAGCGGTTCGGAGGCGGTCGTTGCACTGCGTGACACCGTCACGTCAAACTCCGTCTCCTTGTTGTTGAGCGTTATGCAGTATCCGTTCTGCTCGGCAGAAGGCAGTTTGAAGGTGCGTTTCTTGCCGTTGTAGACGAACTCAACGGAAGCAGGCTTGGCGGTTGGAGTGTACATGAACGTGCCCATTCCGTCGTGTATGGTCGACACAGGCACTATCGGCGTGCCGTCGGAAGCCACAAGAGTGCCGTTGATATCCACCCAACCCGAGTCGCGGCTGAGCGTTTCCATTCCCACAACGCACTGCACTCCCTGCACGAGTTTGCCCCCTTCGGGGTAGAAGCGCACGTTGAGGGCGTCGAGTTTGTCCTGCGGACGCTGTTTCATGCTGTCGTCCATGCGGTACTGGGCAATCTGTCTCTTTGCGCCGGTTGCGCCGAGCGGTTTCCTGTAAACGGGGAATGTGCGCGTGAAATAACTGTCATCGGTGAACGCGAGCATCCATTTCGTGTAGGCGCGCACCTCGTAATAGCCGGTGAAAAAGGTGTTGGAGAGCGATATCTGCCCCTCTCCGCTGCCGTCAGTGAGTTTCACTATCTGGCGTTCCATTACGTTTCCCAACTGGTCTACGAGTTCCACATAGAGCGGACGCGATATCTTGCTGTACCGGTTGTCGCCCTCTGTCACGGCGTAAGCCTTGAACCAGATGGTGTCACCCTGATAGTAACTCGTGTTGTCGAAGTGCAGATGCACCTTCTCCCGGGGGAAAGCCTCGGCAAAGGACTTCGCCTTTTCGAAGTAGGAATCAAAAACAGTCTGCCCCGACAGAGTTGTTGTCAGGAGCAGACTGCACATTGTAAAGAATATTTTTCTCATCTCATGTCTAACATAACAGCGGCAGCAGCACTTCGCGAAGGACGTAATAGACCAGTATACCGGCAATGTATCCGGCGAAAGCCTTCAGTGTCACGTTCTTCATATACCAGCCGAAACTGATCTTTTCCAGTCCCATGACAACCACACCGGCGGCAGATCCGATGATGAGCATGGAACCTCCGACACCCGCACAGTAGGCAAGCATCTGCCAGAACACGCCGTCCTGGGCAAAGGCAGCGACCGACGGATCTATCTCGTACATGCCCATCGAGGCGGCAACGAGCGGCACATTGTCGACAACAGCGGACAACACACCTATCACACCGGTAATGACGTAGTGCTGGACGACACCCAGATTGGAGGTGACATCACCGAGCCAGTTGCCCATAGTCGTAAGAGCGTTGATCTTTCCGAGGGCTGACACCGCCATGAGAATACCCAAAAAGAACAGTATGGTGGTCATGTCTATGTGGCTCAGAAGTTGGGTCACGCGCTTCGCCATCGGGTCATGCTCGTCCTTGTTGTGGTACATCAGTTCGGTGGTCACCCACAGTATGCCGAGCACGAGGAGTATTCCGAGGAACGGAGGCAGTCCCGTTATCAGGTGGAAAAGGGGCACGAGGCAGAGACCGCCCACGCCAAGCAGGAAGATTATCACGCGCTGACGGCGAGTGACAGCACCCACGCGCATGGCCGCACGCTCCTCTTTCGTGGTGGGAAGGTCAAACGTTCCCGACAGATGACGCTGGAACAGAGCCGTCGGGACGATAAAGGAGACAAAGGCAGGAATGGTCACCTCCATGAGGACACCGAGGGCACTGATCTGCTTGCCGTTCCATAACATGATGGTGGTCACGTCCCCTATCGGCGAGAAAGCGCCTCCTGAGTTGGCGGCGATGATGACACACACATCGTACCATATACGATCCTTGAAGTCGGGAATGAGCCTGCGGAGAATCATTATCATCACTATCGAAGTGGTGAGGTTGTCGAGCACGGCGGAGATTATCGCCGTCATGAACGCCACACGCCACAGGAGTTTCCTCTTGTGACGGGTCATTATGACGTCGCTTACGAAGTTGAGTCCCCCGTGCTGGTCCACAATCTCGACGATAGTCATGGCTCCCATGAGGAAGAAAAGGGTCGTTCCGGCCTCGCCAAGGTATTCCTCAAGCACCTTGCCGATGTCGCCCGGATTCTCCAGACCGCCCTGCCCGAACAGTTCGCCGGGAAGTATTGCGCCCTCGGCACAACCTATCGAATACAGTGACCAGCAGATCACACACATCAAAAGGGCTATGGCAGCCTTGTTGATTTTGGTAACACTCTCAAGCGCAATAAACAAATAGCCTATCACAAAGACCGTAACAATGGCAATAGCGAAAGACGTCATCTCTTTTTAATCCTTTGTTTTGTTATACTTTATTAATGAAACGACACAAAATTACTAATATTTTTACGCTTCAACGGCACGGTTTTGACGAAATGTTACCTCCCCGGAGGCTTTTTGCACACACTTTGTCAGGCTGCACAAAAAAATGTAATGAGCAGATTGCAAAATGAAAGTTTTTTCCTAAATTTGCAGCATGAACACACAGACACAATGGTGTGAGAATATCATTATCGCCGATTCCGATTTCATAGACAAGGTGGCTTTCGATCTGACTGTCAATTTCGAGAGGATGATAGGCAGGCATATCCCCAAGGCAGACCTTGCGCACTGGATAGACTGCATAGCCCTTGACGGCGGCATAAGGGAAGGAAAGAACTCCACACAGGTGATTTTTATCCACGACAAAGGCAGCAAGTCGCTCGAGAATTTCACCCCCTCCGACTACAGGGAAGAACTTGACGGCAAGGCTTTTTCCGACAATTTGGGCGAGTTTACGATGACTTCACTCGACGTGGAGGACATCGTCAGCAAGACACAATTCGTCAACGATGTGGTCGGGGCTGCCTGTGCGGCGAAGGAAACGCGGCGCATCATGATAGTGCCCGATGCCGACGACGGCGTCACATACAGCCAGTTGAGAGGAGCGTTGCAGCACGTCGACGACGACAGCAAGCGCATCACGATGTTTGCGATGCAGCCCATGCCGGGAGGAAACTTCCGCCAGGAGATACTGGGATATTCCCTCATGTCGGCACTGGGCATACGTTCCGACGAGATAAAGGAGTAGAAACCATTGACAAAAGATACATTTTCCAACAGCAAAAAACCATGAGCAGAGTTTTAATGATTGGCGCCGGGGGCGTTGCAACCGTAGCAGCATTCAAGATAGCGCAGAATGCTGACGTGTTTACAGAACTGATGATAGCGAGCCGGAGAAAGGCAAAGTGCGACAAACTGGTGGCTGACATCCACGCCAAAGGATACGACATGGACATCAAGACCGCCGAAGTCGACGCTGACGAAAAGGAGCAACTGGTTGCCCTCTTCAACAGTTACAAGCCGGAACTGGTCATCAACCTCGCACTGCCTTACCAGGACCTGACCATCATGGAGGCTTGTCTGGAGTGCGGATGCCACTACCTCGACACCGCCAATTACGAGCCTAAGGACGAGGCGCACTTCGAGTACAGTTGGCAATGGGCATACAAGGACAAGTTCGAAAAAGCCGGCCTGACAGCCATTCTCGGCTGTGGCTTCGACCCGGGAGTGTCCGGCGTCTACACGGCATACGCCGCCAAGCACCACTTCGACGAGATTACCACGCTCGATATCGTTGACTGCAACGCAGGAAACCACCACAAAGCGTTCGCCACGAACTTCAATCCCGAAATCAACATACGCGAGATTACCCAGAAGGGACTGTACTACAAGGACGGCAAGTGGATAGAGACCGAACCGCTCGAAGTGCACAAGCCGCTCACCTACCCCAACATCGGGGCGCGCGAATCCTACCTCATGCACCACGAGGAACTGGAGTCGCTCGTCAAGAACTACCCCTCTATCAAGCAGGCACGCTTCTGGATGACCTTCGGACAGCAGTACCTCACCTATCTCGACTGCATACAGAACCTCGGCATGAGCCGCATTGACGAGATAGAATACGAGGCTCCACTCGCCGACGGAACAGGCAACGCAAAAGTGAAAATCGTGCCCCTGCAGTTCCTCAAGGCGGTGCTTCCCAATCCGCAAGACCTCGGCGAGAACTACGAAGGGGAGACTTCCATCGGCTGCCGCATACGCGGAACGAAGGACGGACAGGAGCACACCTACTACGTCTACAACAACTGCAGCCATCAGGAAGCCTACAAGGAGACCGGCATGCAGGGCGTAAGTTACACCACAGGCGTGCCGGCGATGATCGGAGCGATGATGTTCCTCAAGGGAATATGGAAGAAACCGGGCGTGTGGAACGTGGAAGACTTCGACCCGGATCCGTTCATGGAGCAACTCAACAAGCAGGGACTGCCGTGGCATGAGGTGTTTGACGGTGATTTGGAATTATAAAAACAAGATACAATATGGCTAAAAAGGAAAATACGGAAGAGACCCAGTGCAGCCCGATGGAAGCCAAGATGAAGGCTCTCCAGGCAGCAATGTCGAAGATAGAAAAGGACTTCGGCAAGGGTTCCATAATGAAGTTGGGCGACGACAAGGTGGAAAAGGTCGACGTGATACCCACCGGCAGCATCGGGCTTAACATGGCTCTTGGCGTCGGAGGCTATCCGAAAGGGCGCATAATAGAGATTTACGGCCCGGAGTCTTCAGGCAAGACGACGCTCGCCATCCACGCCATCGCCGAGTGCCAGAAGCAGGGAGGCATAGCGGCTTTCATCGACGCAGAGCACGCCTTCGACCGTTTCTACGCCGAGAAACTTGGCGTAGACGTCAACAGTCTCTACATCTCACAGCCCGACAACGGCGAACAGGCACTGCAGATTGCCGACCAGTTGATATCCTCAGCCGCCGTTGACATCATCGTGGTCGACTCCGTTGCCGCCCTCACTCCCAAGGCAGAGATCGAGGGAGACATGGGAGACAACAAGGTGGGACTGCACGCACGCCTCATGAGCCAGGCGCTCCGCAAACTCACATCCACCATTTCCAAGACAAACACGACGTGCATCTTCATCAACCAGTTGCGCGAGAAGATAGGCGTGATGTTCGGCAACCCCGAGACGACAACAGGCGGTAACGCGCTCAAGTTCTACGCTTCCGTGCGCCTCGACATACGCAAGGTCACCACGCTAAAGGACGGCGACAACGCCATAGGCAACCAAGTGCGCGTCAAGGTGGTGAAGAACAAGGTGGCGCCACCGTTCCGCAAGGCGGAGTTCGAGATAAGTTTCGGCGAGGGAATATCCAAGGTCGGCGAGATCGTTGACCTCGGCGTGGAGCGCAACATCATACAGAAGAGCGGCTCATGGTTCTCCTACGGCGGCAGCAAACTGGGTCAGGGACGTGATGCCGTCAAGGCTCTGCTCCGCGACAACCCCGAACTTTGCGATGAGATAGAGAAGAAGATAATGGAGGGACAGGAGTAATCCGCCGGAGGAAAGCATCCTTTGTCCTACAGAGGAACTTCCCCCGCACGCAAGGGCAATATCCCACTTATTATAAACAAATGCCGTTCAGACGATGTCTGGACGGCATTTTTGTTGTCCTGAAACTGTCGTTACGCCATGCAAGGACTGTGCTTCCGGTGACCAAAAGCAACCTTTCGGCAGGTTGTTCACGACCGTGGTTCGGCCGGATAACGGTCGTGGTCTGACCTGCTATCGTCCGTGGTTCGGCCGAACCACGGACGTGAACCGCCGCGAAAAGCACATCCGGGCGACACCCACGCTTGGGTGCCGCCCGGAAAAACCATTGTCAGTAATGCTAAAAAAAACTATTTCGATCCCGCTGGATGCTTCGAGAATATTGCGTGGATGCGCTTCATGTCGAACTTGGGAGTGCGGTCATAGAAGTATACTCCGTTCTGTTCCTGCTCCACGTCGGTGAGTTGCGTGTAGGTGTATCCCCACACATGGTCCGACAACTCCATGAGCGCGTCGATCTGACCCTCAAGTCTTGAGTAGAATTCTTCGAGGGAATGGGGCGGCTCACCATAGCCCCAAGAGGCGTTGCTGTTGCCTGTCGCCTGGTCCTGACCCTTCACCCACTTGATGCCACCGAACTCATCGAGGATGTAAGGCATCGTGGGCGCATCGTAAGTGAGGAACTCGTAGCGGTTGTTTTCCACCGGACGGTTGAACCCGACATTGGTTCTCGTCACGTCAACGACGTTGTTAGGTGTCTGGAACCAGCGTGTTCCGTTGTACACGATGTCCTTGAGTTTGGCCGGATCTTGCTCGTAATTGTGGGTTGACCAGATATCTGTCTTGATGTGGACTCCGCCTGAAACGTCGTTGACAGGACGTGTCGGGTCGAGCGATTTGGTGATGTCATACACGTCGGAAACGAATCTCGGGAACTGCACGCGGTCAGGCCACCACTCCTCGTTCATGGGTGTCCATGTGATTATAGAGGGGTGATTGCGGTCGCGGACAATCTCTTCGCTCCACTCGCTGAGGAAGTTGCGTCCCGCCTCAGGGTCGTTGGTGTTGAGTCCCCACGAAGCAGCCTCGCCCCAAGTGAGGTATCCGAGTTTGTCGGCCCAATAGTGGAAACGCTCCTCAAACACCTTCTGGTGCAGGCGGGCGCCGTTGAATCCGGCCTCCATGGAGAGTTCTATGTCGCGCTTGAGGTCTGCGTCGGTAGGCGCAGTCCACACTCCGTCACGGTAGTAACCCTGGTCGAGGACGAGCCTCTGGTATATCGGTTCGTTGTTGAGGTACACCTTGTTGCCCTCAATATGTATCTTGCGCATGCCCACATAGGACGCAACCGCATCAATGACCTTGCCGTCGGCAGCCTTCACTTCGTATGTGAGGTCATAGAGGAACGGCGACTCGGGGCTCCAGAGTTTTGGTTTTTTCACCGGCAGAACCACCGTGGAATTGTTGGTGGCCTTTACCGTCTGCTTTGCCACAACCTTGCCGTTGTCCTTCATTGTGACGGTAAACGTCGCGCCGGACTGGCCGTAGAATGTCGGGTGAACGATGACTTGCTTCTGGTCAATATCGGTAATGACCTGCGCACTCTGCAGTGCGTTCTTCTCAACAGGTTCCATCCAGACGGTCTGCCAGATGCCGGTGCAGCGCGTATACATGCACTCGAACTGGTGGAGACGGACGTTCTGCTTGCCGGCAGTCTGCTTTGTCGTGCGCGTGTCGCTGTAGGCGTGCACCACGAGAGAGTGGCTCTTGCCGTCGGCAAGGAACTTTGTCACGTCCACGGAGAAACTTGTGCTGCCGCCGAAATGACGCCCTGCGAGTTTGCCGTCGATGAAAATCTCGGAATTATAGTACACCGCACCGAAGTTGAGACGCACGTCCTTGCCCTCCCAGGCGGCAGGACGCTGTATGTCACGGTGATACCAGATGTTGGTGATAAAGTCGGTATAGCCCACACCTGACAGTTTGCTCTCCGGGCAGAAAGGCACCGTTATGGTCTTGTCAAAGCCCTTGCTGTCGGGCAAACCCTTCTCAAGCCCCTCGCCGACGAAGTCGAAAGTGTATGTCCACTGACCGTTGAGGTTGACCCAGTCCTTGCGCTCAAACTGCGGACGTGGATACTCCGGACGAGGCTGTTGTGCCATCGCCGTTGCTGCCATGAGTATGGCGAACAGACTAAAAACAATCTTTCTCATATTCATTTAATAGTTTATTTCTCCTGTCCATGCGTCATCGCCGCCGACAACAACGTGCGCATCACCCTCGATAGTGCCGCCGGAAGTACCCCCGAAGAACGCTTTGGCATGGTTGGTAATCTTGTTCTGCTCCACAGGAACATTCTCAAAGACCTGCTCTTTCACCGTCTCGCCGCCCTTGTTGAGTGCCCTGACGGTAATCTTCAGTTCGTCTGCGGCGGTGTGAGGGAACGTGTATATCTCGAAAACCTGCCCTGCCGTGCGGCCGACGACGGTTCTCTGTTCCGTCTGACGTGAGTTGACGCAGCCCAGTCCGGACGTTGCGTTGAGCGTGGAACTGCCCCCGGTGTAGTAGAACTCCATTGTCGCCACGTTCTCCGGGATGTCGTCTGCCACCGTGAGACGGTATTTCGCAACCGCCCGATGGACGGCGACGGTGTTGTCGGAACTGCCATCCACATCCAAGTCCGCACTATATATAAATGTGTCGGTCACCTTGTTGTCGGGAAAGGTTATCTTATCCGGCGAGGTGAAAGTGGCGTTGCCGTCGCAACTGTGGATGAGTATCACCACCTGGTATGTGCCCTCCCCAAGGTTTACTGAGATGTTGCCGAAGTCATCGTCGTCGGCTTTCTGGTTAACGGAGCGCACTTTCGTGCCGTCCTGAAAGACCGCGAAGTTGAGCACAGTGCCGAGTTCCTTTGCCGCCTTGCGCTGCTTCTTCACTCCCTTTGCCTCTGACGAAGTGTCGCCGAAGTCGGTGACGGTGTACTCTTCCACGTTGAAACGCACGGCGAAACCGTCCGTCTCGCCACCGTCGTCAATGCCTTCGAAGTCGATTTTTCCGCAGCTCCACAACGAGAAAACGGACATTGCTGCCAACGCCACACGGAGCATGGCGGCGCAAAAGCGTAATTTGGGTTTCGCAGTGTCCATCATTTCGTTGCAAGGTTTCTGTGTCTTGCGCTGTCCGAAAGGCAGAGATTCAGGTTCAGGCTGCACTTTTTCCGGCACAACGTGCTTACTTTGTCGCAAATGTACGACTTTTCCTTACAATGCGAAATTACGGCAAAGACTTTTTTGCCCGATTTGTTTTGATTTGCACAATAGTACTGTAAATATGAACAATTCTTCCATAACAGCGCACCGCAACAGCGGCCAAAACGTTGTTATAAAGCCTCTATGTCATTGAAAAGCCGGATGAGTGAACGCCCTACTGCCGCGGCGAGATTTACAGGGACAGCATTACCTATCTGCTTGTACTGGGCTGTCATGTTGCCACAGAACTCCCAGTCGTCGGGAAAAGTCTGGATTCGGGCATATTCCCTCACTGTCAACGGTCGTGTTTCGGTGGGATGACATCTTTCCGTCTGCTTCATCGCAGGGGCGCAAGTGAGCGTAAGTGAAGGTTCGTCGAGCGACAACCGCCGGGCGATGCCAGTCTTGCCGCCTCCCAAGAAATAACTGCCCTTCATGTATTCACGCTGTAATTCATCCGGCAGGTCTTTCCAATTGCCGCCCATAGGAACTTGCTCCATTATCTCTTTCTTTCTCTGCGGATACTTCTGTCCTATGGATTCGGGCACATCACAGTCATAAAGAATACCCTTGAAAAAAGCGTCCCTCAAGGTCACCACTCTGTTGAACGGTGACGGATAGCGGAAAGTCACCTTGTCGGCGAGATCGTTTCTGATGGCTATCAGTATCAGACGCTCCCTTTTTTGGGGCACCTGGTACTGTATGGCTTTCAGTACGCGAGGCTCTACGAGGGTGTATCCCAAATCGGATATTACGCTCTTGATGACCTCAAACGTGTGTCCGTTGTCGTGAGTGTAGAGACCTTTCACGTTCTCTCCCATGAAAACCTTCGGCTTGACCTCTTTTACGGCACGCGCAAGTTCAAAGAACAGCGTTCCCCTTGCATCCTCGAAACCGCCCTTGTTGCCGGCATAACTGAATGCCTGACAGGGAAATCCACCCGAGAGAAAATCCACCTTGCCCTCATAATCCTTGAATGACACTCCGTGAATGTCGCCCTCCACCACATTCCAACCGGGTCTGTTGCGACGGAGAGTGGCACAAGCGGACTTGTCAAACTCATTGAGAAGTACATGGCGGAAGCCTGCCTTTTCCATGCCAAGAGCCAGTCCGCCACCGCCGGCGAACAGTTCTATGGAGGTGAAATCCCTGGCCGGTGTCACATGACATTCCTCTTCCCACTTCGTGTTGACCATGGAGGCAATCTGCGGAATACCTGACAGTTGGGCATAATAGAAGCCTTTCTGCCCCCTTTCGTTCTTTTCCATGGAGAGAGTTCCCTTGTCCGCCCAGGCATTTACCGTGTGCAAGGACACTCCAAGTATGTCAGCAAGGTTTGTTACTGTAAAAAACTGGTTCATGTCAGAAACGGTCAAAGCCCTCGTAAGTGTTAAATGCCAACAGATACAAACTCTTGAACGTATCTGAAGATATGCCTTTCAACTCCTTGTAGACAGAGTTGTCCATCTTTCCTTTGTGCGTCTCCTTTATGACATCATCAAGTATAGTCGGCAAAGCACGACACAATTTCATAAAGGCATCGGGGTCTCCGAAAACTATCTCATAGAACTTGTCCACAGAAATACGCCTGATACTCTTGTGGTTGTACTTCTCTCCACTCAAGGATACTGACCATGTTATGTTCTGCGACTGCTTGGCTATGACTTCCACGAGCATGCAGGTGGAGTCAGAATCTCGCAGAAGTTGGTTTTGCATCTTTATGTAGGTGGCTTGTCCGGAGGAAGAATTCATGGTGTTGTGCTTGTTCTTTATCTCCACATAAATCTTCCTCTCGTCATTCACAACATCGAATCCTTTATCGGGAACACGCCATCCTCGCCCTACATATCTGAACAGATTCTGGTGGAAATAGCCTATATGGTTGTTGTTGGCTTTGTCTATCTGTCTGATACATTCTGCCTCTATGATTTCTTCAAACGACTTTCCGTAGACCTTTGAATCGAAAGTAAGTTTGACAGGATCTATTATATTATGGTTGAACTCATCCAAACCAATAACAGTCTTATACTGTTCGACTGTCTCTTTGACGTGTTCGTATATCTGTGAATCAGAGATAAAGGCCAAATTACACTTGCCTTTTGCCATAGCCATTTGAATCTTGAACCAAATGCAAAGATACGAACTAAAACCGCAAAAAACGTGTTCCGACGGCTTTTTCTTAATATTATTTAGGTGTAGACAACTCGTCCCACACTGGATTTTGTCACAGCATGTAATGTTGTTTCCGTGCAATCCGCAAACAGAAGCGAGGAGGCGGAAAAACGGGAAAAAACGATTTTTTCTGAAAAAAGTGCGGAAAAGTCTTGCAGGAAATATTCTTTTGTCATACCTTTGCGGTGTATTAGTCAAGCGGTACACTATTAAACAAGAATCAAAAGTACAAAAAACATCCATTATGATTGAAATCGAGAACCTGTCATTCCGTTATTCCGGCCTAAGGAAAAACGTGTTTCAAGACCTGAACCTCCGTCTGGACGGCAACGCCATATACGGACTTCTGGGCAAGAACGGTATGGGAAAGAGCACCCTGCTCTACCTCATCTGCGGTCTGCTCCGACCCCAAAAGGGCTCTGTAAAGGTGGACGGCAACGAATCAAAAGAGCGCAAGACGGAGATGTTGCGCGACATATTCCTCGTGACCGAGGACTTTGAACTGCCCGACATCAAGTTGAGTGAATTTGTGAAAGCCAACAGTGCATTCTACCCGAACTTCTCACAAGAGGCGATGAACGAGTGCCTGAGGGACTTTGAAATGGAGGGCGACCCGAACCTGTCGGCACTGTCGATGGGACAGAAGAAAAAGATATACATGAGTTTCGCGCTCGCCACCGGCACACGACACCTCATCATGGACGAGCCGACCAACGGTCTCGACATTCCCTCAAAGGCACAGTTCCGCAAGGTGGTGGCGCGTGCAATGGACACAGGCCGCACGCTCATAATCTCCACGCACCAGGTGCACGACATCGAGAAACTGCTCGACCATGTGCTGATACTCGACAACTCACAGGTGCTGCTCAACGCTTCGGTGGGCGACATCTGCTCCAAGTATGTCTTCGAATACCGCACTCCCGACGACATGAAGGACGTGATCTACGCCGAACCGAGCCTGCAGGGCAACGCCGTAATGGCGCCACGCGGCAACAAGGCGGAGACCACGCTCAACATGGAACTGCTCTTCAACGCCATGACGCAACACAAAATAGAGGGGTAAGACCACGGAATGATGCATTTCATCATACCGAGACAATATTAGGAAAACAACAATTCACATAACAACAACAAACACTACACATTATGAAAAAAACATTTCTCGCAACACTGTTGCTCACTCCCATGATACTTACCGCTTGTTCCATCAAGGTGACAGACGGAGAGTCAGACGGCAAAGTATTGACAAAGACACTGAAAGTGAAGGGGTTCAACAACATAAACATAATCGGCAGCGCTGACGTGGAGTTCTCTCAGGCTGACACATACAAGGTGGAACTCATAGCCACAAAAGAAGGAATGGAGGGCGTGCAGACCACTGTGAAGGACAGTGTGCTGACAATCTTGAGAGAAAATTCCGGAAAAACGAAGAACGGCACAATACAGTTGAGGATGTCGCGCAGCGGCTACAAACTCAGGATAAGTGCCCCCTCACTGAAGGCAGTCAACATTTCCGGCAGCGGAGAATTCTATGCCAAGACACCGATAACGGCGGAAACATTTGACGCAAGCGTAAACGGCAGCGGAGATTTGCACCTCGGCAAGGTCACGGCAGACCGCATAAGCGTGGGTGTCTCGGGCAGCGGCGACGCAGAAATAAAGGCTTTCAGCAAGACAAAGGCCGATTTCCGTGTGACAGGCAGCGGAGACATAGAGGCGGACGTGACGGGATGCGCTGACGTGACAGCCAATGTGACAGGCAGCGGAGACATAGACCTTGACCTCAACAACTGCGGCTCTTTCACCACAAGCACGACCGGCAGCGGAGACATAGAGGCGGAACTGGTGGACTGCGGCAATGTCAACGCCTCGACAAACGGGTCGGGTAACATCACGCTGAAAGGCAATGCGAAGAGCGTAAACGCCAACGGCAAGGGAGTAAACACCAAAGAACTCATAACGAAATAACTGTTTCCCGACAGCAAAAAAGCATA
The DNA here is from genome assembly GCA_963611255.1 of Faecalibacterium prausnitzii. GTDB lineage: Bacteria > Bacteroidota > Bacteroidia > Bacteroidales > Bacteroidaceae > Prevotella. The sequence continues at coordinate 37,718 of CAVDQB010000013.1, forward strand.
ACAAAATGAACAATTTCGCAAAAACAACGCGTTGGTTACTGATAACCAACAAGAGATATTTTGTCAAAATGGCGGTGGCATTCACCCTTTGCTACTTCCTGGTGATGGCAGCCAGCACAGGGATGTTCAGTGCCTACAGACACCCGGTAAACGCTTTCGATCTCCAGCAGACTGTTCCCATCATCCTTATCCTGTTCGTCGTGTATTCAGGATTTGTCGCCTCGTCGGTGACATTCGGTCTCAAGACGAAGCAGCAACGCTCACTCTACATGATGCTTCCGGCATCAGGCAACGAGAAGTTCTGGGGCCGCGTGCTGCTTGCGGCAGTGTGGGGATACGCCGTTTCCGCCCTTGCCGTGTGCGTGGCAGACGTTCTGCAGATGCTGTTGTCGTGGATATTCTCTGGCACAGCCGGCTCCGTGGTTGCCACAATCTGCAAGTCGCTGGACTTGTCGGACAGCATTTCCTGCGACGGAGCAGTCTGTTCGCCGGCAGTAAAGGCCGTTTTAGGCACGCTGTTCACGCTGTCCACGGCAGCATGGGGGTTCAGCGCCTACATTCTCGGCGGCTTCCTGTTCCGCAAGACCGCGTTTATCATGACCACCGTTTCGTGGATCGTGTTCTGGATAGTGGTATGTTCCGTGTGCGTGATCATCCCCGTCCACATCCTTTCCAAATATGACAACGTGTACATAGAGTTCTGGTGGAACAAGGAAGCCACCCTGTTCATAGCCTCGACAGTGGCCTCCGTGCTGTTCACAATCCTCAATCTGTGGCTGTCACTCCGCATACACAAGCGCATGACAGTCATCGGTCACGGTATGTTAAACATCTAATCCACACGACAATGAACTTTTCCAACGACAAACCGATATACCTTCAGATGGCGGACAGACTCATGGACGAGATCGTCGCAGGGGTCTATCTGCCGGAGAGCAGAATACCTTCGGTGAGGGAATATGCCGTCAATCTCTGCGTGAGCACCAACACGGCGATGAAGACATACGAAGAACTGGCGAAGGACAACATCATCTACAACAAGCGCGGATTGGGCTATTTCGTCTCCCCAGGGGCAAACGAGCGCATACGCGAGGAGCGCAGGCACGAGTTCTACGAGCAGCAGATACCGCAACTGACACGCCAGATGAAGATGCTGGGGATAAGCGTCGAGGAACTGACGCAGGAACTCCAACGGCAGTAGAACGGCAGAACAGGGAGTTACACCTTATTATATATGAGGGTTGTCTCGCCCATCTGCAGAAGCCATCTCATGGCAAAGCGGCGGCCGTTTGCCGTCTGTAGCAACCGAAAGTAGCAGGTGCAGCGTCATCGCTGCTGCCATACAGAATTGATAAATGTCAGGTGCAGCATAACCGCTGCACCTTTTTCTTGTCAAGGAACATCCGCAAAAAATTGCGGTGAGAACTCCTCAACTACTATGATTGCACTCTCGCCGCTCAATGCCATGATGCATCTGGCATTACGAAAACAACACTTTTGTTTGTTCATTTCGTTTGAAAAGTGTAACTTTGCCACCGTATTTTATATTGAAAAGTGTATATTCGCACCCCTGTTTTCATATTGAAAAGTGTAAAACACCATGCTGTACAGAAAAATAGAGAACTATCTCAGAGACCATCTTACATCGGGTTCGGACAAGATACTCATACTTGAAGGAGCACGGCAAATCGGCAAGTCTTACATCATAAGAGAGGCGGGAACACGCCTTTTCAAGAATTTCGTAGAGATAAACTTTGCCGAAGACGATGAAGGAAAGCAGATTTTCAAGAACATAAACACCACTGAAGACTTCTATCTCAACCTCAGCATGTTGGGAGGAACACGACTTGGCAATTATGAAGACACGCTTGTTTTCCTTGATGAGATACAGCATTACCCCCAGTTTCTTACCATGCTCAAGTTCCTGAGGCAGGAACACAGATATCATTTCATAGCAAGCGGAAGTCTATTGGGCTTAACTCTGCGTGCCACAACGTCCATTCCTGTAGGCAGCATCATCCGCAAGCAGATGTTCCAACTTGACTTTGAGGAGTTCCTTATTGCCAACGGGGTCGGGACAAACGCGATAGAAGCGATGCGCAAGAGTTATCTGGAGAAGGGAACTCTCAGTGAAGAGATGCACAGACATGTGTTGGACCTGTTCAGGAAATACCTTTTGGTGGGCGGAATGCCAGATGCCGTCAACGTGTATCTTAAGACCCACAACATCGTAAGGGTGAGAGAAACGCAGGAATCTATCCGCGAAATGTACGGAGAAGACGCCTCCAAATACGAAGAGAGCAGCAGTCGCAATCTGCTCATACGGCGCATCTTCGACATGATTCCCTCACAAATGGAGAACAAGAAAAAGCGCATCGTAGCCAAGGAGATAGAACACAGGCAAGGAGACCGGTTCTGCCGCTATACCGAAGAGTTTGAATACCTCATCTCTTCCGGCATTACACTTGACGTGCATGCCATTTCCAATCCACGGTATCCGTTGAAAGAATCTGCGCAAAAGAACCTGTTGAAACTCTATCAGAATGATGTCGGTATACTCACGGCACAACTTTACCATAACAATCTGCGCCCGATACTTGCCGACGAAAGAAGCATCAACTTAGGCGCCGTGTATGAAAACGCAGTCGCACAGGAACTAAAGGCACACGGTCACCACTTGTTCTATTACGACAACCGCCACAATGGGGAAGTTGATTTCCTCGTTGACGACTACGACAATCTCAGCATCCTGCCAATAGAAGTAAAGTCTGGGAAAGACTATACCGTACACAGCGCATTGAACAAGATGCTCAGTGTGCCCGACTATCATGTCCTGTCAGGATTGGTACTGTCCAATGAACGTGAGGTAAAGCAAGTCGGAAAGATCTTGTATATGCCTGTTTATTATGCCATGTTCATAGATTCCACAGGCATCGGAAACGGAAACATATACTTCTGATCTTTGGTGCCATAAAGTTTGACGGCACCATGCACTCACCAATATCCGCTTATCCGAACTGCCCATATGAGGTTGTGCCGGCTGTTATAGCGGCACAACCTCCCCTATATTCCGTCTTTTTATGTTATAAAAACATTAGTTTTTATTAATTGTTTTTAACGTAATATCTGAAAAAAAACCGGAAAATAAGTTAACTTTGTGATGGTTTTAGACGAAGGCAAAACCCTGTCATGACAGCCGCAAACAGCCTTCCTGACAATCGAAACCGAAACATTATTAACTGCAAACCTCTTTCTTGCTATGAGAAATTCCGTTTTTTCAGGCGGCATCCGCTGTATCCGCAAGACATTCACTGCCATCACAGCCTTTCTGTGCACGACGGTTTCGCCGGCTTCGGAGTTGGTGTCATGGAGCAGCGCACTGTCACTCGGCGAAGTCTACACATCGGATGACGGTGCGGTAAGAACCTATACACGCCCCTCTGACTACGATTTGATTGACGGCTCGCCCGAGTTCAACGTCTTCGTGGACGGACAAGCCTACACTGGAATATACCAGACCAAGGCGGAAAGCGGACAGAAAGTGAACTTCGGATACTTCGATTTCAAAGACGGACGCACCACCAAGGTGGTCGTGGTGTGCAAGTATGACCTGGGCGACTACACCATCCTGCCGTCCAAAGCGGAGGTTTCCGACCTCAAGATGACAGGTGACAAGATTCTGTCGTTCACCATCACCAAGGCGAACCAGTGGATTACGATTGTGCCGAAGAGCGAATTCCTCTACGGCAGAGTGCTCCATCTGTTCTGCAATGCCCTCGACGAGAACGAGCCAAAGACAGAAAAAACCGACGGAAGTTATGACCGCAAGACCAAGACATACTACTTCGGACCGGGCTACCATGACCTTTCGACAAAATATCCCACTGGTCTTTACGCCTCCAACGGACGCACCGTGTACATCGCGGGCGGTGCAGTGGTCAAGGGAACTGTCGGCATCGGCAACGGCGGCGGCACGGTGAAAGGTCACGGAATGGTGGTCATCAACGAGAACCAGGGCGGCGCCGAGTTCAGTGCCGACTGTGCTGACGGCGGCACTTTGGACGGTATCATCTGCCACAGATACCACGCCAGCGGCTGGCAGACGACCTACACATACACCAAGAACCTCACCGTGAGCAACCTGAAGATAATGTGTCCCGACGGAGGTTCGAGCGACGGCATGGACTTCCAGGGCTGCCAGGACATGACAATCGACAACTGCTTCATCCGTGCCAACGACGACTGCGTGGCGATAAAGGGCCTTGCCGGCGACGGAAGTGACCCGGCGGAGTGCACGCAGCAGATAGAACGCAACCTGAAATTCACCAATATGCAGTTCTGGACGTGCGCAAACAACGCCTTCGGAATAGGCGCAGAGACCTACGCACAGGTGATGGAGAACATCTCTTTGAGTGACAGCGAGGTGCTGTGCCACTACGACCGCAACACGCACTCGGAGGGTATGGCAGACCGGGCGGCACTAAACATCTGCGCACTCACGGGAACGAACATCCGCAACGTGTCGTTCGACAACATCATCGTGCACCATTGCTCGCGCTTCATCGCCCTCGGCTTCGAGGACAGTTTCTGGTACGGCACGATACTCGGATATCAGAAATACCCCGGAGACATAAGTGACGTGCGCTTCAGCAACGTGTCCTGCCCCAACAGACGTGACGGACAGTGCGCCAACGACGTGCGTCTCTACGGTTGGGACGGCGACTACAGCCGCAACAAAGGGTGGTATGAGGGCGACACACCGACAAAATATGTGCACGACATATACTTCGACAACGTGACGATAGAGGGCAAACCGTTTGACAGTTGGGAGCACGAGAGCCTCGTCACCAACAACACCGACGAGGTGAAACTGGTCTACGACCTGCACTTCAACACCCTTGACGGCATCGGGAAGACCGTTGCCGGCGGCAAGGAGACCACATCCGGCAAGACAACATACTACACCCTCGACGGCATGACGGCAGGCCACGACAGCGCAACCCTGCGCTCCGGCATCTATGTGGCACGACAGCAGGACGGCAGCACGAGGAAAGTCGTGGTGCGATGACAAAGTCTTTTTTATTTGTTTCAATACATTTCTATAACTAAAAACAACATTTATGAAACGTAATTTTATCTCATTGACAGCGTTGGCACTATGTTGTGCCCTCAACGGTTATGCACAGTATTCGGGCGGAAGCGGCACTGAGACCGATCCGTATCTCGTTGCCACGGCAGAGGATCTGCAGAACGTGAGCAACAACACGACCTCTTATTTCAAGCAGACTGCCGACATCGACCTCGACGGAGTGGCGTTCACGCCTATCCAAACGTTCACAGGCCAGTATGACGGCGACAATTTCACTATCGACAACCTCACCATGGAGAGCGGCGCAAACGGTCTCGGACTCTTCTCGCGCGTCAATACTCCGGGCGTAATCCAGAATGTTGTCATCCGCAACGCATCGGTTTCGGGCGGTCAGTGGATAGGTATCCTCTGCTCCACCAACGGAAACTGGGAGGCAAAAGGCGGCACTTTCAAGAACTGCTACATCTATGACTCTGCCATTGACGGCGGTTCAAGCGTAGCAGCATTCGCCGGTGTGGCAGGCGGAAGTTTCGAGAACTGCTATGCGTACAACGTGACCGTGGAGGCAACAGGCTCCATGATTGGCGGCATATCCGGCGACAACGAGAACGGAGGCCACTACTATGACTGCGCTTTCTATGGCGAAGTGAACGGCAACGACCAGGTCGGCGGTATGGTAGGCTTCTACAACGGCAACTGCGACAAGGAGGTTACGATCAAGAACTGCGTCATGTACGGTTCGGTAAGTGCAAGCAACAACGCCGGAGGAGGACTTGTCGGCACTATGAACTGGAACACTTCCAACTTCAAGATGGAGAACAGCTGTTCGTTCGCTAATGTCTCCGGCATCGGCGTAGGCGGTCTTGCAGGCGCTGACGCACGTCTCTGTTATGCCGACCGCATATACTGCACAGGCAAGGTGACAGGCAAAGGCGAGAACGTATATGCAGGCGGTCTGTTTGCGAACGTACCGTTCAACACCGCTTATTCCGTGAAGAACGCCTACTGCTCGGGTGACGTTTCCGCAGCCAGCGGCGTTGTCGCAGGTGCTGTGACAGGCTGTTTCCAGGGCGACGGACTGGTGAATGTATACTACAGTGCGGCTGCCGGAATGGCCGGAGTAGCCGGTGGTCTTGACACTGACCCCACTGTTGCCCTCGACGACATGACCAAACTGGCGAACTACACCTTTGAAGACGCTTCCCTTTGGCAGAACATCGACGGCACGACAACACCGTTCTTTGCCAACCAGACCGCTCCGACAACCGTCAGCGAGTGCACCACAAACGGCGTGAAAGGTACTTGTTCGTCAAAACTCGGCAAGGTCTACATCTGCGGTTCTCTCTCCGGAAGCCTCATCGACCAGGAACTTAATGTTGCCGGAGACGGCACTTGGTCAGTGGCATTCGGCGAAGACGAGGTGGCTGAAGACGAGACTCTCAACATCATAATGATTGACACCGACTGCATGCCGTCCATGGTGACAAAGGCAAAGGTTGCCAAGGGCGGAACCGACGGCATCGAGACAGTCGACAGCAGCGCTACAACGGCAGAGCCGGTCGCTACCTACAACATCGCAGGACAGCAGAACGACGGAGCCCAGAAAGGCATCTGCATCGTGAAGATGAGCAACGGCAAGACCGTCAAGGTGCTGAAGTAAGCCCCACGTTTGCTACACATCGTGCGTGGAAACACTGTCCCGCGCACCGGAACTGATAATCCATGCCATGGCGGTCTGCCTGCCAAAGCGGACAGATTGCCATGGCGCTTTTTACTACATAACGACCGTTTGTCTATCCAACTAAATCTTAACAGCATGACATTTCACAGAAACAACTTGTCCAGATGGCTGTACCGGCACTGCCGCTTGGCTGTCGCCGCAATGGCAGTGACACTTGCCACGGCGGCATGGGCACAACAGTCGCGCACCACTATCACCGGTGTGGTTGCCGACACCGAAGGCAATCCGCTCCCCGGAGCCGTGGTAAAGGTAGAAGGAACTGACGTGAGTGCGGTGACCGACATAGACGGCCATTACACCATAACATTCAACAGGAGCGGCAAGTCGAGACTCTCGGTGAGTTACATCGGCTTCGATGACGTGACGAAAGCCGTGTCGCAGGCGAGCGGAAGCACGCTCAACATCACCATGGCAGAGGCAAAAGTCGAAAACATTGACGAGTTGGTGGTGACCGGCTACAACACAGTGAGGAAAGAATCACTGTCGTCGGCCATCTCCACTATCAAGTCTCAGGACATCTCGCGCACCGCAGCGGTAAACGCATCGGGTGCTCTGGTGGGAAAGATAGCAGGTGTCAACACCCTGCAGAGTTCGGGACGACCGGGCAACACCACCTCAATCAAGATACGAAACATGGGTACGCCGCTCTTCGTTATAGACGGTGTACAACAAGACGAAGACCAGTTCAACAACTTGGACTTCAATGATATAGAGTCAATATCGGTGCTCAAGGACGCCTCAGCCGCCATTTACGGACTGCGTGCCGCCAACGGCGTGATACTCGTAACGACCAAAATGGGCAAGCGCAACCAGAAAAGCAGCATCGGATTCAACACCTATTACGGTTGGCAATCGCCGTTCCGCCTCTATGAACCGGCGTCTGCCGCCAGTTACGTCAGGGCCATCACCCAGAGTTCCACCATTAGCGGACAGGCCCAGCACTACTCAGAAGAGGAGGCACGCGCATGGATGGACGGCACAAACAAGGGGTTCAACTGGAAGAACTACATCTTCAAGAACGGCGCTCCGCAGTGGTATGGCGAACTGAACGCCACCGGCGGCTCCGACAAGATCAGTTACTACCTGTCACTGAGCCACACCTATCAGGACTCGCAAATCAGGGACTTGGGCAACTTCCACCGCACAAACATACAGTTGAACGTGGACGCCAACATCACCAAAAACTTCCGCGTGAAAGCGCAAGTCAACGGCAAGATCGAGCAGAACAACGAAAATGCGTTCAACTCCTACCATTCCGGCAACGACGTTTGGTTCGCCGCATATTACGGCATCTGCTGCAACCTGCCGACACTCGGCCCTTACGCCAACAACAACCCCCTCTATCCGCAGGTGGTGAGCGAGGGCGGATACAACAACTTCGCCGTAATCACCGGCGACAAGATAGGCAAGAAGCACAACGACTGGCGCACCATACAGGCCAACTTGTCGGGAGAGTGGGAGCCGCTGAAAGGTTTGAAACTGAAGGGACTGTTCAGTTACTACTTCGGTTTCAATGATTACAGCAACCGATCCAAGACCTTCAGCCTCTACAGTTACAACCAGGCGACAGATACATACAGCGTTGCCAGAACCTACGAGGGACTGGCTGACGACCACTGGGCTTACGTCGAGCGTCTCAACGCACAGGTCAACGCCTCCTACAAGCACTCATGGAACGACACGCATTTCTTCGACGTGTTCGCCGGAATGGAGACCTACAAGACCAACTCGCCGTCAGTCTACTGGCAGGGACACCCCACCATGAACGCACTGAAGGTGACCTACTTCAACGAACTCAACATTTTCAACCAGTACGGAGCCAACACACAGGCGCGCATGGGCTTCATGGGACGCGCCAACTACGACTACAAGCACCGCTATCTGCTTGAACTGTCGGCACGCTACGACGGTTCGTGGAAATTCCCACCGAGCCACCGATGGGGTCTGTTCCCCTCTGTGTCGGCGGCATGGCGTCTGTCCGAGGAACCACTGTGGCACAAATTCGGGCTCGACAAGTATGTCGACAACCTGAAGTTCCGCATAAGTTACGGTGTGATGGGTGACGACGACGTGAGCGGATACGGCACTTTTGACTACCTGTCGGGCTATACCTACAACACGGGAACGGCGGTCATCGACGGCGAAAAGATTACAACGAGCAGCGTGCGCTCCCTTCCGAAGACCAACGTCAGCTGGATCAAGGCGAAGGCTCTGGACTTTGGTATCGACATTGAGGTGCTCAACAACCGCCTTTCGGGTACTGTCGACTACTTCCGCCGTCTTCGCACCGGACTGCTTGCGTCCCGCTACGACATCGTTGTACCGAGCGAGATAGGCTTCGACTGGCCTTCCGAAAACCTGAACTCCGATCTGGTGAAGGGATTTGACGCCTCCGTGAAGTGGCAGGACAACATCCGCGACTTCAACTACTCTGTCGGGGGCAACGTGACCTTGGCACGCTCCTACAACTGGGAGCAGTACAAGCCGCGTTTCACCAACTCACGCAACTACTATGTGTACAACCAGAACCACCGTGTGGCAGGTGCGAGCTGGACACATGTGTGCATCGGGCAGTTCACTTCTTGGGAACAGATCAACTCATGGCCTGTCGACATCGACGGAAAGGGCAACAGCACCATGCGTCCGGGCGACTTGATCTACGCCGATCTTGACGGTGACGGCATCATAACAGAAGAAGACATGCGCGCAACGGGCTACCAGAGTTACGACAGTTCGACCCACGGAGACGGCCGCACGCCTATACTCAACTTCGGCCTCAACTTTGCCGTCAACTGGAAAGGCATCGACCTCGCCGCCGACTTCGCCGGAGCGGCTTACATAACAAAGTACTTCAACTGGGAGTCACGCTTCCCCTACCACGCCAACGGAAACATGCCGGCATACATACTGAACGACATGTGGCACCTGAGCGACCCGTTTGACGCCGACAGCGAACTGATTCCCGGACACTATCCCACAATGATTCAAGGACAGTCGGGCCACATCAACTATCTGGCAAGCAACTTCTGGATGATCAACATGAGGTATCTCAAACTGCGCAACCTGCAGTTGGGCTACACATTCCCCAAGTCGCTCACGACAAAATGCTACATACAGAAACTCAGAATCTATGTAATGGCGCAGAACCTGTTCTCGTTTGACAACTGCCACAAGTACGGTCTCGACCCTGAAATCACCAATGCCACCGGCAGCGTGGCGCCTACCACCAGGGCGGTGAACATCGGCGCAAACATCACATTCTGACAACCAACCCCTATCAAAGAAAGGAAACATCATGAAACAGCAGATAAGAAACAAAGCGCTGACACTGCTCCTCACCGCAGCGACAGCCGTGGCGACAGTGTCATGCTCCAATTTCCTGTCACGCGAATCGGACAATGTGTTCAGCGATGACGACGTCTTCAGCGACGAGGAGATGACAAAATCGGTGCTGGCAGGCTTCTACAACGGCGTGAGTTGGGGTCCCAACTTCGGCAACTTCGGCAATTGGAGCACCGTGACCGGCACATGGGGCGAGATAGACGAGGCGACAACGTTCCAGGTAAACAACGCCACCACCTACAACGACGACCTGTGGCGTCTCTACCCTTACAGCAACATACGCAACTACAACCTCTATCTGAAGAGCCTGCGCTCCACTACTGCGCTGACGGAAGCCAACCGCAACCAGTACATAGCCGAGACTCGCTTCATCCGCGCGTGTGCCTATTTCTATATGGCACGAGGACTTGGAGGTATGCCTATCGTGGGTGACAAAATCTTCAGTGTGGACGATGACATCGCCGACATGAGGCTTCCGCGCTCCACAGAGGCGGAAATCTATGACTATATCATCTCCGAATGTGACGACATAGCGCAGTATCTGCCCTCCACAGGCGGCACCCACAACGCCCGGGCAAGCCGTTGGGCGGCTCTCACGCTCAAGGCACGCGCTGCCATAACCGCCGCCAGCCTCGCCAAGTACAACAACCTCATCACGCCGGAGATAAAGACCGACGGCGGCGAAGTGGGCATCCCGGCTGAGAAAGCGGAGTACTACTACAAGATTGCCGCCGATGCAGCAAAGGAAATCATCGACTCCAAGGCGTTCTCCCTGTACCGCAAGTACACCGACAAGGCGGAAAACTTCTACCGACTGTTCGTGGACAAGACGAGCAACACGGAGGTCATCTGGGCGCGCGACTACTCTTCGCCCGACGTGACGCACACATGGTCGCAACTGAGCACGCCGCAGAGTGTCACTGGAAACGCATTTTCCAACTTCTACACTCCGCTGCTCAACCTTGTCGAGGCATACGAATACACCGACAACCGCGACGGTCACCTGAAACTTACCGACGACAACGGCAACTACATCTTCTACGACAAGGAGGGTGACATCTTCGCAGGCAAGGATCCGAGACTGCACGGCACAATCATCTGTCCGGGCGACTCGGTCGACAATCTGCCCGTTCCCTACCAGTGCGGACAGATGTACCAGAAGAAGAAAAGCGGCAAATACCAGTGGACATTCAAGAGTTCCACAGCCGGGACGACCGATGACGACGGCGACGTGGTGACCTCTGTCAACGGCCCGAGGGAGAGCACGCAGGCAGGAGACAACTCCACAGGCTTCAACTTCCGCAAGTACATGGATCCCGTTCCGGCCAACCGCAAGTCCGACGGCAGCGACGTGTGGTTCATACACATGCGCTATGCCGAGGTGCTTCTCATCTATGCGGAGGCTGAAATGGAACTCGGCGAGACAGGGAAAGGCCTGCCCTACATCAACGACGTGCGCGACCGTGCCGGCCTGAACCCGCTTGCCACCTACAATCTCGATGACATTGAGCAGGAGCGCAGGGTGGAGTTCCCCCTCGAAAACCAGCGTTGGTGGGACCTGAAACGCTGGCGGCGCGCGCACACGGAGTGGGACGGCGAGACCGACGGCTCGAGCCAGTGGGGTCTGATGCCCTATTGGGTGAAAGGAGCGGCTGCCGCTGCCGACCGCGACAAGAACGGCAAGTGGGTCTTCATCAAGGTGCGCAGCAAGAAGATGCCCAACGCACGCCGCTTCCAGATGCGCAACTACTACAATTTCCTGTCTGACAGTTGGCTCGCGAACAACCCCTTGCTCGTGAAGAACCCCTATCAATGACAACGGTTTTCAATTCCTTACAGAAAACGGGACATACACAATAAAAACAGAAAAACAGAGTTATGACAACAGTTAGCAAGATAATTTCGGCTGCGGCAGGAGTGCTGGCGCTCATCATGACGGCAGGATGCTCGGTCGACAACATGGATGCGCCCAACTGCCACATCTACGGCAAGGTGGGCTGGCGCGACGCTTCGGGCAACTTCATACCGCTCGGAGTGAAAGGCTCAGGCAACGGCGCGCAGAGCCGCACCGTAGTAATGGAGATATGGCAAGGGCAGTGGGGCAAGGAAGCCGCACAGGACATGAACGTCGGACAGGACGGTTCGTTCTCGTCGTATGTCTACCCCGGCTACATCAGAGTCATCCCCCGAGCGAGCACCGGACCGTGGAAGGAGACCACCGACTCGGTAAAGGTGACCGTGAGGGGCAACACCGAGATAGAGTTTGAGGTGACCCCCTACTTCATGGCGGCCAATGCCGAGTTCAGTTACAACGCCGCCGACAAGGTGCTCAACGTGTCTTTCGACCTGCTGCAGCCCGACGAGGAAGCGGAGTTGGCGTCAGTGGGCGTGCTCTTCAACGAGCGTCAGTTCGTCGATCTCGCCTATTGCAACTACACATACAACATCAGCGGGGCTACGCCGGGGCACATCGAGGCGAGCATACCGCTGCAGGACGTAAGCAGCGTGGAGGGCAAACGGTCGCTCTACGCACGCGTTTTCGTCAAGTCAAAACAGAGTTCACAGGCAGCCTACTCCACCACTCCCTACCAGTTGTGGTGACGCCGCACACAGGAAAAAGACATTTTTGACATGAAGATCAGACACATCATCCTGACACTTGCCGCACTTGCCGCCATGAGCGTGCAGGCGGCGGAGAAGATCAAGTTCGCCCCCGCGCAGGGCCTGGGCGAGGAGTATGCGTCGCCGACAGGCGACTTGCTCACCCACGCAGTGGCGAAAGAGTTTCCACAAGAGTGCGCTCCCAAGTGGAACGTGAGCGTCGACGGGCATCCGACAGGGCTCTACAACGACGTGAACTTCTGGGGAGGGTTCGTGCATTTCGGCTCTTTCGAGATGCGCAACGGACGCAAGACCACCATCCACATTGCCTACGAGGAACGGCTTGACTCTTTTGAGATACTGCCGCTGCACCGCCTCAACATCGAGGAAGTGAAGCGCACGGGAGCCAACAGCATCGACATCACGCTGAGCCAGGCCAACCAGAACATCACCATTGTGCCCAACGGACAACTCAAGGGCAACGTGCTGCACCTCTTCTGCAACGCCACCGACGAGGATTCCGCACCCAAAGTGGCGTGGAAAAGCGGCTACCATGTCGACGACGCGGCGCGTCTCGTGTGGTTCGGGCCGGGCTTCCATAACCTCAAGGCACTCACCGGCGACTACCATATGCTCATAAAGGACGGCTACACGGTATACCTTGCGCCGGGAGCAGTGGTCTACGGCAGCATGCAGATGCACTCCGTGGACAAGGGCACGCGCCTCTGCGGACGCGGAATGCTCTACAATGACGACGCCAACCGCGCCGTGATCTTCTCGGCGGACAACTGCAAGGGAGCCGACGTGGAGGGCATCATGATGCACGGACACCGCAAGACCTGCTGGCTGACGGTGGTGAACCACAGCCAGAACGTGGAGTTCAAGCACGCCAAGATACTCTCCACTCGCTATGCGTCTACCGACGGAATCGACGTGGTAAACAGCAACAACTGCATCTTCCTCAACACTTTCGTGCGCGCCAACGACGATGCCATCGCCATAAAGGGACTGGAAGACAAGCCAACGCCGGAGTGTACGCCGAACTACAACCTCACGTTCTGCGGCATGCAACTGTGGAACGACTGCAACTGCGCCATAGGAATCGGGGCGGAAAGCCACTGCTCGCTCTACGACAGAATCAGTTTCCTCAACTGCGACGTGCTGTTTTCCTACGACGACCCGGACTACCACTGCGTGCTCGACGAGCGTGCCGCGCTCACCATCAACTGCCTTCACGGCACATACTACCGCGACATACGCTACGAGAACATAGACGTCTACCACTGCGAACGCTTCATTGCGGCAGGCTTCCAGCCCGACTTCTGGTTCGGCGTAATCAAGGGTGACCACACCACGCCCGGCGGAATGAGCGACATAAAATACATCAACGTGCGCAGCCTCAACAGTTCGTCGTCGCCCATAGCCAACAAGATTCGCCTCTACGGATGGCCCGGCACAGACGGCACGCCGGTGAAAACAATCAAGGGCGTGACGTTCCATAACGTCAGCATAGAGGGGACTCTGCTCGTTTCGACCTCCGTTCCGGCTTTTTCGGAAACCGACTTCAACACTGTGGAAGACGTCGTCTGCAAGTGGTGAAGATATATCTGATTAACAGTAATGAGTGTTTTGCGCCTCCGGCAATGCCGGGGGCGTTTTGCGTAAAAGGCGGTGTCGTGCGGCGCAAGCACCGTTCGGACAGAGTGAAAGCGGTCTTCCGGCAGCCCGAAAGGACAGTTTTCGCAGCGGTACACCGACCGAAATACACTCGTACCACGGTCGAAGTACACTCGTACCACGGTCGAAATACGCTCGTACCACGACCGCTGTACCACCGCCATTACACCGTTAACACACCGCAAAACCACCGTTTGCATACTGCCAAACCACCGTTTGCGCCAATGAGAAACACCCTCTCAGGCTGACATTTCTGCCAACTTGTCAGACACCGGACGGCTGATTTGCGTTGGCACTCCCTTTGCAATCATTCGGGTGAAGCCTCACGGCTACACATCAAAAACGGAAAAACAAACAAAACAAAATAAAGAAACAAAACTATGGGAAAGATTATTGGTATAGACTTAGGTACGACTAACTCGTGCGTGGCTGTGTTCGAAGGTAACGAGCCGGTGGTGATTGCCAACAGCGAAGGCAAGCGTACAACACCGTCAGTAGTAGGTTTTGTGGACGGCGGAGAGCGCAAGGTGGGCGACCCCGCAAAGCGTCAGGCCATCACAAACCCGAAGAAAACCGTCTACTCTATCAAGCGTTTCATGGGCGAGACCTATGAGCAGAGCGCAAAGGAAGTGTCGAGAGTGCCCTACTCCGTAGTCAACGAGAACGGCTATCCGCGCGTTGACATTGACGGAAAGAAGTTCACTCCGCAGGAAATAAGCGCCATCATACTGCAGAAGATGAAGAAAACCGCTGAGGACTACCTCGGTCAGGAGGTGAAGGACGCTGTCATCACGGTGCCTGCCTACTTCTCCGACTCGCAGCGTCAGGCTACGAAAGAGGCCGGACAGATTGCCGGTCTGAACGTGCAGCGTATAGTAAACGAGCCTACAGCGGCTGCCTTGGCCTACGGTATAGACAAGGCCAACAAGGACATGAAGATAGCAGTCTTCGACCTTGGAGGCGGTACTTTCGATATCTCTATCCTCGAGTTCGGTGGCGGAGTCTTCGAAGTACTTTCTACTAACGGTGACACTCACCTCGGTGGCGACGACTTCGACCAGGTGATTATCGACTGGCTGGTAAACGGATTCAAGGCTGACGAGGGCATAGACCTGTCGAAAGACCCGATGGCTATGCAGCGCCTGAAGGAAGCGGCAGAGAAAGCGAAGATAGAACTGTCAAGTTCCACCTCGACGGAAATCAACCTTCCGTACATCTCGGCAGAGGGTGGCGTGCCGAAGCACCTGGTAAAGACGCTGACACGTTCACAGTTCGAGCAGTTGGCACACAACCTTATCCAGGCTTGTCTCGTGCCTTGCCAGAATGCCGTACGCGACGCCGGAGTGTCCACAAGCGACATTGACGAGGTGATACTCGTGGGCGGTTCGAGCCGTATTCCGGCCGTACAGACTCTCGTAAAGAACTATTTCGGCAAGGAACCTTCAAAGGGTGTCAACCCCGACGAGGTGGTTGCAGTGGGCGCATCCATACAGGGCGCAATCCTCAACAAGGAGAGCGGCGTGGGCGACATCGTGCTCCTCGACGTCACACCGCTGACCCTCGGCATCGAGACCATGGGAGGCGTGATGACGAAACTCATCGACGCCAACACCACAATACCGTTCAAGAAGTCAGAGACATTCTCCACCGCAGTGGACAACCAGACAGCCGTGACCATCCATGTACTGCAGGGCGAGCGTCCGATGGCTGCACAGAACAAGTCAATAGGGCAGTTCAACCTCGAGGGCATCGCTCCGGCACGCCGTGGAGTGCCACAGATTGAGGTGACATTCGACATCGACGCCAACGGTATCCTGAACGTTTCTGCGAAGGACAAGGCTACCGGCAAGGAGCAGCAGATACGCATCGAGGCTTCGAGCGGACTGTCTGACGACGAGATCAAGCGCATGAAGGCTGAGGCTGAGGCTAACGCCGAGGCAGACAAAAAGGAGCGTGAGCGTGTCGACAAGATGAATCAGGCTGACTCGATGATATTCACCACCGAGAACTTCCTCAAGGACAACGGCGACAAGATTCCGGCCGAAGACAAACCGGCAGTGGAGTCTGCCCTCGCAAAACTCAAGGAAGCGCACAAGTCTGGCGACGTAAGCGCAATTGACGCAGCCACCGCTGAACTCAACAACGCAATGCAGGCAGCCAGCCAGAAGATGTATCAGGCAGGCGGAGCGCAAGGTCCTCAGCCGGGCGCAGATGCCGGTCAGGGCTTCAACGGCGCCGCTGGCGGCAACTCGCAGCAAGGCTCTAACGGCACTGACAGCAATGTTCAGGACGCCGATTTCGAGGAGGTGAAGTAAGTACAGACAACTACCGAAAGGTATAAATA
>CAVDQB010000014.1:0-53742 GCA_963611255.1 Faecalibacterium prausnitzii
CAAAGGGATTCTTTGTGATAGACCCAGCAGGGAATGTACGCACCTGCAACCATTCTCCTCGTATTGCCGGACACATCTTCCACTCCCCCATCATTGATGATATGGATTATTGGAATATGTTTGCCAACAGCCAATACAAGCCAACGGTCTGCAAGAGTTGCAAACTCATAGGGCAATGCGACTGCGGATGCCGGGAAGTCGCAAACATATTATATGGCAATCCGAAGCAAGTGGACACCACGATTATGAAATAAAATAGGCATAAGAAAATTAATTTATCCTATTTATTCGTACACCATCGTCACTTGCCGGGTATTGATTTATAGTTTGCCCGGAAACGATTTGTTATACCTCGCACACCAGTTCTTCTTTTCCTTCGGCCGTCTTCAGTGTTATTGTGCTGCCGGGAGCGAGTTCTCCTGAGAGAAGACGCTCGCACACTGTGTCCTCTATATAGGTTTGGATGGCGCGTTTCAGCGGCCGTGCGCCGAACTGTATGTCGTAGCCGCGCTCCGCAACGAACGTTTTCGCCTCGTCGTTGAGTTGCAAATGGTAGCCCAAGTCCTCTACACGGCGGAACAACGGCTTCAGTTCGATATCCACAATCCGCTTTATGGCCTTGAGATCCAACTGTTCAAAGGTGACGACATCGTCCAGACGGTTGAGAAATTCTGGCGCAAACTGTTTCGAGAGCGCCTTCATTATGATGTCATGGGCGTGTTCCTTGTCGCTCTCCGATTGCATTATGCCGTTGTGGGCGACACTTGCACCGAAGCCTATGCCGCGTCCGAAGTCCTTCAACTGGCGTGTTCCGGCGTTAGATGTCATTATTATTATGGTGTTGCGGAAGTCCACCAACCGTCCGTTTCCGTCTGTCAGGCGACCCTCGTCGAGCACTTGCAGCAGCATATTGTACACATTGTGGTGCGCCTTTTCTATCTCGTCGAGCAGTATGATAGAGTAGGGGTGTCGCCTTACACGCTCCGTCAACTGTCCGCCATCGTCGTAACCGACGTATCCCGGAGGCGCACCGATGAGGCGCGAGGTGTTGAAACTCTCCGTGTACTCGCTCATGTCGATGCGTATGAGGGCATCGTCAGTCCCGAACAACTCCCTCGCCAACTGCTTGGCAAGGTAGGTCTTGCCCACACCGGTGGGTCCGAGGAACATGAATACGCCTATCGGACGGTTCGGTTCACGCAGCCCTATGCGGTTGCGTTGTATGGCTTTCGTTATCTTGTCTATGGCGTTGTCCTGTGCTATCACCTTTGCCTTGAGACGTTTGTCCATATCTCTCAACCGTGCAGACTCGCTCTCTGCCACTCTCTGTACGGGTACTCCGGACATCTGCGACACCACTTCCGCCACATCTTCTTCCGTCACTTCCGCCACGACAGTACTGTCACCACGTTCCCATTCGGCCTTTCTCTCGTCAAGAGACTTCTCCAGCGACGCTTGGCGGTCACGGTAGGCTGCCGCCAATTCAAAGTTCTGGTTTGCCACGGCCTGTTTCTTCTTCGTGTCGGCAATCTGCAGTTGTTCTTGCATTTCCACGATGTCGGCAGGCAGATCCGTGTGCTTCAGGTGTACTTTTGAGCCCACTTCGTCCAGTGCGTCGATTGCTTTGTCGGGGAACTGGCGGTCGGGAACATACCTCTCCGTGTAGTTCACGCACGCTTTCAGAGCCTCTTCCGAGTAGTGCACACGGTGGTGTTCTCCGTAACGTGGTGCTATGTTGTGGAGTATCTCGAGCGTTTCCTCTGTGGTGGTCTGTTCCACCATGACTTTCTGGAAACGTCTCTCGAGTGCCCCGTCCTTCTCTATCGATTTGCGGTACTCGTCTATTGTCGTAGCACCAATGCACTGTATGTGTCCCCGGGCAAGTGCAGGTTTCATCATGTTTGCAGCGTCCATGCCTCCAGGAGCGCCGCCTGCGCCCACGATAGTGTGTATCTCGTCGATGAAGACAATCACGTCGGGATTCTCTTCGAGCTCCTTTATGAGGGCTTTCAGACGCTCCTCGAACTGTCCGCGGTACTTTGTTCCTGCCACGATGAGCGACATGTCGAGGTTGAGCAGACGCTTGTTGAACAGCACCGGCGACGTTCTCCTCTCGGCTATCATCTGTGCCAGTCCCTCTACTATCGCACTCTTGCCCACGCCCGGTTCTCCTATGAGTATCGGATTGTTCTTCTTGCGCCGACAGAGAATTTCCGTTATGCGCAGTATCTCGCGGTCTCTTCCCACCACGGCATCGAGTTTTCCTTCCGCAGCAGCCTTGGTCAGGTCTATCGAGAAATTGTCGAGCACAGGTGTCTTCGACACTTTCTTCCTTGTCTGCTGCTCCGTTGTCGCTGACTTTTTGTCAGCGTCCATGTCGTCCATCAGCAGGTCGTCGTCGTCAGAATGGAGCGAACCACTCGCTGTATCCTGTACTTTCGATGGGTGAGCCAGCAGATATTCGCTGTAAGTTTTGTAGGTCACATTGTTGTCGTTCAGCAGTTTTCTCATCTCCGTGTGCGTGCTTTCGTCGAGCAGAGCGAGCATCAGGTGTTCCTCACCGATGAATTTCCTGTGCTGACGGTGCGCCTCCTGCACGGCGAGACGTATGACATCGCTCGCACTTTCGTTGAGTGACAGCACCCGGGAGCGCACATCCTCAAACATACCCTCGCTGCGTATGCTCTGTTCAATCTCCATTCTCATCGACTGTAGGTTGACATTCATGCGGTTCAGTGCGGTGCACAGGCTATTGTTCTGGTCACTGAGTATGCCCAGCATCAGGTGCTCAGGCCCGATGTCGCGGCTGTAGAGGCGCACCGCCTCCTCACCGCTCTTTTCCAGTATTTTTCCGAGTTGGGGAGTAAAATATGCCGGCATATTCTTCTTGTTTCTTCAGTTCATAAAGTCGTTACAGTTGTTTTCGGGCAAAATCCGTGCCATTGTGTCCGCTGGTACGTTCCTGCCACTGACTACAAAATTAGGAATAAACTTTGAAGGATTCCACTTCCGGCACGGAAAAAGTACCATTCCGACGCCATGAAACTTCGTAAAATATCTCAAAAGACGGTCATAAGCCTTACGGCACTTGCCGGATACAGTGATTTTTAGTAACTTCGCACAGATGAAATGTTTCCCAACAATAAAGGCGGCACTGCTGTCGACGGTGCTGCTGTGGCAGGTTTCGGGCTACGCACAGTCGGCGTGGAACCAGCGTTATCAGGACTATATAGACCAGTATAAGGACATTGCGATAGAGGAGATGCTGCGTTACAATATCCCGGCGAGCATCACTCTGGCGCAGGGACTGCTCGAAAGCGGTGCCGGAAGGAGTGAGTTGGCGACGAAGGGCAACAACCACTTCGGCATCAAGTGCCACGGATGGGCCGGCAGGTCGGTCTATCACGACGACGATGCGAGGCAGGAATGTTTCCGCGCTTACGACAATGCGCGCGACAGTTACGAGGATCACAGCAAGTTTCTGCGGTCTGGCAAGCGTTACGCTTTTCTCTTTGAACTCGGCAGAACCGACTACAAAGGATGGGCTTATGGACTGAAAGCCGCCGGCTATGCTACGAGTCCGACATATGCAAACTCGCTTATCAACATTATCGAAACATATCGTCTGCACCAGTATGACAATGCACGCACCTATGACAAGTTCATCGTTGCGCATCAGCCAAAGGCTGTGCCCAATGCCAAGCAGACTGGGCTGCACGCCATAAAGAGGTGCAACAAGAACTATTATGTGGTGGCTCGGGACGGTGACACGTTCCGTTCGATAGGCAAAGAACTGGACTTGTCGTACCGTCAACTGGCGCGCTACAACGAGCGTAACAGAAAAGATGTGCTGCAGAAAGGTGATATCGTGTATCTGAAAAAGAAACGCACCAAGGCAGACAAGTCATTTCGCAAGACACCGCACACTGTGAAGAGCGGTGAGAGTATGTACTCCATAGCCCAGAAATACGGCATTCGTCTGAAGAGCCTCTATAAGAAAAACAACCTGACAGCGGACTACCAGATAAAGGTGGGCGATTGTCTCAAAGTTTATTAAGAGCCTGATGGCGAAACGGAAAACGGCGGTTGGATTCGGAGAAATTATTGTTCCTGAATCCAACCGTTGCGGTATGCATAGAGCAGTTCTTTCAAATCAAGCACCTGGCGCTTAAGTTCACGGCCCCGGTCGGTGTCAGCCACCAGCATACGATGGTCGCTCATTTCCACTATCTGGGTGGAAGACTTGATGTCTGTTCCGTTGTTTATCGCTTCCTCTGTACTTGTGAAAGGTTCGTGTTGCACAAGTTGGAAGCCGCGTGAGTGGTATACCAGCGTATAGCCTGCTATACCTGTCTCCTTGTGATAGGGCAGTGAGAAACCGCCGTCGATGACCATCAACTTGCCGTTAGCCTTGATCGGGTTCTCTCCGGATGCCACATGCACGGGCACATGACCGTTGATGATGTGGCGGTGTTCGCCTTTCACTCCGAATATGTCGAGCAGATTGTCGACCGCAGATTCGTCGTCACGCAGCGTGAAATAGTTGCCTTTCTCCTCTTCATGGGTCGCCTTGTCGCTGATGAAGTAGCGTTCGAAAGTCGCCATCTTCGACTTGTTGAAGAGCGGGCTCTCCGGTCCGCACCAGAGATAGAGGAAGTAGTCCTGTGCGAAAAGCCGTTCCTCTGCATCGCAGTCGGGCTGGAACGCAGTACGGATGATGCGGTCCACCTCGTCGAGTAGTGCCCTTGCGGAAAATCTTTTGCCCTCGCTCACCTCAACGGATCGGGGTGTTCCGTCAGCCTCAAGCGGTATTGCGGCGTGATAGAGCAGGTTGTCATTGACAATGGCATACATCGAACCGTTGCGCAGGAGCAGTTTTATGTGCCGCTGTAGTTTCTCGCTCACCTTGAAAGAATGGACCAGTTTGTCGATGAGCAGTTGCTCCTCCTCGGTGAAAGCATAAGGGTTTTCCGGGTCGACAGTGGGGAAGTTGTTGCTGCGGAGCGGATATTCCTTGCCGTTAAGAGTGATTGTTCCCTTGGCGTAATCGATGTCGTTGAGCAGTAGGCGGTCGTCCATGTGCCAGTAGGAGTGCCGCTTGATGACCATGCCTTCCGCCTTGAACTGTAGTATGCTGACGGCTTTGTGCATCAGTGCGGTAAGCCTTACGGTTTTCTCGTCGAGGGTCTTGTCGCCGAGGACATGTGGCTGGAATTCCTCGCATGGGTCGTCCTTGTAGGTGTCAAGGGCGAAAGTGGCGAGCGGCATGATGCTTATGCCGTAGCCATCTTCCAGAGTAGTGAGGTTGGCATAGCGTAACGAGAGGCGCAGGACATTGCAGATGCACGCCACGTTTCCGGCGTATGCGCCCATCCAAAGCACGTCGTGGTTGCCCCATTGAATGTCCCAACTGTGGAACTGGCTAAGCGTGTCAAGGATAATATGTGCCCCCGGACCGCGGTCGTAGATGTCGCCGAGGATGTGCAACTGGTCTATGATGAGCCTCTGTATGACGTTTGCGATAGCAATGATGAAGTCGTCGGCGCAGCCGGTGGATATGATTGTCTCTACGATAGCCTTGACATACCCGGTCTTCTTGCTTCCTGCCGTGCTCTCGTGCAGTAGTTCCTGAATGATGTAAGAGAAGTCGTGGGGCAGTGCCTTGCGTACTTTTGAGCGGGTGTACTTGCCTGATACTTCGCGGCAAATCACTACCAATTTCTCTATGACGTCATGATACCAGACGCTGAGATTGCGGTCTTGCGCCTTGATAATCTTCAGTTTCTCCTCAGGATAGTATATGAGAGCGCAGAAATCGCGCTTCTCCTGCAGGGTCATTACCGAACCGTAGATTTCGTTGACTTTACGCTTGATGTTACCCGAGGCGTTCTTCAGCACATGGAGAAAAGCCTGGTGCTCGCCGTGGATGTCGGCAAGGAAGTGCTCAGTGCCCTTTGGAAGGTTGAGAATGGCCTGTAGGTTGATGATTTCGGTACTCGCTTCCGCAATGGTTGGAAATGACTTTGCGAGCAACTCCAGATATTTCCTGTCGCGGTTAAGGTCGTATTTTGGCATGGCATAAGAAGTGTTTAATAGTCCGTGACAAGGTCAAGCATCCGTTCCGATACCTTGTCCTTCCTGTATATAATGGGCATGAACCCCTCGGTAAGTCCTGATTTCTCCAGCATGACATACTCCAGACGCTGGGTGAATGTGTCGAGTTTGATAAGCCGGAGCACCTCTGTCATAGTGTCTTCGTTGTAGTTGCTGCCGGTCATCAGTGTCGACAGTTTGTCGAGAAACTTGTGCGGAATGTTTCTGCGGCGGTAGAGGTACTGCGCATAAAGGATGTTCTTGCAAATCTCCTGTATTGCTCCGTCTTTCTCTTTCAACATTCCTACCCGGCGGTTCACCTCGTTCCACAGCGTGACATCATTCTTCTCCGTTGCCTCACGGTAGACAGCCTTGTAGCCGGAAGCCATCTCTTCCGCCGTGGTAGTTGCGGTGGTGACGGCATTGAGGATGAGATGCAGGTTCGTATTGTCGCGTTCGCCGAGCAGTTTCTGTTCCATAGTGCCCGATGCAACCGTGGCAGAGGCTTTGGCGGACAGCCTGACATGGGAAGATGCAGGCTTGTACCAAGGCGACAAAGTCCCCAGTGGTGTATACACCAAGGCAATGAACCGCTTTATGGCGTCGTTGGCTACGGATGCGGAACTGGCGTTCCACGGTCCGATAATATGCACCACATCGGGGTTCTCGTCTGTCAGAATGATGCTGTCATCTTTCTTCAACTCCGCCACGAGCGTCTCTTTCGTCTTTTGGGAGATGCCGTTGTTGTCGATGTCAGGGGTATTAAGAATCCGAAGTCTCATAGTTTATGGCAAGTGAAATCGTTGCGGTTGGTCATGAGATAGCGCAGTCTGTCGGCAAGGGAATGCCACACTGACGACAGTTCGAGAGGCAATATGCGCCACACTGAGACATCTGCGCGAAAAGCCTTTATGGCTCTGCGGCTTACGAAAATCCTGCCTGCGATGAGCAGGATGAGTGATGCCAGTGCCATGGCGAGCAGAACATAGTCGGCAAGAATGGCTGCTATGGCAGTCAGGCCTACAGAGAATATCATGGCAAGGTGCAGAAAAAACGTGTCAAAACATGCCCACAGCCTGTGACGGAAAGTACGCTGCATATGTCGGCACGAATGGAGGTAGAAGACACTCTGCGTGTGCCACTGCTTCGTGGTGGGAGATTCCTCTGTGAGCGAACCGTAATGTGATGTGACAACAGCGGCGGCTCCTTTCTTCGCAAGTTTGTTTGCCGTGAAGTCAAACTCGCCCCTGACGATGTCGAGATTGCCCCTGAAACCGTCTCCGGCAATAAATTCGCTCTTGCGGAATGCAAGGTTCGTGCCGTTGGAACAATAGGGCGTACCTTTCAGGCACTCTCTCCACAAGTAGGCGAAATGGCGCAGACGATAGAAACGCATACGCGGTTTGGCGTCCGCATCGTAGTTGTTGTAGCCGATGACGAGGTTTTTGTCCTCGGTGCATCGGCTTCCGATAGCCTGCAGCCAGTGAGTGCCAGTGGGGCGGCAACCGCTGTCTACCAGCACACACCACTCGTTTGCCGCTGCCTTTACGCCGAGTGTGATGCCCAACTTGTCCCTGCTGATGTAGCGTGAAGTGTCGGGTATGAACGTGTAACTGAGACGATGGTCGTTGCCGAACTGCTTCAGCAGGTCGTCGGCTTCGGCTGTAGGTCTTTCGCCAACGATGATCACTTGGAATCCAGGCTCATATTCCTGATTGAGAAAGAGCGGCAAATTGCTCTCAAGAAGACGTTCGTTGCCGTTCACAAGCATGATGACGGAGATGGGTTCGCATCTGTTTCCGCCAGCAGAATCAATGCCGTTGTCGGCGTCTTTCTTCCTTATCGGAACACGGAAGAAAGGATTCATCAGCGTTGCAATTATTGCCAAGAGCAACGAAACCGAGCCTAAGATTATAGTGACAGTGGAAGTCATGTGGTTTATAACTGTTCTGTTATGTATCCGACGGGCAGTTTCCGGCAGTTGTAACCGCTCGCCATGATTTCGCCGTAGGCTCCGGCGGAGCGCAAGGCGATAATGTCACCACGGTGTGCGCGGTTGATGTCGACAGCCTTTGCAAAGACATCACTCGACTCGCAGATAGGTCCCACGACATCGTAGGTCTCCATCGGTTCGTTGCTTGAGATGTTCTCTATCTTGTGAGAAGCCTGGTAGAGAGCCGGACGGATGAGATCGGTCATGCCGGCATCCACTATGCAGAACTGTTTGAAAGTGCCCTGCTTGACGTAAAGTACCTTTGTGATGAGCGAACCGCACTGTCCGACTACGGCTCTGCCGAGTTCAAAGTGTACCTTCTGACCGTTTCTGAGGTGCAGGTGGTTGGCGTAAGTGTCGAAATAAGCTTTGAACTCAGGGTAGGGTTCACGGTTCGGGTGATCGTAACTGATGCCCAAGCCTCCGCCGACATTGATGTTCTCCACGGTGATGTGCTGGCTCTCGAGTTTGTCGAGCAACTCGTTGATTCTGTTGCACAGTGCTTTGAAGTCCGTCATGTCGAGAATCTGGCTGCCGATATGGAAATGCAGACCGATGAAATGCACGTTCTCCATTTTGTCAGCCAAGGCTATCACCGTCTCCATGTATTCCATTGCGATGCCGAACTTGTTCTCAGCCAGACCTGTGGTGATGTTGGCATGGGTGTGGGCGCCGACGTTCGGATTGATGCGGAACGCCACGTTGGCGACCTTGTCTTTCTTTCCTGCCAGTTCGTTGATGACCTCCAACTCGGGTATGCTCTCTACATTGAAGCAGAAGATGTTCTCGTCAAGCCCGAGGTTTATCTCCCAGTCGCTTTTCCCGACTCCGGCATAAACAATCTTATTGGCAGGGAATCCTGCCTCCAGTGCAGCCTTTATCTCGCCTCCGCTCACGCAGTCGGCACCGACGCCGCTGCCGCTTATGATACCGAGAACCTTGGGATTGGCATTCGCCTTCACGGCATAGTGCACCTCAAATCCGTCGTGTTTGCCCGCTTCTTCGTTAATCCGTCGCAGTGTCTCGCGCAGAACGGCTGTGTCATAATAGTAGAACGGTGTCGCTACACCGCTGAATCTCTCTAATGGAAATTGTCCCTTCATAATATAACTGTCGTGGTCTGTTACTTGCAGAAAAGAGTATCGCTCAGGTTCTGCATGGCCTTTTTCTTGTCGGAACTCTTGATGAGGAACGATATGTTGTGGTTGGAACCGCCGTAGGAAATCATCCTCACCGGGATGTTCTTCATGGCATCGGTCGCCAAAGTCTCAAATCCCACGTTGCTCCAGTCGAGGTCTCCGACAACGCATATTATGCACATATCCTGGTCAACGGACACAGTGCCGAACTTTTTCAGTTCGTCAACGATTTCGTTAAGGTGCTTGTCGTTGTCGATGGACATCGATACTCCCACCTCGGAAGTGGCTATCATGTCGATAGGAGTATCGTAACTCTCGAATATCTCGAATATTTTGCGGAGGAAACCTGTGGCGAGAAGCATCCTTGAAGACTTGATCCTGATGGCCGTGATGTTCTCTTTCGCAGCCACAGCCTTGATCTTTCCCTTCATGATTACGTTGTCGATGATAGTTCCTTTCGCCTCAGGGTCCATCGTGTTGAGCAGCCTTACCGGAATGCCAGCGAACTTTGCAGGCTGTATGCAGGTCGGGTGCAGGATCTTCGCACCGAAATATGCCAACTCGGCAGCCTCGTCAAAGTTGAGTTGATGCACCGCTTCCGTCTTGTCAACCACGCGCGGATCGTTGTTGTGCATACCGTCTATGTCGGTCCAGATCTGTATTTCCTCTGCCGGCATAGCCGCTCCGATGAGGCTTGCCGTGTAGTCAGAACCTCCACGTTTCAGGTTGTCGACCTCGCCATAGGCGTTGCGGCAGATGAAGCCTTGGGTGATATAGATCTGGTAACCCTCGTTTTGCTTCATCGTTGCGGCGAACTTTTCCTTGATATATTCAGTGTCCGGCTCGGAATTCTTGTCGGTTCTCATGAAGTCAAGGGCTGACAGTAGCACGGCGTTGACGCCCTGTTCCTTGAGGTAGTTCACCATCATGTTGGTGCTGATAATCTCTCCTTGCGCCACGATAGTCTTCTCCTCGAAACTCGTGAACAGTTCCTTGGTGAACGAGCGCAGGTATTTGAACTCGCTGTCGAGCAGTTCACGCATGATGCTACGGTATTCCTCGGTGGAATAGAGTTCCTGTATGTGTGCGTGATACTTCTTTTCCAGTTGGTTGATAACTTCGTTTGCACCCTCGGGATTCTTCTTGTAGAGATAGTTGCTTATCTCGACAAGCGAATTGGTGGTGCCTGACATGGCAGAAAGCACGACAAATGTAGGCTCGCCGCTTTTGGTCACCAGTCGTGCCACATCCTTCATTCGGTCGGGTGAACCCACGGATGTGCCACCGAATTTCATTACTTTCATAAAATCTTCTCCTATATTATTACTTTGTTTCCTGTATCTTTCCGTCCTCGCATTTGTACACTATGCCGGGGTATTGGTCTATCATTCCCCAGTTGTGAGTGGACATTATGACCGCCGTACCGGTCTTGCTTATCTCCTTCAACAGCCCCACTATTTGTGCGGCAGTCTCGGGGTCGAGATTCCCGGTCGGTTCGTCGGCGATTATAATCTTAGGTGCATTGAGCAGGGCACGGGCTATCGCGATGCGCTGTTGCTCGCCTCCCGACAGTTCATGAGGCATAGCGTCCTTTTTGTCAAGCATCCCCACGTCCTCCAAAACCTTGTCAATGCGCTCTTCAATGCGCTCCTTATACTTCCATTTGGTGGCTTTCAGCACAAACTCAAGGTTCTTTTTTACCGAACGGTCGTGCAGGAGCTGGAAGTCCTGAAAGATGATTCCCATCTCCCGGCGCAGTGCAGGCACATCCTTTCTCTTCAGTTTTAGCATATTCCTTCCGAGCACTTCCGCCTTCTTCGCTTCGTCAGCATAGATGTCGAGTTCGGCGTACATGGTCTTCAGGAGCGAACTCTTGCCAGAACCTACCTTACCTATTATATATATGAACTCCCCCTCGTCAGCCTTGAAGTCGGCATGGTCAAGCACAAGGGAGTCGCCTTGATAGACGTTAACTTTGGAGTATTCGATAAGCATAATTACCTCACTTTCTGTTTTGTTTGGCTTGTATCAAGCGTCAAATCAGTGCTTCTTCCAGCCCGGATTGTGCCTTTCCGCCAACTCGGAAGCCATTTCTTCGATGCGCAGCCCCTTGGATGTCAGTAGTACGATGAGGTGATAGAGCATATCGGACCCCTCGTATATGAGCCTCTCATTAGTGCCGTTGCAAGCCTCGATGACAAGTTCCAGTGCCTCTTCGCCCACTTTCTGAGCCATACGGTTAAGACCGTCCTTGAACAAACTGGTAGTATATGAACCCTCAGGCATCTCCTCGTGGCGTTTCTCAATGAAATCTTGGAGCTCAGAAAGAAACAGTAACGGATTCTTTTCGTTGGTCTCTCCCCAGCAGGTATCAGTGCCCTTGTGACATGTAGGTCCTTCAGGATTGGCCTTGACGAGCAGAGCGTCGTTGTCGCAATCCACCTTTATGTCGACAAGATGCAAGTAATTGCCGGAAGTTTCGCCCTTTGTCCACAGCGTGTTACGGCTGCGGCTCCAGAATGTGACCTTGCCGGTCTCCACGGTTTGGCGGTATGCTTCCTCATTCATATAGCCGAGCATCAGCACCGTTTTTGTCTGTGCGTCCTGTACGATTGCCGGTACAAGACCGTTCATCTTATTGAAATCGATTTCCATAATCAGCCTTATGTCGTTGTTGTATTATATCCTAACGTTGATGTTTTCTGTTTTGAGGTATCGCTTGAGTTCGGGAATGGGTATCTCTCCGAAGTGAAATACCGACGCGGCAAGTGCCGCATCAGCCTTGCCAATGGTGAACGCGTTGCGGAAATGCTCTTTCTTGCCTGCACCACCCGATGCTATCACCGGGATGGAAAGGGTGTCTGCGAGCAGGGCGAGAGCCTCGTTGGCATAGCCCTCCTTCACTCCGTCGTGATCCATTGAGGTGAACAGGATTTCTCCTGCGCCCCTTTCCTGTGCTTCGTGCGCCCATTCCAACAGACCGAGTTCCTGGCGTTCGCGGCCTCCTTTGGTGTAACAGTGCCAGCCGTCGGCATCATGTCGTGCGTCAATGGCGCAGACATATACCTGCGAACCGAACCGCTTTGTTATCTCGTCGATGAGTTGCGGACGGCGTATGGCGGCGGAATTGACACTTACCTTGTCCGCTCCGGCACAGAGCAGACGCTCCACATCGGCAATCTCATTGATGCCTCCGCCTACCGTGAACGGTATGTTTATCTCTGCTGCCACGCGCGTCACCATGTCGGTAAAGGTTTTCCTGCCCTCAAATGATGCCGTTATGTCGAGAAAACAAAGTTCGTCAGACCCGGCGTCACTGTAGGCCTTACCCAGTTCGACAGGGTCTCCTGCACTGCGGAGGTTCACAAAGTTTGTTCCCTTCACGGTCTCACCGTTCTTCACGTCAAGGCATGGTATGATACGTTTTGCCAGCATAGGGTCAGAATTTCAGTCGTCCTTCGTAATAGGCTTTGCCGAATACGACAGCAGGGATGCCCTCTTTTTCAAGGTTGTCGATGTCTTCATTTGACGAGATACCGCCTGAAGCGATGAGGTGGATGCCGGGATAGGCTGCCATGATGCGCTTGTAGAGTGCTGTGGCAGGACCTTGCAGAGTGCCGTCCTTGCTTATGTCTGTGCAGAGAATGTTGCGTACCCCTGCGTCTATGTATTTTTTCAAAAACGGCAGCAAGTCCTCTTCGGAGTCTTCTTTCCACCCGTTTATCGACACCTTGCCGTTCCTTGCGTCAGCCCCGAGGATGATATGCTCTGCACCGTAGTCCCCGAGCCACGACATGAAAAGGTCGGGTTGGCTCACCGCAATGCTGCCGATTGTCACGAGCGTTGCCCCTGCGTCAAAGGCTTTCTTTATGTCGTCACCGCTCTTGATGCCCCCTCCGAAGTCCACTGTGAGACTCGTCTGCGTGGTAATCCGGCGCAACACGGCATCGTTGACGATGTGTTTTGACTTGGCACCGTCGAGGTCTACCACATGGAGACGTGTGAACCCTTTTGCCTCAAACTCCTTTGCCTGTGCCACCGGATCGTCGTTATATACGGTCTTGCGGTCGTAGTCGCCCTTTGTAAGGCGCACACATTTGCCGCCGATAATGTCTATGGCAGGTATAAGTTCAATCATTTTCCGTGGTGTCTATTGTGAGGAAGTTCTGCAAGATCCGTGCTCCCACATTGCCGCTCTTTTCCGGATGAAACTGGCAAGCATAGAAATTGTCCTTGTGCAACGCCGCAGAGTAGGGCACAATGTAGTCACAAGAGGCAATGGTATAATCGTTTTGCGGAACGTAAAAACTGTGTACGTTATATATAAAGTCCTGTTCGGAGATACCGTCAAACAGTTTGGTCTTCAGATTGAAGATGGAGTTCCAACCCATTTGCGGCACTTTGTCTTCGTGACGCTGTGGTTTGAACCGCTTCACATCCGTAGGAAAGATGCCCAGACAGTCGGTGTCGCCCTCCTCGGAATGGCGGCACATGAGTTGCATACCTATGCAGATGCCGAGCACGGGCTGCCGAAGTGAGCGTATGAGAGTGTCAAGTCCGTGGTTGCGGAGGTAGTCCATGGTTGTCGAAGCCTCTCCTTGTCCGGGAAACAACACGCGGTCAGCCTTTCTCAGTTCCTCCGCCTTGTCGGTTAACAACGGTTCTACCCCAAGGCGGCGCAGGGCGTTTATCACGGAATAAATGTTCCCGGCGTTGTATTTGACAATGGCAACCTGCATTTCTCTCCTTGTTATATATAGTTGCAAAGTTACAAAAAAATAGTGTATAACACCCCCCCTGGCATGATTTTTTACTAACTTTGCATAAGGCAAACAGCGCTCGGCAGTGCGGAAACAAGTTTCCGTTGCGCTCGTTCGTACAGTCTTTGTAAGTAAATAAAAGGAAATGATAGATACGTCAGTTTTTCAGGGCAAGAAAGCGAAATACTATACTTTGGGTTGTAAGTTGAACTTTTCGGAGACATCGACATTCGGGAGAATGCTTCAGGAGATGGGGGTCGTGGATGCCGAAGAGGGTGAAGAGGCGGACATTTGCCTTATAAATACCTGTTCCGTTACTGAGGTTGCCGATGCCAAGTGCCGTCAGGCTATCCACAAGATGGTGCGCAGAAATCCCGGCTCTTTTGTGGTGGTGACCGGCTGTTATGCCCAATTGGAACCTGAAAAGATAGCCAAGATTGACGGCGTGGGGCTTGTCTTGGGAAGCAATGAGAAGGCGGATCTCATACAATACCTGTCGGAAGCATGGTCGGAAAAACTTGGTGGAAATGGACAGGAGACCGTTTCCGGCAACTGTCACTCCGTTAAAACCAAGGACATAACGACGTTTGCGCCCTCCTGTTCACGTGGAAACAGAACGCGGTACTTCCTCAAAGTGCAGGACGGATGCAATTATTATTGCACCTATTGTACCATTCCCTTTGCGCGCGGCAACTCCCGTAACCCGAGCATTGCCTCGCTCGTGGAACAGGCAAGGCAGGCTGCTGCCGAGGGAGGACGCGAGATCGTGCTCACTGGAGTGAACATCGGAGACTTCGGACGCACCACAGGCGAGACGTTCCTTGATCTCGTCAAGGCTCTTGACACTGTGGAAGGCATTGACAGATACCGTATAAGCAGCCTTGAACCCGACCTTATTGACGATGCGCTCATACGCTACTGTGCCGAGGAGAGCCGTGCTTTCATGCCGCATTTCCACATTCCTTTGCAGAGCGGGTCGGACGAGGTGCTGCGCCTAATGCACCGTCGCTACGACAAGGCTCTGTTCGCTCACAAGATAAACCTCATAAAACAACTGATTCCCGATGCCTTTATCGGAGTGGATGTCATGGTGGGTTGCCGTGGAGAAACGCCCGAACTGTTCCGCGAATGTTATGATTTCATCGACTCATTGAAAGTTACCCACCTGCATGTGTTCCCCTACAGCGAGCGTCCCGGGACTATGGCGTTGCGCATCCCCTATGTTGTCAGCGACAAGGACAGGAAATCGCGTTCCAAGGAACTCCTTGACATGTCCGACAGGAAGCAGACTTCATTCTATGAAAAATATATAGGCAAGGAGCGTGACGTGCTCTTTGAGAAGTCATCGAGGGGCAAGGCCATGCACGGATTTACCGACAACTACATCCGTGTTGAGTTGCCTGCGCACCTCTCGTCACCGGAACTCGACAACCAGATACGCCGTGTGCGCCTTGTCGGATTCAACTTCGACAAGTCCGCATTGCGCTGTGAACTGGTGTGACAACACCGTTTTTGTGCGGCACATTTATGTGTGTTACTTCCTGTTATTCCGATTCTTATTGTTAACTTTGCATGACTTACAACGTAAAAATCGTTATAGAGAGACTATGAAATTTACCCTTGACAGAAGCAAGACCGCAGCAAAGGCTATTGTTGTTGCGGCTTTTCTCGGTTGCCAAACCGCCGTGTCGGTCGCACAGACGACAGACAAGACACTGTATCTCATCTCCAACAGCCACTTGGACACACAGTGGAACTGGGACGTGAAGACGACCATCGGAGAGTATATAAACAACACTCTTACCCAGAACCTTGCCCTTTTGGACAAGTATCCGGCATTCAGGATAAATTTCGAGGGCGCAATCAAATATATGTGGATGAAGGAATACTATCCCGATCTGTACACTCGCATGAAGGAATACATCGCGACTGACCGTTGGCATGTATCGGGTATGTCGATTGATGCCAACGATTGCATGGTTTCATCGGCGGAATCTATCTTCCACTCTATGCTCTATGCGAACAAGTTCTACAAGGAAGAGTTCGGCGTGAGAGGCGGCTATGACATAATGCTTCCCGACTGTTTCGGTTTCTCCTATGCCCTTCCGACAATAGCGAAGCACAGCGGAATAAAAGGCTTCCACACCAACAAACTGTCGTGGGGCTCTGCTGACTACGACCAACTGCCGCCGTTCGGCATCTGGCAAGGTGTTGACGGAAGTCAGATATACGGCGTTTACAAACCGGGAGCATACGACGCTCACGAGGATTTCAACAAGGATATGACAACCGATGCGGATATGTTGTCGCAGATAAATGACAACTATTCAAAGTACGGAGTGCCTGCCATGTTCCGCTATGTGGGACCGAGGAGCGACCACGGAGGCGGTCTCGGCGACGATGCAACCAGTACCGGCAACAACACTCCCTACTGGATGAACCTGTCGGCGCAGAAGACCACGGGCGACATAAAGGTGAAACTTGCTTCCCCGGACGAGTTTTTCGATTATCTCGCAACGTGTGACCAGTCGAAGTTGTCGGTATGGAACAACGAACTTCCGATGCGCTCCCATGGTGTCGGTTCATATACATCGCGCGGTGAACTCAAGATGTGGAACCGCCGTGACGAACTCCTTGGCGATGCAGCAGAGAAGGCTTCTTCCCTGTCTTACTGGCTCGGCATCGGAACTTATCCTGCGGAAATACGCGACGCATGGATAAGGATGATCTGGCAGCAGCATCATGACGGCATCACGGGTACATCCATTCCCAAGGCATACGAATATTCACACAATGAATATTACCTCGCCAACAAACAGTTCGGAATGGCTCTCAAAAACGCCATGGGGTGCATTTCCCAAAACATGAATACCAACGTAGACGGCACGCCAATGGTCGTTTACAATCCTCTTTCACAGCAACGCACCGATGTGGTGGAGGGCGAAATGCCGTGTACAACGGAGCCTACAGGCATCAGGGTGTTCGATAAGGACGGCAACGAGGTACTCTCTCAGATTACAGGATATGACAATGACCGCAAGGTGTTGAAGTTCATCTTCGCCGCTACTGTACCTTCTTTGGGTTACAGTCTCTACAGCGTGAAGGTAGGGGAGGCTTCTTCTCTGACCTCAAATCTGTCGATAGACGAGAGTGCCCGCACTATTGACAACGGAGTCTACAAGGTGAAACTCAATGCGAAAGGTGATCCGAGCATCGTAAATGCGAAGACTTCTTCCACCATAATGAGCAATAGCCGTATGCAGATGCTGCCCGATTACGAGAGCACATGGCCGGCATGGGAAATCAGTTACAACACAGTCAAGCAGACAGTCAACACTTATGTTGACGAGAATGTGGACATCCGCCTTGCGGAAGACGGTCCTCTGAGAAAGAGTTTCCGTGTTCAGCGAACCAAGGACGGTTCCACTTTCGTGCAGTATGTGCGGATGTCGGCATTGTCAGACCGCATAGACTGTGTCAATGAAGTGGATTGGCAGAGCCGACAGACGCTCCTCAAGGTGCAGTTCCCGTTCATGTTTAATGCTGCCGAGGACACCTATGACATCTCGCTTGGCACTATCAAACGTGGCGTGCGCAGTGAAAGTTGTTACGAAGTGCAGGGACATCAGTGGGCGGATCACACCAAGGAGGACGGCACGATGGGCGTAAGCATACTCAATGATTCCAAGTATGGTTGGGACAAACCGAACCAGAACACTCTCCGTCTGACCCTTATCCACACTCCGGGATGCGGTGCTTACAAGCATCAGGCAGAGCAAGACCTCGGCCCGAACAACTTCACTTACTCGTTCTATCCGCACGAAGGGAACTGGAGCGAGAATACCCAGAAGGAGGCAGCACGGCTTAACCAACCGCTGATGGCGTTCATACCGTCTAAGCACAGTGGCACTTTGCCGGCGGAAATGTCACTCGCAAGTCTGTCGACAGACAAGGTTTCAATCAAGGCTTTCAAGAAAGCCGAGGATAGTGATGAACTCATCCTGCGTGTCTATGAGTGGGTTGGAGAAGACCAGAACGATGTGAAGATTACATTCCCGGCAGCGATAGAGTCGGCAAGAGAGGTCAACGGTCTTGAGGAAGAGGTCGGTCCCGCAACGTTCTCGGGCAATGAACTGACGTTCTCCATAGGGCATTACCAGCCAAAGACATTTGCCGTGAAACTGGCAAAGTATGCATTGACCGCCGAAGAAACGAACTCAACTCCATTGGATATAGCGTATAATATCGACGTGATGAGTTATGACTCGTCAAAGGGAAATGCCTCGACCGCATTCAAAATGGCTTATCCTGCCGAACTCATAGAGGATAACATCACCGTCGACGGTATTCCTTTCAAGATGGGAAGCAGGGAAGACAATGCAAAGAACGTGCTGCGCTGCAACACGACAAAGACCATCACGTTCGACAGAAAGGCGGGACAGAACAAACTCTACCTGCTGATGGCAAGCTGCAGCGAAGACGGTTCGGTGGCAAGCATACACATGGGTGACAAGACAGTGGAACTCAATTTGCCATACTATGTGGGTTATGCCGGACAGCCGACAACGTCATTTAACCTCGGACAAACCTACTGCAAGGAGAATATAGCCTACATCTCGACCCATGCGCACAATATTTCCGGCAAGAGCAACGAGATCTCCAAGAATATGTATATGTACAAATATTGCGTTGAACTGCCTGACGGTGTCAATCAGATTACAGTCAACAGCGACAACCGCAACGGTCTTCTCTTTGCTGCAACCTTGTCAGACAACAAGAATGATGATCTGCAGGAGTTCACTCCGGTGAATACTCTCATTGAGTACAAGGAGTTGGGTGACAATTCAGTTTGCGGCGAACGGCTAACTCCGAACAAGATTGTGGCGTCTCATCAGATAAAGTCTGAGGAGGGAGCGACAATGGCTAACGACGGCGATATAACCACCAAGTGGTGCGTAACAGGCAGCCAAAGCGAGACACCCTATCTTGAATACCAGTTCGACAACACCGTAGAGGTATGCTCTTATCTGCTGTTGAATGCCGGAATGGAGAGTGTTGACTGGGTGACACGCGACTTCCGGATACAGCGTTACGATGAAGAGAGCGCACAATGGGTAGACGTTGACGTGGTGACACAGAACACAGAGAACAAGGTTGAGCGCGGTTTCACTCCGTTTAAGGCAAAGAAAGTGCGCCTGCAGATAGAGCATGGTGAGTACAGTGGCACCACTACGCGCGTCTATGAGTTCGCTATTTACGGCAAGACAGAGGACACTACCGGCATCAGCAACACCGGAAGCGATTCGCTGAAAGATCCAGTCATATATACCACTTGTGGCGTTAGGGTTGACAAACCTGTGAAAGGCGTTAACATCGTGCGCCGTTCCGACAACACGGCACGCAAGGTCTTGATGAAATAAACGGCTGCAACAGGATGAAGACAAGGATTCTCTTCGTCTGCCACGGCAACATCTGCCGCAGTCCGATGGCGGAGTTCATTATGAAGAAACTTGTGGCTGACGCAGGCATGAGCGGTCGTTTCGATATTGCTTCCGCGGCGACGAGCAGTGAGGAAATAGGCAATAGCGTCTATCCTCCGGCACGTCGTATGTTGGCTTCTCATGGCATCGGTTGCGAAGGGAAGACCGCCCGACAGATGACATCCGCTGATTACGGTCGCTACGACCTGCTCATCGGCATGGACAGTTACAACGTTAGGAATATGCAGCGGATATGCCACGGTGACCCGGAAAGCAAGATACACTTGCTTCTTGACTACACTTCAAGGGGTGGGGAGGTGGCAGACCCTTGGTACACAGGCAACTTTGACGCTACCTGGCGTGACTGTCTGGAGGGTTGCACCTGTCTTTTGAAGAGTCTTTTGAACTGAGATTCAATGTGTAGCGGCTGTCATGATATGCGGTGAAACATATCGTGATATTAGATAAAAACAAGGAAAAAGACACCTCCCATATCACTGGACAGAATGTGATATGGGAGGTGTTGTTATTTCTCAAATGAGGATTTGTCGGGGAAAAGCCTGTCCTGAAACTCGTGGGCGTACTTTCTGTCGTCGTCGTTAGCGAACTCCGAGTCGTTCATGCAGAAGAACAACGGATTGTATCTCAGGAACTTTTCGTAGAGCCGCCGGTTGTCTATGTGAAGCCGGAAAGATGTCCGCTGTGTGACAAATCTCTTGTGTGCCGTCTTCTCAGCGAACGCCACATAAGTGTAGAGGCTGCGTTGTATGTCGTTGGAGGAGCGCTTGTGGTTGGTGAACGTGGTGCTCAGTTCAGGGTCAAACACCTGCCTCGTGTGCAGGCAACTGCTCTTGAGGTATGCGTCAATGTTGTGGTGCGCTTTCCCGGTGTAATATTTTCCGTATTTTTTTTCTACCAATAGTGCGGCATTATGTATGATCTGTTTATAATTGCTCAGCGTTTTTTTCAAGACTTTTGTCCTGTACAACAGTGACAATTTCCTGAAAGGACGGCTGTTGACGCGTATTATCGGCAGACCGTCTTTGGCGAAAAAAGTTTCTGGAGTCACCGGCTTGTTTATGAACATATCGTCGTTGGCATAGAGGAAATGCTCCGCCAGTCCCGGGATACAGCAGATGAAATGCTCTATAACTGATGAGTTGAAACAGGGCAAATACTCCTTTGGTATTATCTCCGTGTGGTCTACAATCTGTATTTTGGGGTTTGACGTGTCGAGCCAGTCGGGCGTCTGACCGTCGGTAACAATGAAAATCTTGTGTATCCAGGGCGCATATTTCTCCACGGAACGCAGGCTGTACCTCAGTTCTCCGTTCTCTGCGTAACGCCCTTTGCAGTTGTCTTGTGTTTGAGTGGGTTTCCCTATGACGGCATCACGTTTTTCTTTCCACTTCGGGTCGTTGCCGTTCACCCAAAGATATACCAAGTCTATGTCTATCATTAAATTATTTATTGTAGTTTATTCTTTCTTTTATGTTGGGGAAACGCTCCAGAATCGCATTCATGGTGGCCAGGTTGCGGTCTTCGCTTCCTTTGAAATTGATGGTCTTCAATGACAGTTCTTTCGGTTTCTTCAGACCGCGCGGCTTGTTGTAACCGAACGGGACGGGGATTATGGGAGTGCCGTTCGCCACCGCTGCAGCCCAGAACCAGATGTCGTCGGTGCTTGGAGCGAGCGTGGTGAACAGGTCCGCATCCAACATCTCTTGCTTTAGGGAATGTGGCGGATAGAGCACTCCTCCTGCACCAGTCGGCAAGTTGAGGAAGCCGGAATGTATTCTGCGGAACAGGAAATTGTACCAACGGTATTTCTTCCAACTGCGGTA
Source organism: Faecalibacterium prausnitzii (assembly GCA_963611255.1). Taxonomy (GTDB): domain Bacteria; phylum Bacteroidota; class Bacteroidia; order Bacteroidales; family Bacteroidaceae; genus Prevotella. The sequence goes on from CAVDQB010000014.1 coordinate 21,310, forward strand.
TGGCTGTCCGGGTCTTATGCGCTTGGCTCTGTGAGCGAGCACTGCGTTGGGGTATCTGACGTGTAAGTCAAGAAGATTGCGCAGCATATGCTTGCCGTATGCCACATCGTCATCGACAGTGACAATCACTGCATCGGGGAAATCAGCCACTGCCGGTATCAGTTTGCGGTAGGAACGGATGTCACGATCATAGTTCCTGATCTCAAAGACAGGGTTCTCGTCCGCCAAAGCCATCAGTTCGCTGGGGATTGGGCAGTCCTTGAACTGCGAGAAAGTGAGGTATAGTATCAGTCGGTCGGGCAGTACCGAACCGCCGAGAATATACTTTATTGCCTTTGTGGCAAAGGATATCGCCGCAGGAAACGAGGTCATTGAGACCACTACCTGCTGTTTGTGTGTCGTGGAATCCATATTTTTATTTGACTTTTGTACGCCGTCTGTTTATGCTTCTCTCATGTCGTTGAGGTCATACTGAGTGAAATACTCCGCCTTGACAGTTTTCTGCGTGCCGCTGGCGCGTCCCCTTGCCTGTTTCTCAACGAACTCTTCATACGACTTCACCGCATAATGGTTGATGCGGATGATGTCCTGTTGCGGTTCGCGGTCACGGAAATTCCTCTTTATGGGCTGTCCGTGGGAGTCGGCAATGTAGCCGGAGATTTTCGCCGCTTCGTGGCATCCGATCATCGTAAAGACCCGACGTGGATTTACGATGCTCTTCACATGACGGTTGAGACGGTGGTTTGGAAGTGAGTGACACTTGAAACGCTCCATTACTGTGCCTGGCGTTTTTGTCTTCATTCCGCTGCTGCCGTATATCAGCCAGTTGATTTCCACGGCGGCAAAATCCTCCATTCCGGTCAGGAACTCTGTGATAGACGCATCCCTTATGGGTACTATAAATTCGTCCAAGTCGATGAATGCTATCCAGCGTGAAGTGAAACGGTTGCGCTCAAGGCAGTCGTCATAAGCCGCCAACTGCCGCCGGTGTCCCGGCCAATAGATGTAGTCGACCACACCTTTGTTTATATATGGGGCGAGAACGGACTTCGTTTCGTCGGTGCTTCCGTTGTCGTAGATGTAGAACTTTTCCACTCCATGACCGAGGTGCCACTCTATCCACTCTTTGAAATAAGCCCCCTCGTCCTTTGCAATGGCGCAGACCGACAGGTAATGCGTCGGATTCGTGTGGCTGTTACGGATGGTTTTCTTCAGTCTCAGGGCATTTGATACACCGTATCTCAGTATCCCTCGCCACCTGTTTCGTGCCATCTTGCAGGGTATGACACCTGCTATTATCTCTGCAAGAGCCTTGTTCATGCCTGTTTCTCAAAACTTGATGTCTCTGGCAAGATGTGCTGGAACGCAGCCGTTATGTTGCCTATCACGGTGTCGTAGTTGCGAATGTGCACATTGTCATTGAGGCAGATAAGGGAGTATGACTGTCGGTATATCGCCCTGATGGCCTGGTTTGAGCGGATCATAAGGGGGAACATCTTCGTGTCCTTGTAGGTGTTGTAGGGGGTGAAGTTCCCCTTGCAAATCTGCCAAGTGCGGAACAGTTCCGGTGTATAGTCTGTCAGTGAGCGGAATCTGTTGGCGGACGTTTCGGTAAGTTCTTTCTCTTCAGCAGCCCAAACCTCGTTGAATGTCGTCTTGAGGTATGGTTGTGCGTTGTGGGGAGTGCGCAGCATGACGAACTTGTCATAGAAATGGAGCAGGTAATTCCACATTGCCTTGCTGCCGTAACTCTTGTTAAACCACTTGTCACGGTGGAGTGACATCACCTCTTTCTTGTTAAAGTGGCGGTTGATAATCTTTGTATTGTTCTTGACGCGCCTGTACCACTGCGACCAAGTGGGGTTGTAGGTAAATACGGCAATGTCACACGGAAGTCCGTTCTGGAAGAAACGCTCCTCGCTTACATGGTTTATGATATAGAAATCGTCGTTAAAGTATACGAAATGCTCCGCCAGTCCCGGTATCTTGTGTATGTATCGCTCGATGACAACGGAGTTGTATGTCGGCAGGAACTGTGCAGGGATGAAGTCCTCATGGTTGACCAGATGGAGTTTCGGGTTGTTTTCGTCGAGCCATTCTGGCTTCTGTCCGTCGGTGACGAAGTGTACCTTCCGCACCCAAGGGGCGAATTTCTCCACTCCACGAAACCAATACCGCAGGAAACCGTTGTCTCGGAAGCGTGCTTCGGAGACGCTGTTCTTGGCGTTGTCCTTGCTGTTGGAATATTTGGAGAATTTGGCTTGCCATTTGGGATCGTTCATGTCAACCCATGTAATAACAAAATCAATATCCATATTTTACTCTGTTCGTCAATGAAATGTAGTGTTGTCAACCGTTGTCTGTTACCGCATACTTGAATCTGTTGTGTGTCCACAGGTAGTATTCGGGGCGCTGCATTATCTCCTGTTCGAGCCGTTGGTAGTACAGTCGGGTCAGTTCGAAGTCAGGCAAAGACTTCGGATCGTCATGCAGCGGCGTGAGTTCGCATTCGTAATATCCGCGTTTTATCCGCCTGATGCTGACAAACACGGCACAGTAATCATAGTGTTTGGTCACTTTCTCCGTTCCTGTCAGTACGGGAATGGTGTGGTTCAAGAACCGCATGAAATGTTTCACTTCTCTCTTTTTGGGTGATTGGTCGGCTATGAAACCGATGACATAAGGTTTGTTTCCTTTTGCTACATTGGTCATGAACCGCACTGTATGGTACATATCCACACATTCTCCTCCCATGCGTGTGCGCAGTTGCAGCATGATTCTGTCCATTTGCCTGTTGCGCAACTTGTGGTATATCTGGGCGAATCCTGCGCTTTTGTCAAACCAAAGGCCGATAGACGAGATCCATTCCCAGTTGCCGTAGTGTCCGAGGAAGCCGGAAACGGACTTCCCTTGGGCGAGCATACCGTTTACCAAACCGATATTTGTGAACTTCACACGCCTTTTCATTTCCTCAGGAGAGATTGTAATCAGTTTGCAACTCTCGAGAAACATATCGATGAAAAAGTGGTAGAAGCGTTTTTCTATCTCTACAATCTCCTCCTTGCTCCTGTCGGCAAAGGTCTCCGTCAGGTTCTTCCTGGTCAATTTGCGGCGGTAACGTATGATGTAATAGAACGGATAGAACAGGATGTCCGACACAAAGTACAGTACCCTGAAAGGCGTATATGAGATGAGTCTCACGATAAAAAGAAGAACGTGATAGTACATCATACTGAATGAAATGAATGTCTTTTTCTCTTGGTGCATACAGTCTGAAATGTCAGTCTGCTCTGTCGCAGGGTGTGTAACCGCTGCGCAGAAGCACGTTTTGCCTTAAATAGTTGCCGTAGAAGAACAGTTCCTGCAGGTGGAGATTGCCCTCAGGGAAGATGTCTTTCAGTCCGGGGAATGTATAGCGAGGCACGTCCAGTCCGCTCACAACTAACACATGGTGGAGCGCATCCACGCTTACCGTCACTTCGGTGTTGTCGTCTTTTGCCACTACCGCCGTGCCGTAGGGAAACCGCTCGTCGTCATCAGCCGGGTCTTCTCCGACCTTTAGCAGAGTGGCTGGAGTGGAGGCAGTCGTCCAAGATACAGGATTGATGCATCCGATGTTGCCTTTCCCGAGTATGTCACTCACGGCTTCGGGTGTCGTGACGCTCATGAAGTTGATTGTAACACCCTGTGACGATGCGTCCTTTGCCAGTTTTACATGTGCAAGGGAGTGCCCCGGTTGAACCAAGGTGTCCTCAGCCGTCACGGAAAATCCCACGACGTATGCCGCTATTAGTCTCTTGTATGTCTCGTCATCCATGTGTTTCAGCACCTCGGTGACGAGATTTCCTCCTTGTGAAAAGCCGGCAAGAATAAACTTCCTGCCGTGGTTCAGATGCTTTATGTAATGGTCAAAAGCGTCAACAGCATCGTGTACTGCCAACCTGTGAGCCGCTTCATAGGTGGCGGAGTCGGGCGTGCCGAACGTAGCCTGCCTGTAATAGGGCAGGAAGAGGTTGGCTTTCGTGGCGAAAATCGTGTCTGCCAATTCGGCGGAAAGCAGCCACGCCTGACGGTGATCGGGATTTTCCGGATCGGCGTTGTAGTGCTGTTGTCCAATGCTGTCTGTCCATGCGAAGAGGCAGGTGGGCAGGAGATAGAACACGTCAGGTTGCTTTTCGTCTATCTTTGTCAGCCTGTTGCCGCCGTCATACCACAGTGTGCTGTCTGCCCAGTCGAGCGACGCTGTGCCGCTTTCGACTGTCCCTGTGGTGCAGGATGACAGCATCAGTTGTATGACTATCGCCAACAGGGCGAAAAAAGAGGTGTGTCTCATTTTCGGAAAAGACATTATTAGTTGTAGAAGTTCCAACTTATTCCCAACCGGAGGACACTTCCGTTGAGCGGATAATGCGGTGTCAGGAACGATGAACGGTTGCCCATGCCGTTGTTGGCGTGGGAGTACATCACATAGAACCGTGTGCCTTTGAGGTTGAAGTTGGCGTATGCGCAGACGATGGGATAGTTGCCTATCTTTGTCTTGTCTGTGTTTCCCTGCACAGTGAACTGGCCTATCGCCGGCATATAGTCGGGTGCTTCGTATGCGGTGAAGTATCTTGCGTCCGCCCCGAGTTCAGTACGCAGCACCTTGGCGATGCGGAATTTCAGATACAGATTGGTGTACACGTTGAGTGTAGGCACTGGCAGCGCACTCTGTTGGGTTGACTTCTGCCAGGTGACAACGTTCTCCCAGTTGATGATACCGAGCGTAAAGTCCTGTTTGAGGGATGCCGTGAGGAGCGTTATGGGTGTTCCGCACTGTGCCGCTTTCACGGTGTAGTTCGTCCTGCCGAGCGTCTCGCTGGTGTCGTAAGTGTCGGTGAGATAGGTATAGTTCGTTATTTCATCCACCCCGAAACGCAGCGACGTGCGTGTTTTCTTGTATGACAACCGTCCCTCGATGCGTGTGTGCGTCGACATGTTGAGGTCGTCGTCCCACCACAGATGCGATGAATGGTAGTGGCGGAGATAGTAGTTGGGTCGCTCGTTGTGGAAGAATCCCTTGGCGGAAACCGAAACCGTGTCGCCCAACAACCTCATGTTCAGTTCGGCAGAGGCGTCCACCTTCACCTGTCCCTGGTCGTCACCGAGCAGCCATGTCTCCGCCGTGACATTGTAATGGAACGCCGTTCCCTGTGTGCGTGACATCTGTCCGCCGATACTGAAGTTGTGGTCGGTGTATCTTGTGAGGACGTTTGACTGGTCGGGTAGGGTGTAACGGCGCAGGTCACTCGCGGCGAACGCTTTCAGTCCGGCGAACATCCATTTGTTGAAACCCTCGAGCAACGATATCGCAAATGTGTTTCTCAGGCGGAAGAACTTCGTCTCGTCAAACACCTCGCCTGTACTTGTGTCGTCAGCATTGTAGTAAGTATTGGCGTAATAGCCGTCGGGTGTCTTGTGCGCTTGGTATATTCTGTCGTGCGAGTCGAGTTGCGCCGTGTGGATGAAACTCGTCACAGGCACATATTCTGTCTTCATCCAGGCAGTGTCAGCCTTGGTCTCCTCCTTGCTGTTGATGAGGCTGTCGGCGGTGGCAAGATCCATTTTGATGCGTCCGTTGTCGGAAACGGTACTGTCGGTGAGCAGGGGTGTATCCTTCACGACCTTTGCATTGTCGGGTCTGCCGGCGTAAGTCACGTTGTCATCGGTGTCTTTCCTGTCAAGCAGTCCTTTGTTATGACCGTTTTTGTCCTTGCCTTTTGCGTTGTCTTTGTTGTCTTTTTGCGACTCAATGGCGAATTTCCGTGCGGCTATCTCCTCGTCGGTCATCTTCACTTTGCGGTGAAATCCCACATTGTAACGGTGGGTAAGGAAAACGTGCTGGTTGCTGTTCCTGTTCCAGTTGCTCTCCAATACGGTCGGAATCTCACTCGTCGCATAGTTGTCGTCATAACTGTCAGGATTTGTGATGTAGGTATCTTCCGTTATACCTCCGTTCTCCGTAACCTTCTGTTTGTTGGAAGTGAGCAGCAGGTGAGCCTGATATTGGTCGCCGATATAAGAGCCGTAGACATTCAGTCCGAACAGTGATGTGCTCTGTTCACTGTAGTATCCGCGGCCGTAATGGTAGTCCAACTTGAACCCGACACCAAGTTTCTTGCCGGCATTTACGGCAAACTTGGCGCTGAAATGGTCTTCTCCGTTGGTGCGGTTGCCGCACGTGTTGTATGTGAGGTTGGTGTATGGCGACAGTGTATTGGTGAAAAGAAACTCGTCAGGCTGCCTGTGGAAATAGTCATAAGGCTGGGTGAAAAGAAATTGGGCGTCGTCTTTCTGCCTGTCAATAAATATTCTGTTGATGCGCGGGGTGCCCGTATTGCCGAGATAATTGTACTCTCCTCGCAGCCCGGAGGCGAAAACGGAGTTTTGGAACATGTGTGTCACAGTGTCCATAGGCTGCTTCAGAATGTCTCCAAACCGTCTGTCCACCGTCCACATGCGCACACCCTTGGGTATTTCCTTGTGCCCGCTGTCGATGGAGTCTCCGGCAACGCCGCTGCGTGACATTCCGTTGCTGTCAGCGTTTCCGCCGAATCCGTCGTAGGATGATGTGCTGTTCGTGCGCAACGACTGTGCGTTCGCACACGCAAAAGCCATAGTAAAGAAAAATGCAAACAGGCAAATTTTCTTCATTGTCAGAGTATTAAGCGAAGTACAGACTCGGTGAACTTGATGAAGACGCTTGCTATCAGTATTGCCCCGCCGACGTTGTGGCTGGCATGGAGATAGACAATCATGCCGACGATGGCGAGAATTATGAACAAGAAATTGAGGATGTTCCTGATCTTGAAGAACCTTCCCTTGTTGGCATAACTCAGTTTCTCCAGCGGACGGCGGTGTGTTCTGCGCTTGCTGGTGCTGTCTGTTTCGTTGTTTGACATCTTGTCCGATGTTTTATTCTGTTACGTTCGTCTTGCCTGGAAATGCCTTCTCAATGCTGTCGAGAACCTCGTTCATGCGGTCAACGGTGGCGACACGGAACTTGCGGTTTACCCTTTTGAGTTTCTTGCCGTCCTTTGCGAGCATCTTGTTGTCGGTGATGAAATCCTCTGCGACGTAGCGTTCCTTGTCGTTCTCCACGCCATATTCGTAAATAAGGCGTGATATCGTCACTTCCACTTTTCCGTTATTGCAGTTGGCAACAAGCAGATAACTGAACAGGGAACGGTCGAGTTCCAACAATTTATTACGGAACACAAGCCACTCGCAGAATGTTGCGACGATGGAGTCCTTGCCCTCGTTGTACATCGCAATCTTGCTCCTGTTCGTCTGGTTCTCGCCTCCAGCCAGTTTTTCCAGTTCCTTATATACGATGTCAAACGCCTGTTCGCCAGACAGACCGTTCGTGTCAATCGTCCGGGAAAAGACGACCTTGCCGTCCTGTTCCGGCACTGCACCTGCCAGATACGGCAGATCCTTGTTGACCTTGTCGTTGTCCTTTGCCTTCTTTACTTTGCTCGTGGTCTCCGCAGGCTTGTTTGTCTGTGGCATTACCCAGTTGTTCTGTGCCATTGAAAACATCGGCGACAACAGCATGAATATTATTAACAGGTTGTGTCTCATACTTTTTCTACTTTTGAAAAATCCGTTTATCCCACAAAGTTACTAATTGTTACAATAATATAAAAGCAAAAAATATACTTTAACTTAATCCGTCCAGCATTTCCTGAAGACGTGCTATCTCGTCCCGGTATTGTGCTGCCTGCAGGAAATCCAACTTCGTCGCCGCTTCTTTCATTAGGGCGGTGTTGGCTGCAATCGCCTTTTCTATCTGCTTGTCGCTCATCTTCAGTATGATAGGATCGGCTGCGAAGGCGGGTGTTTCATCCATGGGGATATATGCCTTGGGTGCTTTCTTCTCCGCCGCAGCACTGCTTTCGGTGTTGCCGACAAGCGTGGTTGTAATGGCTTTCTTTATCGGTGTGGGCGTTATGCCGTGCTCTTCATTATACCTCATCTGTATCATGCGGCGGCGGTTTGTCTCGTCTATGGTGCGCTGCATACTTTCCGTCACTCTGTCGGCATACATGATTACCTTGCCGTGAACATTTCTTGCGGCGCGTCCGGCGGTCTGTGTCATGCTCCGTTCGCTGCGCAGAAATCCCTCCTTGTCGGCGTCGAGGATCGCCACAAGAGACACTTCCGGCAGGTCGAGGCCCTCTCTTAGGAGGTTCACTCCGACCAACACGTCAAACAAACCGGCCCTGAGGTCTTTCATAATCTTTACCCTGTCGAGCGTGGCAACATCGCTGTGGATATAGTTTGCCCTTATGTCATGCGCCAGCAAATACTCCGTCAGTTCTTCCGCCATGCGCTTAGTAAGTGTCGTGATGAGTACTCTCTCCTGCCGTTCTGTCCTTTGCAGTATCTCTTCAAGGAGGTCATCGACCTGGTTTTCCGACGGTCTGACGACGATTTCGGGATCGAGCAGCCCTGTCGGACGGATGACTTGCTCCACCACGACACCCTCTGCCTCGCGCAGTTCGTAGTCTGCCGGAGTGGCGGAAACGTAGATTGTCTGGTTCAGCATCTCATAAAACTCCTCGAATTTCAGCGGTCTGTTGTCGAAAGCGGCAGGCAGTCTGAAGCCGTATTCCACAAGATTCTGCTTGCGGGCACGGTCGCCTCCGTACATCGCACCTATCTGTGGAATGCTCACATGGCTCTCGTCCACCACGAGGATGAAGTCTTTCGGGAAGAAATCAAGCAGGCAATAGGGCTTCTGACCGGCACATCTGCCGTCGAAATAGCGTGAGTAGTTCTCTATGCCCGAGCAGTGCCCGAGTTCCTTTATCATCTCGATGTCATACTCCACACGCTCCTTTATCCTCTGCGCCTTTACCTCGTCGCCCAATTCATGGAAGTAATTTATCTGGTCGTAGAGGTCGTCCTGTATGTTGCGGATAGCCTTTTCCTGCTGCTCCTTGGTCGTAACGAACAGATTGGCGGGGAATATCTGGTACTCCTGAAAAGCCTCCGTGCGGTGAAAAGTGATGGCATCCAACTCTTCGATGCTGTCTATCTCGTCGTCCCACCACGTTATGCGGATGACGTTTTCGCTGTATGCCGGATAGACATCTACCGTTTCCCCTTTCACGCGGAAGCACCCTCGCTCCAGCGAAATGTCATTCCTGACGTAGAGGGCATCCACAAGTTGGCGCAGGAAAGCGTTCCTCTCGACCCTTTGCCCGACCTTTACCGAGATGACGTTGCTCTGCAATGCCGTCGGGCCTCCCATGCCATATATGCACGATACGGACGAAACCACTATCACGTCACGCCGCCCAGACAACAGCGAACTGACGGCTTTGAGCCGCAGACGGTCTATTTCGTCGTTTATGGCGAGGTCTTTTTCTATATAGGTGTCGCTTGTCGGGAGGTATGCTTCGGGTTGGTAATAGTCGTAATACGACACATAATACTCCACGGCATTGTCGGGGAAGAAGCCCCTCATCTCCTCATACAGTTGGGCAGCGAGGGTCTTGTTGTGGCTGAGAATCAGTGTAGGGCGGTTCGCATTGGCTATAACATTGGCGACGGTGAAGGTCTTTCCCGACCCGGTAACGCCGAGCAGCACCTGCGCCTTGTCGCCTTTCTCAAGTCCTTCGGTGAGTTGCCGTATCGCCTGAGGCTGATCGCCAGTGGGCTGGAATTTGGATGTCAGTTTGAAATCCTTCATAAATGCAAAAGTACGAAAAATATTCCATGTCGTGCAGAGCGGCTTTCCTTTTGTGTCATGGCACTGTTTTATCTTGATTAGTATGGCGGATTGTTGCAGCCGGACAGAAACTTTTCGCTAACTTTGTAGACCATTAAGTACGTTGATGTCATACTTCCGTTGCCGCTGGAGGGGATGTTCACCTATTCTCTTCCCGCGGATTTGCAGGACAGGAATCTGTTTGGCTACCGCCTGCTTGTGCCTCTCGGCAAGACGAAAACCTACACTGCCATTGCCGCGAGGTGCCATGACGACGCGCCTGAGTTTGAGGTTCGCGACGTGATGGCGGTGCTTGATGACAGCCCGATGTTGCTTGACGAACAGTACAGGTTGTGGGCATGGATTGCCGACTACTACCTTTCGCCCATCGGAGAGGTCTATAAGGCGGCGTTGCCGTCGGGGCTGAAGGCTGAGGACGACTACCGTCCACGCACAGAGACGTATGTTACCCTCGCACAGAAATACCGTTCCGAACAGTCTCTTCACGTCCTCATGTCCCTCTTCGGGCGTGCGGCGAAGCAGCAGAAAGTCTTTTCGGAATATTTGGCAATGAGCCGCTGGGACACTCTCAACGGCGAAACTCCGGCGGAAGAAATCCGCAGAGTGACACGCGAGGAACTCATCAACGCCACCCATTCTTCTCTTCCCATTGTCAACAGCCTGTGCAAGCGCGGTTTTCTCACTACCTACCAGCGTGAAGTAGGGAGGCTTGGCGATGCAGGGGAGCCGCATCCCGAAAACATACGGCAACTGAACGGGGCGCAGCAGGATGCCTATAACAACATTCTGATGCAGTTTCTCAAGAAGCCTGTAGTGCTGCTCCACGGTGTCACGTCGAGCGGAAAGACCGAGATATACATCCACCTTATCCAACAGACAATAGACCGTGGGGAGCAGGTTCTCTACCTTTTGCCAGAGATTGCCCTTACCGTTCAGATTATGCAACGGCTGCAACGGGTGTTCGGCAACCGTCTTGGCATCTACCATTCGCGCTACAGTGACGCCGAACGGGTAGAGATATGGCGCAAGCAACTGTCTGCCAATCCCTACCAAGTGATACTCGGGGCACGCTCTGCCGTGTTTCTTCCGTTCCGCAAGTTGGGTCTTGTCATCGTCGACGAGGAACACGAGGGCAGTTTCAAACAACAGGAACCGACACCACGTTACCACGCACGCTCAGCGGCGATAGTCCTCGCCGGCATGTACGGAGCGAAGACCCTGCTCGGCACAGCCACACCCTCAATGGAGAGTTACCACAATGCGCAGACCGGAAAATACGGACTTGTGGAACTCACGACACGCTATCAGGGACTGGAATTGCCAGACATTGAAATCGTGGACATAAAGGATCTGCGCCGCCGGAAGATGATGACTGGCTCTTTCTCGCCGCAGTTGATAAAGGCAATGCGTGCCGCCCTGGACACGGGCAGGCAGGTTATACTGTTCCAAAACCGCCGTGGTTTTTCACAACAGGTAGAGTGCAAGGTGTGCGGTTGGGTACCCCACTGCACAAACTGCGACGTTCCGCTGACATATCACAAGGCTTTCGGCGTACTCACCTGCCACTACTGCGGCTACACGTTCCCTGTCCCCGCACAGTGTCCGGCGTGTGAGAGCAAGGACATAATCAACCGCGGACTGGGCACGGAGCGTGTTGAGGATGAACTGATGCATCTCTTTCCCGATGCGAGAGTGGCGCGTATGGATCTCGACACCACGCGCACGCACAACGCATACAACCGTATTATAAATGATTTTTCGGCAGGAAAGACCAACGTGCTTATAGGCACTCAGATGGTGACAAAGGGACTTGACTTCGACAGAGTGGCCGTTGTGGGCATACTCGATGCCGACAATATGCTCAACAAACCTGACTTCCGCGCCTATGAGCAGGCGTTTCAGATGATGTCGCAGGTGAGCGGCAGGGCAGGGAGAAAAGGCTCTCGGGGCAAGGTGTTCCTACAGACTCGCAACGCAAAATTGCCGTTGCTGCGCCAGATAGTAGCCAATGACTACCGGGGACTCTACGAAGAACTGTGCCAGGAACGCAGTCTCTTCCGTTATCCTCCGTTCACTCATATCGTCAATGTCATGGTAAAGCACACTCGGGAACAGGTGGCTGAGGGGGCGGCAGTCGAACTTGCAGGCCGCCTGCGCCAGTGGTTTGGCGACCGGGTGCTCGGTCCTGACAAACCGTCGGTGGCGCGTGTGAAACGCCAGTACATCCGTAAGATTGTGCTCAAACTGGAAAACAAACTGAGCCTGACGCAGGTTAGGCAATGTCTGCGCCAGGCTCAGGCGGCTACGCTTCAGGACAAACGTTATGCCGCAGTGGTCATCTACTATGATGTAGACCCCCTTTAGACGTATCAGAAATTCATTTCCACGCCCACGCCCACAACGTTGTTGGTGCGTGTGAACGAGTTCTTCATTCCTGTGCTTGTTGTCTTTGTGTCGTAATCGCCGTAGTTCGTCTGGAAGTAAGCGGCATTTACCGCCACCTTGTCATTGAACTTGTATTTTGCGCCGACACCGAAAGACCACGAGTCAACGACAAAAGACAGGTCGCTCATGTAGTCGTCCGTCATGCCGTAATTGGTAATCTGGAAACCGCCGCTCACGGTAAGTTTGTCCGCAACGTCCCATTCCACGCCTCCGAGATACTCGTTAGTGCCGTGCGCAAGCAACTTTTGCTTGTCGCCGTATTTTACGGACTGTTTGTCATAAAAGTGGTGATAGCCGGCGTTGATGCGCACACTCGGGACGACAGACCACTGCGCACCGACTGCCAAAAGGGCAGGGGAGTCCTCCCGGACGGACGTTCCGTCGAGGAACTGGTTTACCGCTTCCATTGCCATAGCCTGATTCAGGGTGGACTTGTTCTTCAGTGACATCTTGGTGCGGAACTCATATTTCGCCGCAAAATTGAAGTTCCCTGTCTTGTAGTCGACGCCAATGATTGGGGCGATGCCGAATCCTGTCTGGTCAGACTGCAGGTTCACGCCGTTGCGGTAGACCTCCAACTGGTCGAGCGAAGCCTGTGTAGTGGTCAGCGTTTGGCGCGTCGCTACCAGTTGGTCGTACTGTTGCTGGTAGTCGGAGGGCAGAGTGCCGCCGTGGAGAGCCTTCACCTGATCGAGTTGCGCAATGCCTGCGTTCACCTGTTCGAGACTTCCTGTGATGTAAGCACCTGTGTTGTCGAGATATGTTCCGAAGTCCACGAGGCCGTTGGCGGTATTGACCTTGATGCCGGAAATCTTCGCTTTGTAACTGGCTGTGCCGTAGAGACCGCGCAGACCGCCGTAAACGGAGAGATTGTCGGTCACCTTGTAGGCTGCTCCGAGGGTTACTCCGAAGTAGTACTGGCGTCCTGACATGTAACTGTTGAGGTCATAACCCGTGGCGCCGAGTCCCTGAAGGGCATAGGCGATGTTGGCAACGGCGCTCTCAAACGAACCGAGACCGTTGTCGAAATTACACTTTCCGCCGCCGCCGGTCACAGCGAAATTGAACTGGAACGACCACTTTCCCTTGTTGTATGCAGCCTGTATTGACGGCAGGAACGGCGCTTGCGCTTCACCCTTGTATTCCTTTGTCGTTGCGCCGCCGTTGTTCACGCCGAGGGCGAAGAGCGGATTTGTGGTGGTCGCCGTACGTGTCTGCCACACACACTGCCAGTTGAAACCGAAGTGGAAGCCCTCTCCGAGGAACGCCACGCCGGCAGGGTTGCTGTAGACGCCGTCTATTCCGATTGCTCCGTCGCGTGCCGGATTGCGCAGAAAACTTATGTTCTGGTTTGTGTTTGTCACAATTCCGCCGGCAAAGACCGCTGTTGTCGGGAGCGCCATCAGTATGACAGCACTCATTCTTGTCTTGAAATTCATTTTTGAAATTTATTGATTGATTCTAAAAATTCATCTTTGGGCAAATCCGAAAGCCCGTTATCCTGTTTGCGGCTGCAAAGGTATGAATATTGCACAAAACAGGTTTATTTGAGCAATAATGTTTAATTTATTTTAACAAAACCGCCCTATATTGCCCTTTTTTACACGTTTTATCTGCGTTTTTTGGCGTACCTTTGCACTCCGAAAAGAATATCCTACCTGACAAAACAATTACGATGAGCGATACTTTCAAAGGCTATTTCTTCGGAATAGTGGCTGCCGTGTCTTACGGCACAAACCCTCTTGGCGTGCTGTTTCTCTATGAAGCCGGTCTGCGTCCGGTGTCAGTGCTGCTTTACAGGTTCTCCATTGCGGCGTTGTTGCTTGCCGCGCTGATGCTGATACAGCGCAAGTCTTTCGCCCTGACACGCAAGGAGGCGAAGACGCTGCTGTCTTTGGGAGCACTGTTTGTGGTCTCTTCGTTTACTTTCTACCAGAGTTTCCGCTATATGCCGGCAGGACTGGCGTCGACGATACTGTTCTTCTATCCCGTGATGGTGGCGGTGATCATGGCGGCGTTCTTCGGTGAGAAAGTGCGCATAGGCACTGTCGTGTCGATAGTTCTCGCCCTGTTGGGCATCATGATGCTCTATAAGGGTGACGGCAACACGACAATCAACATCACCGGAATGTGGCTTGTGATAGTCTCGGCGCTGACTTACGCACTGTACATAGTGTTCCTCAACCGTTCCGAAATAAGAATGTCGTCCGTAAAACTCACGTTTTACGTCCTCCTTGTATGTATACTAAGTAACGTGGTGGCATCTTTCTTTGACCCGGCCGGAGGCATACAGCCGTTGCCCGACGCCCGTTCGTGGCTTTATGCGCTGTGGCTGGGGCTTGTGCCTACGGTGTTCTCGCTCGTCTCCATGGCAGTGGCGGTGAAATATGTGGGGTCTACTCCCACCGCCATCATGGGCGCACTCGAGCCGTTGACGGCGGTTGTCATCGGCGTGACGGTGTTTCATGAGGTGTTCACTCCGCGCATTGCGGCTGGCATACTCCTGATTCTTGCGGCGGTAATCATCATCGTTTTGAGCAAACAACTGTCGCCAACGAAAGTATTCAGTTTCGTAAACACATTGGGTCACAAGGTCGTCAAGCACTGGCGTTGGCGCTGACGGCAGTGCAAGAGCACCGTTTTCGCAGTGCAGGACAGGTGTTCTTGCAGAGTGTAAGCACCGTTTTCGCAGCGGTACACCGTTCGTGGTACGAGCGTACCACGTCCGATATCCATGTGTACCACGTCCGATATCCATGTGTACCACGTTCGTGATACGAGCGTACCACGAACGGTGTGCCGCCGCCAACTCACCGCTTTCAGATTGCCTAAGCACCGCTCTTGCACCGCCGGAACGGTTGCCGGGCGTTGCAAGGGCGTTGGTCGGATTTTGCAATGGCAGTCCGCACGGTCGGCGCAAAGCCTTTTGACGCTCTGCTGACGGCGTAAAAAGACTGGAAATGTTTTGTTGTTTCGCCCAAATTGTAGTAATTTTGCGTTTCGAAGAAGCAATTATTTAATTATTCGTAAACGAAAATGAAACCAACATTATTCCTACTTGCTGCCGGCATGGGAAGCCGTTACGGCGGACTGAAGCAGCTTGACACGCTTGGTCCTCACGGCGAAGCAATCATGGATTACAGCATCTACGACGCCATACAGGCAGGCTTCGGCAAAATCGTCTGGGTGATACGCAAAGACTTTGAGGAGCAGTTCCGTACGCAGATTCTCGCAAAATACCAGAACCATGTGCCCTGTGAACTCTGCTTCCAGAGCATAGACAAACTGCCGGAGGGTTTCTCTGTGCCAGAAGGACGCACGAAGCCGTGGGGTACTAACCACGCCGTGATGATGGGCAAGGACGTCATCAAGGAGCCGTTTGCGGTCATCAACTGCGACGATTTCTATGACCGTGACGCGTTCAAGGTGATGGGCAAGTTCCTCAGTGAACTGCCGGAAGGTTCCAAAGGCAAGTATGCCATGGTGGGATTCCGTGTAGACAACACTCTGAGTGAGAGCGGTACGGTGAGCCGAGGCGTATGTGAGAACGACGAAAAGACACACCATCTGACCTCTGTTGTGGAGCGCACGAAGATTGAAAGGCATGATGGCGTGGTGCAGTATCTTGACGAAGACGGCAAGTGGGTGAGCATCCCGGACACCACACCGGTGTCAATGAACTTCTGGGGCTTCACACCTGACTATTTCGAATATTCCGACGAATACTTCAAAGAGTTCCTTTCAGACCCCAAGACACAGGCAAACCCCAAGGCGGAGTTCTTTATTCCGCTGCTGGTAGACAAACTCATCAAGGAAGGCAAGGCTACCTGCGAGGTGCTCGACACCACATCCAAGTGGTTCGGAGTGACCTATCCCGAAGACCGCCCGGAGGTTGTGGCGAAGTTGGAGGGACTGCACAAGAGCGGCCAATACCCGGACAAGATGTTTTGAAAATGAACATAGACATTCTTAAAGAGGAGCAGTTGAGGCTGCTCCTTTCCGTTATCACGGGTGCAAAGCGTGCCGCCGTTGTCTGCCACAAAAGTCCTGACGGTGACGCATTGGGTTCTTGCCTTGCGTGGGCGAGGTTCTTGCGCGGCAAGTATGGCGTGGAGGTGTCGGTGATAGTGCCCGACGCCTATCCCGATTTCCTGCAATGGCTGCCCGAGTCGCAGACTATTATGCGCTATGACAGGAAGACGGAGGAGGTGAAAACGCTCCTCGGCGAAGCCGACTGCATATTCTGTCTTGACTTCAACCAGCCCAACCGTGTCGGCGAAATGGAGGAAGCACTCGTCTCGTCGGATGCGAAGAAAGTGATGATAGACCACCATCTGAGCCCCGAAATGGACACGGTGCTAACCGTTTCCCACCCCGAGATGTGCTCCACTTGTGAACTTGTGTTCCGCATAGTGTGGCAGTTGGGCGGCTTCGATGACATGGACTGCAAATGGGCGACACAGGTCTATTGCGGCATGATGACTGACACTGGAGGCTTTACATACAACTCCACTCGCCCGGAAATATTCTTCATCATCGGCAGTCTGCTGACAAAAGGCATTGACAAGGACAAGATTTACCGCAACGTTTACAACAATTACTCGTCGTGGGCGGTGCGTTTGCGCGGATACATAATGGCGCAGAAACTGAACGTGATGGAGGATTTCCACGCCTCTTACTTTGCCATTTCCAAGATGGATATGGAGGAGTACCGTTTCGTTAAAGGAGATGCTGAGGGGCTGGTTAATATTCCGCTGAGTATCAAAGGTATGAAGTTGTCAATTTCACTGCGTGAAGATACATCGAAAGACAATGTCGTCTGGGTGAGCCTTCGCTCGGTTGACGACTTTCCCGCCAATGAAGTTGCGGAGCGGTTCTTCAACGGCGGCGGTCACCTTAATGCCGCCGGCGGTCATCTGGACTGCTCTCTTGCCGAGGCGTGCGGCATAGCCAAGACGGCGATAAAAGCCTTTGGCGAGCGGTTAAAAAAATGAAAACGCACACAAGAACACCTAAATAAACCTCTGTAATGGGACTTCATAGAGGTTTTTTTCGTAATTTTGCGCAAAACAATTGTACTGAATGAAGATGAGAAAACTGTTCGCCTTTGCACTCGTAGGTCTGTTTGCAGGGCTTATGTTCGTTTCCTGTGACGACTACGAGACTTATGCCGAAAAGAAGAAAAAGGAGAAGGCGGCAATCAGCGCCTATATAGCGAAGAACAACGTGAAGGTCATTTCGGAGGAGACTTTCGCCGCCAACGGTTACAAGACGGACGTTTCCAAAAACGAGTTCGTGCTCTTCCGCAGCAACGGAATATATCTCCAGATTGTCAGGGAGGGTTGCGGAGAGAGACTGAAGAACCAGGAGACGGCGGATATACTGTGCCGTTTTACAGAGAGAAACCTGCTTGGCGACTCGATACAACTGTCGAACGACGTGCTCTACTACTCGTCTCTGCCGGAGAAATTCCGTGCCGAGAACAACTCGGGAACGTTTACCGGTTCTTTCTATACGGACAACAGCCTCATGTATCAGGCGTACACGAAGCAGTCAGTGCCGTCGGGTTGGCTCTATCCGCTTACCTACATAAACCTCGGAAGACCGGTAAAGGATGATGACGAGATAGCGAAGATCAATGTGATAGTGCCGTCCGCACAGGGTCACTACTACGCTTCTCTGAACACATATCCGTGTCTCTACACACTGACTTACGAGCGCGGACAGTAAGAGACGGCAACATTTCCAACGCAAAACATCACTGACATGTCACTGATAAAGTCAATCTCAGGAATCCGCGGTACGATAGGCGGTCGCCCGGGCGACACCCTCAATCCGCTGGACATAGTGAAGTTCACCACCGCATACGCCACATTCATACGCAGGAGCGGCAGTTCGCAGAGCAACACTATTGTGGTGGGGCGCGACGCGCGCATCTCCGGCGAGATGGTGAAGAACATCGTTTGCGGCACGTTGATGGGCGTCGGCTACGACGTAATCAACATCGGTCTTGCTTCAACTCCGACCACAGAGTTGGCGGTTGCCATGACCAGGGCTGCGGGAGGCATCATTATCACTGCCAGCCACAACCCACGTCACTGGAACGCACTGAAACTCCTGAATGAGAAAGGGGAGTTCCTGACGGCTGCCGACGGCGCAGAGGTGTTGGCGATTGCCGACAAAGAGGACTTCGAATATGCCGATGTGGACCATTTGGGCAAGTATACGGAGGACGACACATTTGACAACCGCCATGTGGATGCGGTGATGTCGCTGAAACTCGTGGATGCAGAGGCAATCAAAAAGGCACATTTCCGTGTTGCCGTAGACTCCATAAACTCCGTTGGAGGAATCATCCTTCCGAAACTGCTCGACCGCCTCGGGGTGGAATACACGTTCCTCAACGGCGAGGCAAACGGTGACTTTTCCCACAATCCCGAACCCCTTGAGAAGAACCTTACGGGCATTATGGACTTGGTGAGGGGCGGAGGATACGACATGGGAATAGTCGTAGATCCCGACGTTGACCGTCTTGCGTTCATCTGCGAGGACGGAAAGATGTTCGGAGAGGAGTATACTCTCGTGAGCGTGGCGGACTATGTACTCAGCCATACGCCCGGAAATACTGTCAGCAACCTGTCCTCAACGCGCGCACTCCGTGACGTTACGCAGAAGCACGGCGGCGTTTACACCGCTGCGGCGGTGGGCGAAGTGAACGTGACTACCAAGATGAAAGAGGTTGGAGCGGTCATTGGCGGCGAGGGAAACGGCGGAGTTATCTATCCGGAGAGCCACTACGGTCGCGACGCACTTGTGGGCATAGCCCTCTTCTTGTCGTCTCTCGCACAGAAGAAGACGACCGTCAGCGGGTTGCGTGCCACATTCCCGGACTATTACATAGCCAAGAACCGCATTGACCTGCAGCCCGATACCGACATCGACGCAATCCTTGCGAAAGTCAAGGAGATGTATAAGGACGAGCAGATCAACGATATCGATGGAGTGAAGATAGACTTTCCCGACAAGTGGGTGCATCTTCGCAAGTCGAACACGGAGCCTATCATCCGTGTCTACAGCGAGGCTTCGTCCATGGAAGAGGCAGATGAACTCGGCAAGAAGATAATGTCTGTCGTCAATGCAATGGTATGATGAGCAGTCTGTTGATTTCTTTCCTGTTTGCAGGAGTGGACGGTAACCTGCACCAGATACTCAAAGACAAGTTCATAGAGGGTAATGCCTTCTTCATGTCTTTGGTGGCTTTTGCCCTCATTCTGGGGCTTGCCTTTTGCATAGAACGCATAATATACCTGTCGCTTTCGGAGATCAACGCACGCAAGTTCGTAAAGGAACTGGACGATCTTGTCAGTTCCGGCGACATCGAAGGGGCGAAAGAGAAAGCCCGTAACACTGTGGGACCAGTTGCGAGCATAAGTTATCAGGGGCTGCTCAGGGCGGACGAGTCGCTCGAAGACATCGACAGGAGCATGGAGTCGTATGCCAATGTGCAACTGTCACTGTTGGAAAGAGGCTCCGCATGGATAAAACTCTTTATTTCGATAGCGCCTTCACTTGGCTTCCTCGGTACGGTCATAGGCATGGTGATGGCATTCATGAACATAGAGAATGCCGGCGACATCAGTCCCACAATCGTGGCTGAGGGAATGAAAGTGGCACTTATCACTACCATATTCGGACTGATTGTTGCCATTATCCTGCAACTTTTCTACAACTATATCCTCACCAAGATTGACCGTCTCACGATGCAAATGGAAGAGAGCGCAATCTCTGTGCTCGACTCTATCAGCAGGTACAAGAGGCGGAAAGAGGCCAGTGGTGCAGGGGAATAACCGTCTTTGCCTTTCCGTACATGGATTTCGTTGATGCCGTATTATATATAATGTATGTCGCTTTCGCCCTTGCCATAGGCGGCGTGGTGTGGTCTGCATACCGCAGAAACCGCCGTGTGGCAGGGAGAATGGCTGTACAGAACGGAATACATGCCCGAAGGCTCAACGTCATAGTGTGGATGTCGCTGCCTGTCATTGCTGGATTGACGCTGCTTCTCGGCGACGGCAGTGTGGTGGATGCCATTGTGCTGACCCTCTTAGTCATGCTTTTCGCGGCACTGGCTGTGGCGTGCTGGTCATTGATTGGACGGAAATGAAACTGCGCAGAAACAAAAGGGAAGTCCCCGAACTGAACACTACGTCGACAGCGGACATATCATTCATGTTCCTGATATTCTTCCTTGTGACCACGTCAATGTTTGTCGACAAGGGCGTGATGCGCCGTCTCCCTCCAAAGGAAAAGGACAAACAGGAGCAGACGAACACCGCTGTAGACAAGGCGGACGTGATGTCTCTGAAACTGAATGCGGAGGGGGTGGTGGCCGTTAACGACACTGTCATGGAGCAATCGGGATTGAGAACGGCGATGACGGAGTTTATCCTGCGCCGCGGAAAACGTCATGTGATAATGATAGATGCAGCCCCCGACTGCAGGTACGATGCCTATTTCCATGTACAGAACTCGCTTGCGGAAGCCTACAAGGACGCACGCGAGGCGATAGCGAGGCGCGACTACGGACGCCCGATGTCGCAGTTGACAAGTTCAGACCGTGAGGCTGTGTTGGAGAAATGTCCGCAGCGTGTGGCGGAAAACTATGACGAGGAGGGCGGAATATGAAACTGCGGCGGCGTGACCACTCCATTCCCGAACTGAACATGGCGGCGATGCCCGACCTCATATTCACAGTCCTGTTCTTCTTTATGATAGTAACCCACATGAAAGAGAACACGGTGCATGTGGAATACAGGCAGCCCGAGGGCATCGGTCTTCAGAAAGTGGGACACAAGAGTTCCGTTATCGACATCTATATCGGCAAGGAACGTTCCGGCGGAGGATACAAGGTGCAGGTCAACAACGACATAGTGCCTCTGGAGAAACTTGCCTCACGCCTGTCGGAGGAGCGTGGCAGGATACCGTCAGACGGCATGGCGTATCTCACGGCATCACTTCAGGCCGACAGGAATGTGCCGATGAGCATTGTCAACAAAGTGAAGTCCGCACTCAGGACAGCCCATATACTAAAGATAAACTATTCAGCCAAGGACAATGAAACAGTATCTGAACCTGCTCGACAGGATACTCACTGAAGGCGTAAGGAAAACAGACCGCACGGGAACGGGCACGATGAGCGTGTTCGGACACCAGATGCGCTTTGACATGGCAGACGGATTTCCGTTGCTTACGACAAAGAAACTGCACCTGAAGTCAATCATCCACGAACTGCTGTGGTTTCTTGCCGGCGACACAAACGTGAAGTATCTGCAGGAAAATGGCGTGCGTATATGGAACGAATGGGCTGACGAGAACGGCGAACTCGGCCCTGTCTATGGTCACCAGTGGCGTTCTTGGCCGGACTACAAGGGCGGAACGATAGACCAGATTGCCAACGTCGTCGATCTGATAAAGCATTACCCAGACTCGCGGCGCATGATTGTCAGTGCATGGAATCCGGCGGAGATAGAGCAGATGGCTCTGCCTCCGTGCCATTGCCTGTTCCAGTTCTATGTGGCGGACGGCAAACTCTCGCTCCAGTTATACCAGCGTTCGGCGGACACGTTCCTCGGAGTTCCGTTCAACATAGCGTCCTATGCCCTGTTGCTTCAGATGATGGCACAGGTCACGGGTTTGGAAGCCGGGACGTTCATCCACACCACCGGCGACACGCACCTTTACCTTGACCACCTCGAACAGGCAAAACTCCAACTCACACGGGAGCCGCGCCAGTTGCCGCGAATGGTCATCAATCCCGATGTGAAGTCAATTTTCGATTTCAAATACGAAGATTTCCGTCTTGAAGGATATGACCCTCATCCGCATATAAAGGCAACTGTCTCTGTATGAAGAAAATCCGATAGGGTTGCGAATTGAAAGCATTTTCGTTGCAAAGACAATACATTTGCGGTTTAATGCGGCAAATTCTTTTCTGTTTGTTTGTATGTGTTGTTTTTTTGCACTAACTTTGTGCCATAAAGAAAAGATATTATGTCAAACAGTAATTTAGACGACCTTGACAGGAAAATCCTACGTTTAGTGGCACAGGATGCGCGCATTCCGTTTCTGGAAGTGGCGCGGATGTGCAATGTGAGCGGTGCTGCCATCCATCAGAGGATGCAGAAACTGCAGCAGAGCGGTGTGCTGAAGGGCAGCCAATTTGTCATTGCACCGGAAGCACTGGGCTTCGAGACTTGTGCCTATATAGGTCTTTATTTGCAGGATCCGTCCCATTTCGACCGTGTGGTGGAAGAGTTGCGAAAGATACCTGAAGTGGTGGAGTGTCATTACACCACAGGTTCTTTTGACATGTTCATAAAGATCTACGCCCGGAACAACCACCACCTGCTTACCATTATCCATGACAAACTGCAGCCGCTGGGGCTTTCCCGTTCGGAGACGATAGTCAGTTTCAATGCCGTCATCAACCGCCAGTTGCCGGTTGCCGATATGTTTGACGGCGTAGAAGAATAGTTTTCTCTTTCTTTGCAGTCGGTGTGCGCCGGAAAGGCGCACCGGGTCTCTATGGAAAAACAGTTGATAACAATCCTCGGGCCGACAGCCTCGGGCAAGACGGAACTTGCCGTGCGTCTGGCGGAAAGGATCGGTGGTGAGATTATATCCGCCGATTCGAGGCAGGTGTATCGCGGGATGGACATAGGGACGGGCAAGGATCTTGACGAATACGGCAGCGTCCCTTACCACCTTATAGATATATGTGATGCCGGAACAAAATACAACCTGTTCCAGTATCAGTCGGATTTCCATTGCGCTTACGACAGCATACGGCAACGTGGGGCATACCCTATACTGTGCGGGGGTACCGGACTGTATGTCGAATCGGTGCTGAAAGGCTACAACCTTTCGCCTGTTCCGCAGAATGACAGGTTGCGTGCCGAACTGGCGGACAAGTCCTTGGAGGAACTGACAGAGATGCTTGTGGATTTGAAAAGGCGCACAGGTTCGAATATGCACAACCGCACGGATGTCGACACTGTGCAGCGTGCGATAAGGGCAATAGAGATAGAAACCTACAATCTCGACAATCCTCAGCCGCTGAGAGAGTGCTCTTCCGTCGCCTCACTGGTGGTTGGAGTGGACATAGAGCGTGAGTTGCGCCGCCAGAAAATCACTTCCCGGCTGAAGAAACGCCTTGACGGAGGACTTGTGGAAGAGGTGAAGGGGCTTCTGGAGAGCGGAGTGGGGGCGGAAGACCTCATCTATTACGGTCTCGAATACAAGTATGTGACGGAATACTGCATCGGTGTGCTGTCGTATGACGAGATGTTCCGAAGTCTGGAAATCGCCATTCACCAGTTTGCAAAGCGGCAGATGACGTGGTTCAGGGGTATGGAGCGCAGAGGTTTTGCCATACACTGGATAGACGCAACGCTGCCTATGGACACGAAAGTGGACACCATATTGGGACTTGCCGGACTGTAACCGGAGCAAGGAAACTGCCGATAGGAAAAATTATCGGAATTTTATTGACTTTTCTTTTGTCCTTTCTCTGAAAAGCCGTAACTTTACCTACGCAAACAATCAGTGTACAATTGGTTTGTCTGCAAGGAAGACAACTACAATCCTAACACATATTAACATAGTGCCTATGGGCTATTTGAAATTTGAAAAAGCGTTGATGACGAACTTGGACGAGTCGCTTCGGAAGGAAGTCCTGAGGACAAACCGCTCCGGTGCATACTCCTGTTCCACCGTCGTTGACTGCAACACACGCAAATACCACGGTCTGTTGGTAGTGCCCGTACCCGAACTTGACGACGAGAACCATGTCCTTCTGTCGTCGCTCGACGCCACTGTCGTGCAGCATGGGGCGGAGTTCAACCTCGCCGTTCACAACTATCAGGGCAACGTATTCTATCCAAACGGACACAAATACATACAGGAATTTGACTGCCAACAAGTACCCACGACAATCTATAGGGTAGGCGGCGTGGTGTTGAAAAAGGAGATGGTGTTCCAGCATTATGAGAACCGAATCCTTATAAGGTATACTCTGGTCGACGCACACTCGGCGACAACGCTGCGCTTCAGACCGTTTTTGGCGTTCAGAAGCGTAAGGCAGTTTACGCATGAGAACAGCGCCGCCAGCAGAGACTACACCGTAATAGACAACGGAATCAAGACTTGCATGTATGCAGGATACCCCGATCTCTATATGCAATTCAGCAAAAAGAACGACTTCGTGTTCGTTCCCGATTGGTACAGGGGGCTGGAATACATGAAGGAAAAGGAGCGCGGATACGCCAGCAACGAGGATTTATATGTGCCGGGATATTTTGAACTGCCGATAAAGAAGGGCGAGTCGATAGTCTTTGCCGCCGGAGTGAAGAACATAAAGCCCTCAACTCTGAAGAAACTGTTTGACAAGGAGGTCAGCGAACGCACCCTCCGTGACAGTTTCTACCACTGTCTCGTCAACGCCGCACATCAGTTCCATAACCGTGTTTCCGACACCGAGCGCTATATACTGGCAGGTTATCCGTGGTTCAAGTGCCGTGCCCGCGACACGTTTATAGCCCTTCCCGGTCTGACTATTGCCATTGGCGAGACCGATTACTTTGAACTTGCCATGGACACTGCGGTGCGCGGGATACGCGAATTCATCGCAGGCAAACCGCTGACGGTGAAGATTTACGAGATGGAACAACCTGACGTGATGCTTTGGGCGATATGGGCCATACAGCAATACTCGCGTGAAGTGGGCGTGGAAAAGCAGGTCGAGAAATACGGAAAGGTAGTAAAGGAAATCGTGGACTACATCTTTGCCGGAGGACATCCCAACCTGCACGTTGACCCGAACGGACTTGTCCGCAGCAACGGAAAGGACAAACCGTGCACATGGATGAACTCCACTAACCAGTGGGGACAGCCCATCGTGCCGCGGTCAGGCTATATAGTGGAGTTCAATGCCTTGTGGTACAATGCACTGAAGTTTGCGGAAAACATGGCGCAAACGATGAACAACAGTAAGGTGGCGGCAGAACTCGGCGAGAAAGCGGAACTGTGCCGCAAGTCGTTTGTGGAGACTTTCCTCAACGAGTACGGCTATCTCTACGACTATGTTGACGGCAAGGAGGCGTCGTGGGAGGTGCGTCCGAACCAGATTTTCGCCGTCGCCCTCAACTATTCTCCTTTGGATTTGGCGCAGCAGAAAGCCGTTCTTGATGTCTGCACGAGGGAACTGCTCACCCCGAAAGGACTGCGCTCGCTGTCGCCGAAGAGCGGTGAGTACAATCCGGTGTACGCCGGTCCGCAGGTACAGCGTGACTACGCCTATCACCAAGGTACGGCATGGCCGTGGCTCGGAGGCTTCTATATGGAGTCTTGTCTTAAGATCTACAAACACACAAGGCTCAGTTTCATCCGCCGCCAACTGGTGGGTTACGAGGATGAACTTTATTTCCACACAATCGGAACAATCCCGGAATTGTTCGACGGTAACCCTCCTTTCCTGGGAAGAGGGGCGCTCTCGTTTGCCATGAACGTGGCGGAGATACTGCGCACTGTCAGGCTGTTGGAAAAGATTTCGTACTATAATAAATAAGAGGAGGAAGAGACTATGAAAGTATTGATGTTCGGTTGGGAATTTCCTCCAAAGATCTACGGCGGTCTTGCCGTCGCCTCCTATGGCATAACCAAGGGGTTGAGCCAGCAGGGAGACGTGGAGATTAAGTTCTGTATGCCCAAACCCACAGGGCAGGAAGAGAACTTCTTGAAGATAATAAACATGAGTCAGGTGCCCGTGGCGTGGCGTGACGTGCAGTATGACCAGATAAAAGACCAGATGATAGGGCACACGGCGGAGGACTATTACCGCTATCGTGACCACATATACGCTGACTTCAACAACTTGGGAGTGAACTATATGGGCTGTCTGGAGTTTGCCGGCGGCTACCCGGGAAACCTCCAACAGGAGATAAACAACTTTTCCATAATCGCCGGAGTGGTGGCTCGCTCCGAGGATTTTGACATCATCCATGCTCACGACTGGCTCACCTTCCCGGCAGGAATACACGCAAAACAGGTCAGCGGAAAGCCGCTCTGCATCCATGTGCACGCCACAGACTTCGACCGTTCGCGCGGAAAGGTGAACCCGACTGTGTACCGCATAGAGAAGGACGGCATGGATAACGCCGACTGCATAATGTGCGTTTCCGAACTGACGAGACAGACCGTGATAAACAATTACGGTCAAGACCCGCGCAAATGCGTGGCTATGCACAATGCCGTATATCCACTCAGCGATGACATAAAGGCGATAGTTCCGCACAAGAACCCCAAGGAAAAGATTGTGACTTACCTCGGCAGGATAACCATGCAGAAAGGTCCCGAGTACTTTGTCGAGGCTGCTGCGCTCGTGTTACAGCGCACTAAGAACGTCAGGTTCTGTATGGCGGGATCGGGAGATATGTTGGAGGCGATGATAAAACTTGCCGCCCAGCGCGGCATAGCCGACCGTTTCCATTTCCCGGGATTCCAGAGAGGGCGTGAAGTTTACGAGTGTTACAAGAACTCCGATGTCTTTGTCATGCCGTCGGTGAGCGAGCCTTTCGGCATCGCACCGCTTGAAGCGATGCAGTGCGGATGCCCTTCGATCATATCGAAGCAGAGCGGTTGCGGCGAGATACTCGACAAAGTGATAAAGGTAGACTATTGGGACATCCACGCAATGGCTGACGCCATCTATTCCATCTGCACCAACGAGTCGCTTTACAACTACCTGCGCGTGGAGGGAATGAAGGAAGTTGACGGTATCACATGGGAGAAAGTGGGACGCCGGATACGCAATTGCTATGACAAAATGATTAACCGTTAAACAAACAAAAGCAAGGAGACAAGACATGAAAACAATCTGCTTATATTTCGAGATACACCAGATAACCCACCTGAAGCGTTACCGCTTCTTCGACATTGGTACTGACCACTATTATTACGACGACTATGAGAACGAACGGAACATCACGTTTATGGCGGAGCGCAGTTATGTTCCGGCACTCACGACACTGCTTGACATGTGCCGTGAGAACAAGGGCGGCTTCAAGGTTGCGTTCTCCATATCGGGCGTAGGCATGGAACAACTGGAGCAACACGCCCCGCAAGTGCTCGACTTACTACAGCAACTGAACGAGACAGGCTGCGTAGAGTTCCTCGCAGAACCCTATTCCCACGGTCTGGCTTCGCTCGCCAATGTCGACAGTTTCATGGCTGACGTGAAGAAACAACGCGACAAGATGCAGGAGTATTTCGGCAAACAGCCTTCCGTATTGCGCAATTCCTCGCTCATCTACAGCGACGAAATCGGCGAAATAGCAAACAAGATGGGGTTCAAGGGTATGCTTACCGAGGGAGCAAAGCAGGTGTTGGGCTGGAAATCACCGCACTATGTGTACAGTTGCGCCTATGCTCCCAAGTTGAAACTTCTCATGCGCGATGTGTCATTGTCGGACGACATATCGCTCCGGTTCAACAATTCTTCATGGGAAGAGTACCCTCTGTTCGCCGACACTTACGTCAACAAGATAGCCGACTCCAATGATGACGGCCAGATATACAACATCTTCATGGAACTGTCTGCTATCGGCGTGGCGCAGCCGTTGTCGAGTAACATCCTCGAATTCCTGCGTGCTCTGCCGGCATGTGCAAAGAACCGTGGCGTGTCTTTCTCCACTCCTTTTGAGATATGTCAGAAGGTCAAGAGCGTCGGAACAATCGATGTCCCCGACGCAGTGAGCTGGAACGACGAGGAGCGTGACACCTCTTCGCTGCTCGGAAACGACCTTCAGCGCGAGGCGTTCAACAAGTTGTACGGCATCGCTGACAGGGTCAGGATAGCCAATGACCCACGCATAAACCAGGACTGGGACTACCTGCAGGCGAGCGACAACTTCCGTTTCATGACAACGAAGTACTCCGTACTCGGCATCAACCGCGGCATCTACAGCAGTCCGTTCGACGCTTTCACCAACTACATGAACATTCTCGGCGACTTCATATCGAGGGTCAACAGCCTCTATCCCGACGAACTCGATAACGAACAGCTCAACTCTCTGCTGACGGCAATAAAGAACCAGGGCGACGAAATAGAGATGAAGGATGCCGAGATAGAGCGTCTTCAGGCCAAACTTCAGAAACTTGAAGCCACGATATCAGAACTGAAGGAGAAGAAGGAGGAAGCGCCGAAGAAGCCGAAGTCACGCACCGCAAAATCCAAAACGGCATCCTGATTGCGCTACGCCGTCCTTTGGCTTTGCACCGTGTCGTCCTCCGGGCTTTTGTTTCCTGATGTTCTCAGTGATGACATGAGTGTGCTTGATGGCAGAAAACGCCGCAATAACTATAGGAAAAGGCATTTGAGGGTTACTCAAATGCCTTTTCCATTATCACAAGAGTCATGAAACCGAGCAGCAAAGCGTAGGTTGCCTGTTTCTGATAGCCGTGGGCGTGGGTTTCGGGAATCATCTCGTCGGAGGTGACATAGAGCATTGCTCCTCCGGCGAATCCGAGCATTGCCGGCAGCAGGGCGGCGGAGATTGCTCCCATACCGAAGCCTATCCACACTCCGACAACCTCCAGCAGTCCTATGGCAAGGGATATTACCAGCGTCCTCAACCTTGTCACTCCGGCGAGCAACAGCGGTGCGATGATTACCATTCCCTCGGGTATGTTTTGCAGGGCAATGCCAAACGACACCGCCCACGACGCCTTTTCTCCGCCAAAGTCGTTCATGCTCACTCCGGCAGCCATCCCCTCCGGCAGTTTGTGTATGGCTATTGCCATGACAAAGAGCAGTATGTGGTTGAGCGAACTGTTGTGCTTGTGCTGCTCGGGGTCAAGTCCAGTGATGTGATGGAGGTGTGGAGTGATGAGGTCAAGCACGTTGAGAAACAGCGCACCAGCCATGACTCCTGCCGCAA
The DNA here is from genome assembly GCA_963611255.1 of Faecalibacterium prausnitzii. GTDB lineage: Bacteria > Bacteroidota > Bacteroidia > Bacteroidales > Bacteroidaceae > Prevotella. The sequence goes on from CAVDQB010000014.1 coordinate 50,527, forward strand.
CAATCCACATTTCCGCCCCGTGACACATGTTGAAAGCCGGCACAATCAGCCCTAACGTCGAGGCGGCAAGCATTATTCCGGCGCAGTAACCCAACACCGTGTCGTTCCATTTGTGCGGCAGTTCCTTGATGAGGAAGCCCGCCAGCGAACCTATAATTGTCGCTCCGCACAGTCCGGCGGCGCTTATCCATACTTGATTCATACGTTTTTGTCTGCGTTGTTGTTGTCTTTGGAGTGCTCGTCAGCCTGTTCTTCCGGGTTGAAAGCACGGAATTCCGACGGCTGGATGCCAGTCTGCCGCTTGAAGAACTTCACGAAATATGACGGGTCATCGTAGCCCAGGCGGTATGCAATCTCCTTTATCCTGAGGTCGGTGAAGCGCAGCAGGCGCATCGCTTCGAGCGATATGCGGTCGTTGATGAATGTCAACGGCGCTTTGTCAGCGCACTCCTTTACGCAGTTGCTCAGCGTTTTCGCCGACACGTTCAGGTTGTCGGCATAGTCCTGCACAAGGTGCATGGTGGAGAATTTCTGCTCAAGCATGTTTCGGAACATGACAAACAGTCTGTGCGAAGGCTTCATCGTATCCAACTGCGGACTGCCGTGGCGGCTGCCGTATCGGTACACGTTGATGAGGAATATCTTGACCAGCGAGCGCAGAAGTTCCTGATGCCCGAAGCCGGTGTCCTGTGTCTGTTCGCCGTCCATCTTCCTTGTGAGTTCCTGAAGTTCGCGTGCCACTTCAGGTTTTGTGACAAGATAATAGGGTGAAGAGTAGAAAGCGTTGAATATGCTGTACTTCACGAAACTCTCCTTGTCGGCGTTCATGTCGTCGAGAAAGTCGGTGCGGAACTTCAGCACCACTCCCTTGTGGCGCGTCTTGCCGTCGAAACAGTGCACCTGACCGGGCGACAGTACGAATATGGAGTTTGCCTGTATGTCGTAATCATGGAAGTCCACCGTGTAGACACCGCCTGCTTCGGTGAACCAGATAATCTCATAGAAGGTGTGGACATGGGGCTGGCTGCTGTCGATAGTGTCGTGGTCGAACATGTCGGGCAGGTGTTCGATGCGCAGACTTTCGCTGTCCAGCACATCGCAACTTATGTTATATATGTCAGTAAAGGCTTTCTGCAACATTATGTTTCCTCTCTTCCGTCCTTTTGGCCGTGTGCGCTGCAAAGTTAGCAATTATCGTCTGAAACGGCGGTACTTGTCGTGAGTAAAGAACGGTACACTGCAACAAAAAGCGCCAAAATGCGGCCTGTTTCCGAAAAATGCCATTTTTAGGCTGAAATTAGCACCGATATAGCAGAATGTTTTCCGTAATTTCGCATCCGAAAACATAACACAATCCATTTACAAACCATTTAGAAAGGAAAAACATTATGGCTAACAAGTATGCAGGAACCCAGACAGAGAAGAATCTGTTGGCAGCGTTTGCCGGCGAGAGCCAGGCCCGTAACAAATACACATATTTCGCTTCAAAGGCAAAGAAAGAGGGCTTTGAGCAGATAGCGTCGCTCTTCACGGCTACCGCCGACAACGAGAAGGAGCACGCCAAGATGTGGTTCAAGGAACTGGAAGGCATCGGCGACACTGTCGCAAACCTGAAGGCTGCTGCCGAAGGCGAGAACTATGAGTGGACGGACATGTACGAAGGGTTCGCCAAGACAGCCGAAGAGGAAGGCTTCGAAGCCCTCGCCAAGAAGTTCAGACTGGTGGCTGCCATCGAGAAACGCCACGAGGAGCGTTACCGCAAACTGCTCCACAACATCGAGGCACAGGAGGTTTTCGCACGCAGCGAGGTGAAAATCTGGGAGTGCCGCAACTGCGGTCACATCGTAGTAGGTGAGAAAGCGCCAGAGGTTTGCCCTGTTTGCGCTCACCCGCAGTCCTACTTCGAGATTATGGCAGAGAACATCTGACCCGCAAAAAGCCAAAACAACACAGCGCAGTTCCTGCAAGCCGGGTTCTGCGCTGTTGCCGTTTTATGATGCCGTGTCGGCGTTGTTATTCACCGACAGAGTGCTCTCCGAGCATCTTTTCCATCCAGATGACGTCAAACCACCGCCCGAACTTGTAGCCGCATTTGTGGAAATGAGCGCACTTCTCATAACCTCTCTTGGCGTGAAACAGCGGACTTTGGTGCGTGAGATATTCGTTCTCGTCGTCCGTCCACGTTATGCAGGCATTGACATTGAGTATGCCCTGCCGTGCCAGTTCTTCTTCCAGCCGGTCGTAGAGAGCCGTTCCTGCGCCTTTGCCGCGGAAGTCTGACCTTATATATATGGATGTCTCCACGCACCGGCTGTAGGCTGCACGCTCCTTGAACAGCCCCGCGTAAGCGTAGCCGACAATGTTTCCGTCATGCTCCGCCACGATATATGGATAGTGCAGCAGCGTGTCCGCTATGCGCTGGCGGAACTCCTCCACCGTGGGCACGGTGTATTCGAATGTTATTGCGGTCTGTTCTATGTAGGGCGCATATATCTCCAGCAGGGCTTTCGCGTCCTCCGGCGTGGCGGAGCGCAGTGTAACGGCGTCGCCTTTCATCCCATTATGTTTTTCAGTTCGCAGAAGTTGTCTATCATGAAAGCAGGCTTCGACTGTGCGAGACGCTCCTTCGGATGGTTTCCGTAGGTAACTGCCACGGTGCGGCATCCGGCGTTGTTGCCCATGTCAATGTCGAAAGTGGTGTCGCCGACAACCGTAGCCTCGCTCTTGTTGAGGTGCATTCTGTCGAGCAGCGCGTTCACCATGTCGGGCGCGGGCTTAGGGGTGAGGTTGTCGGAAGACGTGATCTTCGTCTCGAAAAAGCCGTTTATGCCGTGCCGTTCCAGAATTATGTCGAGCGATTCCAAATTGCGTGATGTCACTATGGCCAGCCTGTAGCCCTGTGCCGCCAACCATTCCAGCGTCTCTTTCACTCCCGGGAAGATTGTTATCACTGTCGCCTCGAACTTGGGGAACAGTCTTCTGTATATGTCGGTGGCTCTCTGTGCCTCTGCGTCGTCGAGGTTGTTGAGCATCTTGAGGGCGTTGAAGAGCGGAATGCCGATAGTCGCGAGCATAGCCTTTTCGTCGGGAACGGGCAGCGACATCTCCCTGAACGTCTCCCTCATGGTGTTCACTATGCCCTTGGCGGTGTCGGCTATGGTCCCGTCAAAATCAAAGAAGATAGCCTTTGTAGTGTCTTTTGTCATGTCTGTAACG
>CAVDQB010000015.1:0-50612 GCA_963611255.1 Faecalibacterium prausnitzii
GTCAAAGAGCTTTTATGAGATATATCCCTTATTATTGCTACCCACTAAAATTTTGAGAACAAAAAAAGATATGGTTGGATTCCTCGCTTGGAATTCAGCCATATTAGTTACCTTTGCTTGTGCAAAACAATATGATAACCATAAATAAAGGTACACATTTTAACGGACAGCAATAATAAAAATTGTACGACTATGGAAGAAAATATGATTAGAGTAACCGGCAGCGGCACCATTCATGTTGTGCCAGATGTAACCCGTATAGATCTGTCGTTGGTAAGCTTACACGATTCTTACGAAGACGCATACAAACAGGCAAAAAACGATACGGACAAGCTGAAGAAGATGATGGAGGAGTTGAAGCTTGACGTAACACTGCCGAAGACAAAGAGCCTCGACATCAACAAGAAGACAAGGAGCGACTATGACCGAAATGACCATTACATAGGAGAAATATTCCTTGGTTTTGAACTCAACCATCATATCAAGATTGATTTGGGTATGGACAATGTGTTGCTCAACAATCTCATCAGACTGATTGGAAAGAAACTCAAGCAGGCTGAAATCAATATCGGATATACGGTAAAAGATCCACGCCCCACACAGTTGAAGATGCTGGAACGTGCCGTGAAGGATGCAAAGGAGAAGGCAAATATCATGGCAAAGGCCAGCGGATGCAAACTTGGAGCGGTGAACCATATAGACTATTCTGTCAACGAACTCCACATCTATTCGCAGGCACGCAACATTCATGGGGCTGACGAGGCGGCTTGCTGCGAAGAGTCATCGCTCGACATCACGCCGGATGACCTGGCTGTTTCTGACACGGTGACGGTAGTCTGGTATTTGCTTGACGACAATAAGAAAGAGTAAGCAATAGTATGAACAAGTCGGGATATGTAATTGTAATAGAAAATGGTCTTTACGGACTGGAAGATGCCGAGGGGCGGAAAGTGGTGCCGTGCGAGTATGACAAGATACTGGACTATGATGACGATGGTTATATACGCTTGCTGAAAGGTGATGTGTACAGTACCATTACCATAAAAGGCAAGGCGGTAATCCCGCTATCTAAAGGACTTACTCACCTGGGTGTATTCTGGGAAGGTACGGCAAGAGCCAAAAAAGGTGATGGATGGGGACTTGTAGACGAGCAGGGAAATGCGGTGACACCATTTACCTATACGCTGATTGCCGCCCACCGTAACAACGGCTACTTTGCCATTGACGAAGATGGAGTAAAGGGATGGCTGTTGGAAGACGGTCAATTCTCTGCCTTTACCAACCAGACCAGTGCTGGAAAGAAGAAACCCTACAGTGTGGTAAGGGTATATCATAATGATGTGGCTCCGGCAAAGACGTGGGAAGGTCCATGGGTATTTGTAGACCGGGAGATGAACCGTGTAAACGATATTACTTACGAAGGTATGGACCCGATACTGCGCCAGGGTATCTATTCTACCTGGAAAACTATAGGTACCGATTGGTTTTATAGTGCTGCATTCTATGACGGCACGCCCATCGTAGATGATTGGTTCAACTATCCTTTGCATTTTGAAGACGGCATTACGGTCTGCCAAAAGAAAGAACTTGACGAAAACGGAAAGGAGATAATCATTCCTAATAGCGGACAGCCGCTTTATCGCCATGGCATCCTTCGAAGTGACGGCAGTTGGTTGTTCCCTATGGAATACACAAGCATCCATTGGAATGACTACGAAGAAAAGGACTGTTGGTTTGCAGAGGACAGCAAGGCATGCTATCTGTTGTACCCGGACGGAAGTCGCAAGATATATGACAAGACCAGTGCATCCAAGACATGGGCAGGTCTCGGTCATATACCGAAAAAGGAAATGGGAAATGATGTTCCTGAAGAAATCCTGCTCAAGAGCTATGTGCCTGAGATTGTCTTGGAAAAGCATCTGACAGTGTTTAACATTGAAAAATTCACGAGGGCGTTACGGCAATACATTTGCGACGAATTTGACAACAATCCCCTCCAGGTGTTCTATCGTGATACCGATGCGGAATTTGACATTGACGAATGTTACAAGGAAGGTCAAGTGATACGTGCTGGTTCTTTCATGGAGGCGACAGAAAAATTGCTCCGTCCCATTCATAAGGTGCGCTTTACAATCATTGCGACAAGGCTTTTCTCCATTGAAAAATTTCTGTATCTGCAATACAACCGTAAACTGCCCAATCCGTTTCCCTTCAAGGAAAACATCATTCACCGCAATTCTTACTTTGCGGTCATGGATGTGTTCCGCTTTGCCGGGAAAACGCAAATTCTTCTTGTGAAGATACCACATGGAGCTTATGTCTTGGCTAAGAAATATGGCTTCAACTTTGAGATAATGGACGAAGAAAGTGATATCCAGGGAGTTTCGTTGACAGACTTTGCACGAATTGACTTCGAAGACAAAATATCTGCCCCTGTCCATGGACATTCCATCGATGATGAATGGACAGAAGCAATGTATCAACCTGTCGGATTGGACAAGTCCATGAAACCTGTTTGTCAAGAACCTGACAACGAAACTGATACGTTCAAATTTTCCTATGGCAGACGCAAATATGATGTGACGTTTGAACGGTATTACGACATTTGCTGCGACGACCATGATTATGAATGGCAAGAGTATATGTATATGACACATTTGGAAAATTCGATAAAGGTAGTGGTCGGTGATATTACCCGACTGCGAGTGGATGCAATAGTCAATGCCGCCAACACGAGTCTGCTGGGCGGTGGCGGCGTGGACGGGGCTATACACAAGGCTGCCGGTCCTGAACTGCTGGAAGAGTGCAAGACTTTGAATGGCTGCAAGACTGGGCAGAGCAAGATAACCCAAGCCTACGACTTGCCAAGCAAAAAGATAATACACACTGTCGGTCCCATATGGAGTGGCGGCAAACGTAATGAAGACGAGTTGTTGGCTTCCTGTTATCGAACGGCACTTGACTTGGCTATAGAAAATGACATCAAGAGTATCGCCTTCCCTTGTATAAGTACGGGCGTTTACCACTTCCCGAAAGAGCGGGCTGCTAAGATTGCAGTGGAAGTTGCCAAGGAATATCTTCTTGAAAGGAAATATACGGGTGACGTCATCTTTTGTTGCTTTTCTTCTGAAGATGCAGAGCATTACAAACAGATTTTGAATTGATGGTCGCTCTTATCAGCATCGTCAAGGAGCATTGTAATAAAGTTCAAAACTCACTGTGTTCACAGTCGGAAGCCAACAAAAACGGTTATCTTTGAGCCCAAAATGGCGGCATCTGCCGTCAACAAGACGACAAACACCGAATTTTATGGAAAGGAACTGCAAAAAACAAAAGGTCAACATACAGTATCACAGCACTCCTTGCGGAGAACTTGTCCTGGCATCTGTGGACGAGAAACTGTGTCTCTGCGACTGGAACGGCAAGCCTTGCGCCGAGAAGAACAGGCATCGGCTTATACGGTTGCTGGGCGCAGAATTTACGGAAGAGCCGTCAGAGGTCATCCGACGCACGGAAACGCAATTGGATGAATACTTCGCCGGCAAGAGAGAGACATTTGACATTCCACTGCAAACCGTTGGCACTGACTTCCAGAAACGGGTATGGGATGCCTTGCAGAAAATACCTTTCGGCGAGACAAGGACCTACAAGGACATCGCCACATGGGTGGACAACACCAAGGGCATCAGGGCTGTGGCACAGGCAATCGGGGCTAACGGCATCAGCATAATAATCCCTTGCCACCGTGTCATCGGCTCAGACTGTTCACTGACCGGCTTCGCCGGAGGACTGGAAACAAAGAGGATGCTACTCGAATTGGAATGTTGCCCGGTGAATATTCCGCCTATTTGATAACCGCTCCCACCTTTTCTTTCTTTCCATACTGTTTGAGCAGGACTTTAACTCCGTCCTCCATCTGATCAACAGGCGCTTCTACGGACACCGTACGGCTCTCTCCGGGCAGGAGTGTGACGTAGCCATCGCTCATGATAGCAGGCAATATGCGCTCGCCGGTCTTCTTGTTGACGAGACGGATGCGCTCCGCAAACGCCACGGTCTTACTGTCATTCTTCAGCGTTATGGTGAATTTGCCGTCATTTACGGCGCTTGCCCGACATTCCACTTTTGCTTCCGGCAGACTGTTCAATTCCGTATAGTCGTATTCTTTCTTGACATTGTACCAATAGAGATTGTCGTCAAGAATGCTGCCATCGGCACTCACGAGTTCCAGACGTATGAATATCATGCTGTGACCGTTGGGCAACTGCAATCTGAGAGCCTCCCTAACGTTGCTTGACTCCACACTTACAGCATCGCTCGACTGGCTCGCCACCTCAGTTCCATCTATATCATATATGTGCGCTTTCACGCAGACATTGTTCAACGGATGGGCTGTCGTGTTGATTACCTTCACGCTGTTATCGAGACAATTCCACTGTACATGCTGTGCCTTGCAGGCCTGTTTCGCGCCCCAGTAACATCCTGTCGGGTCAAGATAATAGTCATAGGTCTGCCATACAAACGACGGATATGCCGGGTGACTCATCCATATTATCAGCGCCGTGGCATCGTTCCACATCTTGTCATTCCATGCCTCGTACATTCCTTTCATGTCCTCGAGATTGATGAGTTGCGCCTTTTCACAAAATTCCTCAAGACTCTTGCATTCACCATAACGGTCGTTCACTGAGTGTACATAATCTATCGGACCTCCATTCCAAGCCTCCTTACCGAAGAAATGCCTGTTGTAGACGGTGTTGTCGGAATCTTTCAGCGCCTCGTCAGAGGGCAACGGCCACTGCTCTTTCTTAGGAATGAAAAGCCTTGTGCTCTCGTATGTAGGGAATGTTGCCATGCCTATCTCCGACCTGAAACCGTATCCGTAGTCTACACCGTATGGATATGAGGGTGTGTTGAACGCCAGATTCGATGCCGAAGTCTCGAAATGGTGTTTCGGCGGAAAGTCTTTCCACCACCCGGAGCCAGATTTCCCATCCTGATTGGAGCATGACGTGTAGAGCCGGTCATTGCCGTCCTCCTCCATAACAATCATCTCGCAACCCTTGTCAAGGTCAGCCACAGGACGGCATTCATTGGCTCCGCACCACACGGCAATGCTCGCATGATTGCGCAGACGGCGCACTTTGTCGCGCGCATTGGCAAGGAAAACGTCATGTTCCACCACGTCATTCCACGCCACATAGAGCCAGAAATCGGTCCAAACAAGTATTCCATACCTGTCGCAGTAGTCGTAGAACTCGTCGTCCGTCACGCATCCTGTCCACAGACGGATAGTGTTGAAGTTCATCTCACGGTGCAAGCGTATTGCCTTTTCGTAGTCTTCGTTGTGGTAACGCAGGAGATATTCCGACATTCCCCAGTTTCCTCCTTTCATAAATATGCGTTGTCCGTTGCAGAGAACACATAGAACAGGCATATCAACCTTGTTCTTGTCCCAACGATATTCAAATTTGCGTATGCCGAAATCCACTGTCTTTGTATCGGTAACCTCGCCATTGACCACCACTTCGAGATTGGCCTGATAGAGGAACGGTTCGCCGTAGCCGTTGGGCCACCACAGTTTCGGATTCTTTACTGCCAGTTCCTTAAAATCATTGCGGTCTATCTTCACACGCCCAATATGAGCAGTGTCCACGTCTACGGTCTTTTCAAAACGTATGTTTCCCGGCATTACAGTTCCGCGGAACGTCACTTGCAGAGGCTTTCCGCTAACGTTCCTCAAATCAGACTGTATTGTCAACCGCGCCTCATCAAGCGTAGGCAGCCAAGAACGCACCCATGGATCTTCCATGACTACACCGCCAGTGATGTCGAGAGTACACTTTCCCGGAATACCGTTGAGCCGTCCCGGAACATAAGGCATCCAGTCCCAGCCGGCACCGGCAAGGTAACTGGGAGAGCAGGCCACTCCATAAGGACCTTTGTCGGTGCGTGTCTTTTTCTGATCCACATCGGTTATGAGTACAGCAAGGGCGTTTTTGCCTGTCTTGTTGACAAACTCCGTGACATCAAGACGAGTACGCATCATGTGTCCTTTCACGTCTCTTGTGGACTCTTCAGTGCCGCTCACCTTGTGCCCATTGAAGTAGAAATCGGCGTATTTGTTGGTATTGTCAAAACACAGCCACACATGCTGCCCCTCTCTAACCTGTTGCGGTATGTCAAATTCGGCACGATACCAGAACGGACGGTTATACTTTGTCTCGTCCACACGGTAGATATTGTCGGCGTATTCCGGGCATTCTTCCTTACCTGCCTCAACATATGACGTGAACACCACACCAGGCACAACGGCTTTGACTGCCCCCATGTCAGTACCTTTCAACTGATATCCGGGACGTGATATGACCTTTCCGCCATCCTGCACCTCCGCCTGCGGAGCCAGTGTCCACTCCACTCCTTTTTCGCCACTGGAGATAGAATAACTTGTGCGCTGTGCCGATACGTTTCCGCAAAACAGTGCCGACATCACCAAAACAAACAGTTTTTTCATTAGTTCGGTATTTTGTGTTTTATTGTTTATCTGCCCCATTTTTTGTTAGGTTCTGCTCCCATCTCCAGTACGAGCGTGCCTCCGGCAACTATATCACTGTAATCGATGTGGCATTTGCAGTAAGGTTTGCCGTTGAGTGTGGCTTTCTGTATGTAAACATTTGTCTCCGAATTGTTGTCGGCGACTATCGTAAAGGTCTTGCCGCCCTGTAATCGTATCGTGGATTTGCTGAATATGGGCGATGTTATCTCGTATCTCGTATCTCCTGGACAGTACGGATGCAGTCCCGAAGACGCAAGTATGTACCATGCGGACATCTGTCCCACATCCTCGTTACCCTTCAGTCCGGTCTCCATTTTTTCGTCATAGGCATGCCGGCAGATAAATCTTGTCCAGTACTGTGTCTTCCATGGTGTTCCCAGACGGTTGTAGAGGAAAGGCACGAAATGTACTGGCTCATTGGCATGGTTGTAGTATATGTTCCAAAGCATATCGCTCGGTGTTTTGCCAAACATCCAGTCAAGATCGGCTATGACCTTCTTTGTACCGCCCATCAGTTTCACCATGCCCGGCACGTCATGTGGAACGAACCAGCCTTGTTGCAGCGGATTGCACTCTATACAGCCGTACCATTCTTTCAGTCTGCCCTCTTCAGGCAAATCCTGCCAACTCCCATCCTCATTGCGTGGACGGAACCAGCCTTTCTGCTTGTCGAAAATGTTGTTGTAAGCCTTGCTCTTTTGCAGATACGTCTTGTAGTCCTTGCCCTTACCCATCAATTGCGCCATTCGAGCCACACACCAGTCAGTGTAGGCATATTCGAGCGTATAGGAGATGGAAAGTCCGCCAGGCGTGTAGCCGAGAGAGTCGTTGCCGAATTTCGCCGAAGAGTTCTTCATGTACTGCAGTGCCTTTTCTGCGTCAAATGAACGGATTCCCTTGGCATAAGCATCGGCTATCACAGAGAGTGCTGGATTGCCGAGCATACAACCAGAATAGGCGTTCATCAGTTCCCAACGTTCATAGTAGCGACGGCCGCTCTGCTCTGCCATTGTAGTAAGAGAGTTGATCATGTCGGAAACGAGGGTGGGGTTGATAATCGTCTGCAATGGAAACTGGCTGCGGAACACATCCCATCCCGAAAAGATTGTACGCTTTGTGAAACTGTTGTCGGAGGTATAGATTTTTTGGTCTCCACCGACATACCTGCCGTCGACATCCTGATGGATGCGCGGATCAATCATCGCATGATACATACAAGTATAGAACACCACCCGGTCTTCATATGTTCCGCCCTCGACCTTGATTTTCCCGAGTGCGTCATTCCATGAGTTGTGCGCCTCGTCTTTTATCCGTTCAAAATTCTTGTCGGCTATTTCCTCCATATAGTTCTTCTTCGCTCCGTCCACATCCACATAGGATATACCGACTTTCATCTCTACCTGTTCACCTCTTGCAGTAGGAAATTCAGCAAAAAAACCTATGTGCCGACCTTCTGTAACTTTCTTTCCCATTGTCACTGCTGCATTGGCTATGCGTGCCTGATAGGCGTCACTGACGACATCATCCAAATGTCGGCTCTGTCCTACTGGTATATCAGCCGACCACGAACCGTAGTTCCTGAGTGGTTTGGAAAATGTAGCATAGAAATAGACGGTGTATTCTGAGTGACCGAGACCGTCGCCCCAGCCGCCCCCATCGGGTGTACAATGCATATATCCCTGTATCGTATGGTCATCCACGACCTCCACTTTCTCCGTTTCGGCAGTACCCCCCACACGGCGTGCAAGGTCTATCTGGATGCGCGACTGCCGGTTTTCAGGAAACGTGAAGCGCAGTGCTCCGCAGTGAGCGGAAGCCGTTGTCTCCACATCAATGCCGTAGGTCGACAACCGACAGGCATAGTATCCAGCCTTGGCGGTCTCTGTCGCTTTCTCATAAGTGGAGCGATAGCCTTTCTGTGAACCGTCTTCACGTCCTGCCGCCGTCTGCAATTTGCCTGTCGTTGGCATAATGAGGAAATTGCCAAGGTCGCCATTCCACCCGATTCCACTCATATTGTTCACCGCAAAACCCTCTATTGTCTTGTGCTGATAGGAATAGCCCGGACCGTTGTCACCGCCTGTTATGGTCTGCGGACTCACCTGTACCATTCCGTAAGGGGTGTCTGCACCGGGGAAGGTTTTACCGAGTCCGTGGTATGCACCGGCCAATTCCACATCCGTGCTCGCCCCGATGAATGGGTTCACATAGTCTGCCAGGTCCTGTGCATCGACTGACATGACGGTTGTAGACAGAATGATTGACGATATAAGATGCACTGTCTTCATATTTTGGATGTTATTTTAAGTTCAGTCTGTAGGTTCTTACTCCGAAGCGAGGCATACTCACGCAGAATTTAGATTCTCCACCAGTACACGTCACACTTATGTCTTTCGTCTTGTTGCCGAGCAAATCGACCTCGGCAACATCTGCCACCTCGGCAGCCACACAGACTGTCTGCGTGGCACCGTCGCCCTCTGCATTGAATAAGCGGACAAGGTAACTGTCACCGTCGCCTGTAATACTGGTCAGTTCATAACCGGCATTTCCAAAATTCAGCAGTGACTTTCCTGTAGCGGCTTTCTCCTCTGTGAAACTGTTGACAGAGATAAGAGACTCGTTCCATGCGACGTTCATCCGACTGATTTCCGCCTTGTCCCACATTTCTTTATGAGGTATAAGAGCGTAACGGAATTCTGTCTTGCCATTGATTTTGTAGTCTCTGCCCCACAGTCCAGGACCACTATACTGTGCAGTAAGTGCCAACGGATAGTCAGAAGCGAAACTGTAGGATGTGGTATGGTCGGTGAGCAAGGCGACAGAACGGCCACTTTCTTTGGAATGAAGGTCTACCCACTGTTCGATAACGTTGTGCTTTATGGAGTCCCAAGCATTGTAGAATGTACTCTCAAGTTTGCTTTTGCAGACGTCAAACGGTGCGCTCTTGTAGAGTTCCGGTTTCTTCAAAGACGTTGGAAACATCAGAGAAAGAGCGTAACGGGTGTCATAGAAAGTTGTACGTTTGTCATTCTCGGCTTTCTTCTCCGGCCGCGTAAAGTCTCCTATACGGTGATTTTCTTTCCAGTCAATAGATATGGAACAGTCGATCAGAGGCGAACCTTTACGCAATGTGACGGTCTTTGAGAACGCCGTCCCAGCGATCACGCCCTCTATCTCAACCGTTTTTATCATCTCATTGTCCTTGATTATCCGCACCTTAGCCGCCTGCTCTTTTGACGAGACAAATCTTTTGTCTTCCGCAAAGAAACCTCTCAGTTCACCGACTGAGTACATTGAATTGCGGCCAACATACTCATATCCGTCGGCTTTCATCTTCAGAGACTTTACCGTGCCACCTTTTTTGAGATCGAAAGTAATGCGTACAATATCATTCTCCATTGTAAACGAGTTAGCATTTACCTTTATGGACTTTGTTTCTTTCGCCTCTTTCAATTGATCTGCGGGGATGACTGTGTAGCCGAACGCAGGTACATCAACCTCAATGTCAACAGCCCTGCCATCGGCGAGGGTGGCAGTCACCACTTCTTTTCTGGCATATCCAGAAGTATTGAACACCTTTACGGCCGGACTGCCATGAGTCCTATAACTTGCCACAGCCTTGTCTATCACATCTTTAGAGATGCGATGGGAGGCCTCTGTCCACAACTTCACATTGTCAGCCCAAGTGCCACGGTCATTCAAATGGTTATAGGGCACTATCCAACAATCGTGGTGCTGCGACAGTAGAAGCGTGCGCCACGCCTCGTCTACGGCTGTCTGACTCATCACAAAACCGTTTTCCAACCTCGCCATTGCCGCTATTTTTTCCGCCTGAGGGATAAAATATTCCTCGCGTCTGCACTGCTGCGCCAGACGCTGAAGCACCTGACTGCCCCACATTAGTCCCGGACGCACGTCTTCCTGCTGGAATCTGTAGTCATCGGAAGTTCTGCCTACACTCTGCTCTTCGATGTATTTTGTCCATCGGGTGTACGCTGTACCACGCAAACTCCTGTCATCGCGCCCTATCCAAGGACCGCCTGTCCAGCCGGCATCCTGGTATGTCATGCCCACAGGATTCTTGATTCCAGAGCCAAAACAAGCGTTGAAATATTTCGGTTGGTTGCTCCATGCCGTGGTCTGCCACACGCTTTTCTCCTCCAGTTCCTCACATCCGTAGCGCGGAACACTTAGCATCCGTGTGCCGTCAGGACCTATCAGGTTGACCAGTTCCCCTCCATAAGGTGCGCTGTAACCGCCCCAACAGGTATTGGGACACTTCAATACTGCATGACGGAAACCGAACTGCGGCAGCAGGGTTGGCAGGCAACTGGTGAAGCAAGGCTCTTCTACGGCGTATGTAGAGATGAGCACATCGGGGAAATGCTGGCGGACTTTCCTTATCCCATAGTAAAATTGTCGGATAATACTCTCGCCGCTGATGCAGTACAGATAGGACTGTCCGTATGACGGATTGGTATATTCCACTTGATCAGTGCCCACCTTCCGTTTGAATGCGGTGTACGCTTCGGGAGTCTTAACCTGCACTGTGTCCCACGTTTCCGGCTCTATCTCCAGACCGATATACCACTTGGGATTCTGCTCAAGTTGGTCTACAAGGAACTGAGTGTAGGTCATCAGCGGATAATGGCCATAGACTCCGCCATGATAACCGTCGACAAAGTACTTCTGTTGTGCCTGTATGCCTATCACGGATACAGCCATAACGGTCAGAGAAAGAATCGTTTTCTTCATTTATGATTAGTTGTTTTGTGTTGTTTTCCTTTTCATCAGCACCTTTGACAGGGTGATGACAAGAAGAGGAAGGGCCATTAGCACATGGGTAAAGTCCACCTGTGGCGATACCGTCCACAATAACACATACAGGCAGATGACTGTTGCATAGACCGTCCATACATTGCCATAACATTTTCGGCGACGTAAAGCAATCCACATTATAGCAGGAACAGGATTGAGAATAAGCAAGTTCAGATTGAGCGAAGCCCCAGTCATATCAGACAGAACTGTGATATAGGTTATCACCAAACCGACTATTGTCTGCACTGCAAGCATAGAGGCATAGAACGTCCGCACCCATCCGTGTGCCTTGTCACTGTGTTCAAACCATACCGTGACTATAGACAAGACGAGCAACAGAAGGAAAAGGACATTGGGAGTGAACCATGTGCATGTGCGCTGTATGGTACTTTCACTGAGAACCTGCGGTTGTCTCTTGGCAAGAAGAGGGCGCAGAGAACCATCAGCAGACTTCAACTGTGATGCCTTAAGGATTGGAGGCAACAGTGTAGGACCCATTTTGTGCTCTAAAGTTCCACGGTTTTCGCCTTCATGCCCGAGTAAAGTTGTCCACACAAAGCCTGTCCATGGGCGTTCCTCCGAGATAGTTCTGACAAACGTGCGGTATGTTCCAGTGACAGCATCGCTCATATTGCGCCACTCTATCTCATCCGTTCCCAGACACCGCTCCACGGCAAGAACGCTCATTGAGGAGCAGTTTGTATGCAAATAATTGTACTGCCGATAGGCTCCGCTGGTAATTTCACCATCAAGAATACGCCACAGTTCACGCACTTGCTCCACTGTCAGATTGAGCCGGTAGTTTTCCACTTTCCTCCCACTGGCAATATATTCACTAATGAATTGAGGTGTGGCAACGGCAGAATATGAACCTTTTCCTGAACCGTTGAATAACGCCAACTGGTTACCAAAGGTTTCTTCAAGGCAATAAGTGTAGCAGAAATCAAGTTTTTTTGACGGACACCATAGTCTGACAGCACAGTGTCCAAACGACGAATAGAAATCATTGCCCGGCTCGGCTATCAGCAGACCTGCATAAATGTCGGTGGGCAAAACAACCGCAGAGACCGTGTCAGCCTCATCAACAGCACTGTCCGCCTGATACTTCTGACAGAAAGCGCAGTGCAAAAACAAGAATGCGAAAGTTATAGTAATAATAAACCTGTTTGTCATATTTGCATTTGCAGTGACTCCAGACGACCGTCCGGCTACATATCTGACGCAAAATTAGCCAATAAAACAAGACTGAAAGAAAAAAACAAAGCAAAAAGTAGCAAAAAAGAACCAATGTCAAGTACTTTCGTATTGTATGTCTTTACATTCCTGATTTCTCCTGTTGGCAATGGCATGAAATCCGTCTCAAACAACAGAGGGAGTTGGTAGAATCAAATACCAACTCCCTCCAAACTTTCCAGACACATCTATTTGACAAGCACTTTCTTGCCTTTTTGAATAAGAATGCCTTTTGAATTCTTTTCCGCCTGCCGCCCGGAGATGGTGTAGACTGCTGTCCTCCCATCCGCTTTATCTACGGCGACGGTACTAATTGCATCCTCTACCGTGTCCACGAATTTTGGCAGTTCATCGCCTACTTTGCGGAATATAGCATAGACAGTGGCATCCGGCGTGTCAGACCAAGTTCCGCTTGCAAGACATTCATCGCGTGATGGACCGTCATTGGAGTGACCGTCCTGTCCGTGGTCTGGACTGTTCACGTTGATCCAGTCGCCTTCTCCCGTCGCATTGTAGTCGAACGTGCGGCCTTCAGCCTCGCTTGCTCCATGGATGATAACGTAGGCGTTTGCCGGACTGTAAATGCCATCCTCACGCACTTCCTTCGAGTAACACACCAGTTCATAGTCATCGGCAGCAGAACCGTAAGCCTTTATCTCATATACACCATAACCTTTCTGCCAACCTGTGCTGGTGTTATCCGTTCCGTTTTCACCAAGCACTATCTTCAGGAAAGCCTCGTCATCATAGTCATCAGACTGTTCCTTGACATACGCTGCGTCATCGTCATTCTTTGCGGCAAGGTACACTTCGCCAGCTCCGACAGGATAAGCATTCGCCTCAACATACAGATTTTTGTAAGGAGTAGCACTTACCGTTGATGCCAAGAGTACTCCTGCAATAAAAGTAAAGATTTTCTTCATAATGGTTGTGTTTGTTCTTTAACGGAAGAAACTATAGATGCAGGGGATACAACAACCATACATCTATAGTTTCACCGCCTTGAATGTTATTTAATCAGAATGGTCTTTCCGTCCTTGATAACAAGACCTGTCGGATTTTCTTCCTGTATTTCCACGCCATTGATTCTATAAGCCTTTCCTTTCTTCACGGTCTTACCTATTACGGTGTCAATGCCTGTCGGGTCGCCAACTTTCAGTGCAGCCTTTGTCTCATTGGGCTTTATCGCCGTAGCGTCAAGACCAGACATAACCACATTGTTGACTTTTATCTCGTATCTCTTGGCATCTATACCCTCCTTTACATGGAATTTGACCGTTGCAATCTCTCCATCGTTGCCGTCGAATGTGGCATTAGTATCAGAGAACGCTACCACCTTGACACTGTTTCCGCTCGTCGTCTGGAAATAGGTCGTCTTGCTTTCCGATGTACGTTCGATGCTCATGACAGGAACATCAAGCGTACCCACGGTGTCAGCCACCTCTATCTGGAACTCCACAGCCGTCACCGGATTGGCGTTCTTCATACATATAGACAGCGTGATGTCGTCTCCTGCATTGGCAGAAACAGGCGTTGCATAGACTGCATCCTTCACATTCGTCAAGTCTGTGGTGACATCGTCCTTGTCAACAGGATCCGGCTGGTCGGGCGATGCATGCTCATCGATCTTGGGAAGTTCCTCTCCCACCTTGCGGAAGATGGCATATATGTTGGCGTCTGGCGTCTCTTCCCATATTCCGTTGTTGAGAGCCTCGTCACGGCTCGGAGTGTCTTCTGCCGACGTACCGTCCTCACGGGAGTGTTTGACCACGTTGTTGATGTTGATAATGTCGCCCCATCCTGTAGCAGTAAAGGAAGTTGTCCGTCCGTTGCTGTCTGTCTGGTTGAATACAGCATAGCAGTCGCTCGGAGCATAAATGCCACTTTCTTTTACCACATTTGAGTAGAAAGCCAATTCATAACCGTCCACCGGCTCTGCATAGACCTTGACAAAGTAGCAGGGAGTGCCACTGGTTACACCGCCCGATTCTCCTTCGTCACCATTGTTCTGCAAGGTTACTTTCAGATAGGCAGACTCTCCATAATCGCCGGAAGTGTCCTTTATATAACTGGCATCTTCGTCAGTGGCGGTCTCAAGATAGACCTCACCTGCGCCGGATGGGCTTGCCGTCACCTCTGCATAAAGGTTTTTATACACTGCCACACCTGCATTGGCGTTGAGTGCGGACAGCATTGCTATTGACAATAGTATAAATATCTTTTTCATAATAGTAATATTCTTGGTTGTGTTATTGTGTACTGTTATTCTGCACCGTTGGCTATATTGACTATCTTGACCACATCCGCAATGTTGATTTCGCCGTCTCCGTTGGCGTCAGCATATTTTGGATTGACCGTTCCCTTGCCCAACCTGTATGCAGCAATAGCCTCTGCGTCCTTCACGTCAATAGTCCCGTCCGCGTTGGCGTCACCCGGTTTGAGTGGGGAATAGTCTGCATCAAATTTCGGATTGTCCGTCCCCTTCTCACGGAAGACGACATAAAGTTTGGTATCAGGGGTCTCCGACCAGTTGTTGAGGGCAAACGCACCGTCGCGACCTATGTCACCATCGGCAGAAGTTCCGTCGGCAGCCCTTGACGAACTGTTTACATTGATAAGGTTACCTGTGTCAGTGGTATCATAGTCCCACGAGAAAACGAAATTCTGTGTGTCTGTTCCCGTGTGCTGCTGATAGCATACATCTGGAAAATAGACACCTGAGGGCTGAATCGTGTTGGTGACACAAACGAACTCATACCCCTCAGCCGGTTCTATGAGAAGTTTAGCTTCGTAGTTGCCCAAAGTGCCTGATGCATCAACGGAAAATCCGTCGCGGGTGTTGTACTGGTCGTAGGTGCCGTTCTCGCCCAACGTTGCAAGGAGCTTGACTTTCTGGTCATAGTCTTCGGAAACGTCATAGATGTATTTCTCATCTTCCTCGTTCTTTGCCGTAAGGTATATTACTCCAGCTCCGGCCGGGACGACTTCTGCCTCCACATAGAGGTTTTTGAAAGTTGACGTCGCAGAAGCATTCGCCGTAAACAGGAATGCCGCTGCCAACATAGCGAAAAATTTGTTCATAATAGAATTTGTTTGGTTTATGTTTTAATTATATAGTTTAATCCGACAGACCGCATTGCGCAATTCCACGGTGCAAAGATATCCATTGGTTTTCCTTTGTTTTGTAAGAATTGAGCATAAAAATGCCAATTTCGGTTCAGTCCGCCGATTTCTGCCTGTCGGCGTTTATAAAGTCCTTGG
Organism: Faecalibacterium prausnitzii; assembly: GCA_963611255.1. Taxonomy (GTDB): domain Bacteria; phylum Bacteroidota; class Bacteroidia; order Bacteroidales; family Bacteroidaceae; genus Prevotella. The sequence goes on from CAVDQB010000015.1 coordinate 15,869, forward strand.
GCAGCAGCCCGAACTGCTTGTAGAAACATTGCGTAAAGTAGGAGGGCGACGTGAACCCCACCATATAGCACACTTCATTCACCTTGTAGTCCTTTGTCCTCATGAGATTGGCAGCTTTCTTGAGCCTCTCCATCTTGATATAGTTGTTGGAGGTAAGGTTGAACACACCGCGAATCTTCCGGTTCAGTCCTGTACGGCTCATGAACATCTGGCTCGCCATGTCGCTGATACTGAAGTCACTGTCACTGATATTCTTCTCCATAACAGCGTTCAGCCGTTCTATGAACTCTTCATCAGCCTTACTGATGGACAGACTTTCAGATGAAACAAACGGCGACTGTGCGTATGCAGTTTTTGCATTCTGCCGTGTGCGCAGCAGGTTCTTGATGGTGGAGAAGAGATAGTCCATGGAGAACGGCTTCTCTATGTAGGCATCGGCACCGGCCTCCATGCCTTCTATCTTTGAAGCGTCGAGCGTCAGGGCAGTAAGAAGCACTAACGGTATATGGCTGATGTTGACATCCGTCTTCACTTTTCTGCACAAGGCAAACCCGTCCATAGGCTCCATCATAACGTCGCTCACAATGGCATCCACATGCCTTTCCGCAAGTATTTTCAAGGCTTCCTCTCCATTGTCTGCGGTAAGCACGTTGTACTCACGCTGCAGATTCTGCTTCTCGTATTGCTGCATTTGCAGGTTGTCCTCCACGACAAGTATTGTCGGAGCGTTCTTTTCCGTCACCTCTTCGTTTTCTTCCGGTTCCGGAAGAGCCGGTTCCGGTTCGGCTATACTTATAGCTTTCTCCTGATTGACAGGCATAGTCAGGCAGAACACGTTGTCTTTTTGATCATTCTTCATCTCGAGTGTGCCGCCGTGAAGTTCCGCAAGCGTGCGTGCCAAGGCCAGTCCTATTCCCATACCACTGATATTTGACGGCACATCGTTGCCCCTGACAAACGGCGAGAAAATCTCCGTCCGCATGGCAGGAGATACCAAATTGCCGTCATTCCTTGTAATTATCCAGAACTCATTGCCTTTGACATGGAGTTCTATTCTGAATTTCCTGTCGCAGTATTTCACCGCATTGTTGACGAGATTGCTCACTATCTTCGTCAGTGCCTCCTTGTCCACATCGGCGCAGAGAGGTTGTCTCGGGCACAGGAAACCAGCCTTTATGCCCTTCTTCTCTATCAATGTGGAGAACCGGACATATACACTGTCTATGACATTGCCTATGTCGCAACTCTCGAAATTAAGTTTCATACCGTCACGTTCGGCTTTCCTGAAGTCGAGCAACTGCCTTGTCAAATCAAGCAGCCTGTTCACGTTCTGGTTCATTATGTCCAGTTCCCGGTTGACAAGGCTGTCGCTGCCGCCGTTTTTCATCAGATTTTCCAACGGGGCTTTTATAAGCGTGAGGGGAGTACGGATTTCATGTGCCACGTTGGTGAAGAACTTTATCTTCGACTGATACAGTTCGTGCTCCTTCTCATGCTGGAATTTCTCCATCGCCAAGCGGCGGCGCATCCCTATGCGCTGGCTGATATTGCGCCACATGAAGAGAACGAAAATGCCGACCAGGAGAACGTAAAGGACAATGGCCCACCATGTCAACAACAACGGAGGCTTCACTTTCACAGCCAGTTCATACTGCTGTCCGTTAACGTTTTCCTTTGTGTTCTGTGTTCTGACAAACAAACGGTAGTTGCCAGAGGGCAGGTTCGTGTATCTGATGAGGTGGCTGTTGGACAGCGGTTGCCACTCCTTGTCAAAGCCATCGAGTTTGTATTCGAGTTGTGGCTGCTGTTCCGCATTGTAGAGGAGCGTTGCCATCTTTATGGTAAACGACCTCTGGCTGTAACTGAGCACGAGCTTGTTGGTCATCGTTATGCTCTGTTTCAGCGGACTGTCCTTGCTGAAGTTGTCCACCACGCTGTTGTTTATCAACAGTTCAGTGGCCACTATTGTGGGGATGCGAACAGTGTTGTGCATCGTCTCGGGCATGAAAGAGATGAATCCAGAGAGGCTTCCTGCATAGATTCTGCCGTTGCTTGCGCAGAACGAGGACTTGTAGTTGAAATTGTTGTCGAGCAGTCCGTTGGCGGTTTTCAGGACTTGAGTGGTTTTATCCACAGGGTCATAACCGATCATTCCGTTGTCTGTCGTGAACCAAAGTTTGCGGTTTCTGTCCTCCACAATGTCGTATACTATCGTGTTCGGGTCATCATTTATCAACGTAACCCTGGTGAATTTACCGTTGTGCCAACAGTTTACATTGCCACCTTCGGTAGAAACCCACACGTCACCGTTACTCGTTGCAGCTATGCTCAACACGTTGTCTGACGGCAACTGCCCGGATTTCACGTCAAAGACTTTCCACTTCCGTGAGCCGGCAGGCAACATATAGACACCTTCGCCATAGGTTCCCACCCAAATGTTGCCCGACTTATCTTCCTTCATATCGTAGATGATAGTTCTCGGAACGCCGGAAACGTAGTTGAACGTGCCGTTGTCGTAAACACACAGACCGCTCAGTGTGCCAAAGTAGATGCGGCCTTTCCTTGACTTCATCACTGAGAAGATATTGTTGTCACGAAGTGAACCCGGCTTGCCGTCGGCACTGAATGACTTCACTATCCGATGCGTTCTGGTATCCAAAAGTTTCAGTCCGTAGGTATATGTTCCGACCCACAGATAGTCGCCGTCGGCACAAAGACCGTGTATGTTGGCGAACATGCGGCTTTCACTTATCCATTCTATGTCGCCTGTTTTGGGATTATACACATTGAGACCTCCGTCCTCCGTGCCTATCCAAATCATGCCCTGACTATCCTCCACAATTTCTCTCACGCGCCGTCCGTGCAGAGAGTTCTCCTTGTCAATACGCGGAAAGAAGCGGTCAATGCCCAGACCCCTCAAGGGAGTGTAGTTGACACCTCCGAAATAAGTGCCTATCCAAACACCTCCGTCCCTGTCGCAGAATAGGGTCTGGAGGGAATTGTCCGATAGAGAAAACGGGTCTGTAGACTCGTACTGGTAGTGTTTCGTGTTTTGGGTCAGCATCTCGTAGACGTAGAGACCGTCCTCCGTGGCAGCCCACAACTCATTCTCGTTTCTCAGAAGGGAATGCACATTACAGCCCCTTTCACCGGGTTCGGGCATAAGGAGGGTCACTTCATGCGTGTCAAGGTTCACCATGCTGACACCAGTTGTCTCCGTCGAGACAAACAGTTGCCTCTGTTCCGTACAGACGATATCCGAGATGTTGGTGTTGGAGAACAGCGTCCTGCCGTTGTTGTCACGTACAGGTTCCATGCCCGACAGATCACTGTTGGCGGTGTATAGACCAGAACCGTAGAATCCCAACCACAGCACACCGTTGTCATCAACGGTGATGTGGGTGGGAACCATGAGCGTCCCATGCGGCTTGAAAATGAGTTGTCCTGTCTTGATGTCATATCTGAAGATGCCCTGTTCCTGTGTGCTGACATACATATAGTTGCCTGCGGCTGTGACTATCCTGACATTTCCCTTTATGCTGACACCCGTTTTCGTCTTGGCGTCCAGTTCCTCAAAGTAGTCGGTCTGCGGATTGTAGATGAACAGACCGTCGCTTGTACCTATCCAAAGCCTGTTGTCAGTGCCCTCACAGAGAGCATTTATGTAGTCGCTTTTCAACGAATGACCGTCCGAACCCTCATGATACACGCGGAAATACTGCCCGTCGAAACGGTTGAGTCCGTTCTTTGTACCGAACCACATGAACCCGATGTGATCCTGGGCTATCGCAGACACGGTGTTCTGTGACAGTCCTTTTTTCATGTCGAAATGGTTAAACACTTTCTTTGCGCTTGCCTTGGGCACAAGAAACAGCATCATTGCGACCAGCAAGGCGGTTGTTCCGATTCGCTTCATTGCAGTCTTTCTGTACGTTATAGATTAAGGTGTCCGGCACGGGAGCGTCATTTCCGTCCCTTGCCGGCATTGCGCACTGCCACGCTGACGCGCGAGTCGGCGCAGCCGTAGTAGAGATACCACTTGCCGTTGAGAGTGACAAGCCCCTCTATAAAGACCGTTCCGGCAGGATACTGGCCGCTTTTCTCGAAGTCGGCCTCAGGCACAAAGAACGGCTCATCGAGGCGGTCAAGCACCTTTGTGGGATCGTTCTTGTCGAACAGAATCTGCCCGGCGCAGTAGGAATTGGCGGTGTAATGGCTGTCGCCGCCCTCGCCGGCGAGGTTCTTACCGTTATACATTAGGATTATGCCTCGGTCTGTCATGACAGCCGGAGGACCGCACTCGGTCAGTTGGCTGTCGAAATATCCCCTGCGGGTGTCTATAAAATGCTTCAATTCGCCGGTTTCATCGAGAATCGGAGTCCAGTTTATGAGGTCTTCGGACGTGGCGATGTTGATGAACTGTTCACCCCAATACATCCAGTATTTGCCGTTTATCTTGGCAATGACCTGTCGTCCTGACTTGTCTATGCGGGTCACTATGGACGCCGATTTGGAAAAGGTGAACTCGAACTTGCCGTTGTAGGCTTTCTTGAACGGAGAGCCGAACTTTTGCCAGTTCACGAGATCGCGCGAGGTGGCGACACCGAGCCGTGCGCACTTGCGGTTCCACTGCGTGTACATCATGACGTATGTGCCGTCTTCAGTCATGCAAACGCGCGGATCCTCACATCCGCCTCCATCCTCGGCAGCAGCCTGTGCGTCACCGCCGGGGAACAGAACCGGGGCTCCATGACGGCGGAAATGAATGCCGTCAACAGAAGAGGCATAACCTATGCGCGACGTCCTTGAGCCGATGCCTACTGCCGAGTTGTCCTCCGCACGATAGAGCACGGCGATGCTGTTGTTGATGACTGCCGCCGCAGGATTGAACGTGTCGCTGTCCTCCCACCTCATTGTCTTGCCGCGCATGGGGCAGTGAAACACGCTCGAAGTGTCGGGAGAAATAATCGGATTGACCCCTTCCGGGCGCACAAAGTCGAGCCACGCCCACGTCTTCTCGCTGTTGGGAGTGTGCTGGGCGGAAGCCTGAGCAGCAAAAAACATGGACACAAGCAGTATTGGAAACCTGTTCATATTGTTTTGATTGTTGTTTGTTCGGCGTAAGTAATCTCTTTGCAAAGATAAAGAGAATAATATTCATAAATGAGAATATCGGACACGATTATACAAAAATCGGACTTTCTTGTTCCCACGGCATACATTACGCACTGCCGCAACCGTCTTTCTGTCACCTCATCCCGACCGCCACAAAGCGATCCTTAAGGTGATTTACACAACAAAAAAACGGCGGTTTTATCGGACAAATGTCTGCTTTGGTTGTGCCAAAGCAGACATTTGAAAAGACAACCTCATCTTCCGCAGGTCATTCCACCTCCCAAATGTCGTTGGTCTCGAGCAGTTCGGCGAAGTTGTGGTAGTTTTTCTTTGCCTTGACTTCCTCTATCTGGGCGGTGACACAATCGTCATAGGTGACTGCTTCTACGTCGCGGATGACCCCGAGGGCTACAGGGAAGCCGTCGTTATAACCCATCAGCGCCAGTTTCAGTTGCAGAGTGTCGTCTTCGCAGTGAGCATCATGCACGAGAACATCGTCCATGGTGAATCCGTTCTTGCCTATTTCTACTACCCGAAGCCCGAAACCCTGCTGCACAAGACCGTACTCGTTGTTCTCGCCGAAGACGAGTTTCTTGCCGTGTTCCACATAGATGGCGTGCTTGGCACGGCCTGCACGGTCGTATACAGCGTCGTGCGTACCGTTGTTGAAGATGACACAGTTCTGCAGAACTTCCACCACTGAAGTACCTTTATGTGCGTTTGCCGCTTTCAGCATCGCCACCGTGTGGTTGCCGTCGGTAGCCACTGTGCGTGCGAAAAAGTGCCCCCGGGCACCGAAACAGAGTTCTGCCGGGTGGAAAGGGTCCTCCACCGTGCCGTAGGGAGAGGACTTCGAGACAAATCCGCGCGGCGATGTCGGCGAGTACTGTCCCTTGGTCAGTCCGTAGATACGGTTGTTGAGGAGTATCATATTGATATTTATATTGCGCCTCTGGGCGTGGATAAAGTGGTTTCCGCCGATAGCAAGTCCGTCGCCGTCGCCGCTGATCTGCCATACCGTGAGGGCAGGATTTGCCACCTTGACACCTGTGGCTATGGCTGCGGCACGGCCGTGGATGGTGTTCATGCCGTAGGTTGCCATATAATGCGGGAGGCGCGACGAGCATCCGATGCCGGAGATTACTGCCGTGTCATGCGGTGCTGTGCCAATCTCCGCCAATGCCTTGTGCAGTGACGCAAGGAAGAAATGGTCTCCGCAACCGGGACACCAGCGCGGCTGTCCTTTCTTGAAATCTTGTGCTGTATATGCCATAATGCAAACCCTTTCCTTATTTTCCGATTATACTGTTGACGTATTCCACAATCTCTTCCACCTTGAACGGTTGTCCCTTCACCTCGTTATACTGGTACGGATTGAACCTGTCGATCTTCATCCTGAGCCATCCGGCGAACTGTCCTGAGTTCTGTTCGGCGACCACCACCTTATTATATCTGTGGAGGACAGCGTCTGTATTCTTCGGCAGAGGGTTGATATGGCGGAAGTGAGCCAACGCCACTTTCCTGCCCTGGGCACGCAACTGATCCATGGCAGCGTGCAGATGACCTCCTGTTCCGCCAAAACCCACAAGCAGGACATCGGCATCGTCCTTGTCACCGAGCACGTTCACATCGGGAACCTCTATCTTGGCGATTTTCTCGGCACGGAGTCTTGTCATGAGATTATGGTTCTCCGGGTCGGTGGAGATGGCTCCTGTGAGGTTGTCTTTCTCCAGTCCTCCGAGGATGTGTGTAAATCCTTCACGGCCGGGAACAGCCCAATAGCGGCTACCGTTGGCGGCTCTCATATAGGGAGTCCACTGCCCACGCAGTTCTTCCGGGGCGTATGGAGGGTTTATGTCGGGATATTCCGCCAGGTCGGGCAACTTGAAAGCACTCGACCCGTTGGCAATGTAGGCATCAGTGAGAAGTACCACCGGTGTCATGTGTTCGAGGGCTGTTTTGGCAGCGAGGTACGCTGCATCGAAGCAGTCGGTGGGACTTGTGGCCGCTATGACGGGCATCGGAGACTCTCCATTGCGTCCGAAGAGCACTTGGAGAAGGTCTGTCTGCTCCGATTTTGTTGGCAGTCCCGTAGCCGGACCGCCGCGTTGCACGTCAAGAATGACAAGCGGCAGTTCCATGATAACAGCCAAGTTCATCGCCTCACTCTTCAGACAGATGCCGGGTCCTGAGGTGCTTGTCACAGCCAAAGCCCCGGCAAATGAAGCCCCGACGGCAGATGCACAGGCGGCAATCTCGTCTTCGCACTGCACTGTTGTCACCCCCAGTGACTTGTGTTTGGCAAGTTCGTGCAGCACGTCGGTGGCAGGGGTGATGGGATAGGAACCGAGATACAGTTTTAGTCCCGCCTTTTCAGCCGCCGCGATAAATCCGTAGGCTGTAGCCTTGTTGCCTGTTATGTCCATATAACGCCCCGGCACTTTCACCCGGCTCTCAATCCTGTAGACATTGGCGGCGGTAGAATGTGTGTTGTGACCGAAGTCATAGCCTGCCCGGACAACCTTTATATTAGCGTCGGCAATGTCTGGTTTCCGTGCGAATTTCTCTTTCAGGAAGTCCGTCACAAGGTGCAGGTCACGGCTGAAGAGCCAGCACACAAGTCCGAGAGCAAACATATTGCGGCACTTCAGCACCGACTTGTTGTCCATTCCGGTGTCCTCCAGCGCACGCTTCACCATTGTCGTAATCGGACAGGCGATAACCCTGTCGGGGTCAATGCCCATTTCCCCGAGGAAATCATCAGTGGAGAAAGCGGCCTTTTTGAGGTCTGTCTCCTTGAAAGAGTCCGTGTCGATGATGATGGAAGCATTCGGTTTGGCATACCTGTACTGCGTCTTCAGCGCCGCAGCATTCATTGCCACGAGCACATCGCACTTGTCGCCGGGAGTGTAAATGGTGTCCGAACCGACATGAACCTGAAATCCAGACACGCCGGTGAGCGACCCTTGCGGAGCGCGGATGTCGGCAGGATAGTCGGGAAACGTGCTTATCGAGTTGCCGACAGTCGCCGACACGGTAGAGAAAATGTTGCCTGCAAGTTGCATTCCGTCCCCGGAGTCGCCCGAAAAACGGATTACCACCTCACTGAGTTCCTTCACTTCGAGTCTTTCTTTCATATTCTTTTCAGGACATATAGGTTTTCCTGTGTGCCGCACGACAGCGGAAACGCAGTATAAATACGGTGCAAAAATAGTAATTTCATTTTGAAATGACAGTTGCCCGACAGAAAAATATGCACTTTCATGGCAGTATTGTGCCATAGCACGAATATGCGTACTGACCTGATTAAACATTCAAGATGGAAGTGCAATGTTTGCTCTTGACGTATGTTTACACACGGAACACATGCCAAATGAGGATTTTCTTCACCCCATGTCCAACGTTTTGGCGGCTGCCCACGACCGTGGGCCGACCGGATAACGGTCGTGAGCAGGGCGGATAACGGTCGGTATCCGACCGGACCACGACCGTGAACAACCTGCGCAAACACCGCTCCGGCATGACAACAACACGGTTGTCACACGAAAACAGAGCCCTCCATGCTTGTAAATACAGAATATTTGCCGTAACTTTGCGCCCGGTAAGACGTATGTTTCAGCAGATAACGGAAAACAAGATGAAGATAGAAGAACAGATACAGAGCAGCGCCCTCGCTGCCGTGAAAGAACTCTACGGAGCGGAAGTGCCCGCCCAGATGATACAGTTGCAAAAGACACGCCCCGATTTCGAGGGCAATCTCACACTCGTGACTTTCCCCTTGCTCAAGACTTCCCACAAGAAGCCGGAGGAAACAGGGCAGGACTTGGGCGATTATCTGGTAAAGAATTGCGCCGCAATCAGCGGTTTCAACGTGGTGAAAGGTTTCCTCAACCTCGTCATAGCCCCGGAGGCTTGGGTGGGAATGCTCAACGACATCAATGCCGATGAGCACTACGGAGAGAAGCAGGCGACCGATGACAGTCCGCTGGTCATGATAGAATACTCTTCGCCAAACACCAACAAGCCGCTCCATTTGGGTCATGTCCGCAACAATCTTCTCGGTTGGTCACTGTCGCAAATCATCGCCGCCAACGGCAACAAGGTGGTAAAGACCAACATCGTCAACGACCGTGGCATCCACATCTGCAAGTCCATGCTCGCCTGGTTGCGCTATGGCAACGGCGAAACTCCCGAGTCCTCGGGCAAGAAAGGCGACCACCTGATAGGCGACTACTATGTGGCTTTCGACCAGCACTACCGTGAAGAGGTGAAGGAACTCGTCGCCAAAGGCATGGACGAGGAGACTGCCAAGCAGGAAGCGCCGCTCATGAAAGAAGCGCACGATATGCTCGTGAAGTGGGAAAACAACGATCCCGAGGTGCGGGCTCTGTGGCGCAAGATGAATGAATGGGTGTATGCCGGTTTCGACGAGACATACAAGATGATGGGAGTGTCGTTTGACAAGATTTATTATGAGTCGGAGACATACCTCGAAGGCAAGGAAAAGGTGGACGAAGGACTGGCGAAAGGCATCTTCTATCGCCGCGAAGACGGTTCGGTATGGGCTGACCTGACGGCAGAAGGCCTTGACGAGAAACTGCTGCTGCGCTCCGACGGCACGTCGGTTTACATGACCCAGGACATCGGCACGGCAAAACTCCGTTTCCAGGACTACCCCATCGACAAGATGATATATGTCGTGGGCAACGAACAGAACTACCACTTTCAGGTGCTGTCAATACTGCTCGACAAACTCGGTTTCAAGTGGGGCAAAGACCTTACGCATTTCTCCTACGGCATGGTGGAACTGCCCAACGGCAAGATGAAGAGCCGTGAGGGAACGGTGGTCGACGCCGACGAACTGATGGCTGCCATGATTCAGGATGCACGCAAGACCAGTGACGAACTGGGCAAGTTCAATGACATGAGCGAAGAAGAGAAGAACGAGATAGCACGCATCGTGGGTCTCGGAGCGCTGAAATACTTCATCCTCAAGGTCGACGCACGCAAGAACATGCTCTTCAACCCCGAAGAGAGCATCGACTTCAACGGCAACACGGGTCCGTTCATACAGTACACATACGCCCGCATCCGCTCAATCCTGCGCAAGGCCGAGGCTGCCGGCATCGCCGTTCCGCAGACGCTGACCGGTGATTACAAGCCTCTTGACAAGGAGGTGGAACTCATACAGAAGATCAGTGAGTACGCCGCTGCCGTGGAACAGGCCGGCAAGGACTATTCCCCATCAGGCATCGCCAACTACTGCTACGAACTCACCAAGGCGTTCAACCAGTTCTATCACGACTATTCGATACTGAACGCAGAGACCGAAAGCGAAAAGATTTTCCGCCTTGTACTTGCCAGGAACGTGGCAAAGACAATCAAAAACGGTTTCGCACTCTTGGGAATAGAGGTGCCGGAGAGAATGTAAATGGAAAGACTTGTCAACCCTCCAGACTGGAGAACCGACACTGTGCTGCCGCTGCACAAGGACGTGAAAGCCAATGCATGGGCTGTCGACGCAGCCTGTTCGGGCAATCCCGGCCCCATGGAATACCGCTGTGTTGACCTGCAGACAGGTGAACAGGTGTTTCACTTCGGACCAGTGACAGGCACAAACAACATAGGCGAGTTCTTGGCAATAGTCCATGCGCTCGCCCTGATGCAGCAGCGCGGCATCAATGACAAGGTGATTTATTCCGACTCCTACAACGCTGCGCTGTGGGTAAGCAAGAAAACCTGCAAGACGAAACTGCCCTTAAATGCCAAGACAGCCAAGACCCACGAACTCATAGCGAGGGCTCATGCGTGGCTGAGGGCTCATCCCGTGAGCGTGCCGATAATCAAATGGGAAACCAAGGCGTGGGGAGAGATACCGGCTGACTTCGGAAGGAAAAGGACATGAAAGGAACTAATATAACAGAAATACTATGAATAGACTACTGACCTGCATGCTGAGCCTTGTCGCCACTGTTGCTTTCGCACAGTCGGCGGATGTGTTCACCCCTGTGAAAAAGAACACTTTGCGGATGCCTTCCGTACCGCTTGTCGCCAATGACCCTTATTTCTGTATATGGAGTCCTTACGACAAACTCTATGAAGGCAACACGACTTATTTCTCAGGTGCGCCGAAACCGATGACAGGCATACTCCGTGTCGACGGAGAGAGTTACCGTTTCATGGGCACGTCTCTCACCACCTTGCTGCCAATGGCTACGGAGTCGAAGTGGACAGCGCAGTATGTCACCGACGAGCCGTCGGGCAATTGGTATGCGCAAGGCTATGACGACACGGCATGGAACACCGGCAAGGGAGCGTTCGGAGGCGGTGATGCCGGATACGGAAACATCGGCACACCGTGGTCAGGCGGCGATGTCGACATCTATGTGCGCCGTCCGTTCACGCTCGACGAGGTGGATGCCGACGGTGAATACTACATTGTCTACAAGCACGACGACGTTTTCCAACTCTATCTCAACGGTGAAGAGATTGCCTCGCACGGCGTAGAGTGGAACACAGACGGCGTGACCTTGGCCATTCCCGCAACGAAACTGAAGAAAGGGGAAAACCTCCTTGCAGCCCATTGTCACAATACCACCGGCGGAGCATACGTCGACTTCGGCCTCTACAAGAACACCATGAAGACGGCGGAGCAGAAGTCCTGCAATGTGCTTGCCACCCAGACATACTATGACTTCACCTGCGGTCCTGTGGACCTGACGCTCGTCTTCACCTCGCCACAGATAATCGATGACCTCGAAAGGCAGTCTTTCCCCTCCACATTCGTGTTGTATAATGCAGTGAGCAACGACGGAAAAGAGCATGACGTGCAATTCTATTTCGAGACATCGGCACAACTTGCGGTCAGCAGTTCGGGACAGTCTACGGTGACAAACCGCGCCAAAGTCGGGGAGTGCGCCTACGCCCGCGGCGGCAATACAAACCAGTCTGTGCTGCACGACACCGGCGACGGACAGATAGACTGGGGATATGTCTACCTCTACAGCGAGATTACCGACGACAAGGACATCACCATTGGCGACCGCTCGGCTGTCATCGGCACATTCCAGAGCACAGGTGGCGTAGAACCGACCAAAACGTCTGTCACCCGTGACGGCGGCACTTACCCGGCAATGAGTTATATCCATAATCTCGGAAAAGTAGGCACTGACGGTGCAGGCTCGTATGTCATGGTGGCCTACGACGACCAATACAGCATCACGTTCCTCGGTTCGAAGCGCAAGGCATACTGGACAACGCTCTACACACGCATGACCTTCACCAACATGATGCGCCAGACATATAATGACTATGCCGACATAATGCAGCGTTGCCGCGCCCTTGACGAACGGATATACGATGACGGACTCAAGGCCGGAGGCGTGAAATACGCCGAACTGTTGTCCGGGTCTTACCGCCAGACAATGGCTGCCCACAAACTCGTGACCGATGCTGACGGCAACCTGTTGTGGATGTCGCGCGAGAACAATTCCGGCGGTTTCATCAACACGATAGACATCACCTACCCCTCTGCGCCGCTGTTCCTCATCTACAATCCAGAACTTGTGCGCGGCATGATGACACCGCAGTTTGAGTATGCTGCCACAGGAAAGTGGACGAAAGGCTTCGCCGCACACGACCTCGGCCCCTATCCCAACGCCAACGGACAGACCTATGGCGCCGACATGCCGGTGGAAGAGAGCGCCAATATGGTAATTCTCGCATTCATGTTACAAAAGTTGACCGGCAACACAGACTACACTCTGAAGTACTGGGACTTGATGACGACATGGACAGACTATCTCTTCGAGAACGGCAAAGACCCGGCAAGCCAACTCTGTACGGACGATTTCATGGGACATTCTTCCCGGAATGTCAATCTGGCGATGAAAGCCATAATGGGCGTGTTCGCCTATGCCGAAATGGCAAAACTCATAGGGAAGGACGACATTGCCACGGAATACCAGCGCAAAGGGCGCACAATGATGTCATACTGGAAGATTATCGGGATGACAAAGACAGAACCAGTACACAGCAGACTCAACTTCGGAGGCGACGACAGTTCCTGGAGCAGCAAATACAATATGGTGTGGGACAAGATGCTCGGGTGGAATTACTTCGAGGATCAGCGTAAGGCCGATATGCAGTTCTACCAGACAAAGATGCTGAAATACGGTCTTCCGCTCGACAGCCGCGCCGACATCAACAAAAATGACTGGCACATCTGGATTGCCTCCATGGCTGACACGGACGAGGAGTTCCAGTCTTACATGATTCCGATGTGGAACTATGTGAACGAGACGCCCACGCGTGTGCCGTTGTCAGACCTGCATAACGCCGTGACAGGCGAGCGTCACGGTTTTATGGCGCGCCCGGTCGTGGCAGGCTATTGGATGAAAGTGCTGATGGAAAAGTATCTCAACGGCGAACTTGTTGACGGCATCCACAATGCCAAGACTGGACATGACAGCCTTTCCTCTGCCGACATCTACAATCTGCAGGGACAGAAACTGTCTCATCTGGAAAAGGGTGTCAACATCATCGACGGCAGGAAAGTAATCCGCTGAGCACCGTTTCCGCTTATTCACAGGAGATGTCACGCAAGCGTTTTGTGTTCCAGAAGGTCAGCAAGACACATAAATTTGTTCTGCTGAACGCACGATGTTCCGCTATGCGGAAACCGCAGAAACGGCAAATTATTGAATATTAACAAGATATTCACAAGAAAAGTTTGGTACGGCGAGATTTCCGCCGTACCTTTGCCGTACATATTATTATAACAATTATCAAATACTTTTTCTCTATGAAAAAACTTCTACTTGCTTTCTTTGCGGCGGTGCTTACAGTCTCGGCAACGGCGCAAACGACCGTGACGTTCGTAGCCGGTACGGATAAAACGGATGTAACAGACACAAATCTTCCAGACGAAATTACCAAGGATGGGATTACTATTAAATTCTCAACTGGTAATTTCGGAAATCCTCAATATCGCTGTTACAGTGGCGCAACGATGACTATTACGTCTACAATTGGCAATATTGCAAGTATAGAATTTGTTTGCCCTGTTAATAAAAATGAGTATAAATCGAGTTATTTCTCAACAAAAGAAGGCACTTATACATGTACAGATGACGGCAAAAACGGCACTTGGACAGGTGATGCGGCGTCTATTGTATTTTCCGCTTCTAAACAAGTGCGCATGACAAAGATTGTTGTGACAACCGCAGCGGCTGAGGGCACGGTGGCAAAACCGACAGTAAAGCCTGCAAGCGGCACTTACTATGGCGACCAGACCGTGGCAATGACCGCAGCAGAGGGCTGCACCGTGAAGTACAAGGTCAATGACGGCGAGGAGCAGACATACGCAGAGGCGTTCCCTCTCACCGCTCCCGGCACTTACACCATTGTTTCCTATGCTCAGGATGCAGACGAGAAGAAGTCTGACGAGGTGACTACAACCCTTGAACTCAAGGAGATCGTCAACTACACTTCCATCGCTGACCTGCGCGCAAACTGTACTGCGGAAAAAGAGAATGACGCTCCTACCGTTTCCTACTCTTTTGAGAATCTTCTCGTGACAGGTGCCTCAGGCAGCAATATCTTCGTTTCCGACGGAACAAACGGATATATTCTTTATGGTACGAACGCAAAATCCCTGAAGAAAGGCGACAAGATTTCAGGCAAGGTGACAGGTTCTCTCTATATGTACAATAAACTCGGTGAACTTAAAGTTACCGACAGTTTCGCTGACGTGACAGTCGTTTCAAGCGACAACGAGGTGACCGCAAAGTCTATTGCAGTGGATGATGCAGTGTCTTCATACGCCACTTACGAAGCCTCGTATGTGAAGTTTGCCAACGTGAAATTCCAGGCTACAGCGATCGGAACTACATACGGAGAGGACAACTACCGCAAGGTTGCCATCGAGGACCAGGCCGGTGACCAGATAAACATTTACGATCAGTTCAGCCTGCTCACAAAAACGACTTTCGACACGGCAAAGGAATATGATGTGTCTTGTTATGTTGTGAACTACAACGGAACAGTTCAGGTTTATGTACTCGACATAAACGACATCAAGATGATAACCGACCTCAAGACCCCGACATGCTCTTGGGTGGCAAGAGAGACTATCATTTTTGTTGACGGAACGCCTGTAAACGCATTCACAACCGATTCTGACGGCACTGTGACCTACAGTTCTTCTGACGAGAGCGTGGCTACTGTAGACGCTGCGACAGGCGTTGTCACCGTTGTCGGAGCAGGGTCTTGCACCATCACAGCATCTACCCCGGAGACCGACAACTATCTTGCCGCTTCTGCAAGTTACACTCTTGTGATAAAAGAACACATTGGCGGTCTCGAGTCATTCACCAACGGAGGTTTCGAGGAGTGGACATCTGATTCGCAGCCTACAGGTTGGAAGTCTACAACAACTGCTTCCAATGCAACTCTCTCAAAGAGTACTGATGCTCACAGTGGTGAATATTCTGTATGCGTGAAGAATGCTTCTTCCAACAAGCGTCTTGCCTCCAAGGAGTTCCTTCTTGATGCCGGGTGGTACACAATGCAGTTCTACGCCAAGTCTGTTGCCAGTGCAGAGAATCTGGCTGAGGCTTGTCCAGGATATGCACCTTGGGATGACACGGAAAACAAAATGGGGTCTTACAAGTACGGCAATTATACAGAACGGCTCAGCAGCACCGATTGGACACTTGTAAGTTACACTTTCCAACTGGAAAAACAGACCCAGATTAACCTCGTGGTTATGAATCCGAAGTCCTCAAACACAGCAAAATACGGCGACCTCCTTGTTGACGACTTCGTATTCCGTGCCGCAACAGAGGAAGAAATTGCCGCTACTGGCATATCTTCCGTAAAGGTTGACGCAGCAACAGACGCTCTCTACAATGCCGCAGGACAGAAGGTGAACGCCGACTACCGTGGCATCGTCATCAAGAACGGCAAGAAATATCTGAACAAGTAATATCCACAGATAGCACGAAACGAATCCTGCGGGCTTTCAAACCCGCAGGATTTTTCTTTCACGACGATGTTCTCCGTTGGCACAGACACACTCAGGTTCATTGAGGAACACAGGAATGACGACGTGAGGAAACTTGCTTTCGAGACAAAGAAGTTCCCTTCGGTGGATATGCCGTTTGCCCTTTCGCAGATTGCAGGCTGGCAGACGGCAAAGGCAAAACTGCCCTCCTGGTCGGAAAAACCGCAGATTGTCTATCCTCCGCACCTGTCAATGGAACAGTGCAGCAGCGAGTTCACGGCAAGATATAAAGTGTCTGTCGTTGACCGTCTGATTTCATCTGGACAGGCGGAAAACAACTCCATGACCGACATCACAGGCGGATTTGGCGTAGACTTCTCCTTTCTTGCAAAACGGTTTCAGCAATCTACATACATCGAAATACAGCAACATCTCTGCGACATCGCCGAACATAATTTCAGAGAGTTCGGACTTGACGGCACAGAGATTATATGCGGCAACGGAGAAAGCATACTTTCAGCGATAAAACCGCAGGATTTCATCTATCTTGACCCTGCCCGGCGCAATGCCAACGGCGGCAGGACATACGCCATAGAGGACTGCACGCCGAATGTGAAAGCCATCAACGGCCTGCTCCTGCAAAAGGCTTCCGTGGTAATGGTGAAACTATCTCCCATGCTCGATTGGCGCAAGGCGGTCGCCGAACTGCATGGAGTGAGCGAGGTTCACATCGTTTCCGTCAACAACGAGTGTAAGGAACTGTTGCTTGTCATGACACGACAGGAAACGGCAAAAGACTCTGTCCGTGTAGTCTGCGCCAACAATGACCAGACCTTTTCCTATACTCTCAACGAGGAGATTTCGGCAGACACTGTTCTTGCCTCCCCTCTTTCCCAAACGGAGGGCATCGCAGACTGTTCACAACAACTATATCTTTTTGAGCCGAACGCTTCGCTCATGAAAGCGGGATGTTTCTCACTGCTCTGCCAAAGATACGGCATCCGCAAGATTGGCAAGAACTCCAATCTTTTCGTTTCCACCGATGAAACCGCCCTTTTTCCCGGCAGACGTTTTATCATAACAGCCGTTTCGTCCATGAACAAGAAAGAGCTGAAACGTGCGTTTGACGGCAAAGACCAAGCAAATGTGGCTGTCCGCAATTTCCCTCTCTCCGCACAGGAACTGAAAAAACGCCTCAAAATGAAAGACGGAGGCGACACATACGTTTTCGCCACCACCGACTCCATAGACCGGCACCTGCTACTGATATGCAGGAAAGCGTGATTTTTTCATTTCCCAGGAGGTTTTCTTCAGAGTTTATTCTTAATTTTGCATTAGGGGGTATACACCTGTGCCAATACCGTTTCAACAAAATATCGAGAACTCTATACGCATCTTTTCTTGAATGAATCTATGATGAAAGTAGCCGTCACAAATAAAACAACAAGTCTGCAGCAAGCGGACGATCCCGAATATGCAGGACTTGTCTCACAAATTTCCGACCTTTGGGAAAGCGCAAAGAAAAAAGCTGCAATTGCCGTCAACAAAGAGTTGCTCGACGCAAACTGGCAAACAGGGCAATATATCGTTGAATTTGAACAAGGCGGACAAGCCAAGGCGAAATACGGAGACAAACTCCTTGCCAATCTCGCCAAGGACTTGACACGTTTGAGAGGAAAAGGGTTTAGTCGCTCCAACCTTGTATACATGCGCAAATTGTACTTGGCATTTCCAAAAAGTGAGACGCTGTCTCACCAATTGACATGGAGTCACTACTTTGAATTGCTCAAATGTGACGACCCTATGGAAATGCATTTCTACATGAACGAGTGCATAAAAGAGGGGTGGAAAGTCAGAGAACTGAAACGACAAATAAACTCCTCACTTTTCCAAAGGCTTGCACTTAGCACTGACAAGGAAGGTATACTTGCCCTTGCCAACAAGGGTCATCAGGTCATTACACCTGCTGATATCATTCGAGACCCATACGTTTTGGAATTTACAGGTATTCCTCAACAAAAACGCTACAAAGAATCGGAACTCGAGAAAGCCTTGAAAGAAAATATGGAACAATTTTTACTGGAACTGGGAAGGGGATTCGCCTTTGTCGGTCGCCAGTACAATCTACAAATCGGAAGCAGGCTTTTCAAGGTAGACCTGGTGTTTTATCATGCCATTCTGAAGTGTTATGTCTTGATTGACTTGAAGCGCGCAGAGATAAAACACAGCGATATAGGCCAGATGAATCTCTATCTCAACTACTTCAAAAACGAAATCTGTCAGCCTGACGACAATCCACCCGTCGGCATTGTACTCGGAGCGAAGAAAGATGAATTACTGATGGAGTATGCTCTACAAGGCATAGACAACCAACTGTTTGCTGCACGTTATCAACTTTATCTTCCCAATCGGGAAGAACTTCAGGCACAATTGAACCAGTTGTTGGACAACATGGAATAACAGCATCCGAACTTGCGACAGAAAACAATTGTGTCCAACCTGAATTACAATCGTAGCAATATCTCCATTATATCTCTCATTATGAACCTCTAACCTTGCTCTTTCCGATAATTTTATCTAAATTTGCACATTACATAACACAAGTGATAACAAAACCTTGGAATAATAATGGCAACAATAGAAATTCGTAAGGTAGAGACCAAAAAGGAACTTGCCAGGTTCATAGACGTACATTACGACCTCTACAAAGGAAACAAATACGACGCGCCCAACCTTTTTCTGGATGAGATGAACACCCTCAGCAAGGACAGGAACGCCGCTTTCGAGTTCTGCGAAGCAGACTATTTCATCGCCTATAAGGACGGAAAGGCGGTCGGACGCGTGGCTGCCATAATCAACAACAGGGCAAACGAACGCTGGGAACGCAAAGACGTCCGTTTCGGTTGGATTGATTTTATTGACGACATCGAGGTTTCCAAAGCATTGCTGAAGACTGTCGAGGACTGGGGACGTGAGCGCGGGATGACCCAAATCGTCGGTCCGCTGGGCTTTACCGACATGGATCCCGAGGGAATGCTTACCTACGGATTTGACCAGTTGGGCACAATGACCACGCCATACAACTATCCCTACTACCCTGAGCACATCGAGAAACTCGGCGGCTGGGAGAAAGACAACGACTATGTGGAGTGCAAACTTCCCATCCCCGCAGAAGTTCCCGACCGCTATGCCAAGATTTCCAAGATGATACAGAGCCGCTACGGTCTGCGCATAAAGAAGATCAAGAACCGCAAGGAGGTCTATGAGGGCGGCTATGGGCAGAAGATTTTCGAGGTGATAAACACTTGCTACAAAGACCTCTACGGCTATAGCGAACTGACACAGCGGCAGATAGACCAGTATGTTGACATGTATCTGTCGTTCGTAGACTACAATATCGTCACCCTTATTGAGGACTCCACTTGCGACAACAAACTCGTCGGCATAGGCATAACCATCCCTTCACTCACCCGGGCACTGCAGAAATGCCGTCGCGGACGGCTGTTCCCGTTCGGCTGGTGGCATATTCTCATGGCTCTGAAATTCCACAAGACCAAGGTCGTTGACTGCCTGCTCGTCGGCATATTGCCCGAGTACCGCAAGAAAGGGGCAAACGCACTGCTCTTCGCAGACCTCATCCCTCGTTATGTGAAATACGGTTGGGAATGGGGAGAGACCCAAGTCGAGATGGAGACAAACCACGCCGTGCAGAGCCAGTGGAGCGAACTTGACGTCACGGTGCACAAGCGTCGCCGCTGTTACAAGAAGACCCTGTAGAAAGGATTCGTATGTCAGAAGAAACGAAAGAACAGAACCTGCCGCAGACAGAATACGTTGACTCCAACATCAAGACCCTGACCGATGTCGAGCATATCCGTATGCGACCAGGCATGTACATCGGCCGTCTCGGCGACGGAAGCCTGCCCGAAGACGGCATCTATGTGCTGCTGAAGGAGACAGTCGACAATTCCATCGACGAGTTCCGCATGAATGCCGGCAAGAGAATAGAGATTGACGTTGACGACAACCTCGCCGTCACCGTGCGTGACTACGGCCGTGGCATTCCGCAAGGCAAACTCGTGGACGCCGTGAGCAAACTCAACACCGGCGGCAAGTACGACTCCAAGGCGTTCAAGAAATCGGTCGGCATGAACGGAGTGGGCATCAAGGCTGTCAACTTCCTCAGCGAGCGGTTCGAGGTAAGATCCTACCGCGACGGAAAAGTCCGCACTGCCGTCTTCGAGAAAGGTATCCTCCAGACCGACACGACAACTGACACGGACGACGAAAACGGCACATTCATCTCATTCAAACCCGACAACACCCTTTTTGTCAACTACAGGTTCAAGGATGACATCGTGGAGACCATGCTCCGCAACTACACTTACCTGAACTCTGGACTGACGATAATGTACAACGGCAGGCGCATCCTGTCACGCAACGGACTTGAAGACCTGCTGCGCGACAACATGACCACCGATGCGCTCTACCCTATCATACACATGAAAGCCGATGACATCGAGATAGCGTTCACCCATACCAACCAGTATGGAGAGGAGTACCACTCGTTTGTCAACGGTCAGCACACCACTCAGGGAGGTACTCACCAGAGTGCTTTCAAGGAGCACATAGCGCGCACAATCAAGGAGTTTTTCGGCAAATACGAGGCAGGCGACATCCGCAACGGCATCGTCGCCGCCATCGCACTCAACGTCGAAGAACCCATATTCGAGTCACAGACGAAGATAAAACTCGGCTCTCTCGCCATGAGCCCCGGCGGAGAGAGCATCAACAAATTCGTCGGCGACTTCGTGAAAAAGGAGGTCGACAACTATCTGCACATCCATACCGATGTGACAGAGGTGATAGAAAACAAGATAAAGGAGAGCGAGCATGAACGCAAGGCAATGGCAGGCGTGACAAAACTGGCAAGGGAACGTGCCAAGAAAGCCAACCTCCACAACCGCAAACTGCGTGACTGCCGCATACATTTCAGCGACGTGAAAGACCCGCGCAAGGAGGAATCGAGCATCTTCATCACCGAGGGCGACTCGGCATCGGGTTCCATCACCAAGAGCCGTGATGTCAACACGCAGGCCGTGTTCTCGCTCCGTGGCAAGCCGCTCAACTCCTTTGGACTGACCAAAACGGTGGTCTACACCAACGAAGAGTTCAATCTCCTACAGGCGGCTCTCGACATCGAAGACGGTCTTGACACCCTTCGCTACAACAAGGTCATCGTTGCCACCGATGCCGACGTTGACGGCATGCACATCCGGCTCCTCATTATCACGTTCTTCCTGCAGTTCTTTCCCGAACTGGTCAAGAAGGGTCACGTCTATGTGTTGCAGACTCCTCTGTTCCGTGTGCGCAACCGTCGCACGAAGATAAAGGACAAAGCGGTCATCAAGGCGGAGGATGAGCGGTTGGCAAAACGCAACGAAAAGCCGAAAGATTTTGTCACCCGATACTGCTACAGCGATGAAGAGCGGCAGACAGCGATAAAGGAACTTGCGCCCGACCCGGAGATTACCCGGTTCAAGGGACTGGGAGAGATTTCGCCGGAGGAGTTCGCCGGTTTCATCGGACCTGACATCAGGCTGGAGCAGGTGACCCTACACAAAACCGACCAAGTGGGCAAACTGCTTGAATATTATATGGGAAAGAACACCATGGAGCGCCAGAAATTTATCATCGACAACCTCGTGGTGGAGGAAGACAGACCCGAAGAAGACATCATACAGACAGATTGACATGAGAAAATTCATCATATTTGCAATGTCGCTCGCACTGTCCGCCGTGGCAGTGGCACAGAAACCGAAAATAGCAGAGACCGCTCTCAGGAAACTGCAGATATCCGCCGTTGCCATATCGGAACTGTATGTCGACAGCGTAAACTCCGACAAACTGGTGGAAGACGGCATACGCGGTATGCTGAAGGAACTTGATCCGCACTCCTCATACACCACTGCGAAAGAGACGAAGTCGCTCACCGAACCGCTCGAAGGCTCTTTTGAGGGCATCGGTGTGCAGTTCAACATGGCTCAGGACACCCTGCTCGTGCTCCAGACGATAGCCAACGGCCCATCGGAAAAGGTCGGCATCCTCGCCGGCGACCGCATTGTGGCAGTCAACGACACCGCCATCGCCGGAGTGAAGATGAGCCGCGAGGACATCATGCGCCGCCTCCGCGGAAAGAAAGGCACGAAAGTAAACCTCAGCGTTGTGCGCCGTGGCATCAGCGACACATTGACTTTCGTGGTGAAAAGAGACAGGATTCCTGTCAAGACAGTGGATGCCTCCTACATGATAACACCCTCAGCCGGCTACATAAGGATTGGCAGTTTCGGCGCAAACACCTACGATGAGTTCATGGCGTGTGTGGATTCGCTGAAGCGGCACGGCATGAAAGACCTCATCATTGACCTGCAGGAAAACGGCGGAGGCTACCTTCAGAGTGCCGTAAAAATTGCCAACGAACTCTTGCAAAAGGACGATCTCATCGTCTACACCGAGGGAAGGGTCGCGCCACGACAGGAGTTCCGTGCCGACGGAAAGGGGCGTCTTCTCGACGGCAAGGTGCTTATCCTTGTCAACGAATATTCCGCTTCTGCCTCCGAAATCCTTTCAGGTGCCGTACAAGACCAGGACAGGGGCCAGATTGTCGGACGCCGCTCGTTCGGCAAAGGTCTCGTCCAGCGTCCGATAGAGTTCCCCGACGGTTCGATGTTACGCCTCACCGTGGCGCACTACTACACCCCTTCGGGACGCTGCATACAGAAGCCTTACGAGAAAGGAGACCTGAGAGACTATGAACAGGACATAGAAAAACGGTTCCGCCACGGCGAACTCTACAGCCGCGACAGCATCCATTTCGCCGACTCGCTCAAGTTCCAGACACTGCGCCAGCACCGCACCGTCTACGGCGGAGGTGGCATAATGCCCGATTTCTTCGTACCTCTCGACACCACCCAGTACTCTCTCTATCACCGGCAACTGGCGGCAAAGGGCATCATAATCAACCAGACTATCAAGTATGTAGACCAGAACCGCAAGAAGTTGCACAAACTCTACAAGTCCTTTGACCGCTTTGAGAGCGACTTCAATGTGCCCGACGAACTGCTTCAGGAGGTATACAGCGAGGGCGAGAAGGAGAAAGTCAAACTCAAAGACGAGGACGAACGCCGCAACAGCGAACCCTTGATAAAGGTGCAACTCAAGGCTCTCATCGCCCGCGACCTGTGGGATATGTCGGAGTATTACAAGATTATGAACGGAGTAAACCACGTCGTGGCAAAGGCAGTGGAGTTGCTCGGCAACTGACGGCAAGGCATGGAGAGTGAGGATTTCTTCGTAGGGAAACTGCAGCACCGTGACATCAAGCCCACGGCAATACGCCTGCTGGTGCTCCGCAATATGTTCCGCGGCAACCAGGCGGTGTCACTCCCCGACCTCGAGCACTTGCTCCCCACCGTCGACAAGTCCACTATCTCGCGCACACTGTCGCTCTTTCTCCTTCACCAACTCATCCATGCCATCGACGACGGCTCTGGTGCGATGAAGTATGCGGTGTGTGACGACGACTGCGAATGTGTTCCTCAGGACGAGCACACCCATTTCTACTGCACGCAGTGTCACCGCACTTTCTGCCTAAAACATATCCATGTGCCAGGCGTGCGGCTTCCCGAGGGCTTCACTCTACAGAACATCAACTATGTGATAAAGGGACTTTGTCCCGAATGCAACGAACGCCATGCAAGACGAATTTGACATACACGGTTCCTCATGCTCCGCAGAAAAGGAGTTTGAAAACGCTCTCCGACCGCTTTGTTTCGATGACTTCAGCGGCCAGAAGAATGTCGTTGACAACCTGAGAGTGTTTGTCGAGGCAGCCAAATACCGCGGTGAACCGCTGGACCACACACTCCTTCACGGTCCTCCGGGACTGGGAAAGACCACCCTGAGCAACATCATCGCCAACGAACTGGGCGTAGGTTTCAAGATAACATCAGGTCCTGTGCTCGACAAACCGGGCGATCTTGCCGGCATACTCACGTCGCTTGAGAACAACGACGTGCTGTTTATCGACGAGATACACCGCCTCAACCCTGTTGTCGAAGAGTATCTCTACTCCGCCATGGAGGACTATCGCATCGACATAATGATAGACAAAGGTCCTTCGGCACGCAGCATCCAGATTGACCTCAACCCCTTTACGCTTGTCGGAGCGACCACCCGCAGCGGTATGCTTACAGCCCCTCTGCGCGCCCGTTTCGGCATAAATCTCCATTTGGAGTACTACGATCCCGACACCATAAAGAAGATTATCAAGCGTTCGGCAGCCATAATGAAAGTGCCGATAAGGGAAGATGCCGCCATGGAGATAAGCCGCCGCTCGCGCGGAACGCCGCGTATCGCCAACGCCCTGCTGCGCCGTGTGCGTGACTTTGCGCAGGTCAAGGGCACCGGTACGATAGATCTCGGCATCGCCAACATGGCTCTCACGGCACTCAACATCGACAGTTACGGTCTCGACGAGATAGACAACAAGATACTGCTCACTATCATTGACAAGTTCCACGGCGGTCCCGTGGGCATCTCCACCATTGCTACTGCCATCGGAGAGGACGGCGGCACTGTGGAGGAAGTCTACGAGCCGTTTCTCATAATGGAAGGTTTCATCAAGCGCACTCCTCGCGGACGTGTGGTCACCGAACTGGCTTACCGTCACTTCGGGCGCAATATCATAGGCAGCAATGCAGCAGAACCGACACTTTTCGGATAGGGTTCTCTTCGTGGGAAGTTTCGACCCATTCCACGAAGGACACCGCAGCATCGTGCGGAGGGCACTCTCCATCTTCGATGAAGTGGTGGTGGCAGTGGCGGTAAATCCGCAGAAAAATTGCCGCTACAGCATCGAGGAGCGCGTAGAAATGATTCGTGCGGAGTTCAAAGACAACCCTCGTGTGACAGTGGACCAAATAAAAGGTCTGACTGTAAACTACTGCCGCAACAACGGGATAAGCTATATTGTAAAAGGTGTGCGCAATGCCGAGGACTTCGAATACGAACGGAAACAGGCCGAATGGAACAAACTCAACGGACAGGTCGAGACCGTCCTGCTCTTTGCCGAACCCGGTTTGGAGAACGTGAGCAGCACAACAATAAGGGAAAACACAAAATGACACACACAATATGATCACTTACAGTGCAGAAGGTGTGAAGATGCCTGACATCAAGAAACGCGAAACCAACAAGTGGATTCGCGCCGTCGCCGCCACCTACGGCAGGAAAGTGGGCGAGATAGGCTATCTTTTCTGCGACGACGAAAAGATTCTGGAAGTAAACAACGAGTATCTCGGACATGATTACTACACCGACATCATCACTTTCGACTACGATGAAGGTGACACCATCAACGGCGACTTGGTAATCTCACTCGACACTGTCCGCTCCAATGCCGACAAGTTCGGCAAACCCTACGACGAGGAACTCCACCGCGTGATCATCCATGGCATCCTCCATTTGTGCGGCATCAACGACAAAGGACCGGGCGAAAGGGAGATTATGGAGGCGGCGGAAAACCGTGCCCTATGCATGTTGTGATTGTCGGAGGCGGCGCTTGCGGCTGTTTCTGTGCGGTCAACTTGAAGCGCAGGCTGCCCGATGCCGACATCACGGTAGTGGAGAAAAGCACACGTCCCATGGCGAAACTCGCCGTCACAGGCGGCGGACGCTGCAATCTCACCAACTCTTTCCGCGACGTGAAAAGCGTCGGCCAGGTCTATCCGCGCGGAGAAAAACTGATGAAAAGGGGGTTGAAAGTGTTCTCGCAAGAGGACACCATGCGCTGGTTTGAGGCGGAAGGCGTACGGCTGACGGTGCAGGATGACCAGTGCGTTTTCCCCGTGTCGCAGGACGCAATGGAGATTGTCAACACCCTGTTGCACCTCATGCGCCGCCTTGGAGTCGCCCTCCGCACTTCCACAGGGGTGGAACGCATAGAGCATACCGACATGGGGCAGTTCCGCCTTACGGTCTCTTCCGGCGAGGAAATCACTGCCGACCGTGTGGTAGTCACCGTCGGCGGCAAACCGAAATCCGCCGGCTATGACTTTCTCTCTCCCCTTGGCATCGGCTTCGTACCGCCTGTTCCGTCACTGTTCACATTCAATGTCGACGACGAAAGGCTGCATTCCCTCTCGGGAACGGTGGTCAATCCTGCGACGGCAAGGCTCGTCTCGACGAAGTGTTCCGCCTTTGGCCCGGTTCTCATCACCCACTGGGGGCTGTCTGGACCAGCCGTTCTCAAACTCTCGTCGCACGCTGCCAACATCCTTGCCGACAATGATTACAACGCCGAAGTCGGCATCAACTGGTTCGGAACGGCTTCCTTTGCCGACATGCTCGACATTCTGAAAAAGGCACAAAGGGAGAACCCACACAAACAGATAACCAATGCCAAACCGCTCGACAGCCCTCATCTGACACCCATAACACAGAATTTCTGGACATATATGGTTGAGAGGGCGGGACTTCCGCCGCAAAAACCGTGGGCGGAAGTGGGTCCCAGGCAACTCAACCGGCTGGCTTCCGTACTCACCGACGACATCTACCGCATCACCGGCAAGGGGCAGTTCAAGGACGAATTTGTCACCTGCGGCGGCATAAGCCTGTCGGAACTGGACATCAACACACTGGAATGCAAGAAACATCCGGGACTGTTTTTCGGCGGCGAAATCGTCAATGTGGATGCCGTGACAGGCGGTTTCAACCTGCAGGCGGCTTGGACAATGGGACACATAATCGCCAATAACGTATGAAACGACACCTTTTCCGCATAACATTGGTTTCCTTTCTCTGCGCCGGCAACGCCCTTGCGCAGATAACGATGCTCGCCCAACAGAAGATGAACCGCTGGGATATTCCGGCTGCCAACTACAGCGGCATAACGCCGATAGGCGGCAACCGCTATGCCATAGTCAGCGACAAGCAGGACAGCGACGGCTTTTACGAGTTCGAGATACTACAGAATGACACCATAGGACGGGTGGAAAACATCCGCATCATCGCTTTCCACGGCAACGGAGGCAGGCAGCGTGACGCCGAGGGGATAGCCTTCTTCCCCACGGAAACGGTCTTCATTTCGGCAGAGGACGACCAGCAGGTGAAGGAATACCGTCTTGACGGCAGCCTCACCGGCAGGGAACTGGCAATCCCCGACGCACTGAAACTGGGCAACATACACTCCAATTACGGTTTCGAGGCACTGACCTATTGCGGTGAAACCGGCCTTTTCTGGACGTGTACGGAGAACACCCTGAAGTCCGACGGCGACGCCTCGTCCGACAAGAACCCCGTTCCAGCCAAAATAAGAATACAGTCTTTCGACCGCAATATGCAGCCTCAACGGCAGTTCATCTACGAGACGGACGCTCCACAGGCGCGTGGCGAGGCAAAACAGTTGGCTTTCGGCGTGCCCGAACTGCTGGCTCTTCCCGACAGCACACTGCTCGTCCTGGAGCGTGAGTTCCTCGTCGCACAAGGCTATCTCGGCAGTTATGTCACCAACAAGATATACAAAGTACATCCCGAAAGCCAGGGAAAGGTGCTTCAGGCGCAGTGGACTACCAACCTCAGACTGTTCTCCAAGACCCTTGCCAACTATGAGGGGATGTGCCTCGGGGCAAAACTCCGTGACGGCAGACAGACCATCCTGCTCATCTCAGACTCACAAGGCGGCTACGGCAACTCGCTCTTTCACTTGAAAGACTACATCCGCGTGGGCATCGTGGAGACCGTTTCCCCATAGACGCAAACAGGCGATTTTTCTCAGTGTATACACCCTTTTCCGTCGAAAAAACGTACCTTTGCACAGTTTTAAGTACAAAATGACCATCATGAAACGCCTGTTTGCCGCCATAGCACTCGCCCTTTCACTCTCCGCAAGTGCGGAAGAGACGGAATGGCAGATGCCGGTTGAAAATGCCGCGACGGTGCCTGCACCTGTCGACACCACATTCTACGACACCAAACTGGAACGTTTCTTCGCCAAGCGTTGGGTGCAGTCCACCTACATAGGTGCGCCCCTCATAGCCGCAGGCGTCATCGAGATGGGCGAAAACCGGCACTTCCGCTCGCTGCGCAACGGCTTTATGCCGTCTTTCAGCAACAAGACCGACAACTGGATACAGTATTCCCCCGCAGCGGTAATGTTCGCCTTGAAGGCAGCAGGGGTGGAAAGCCGCAGTTCATGGCGGAAGATGCTCGCCGCCGACGCATTCTCCATCGCGCTCATCACCGCCGTTACACGCAGCATCAAACCCCTCGCCAAGGAGGAGAGACCAGACGAATCCAACCGCCACAGTTTCCCTTCCGGCCACACGGCTACCGCTTTCATGTGCGCCACGATGCTCCAGAAAGAGTACGGACACCTCAGTCCGTGGGTCGGTTTCGGTGCTTACACCGTGGCAACAGCCACAGGCGTGATGCGGATGATGAACAACAAGCACTGGATGAGTGACATCCTTGCCGGCGCCGGCTTCGGTGTCATGGGCACGGAGTTCGGCTACTGGCTTGCCGATCTGGCGTTTCCGAGCCATCCGAAGAGTTATGAGCCCCGCTCTATATGGTTTGATGACACCGACCGGAATCCCTCCTTCTTCGGCACATACGCCGGTTTCATCATACCTCTGCACCGCTACAACATCAGTTCCGGATACAAGATGAAGTCGTCGACAGGCGCCGCTTTCGGTCTTGACGGTGCATATTTCTTCAACCGCCACTGGGGCGTGGGCTCCCGTTTGGGCGTTTTCGACATCAAATACATCACCGACGGAGAACGCTGGACAGAGAACACCACCCACTCCTACACCGCAAAGGCAGGCGTATATTTTCACCAGAACATCTACGGAAGGCTGTTTATGGAGGGCAAGGCACTGGCAGGCTACACCTATTACCCCAACATCAACAGCAACGTTATAGCCGAACACCACGACGGAGGTCTGGGAACAACCGTTGGAGTCAACATCGGTTTCCGCGCGAAACAGCATCTTGACTTCTGCGTCAACGCCGAACACGAGATGTTCCCCTCCCCGAGCGACGAGACGAAAAGAATCGGTGCACTCGTCCTCTCAGGTTCTGCCTCCATCCATTTCTGACCTTTTCGTTTTCCCCCTACTGGCATCCGCCGCTGCGTGAAGACCGTTCAAGCAGTGTCAAAGCCGTGTTTTGCCTCTGCATAACCACATTTTCGGCAGCGGTTCTCGACCGTGGTACGCTCGTACTTCGACCGTGATACGCCTGTCTTTCGACCGTGGTTCGCTCGTACCACGACCGCTGTACCGCTGCAAGAACGGTGCTTTTGCCCTGCAAGAACTGTCCTCACGCACTGCGAAAACTACCCTTCGCCCTCGCGCCAACGCTGCGGAGTGCATCCCGTGAGACGGTGGAAGTACTTGCAGAAGAAACTTGCCGTGGGGAAATGCAGGTCATCGGCAATCTGCTGCACGGTGTTGTCAGTGTGGCGCAGCATGACCTTTGCGGCGGTTATCACCGCCTTGTCTATCCACTCCTTTGCCGTCGTGCCGCTCACCTGGGCCACTGTCGTGCCGAGATGACGCCGCGTCACGCACAGACAACCGGCGTAATAGTCCAGTTGGCGGTGTTCACGGCAATGCTCGTTGACAAGTGTTATGAACCGCTGGAACATGTTATAGGCCGTGTCGTGGGGCTTTCCCTGCGGATAGTCCGCCGTGTCGTGGAGGATGAAGAGGTCATTGAAGGCGTTTGACACTGCGGCAATCATGCTCTCCATGGTATTGACACTGACAGCGTGACTGCCTGTCATACTCCACATACAGCGGAAAATGCCACCAAGCAAATCCAGTTCCCGGTCTGTGAGATGCAGCAACCTGTGCTTGCGTTGTCCGTGAAACGACGCAGGCAAGTTGTCGTTGTGAATCATGCGGAAACGTTCGGCGGAGATTCCGAGACCCATCACGGAGAAGTCGGCGCTCATCTCCAGCGGTTCGACAACGGTGCCCGGAGTTATCGCAAGGATGTCTCCTTCCTTTGCCAAACACTCCTGCAGGTTGATGACAGTACGCAGTTGACCTCTGCTGACAAAGCCCATGCGGTAGTCTTCCAGCAGAAACGGCGCATGGGAACTGTCCATGAAAATGCGGAGAGCATCGCCGCAGTTGTTGACAACGGCAAAATCGTCAGTATAACGGATGTTGTCAAGCATTGACGGATCTTGCTCCATAATGTGCTGGAACATCATTTCCATAGTGAGTCTTCGTGGTGTCTTCATGTCCGCAAAGGTAATTATTATATGCGGTTTTGACGTTGTTGCAGCGAAAAATCCTACAAAAAGGACATTCTTTTCATTCAAAGGGTAATATGCGGATGTATGTGCCGCCGTAATTTTGCACCCGGAAAACAAAACCGCAACGTGATTATGACGAAGAAAAAACTATTCCTTGCGCTGTATATGGCTGCCGTCTGCGGTGCCGCGACAGCGCAAAGCCTCACCCTCGACGGATGCCGCCGCATGGCGCGGGAGAACTATCCTGCCATCCGGCAGTACGGCATGATAGAGCGGTCGCACGGCTATGACCTCGCCAATGCCGCCAAGGCGTGGCTTCCGCAGGTGTCGTTGTCGGCAGGAGGCTACGGTTTCACCGATGTGATAGACGGCAGCAGCCAGGCAGCAATGATGGGTATCGACACGAAAAACCTCGTGGCAACCGCATCGGTCACGGTGAAGCAGACCGTCTATGACGGAGGAAAGATTGCGCTTAACCGCCGCATGGCGGAGGCGGAAGCGGATGTGCAGTCGCGCCAACTGGACGTTACGATGTATGACATCAACGACCGTGTGGAACAGATATACTTCTCTCTGCTGCTCATCGACGCACAACTGCAACAGAACTCCATGCTTCAGGCCGATCTCGACGTGAGCATGAAGACCGTGGAAAGCATGATGCAGGGAGGCATGGCCAACCAGTCCGACAAGGACGTGCTGCGCGTGGAGCAACTGAAAGCCATCCAGCAGCACGACCGTCTGGCTGCTTCGCGCAGTGCCTACCTGCGCATTTTGGGCAGGTTTATTGGCAGCACACTCGGCGACAGTACCCGACTGGAAAAGCCCGGCATGACAAACAATGTGGGAAAAGACGCCTCTCTGCGTCCCGAGATGACGCTCTTTTCCTCGCAGGAGAAAGTGCTCGACCTGAAGCGCAGCAAACTCAATGCCGACCTGCGCCCCACTGTCGGGTTCATGGGCATGGGCGCTTACCACACGAAAGTGAGCGACCTGATGAACAACGGCATACTTCTCGGCGGACTGTCTCTGTCGTGGAACATCGGCGCACTCTACACCCGGAAGAACGACTTGCGCCGTCTGGAGGAGCAGAAGCGGCAAATCCGTTCGCAGCGCGAGACGTTCCTCTTCAACAACACCCTGCAACAGGAGCAGACCGACGGTGCCGTGGAAACACTCCGCAAGCAGTTGGCGCACGACGACGAGATAGTGTCGCTGCGCGAGAACATACGCACCGCAAGCGGCAAGAAGGCGGAACTGGGCACCATGAGCGTCAATGACCTTGTGCAGGACATCAATGCCGTGGCACTGGCAAGGGCGCAAAGGGCGGAGCATGAGGTGCAACTGCTGCAGAACCTGTATCACCTCCGCATTCTCAACAATGCTGAGTGACTATGGAAAGATTGAAAAATGGAAAAATGGAAAGATTTATATTGTTATGAGAAAGGACATTTTAGCAGTGACAGTTTCCGCCGCATTGCTCGCATCGTGCGGCAACGGCGACAGCGAATATGCAGCCACCGGCACGTTTGAGGCTACCGAAGTGACGGTCTCGGCAGAGCAAAACGGAGTGCTGTTGGAGTTTGACGCCGAGGAGGGAGACTATGTGGAGGCTTTCCGGCAGGTGGCTTTGGTCGACACCGTGCAACTCTATCTGAAAGCCTGTCAGGTGGGTGCGCTGAAGCAGGTCTATGCATCACAGCGCCCCGACATGGCGAAACAGGTGGCTGCGACACGCCAGCAACTCGCCAAGGCACGTCAGGAGCGCGACCGCTTCGACGCCCTCGTGAAGTCGGGAGCGGCCAACCGCAAGACCCTGGACGACGCCGACAGTCAGGTGAAAGTGCTCGAACGCCAGCTCGAGGCGCAGATGTCGTCGCTCAGCACGTCCACAAACGGACTGCAGGCGCAGATGAACACCGCCGACATAGAGCGTATGCAGGTGGCTGACCAGTTGCGCAAGTGCCATGTGAAAGCCCCCGTCAGCGGTACGATACTGGCGAAATACATGCAGCGCGGGGAGTTTGCCTCGGTGGGAAAGCCCCTTTTCAAGATGGCGGACACACGCAAAATGTTTCTCCGTGCATACTTCACGTCGGCACAACTCAAGGATCTGAAACTCGGACAGAGGATGACGGTCTATGCCGACTACGGCGGCGGAGAGCGCAGAGAATATGAAGGCAAGGTGGCATGGATCTCTTCAAAGTCGGAGTTTACTCCCAAGACTATACTCACCGACGACGAACGCGCCGACCTTGTGTATGCCGTAAAGATTGCCGTAAGGAACGATGGGCATATCAAGATAGGCATGTATGGAGAGGTGAAATATGCTGACGGTAAATAACATTAGTAAGTCCTACGGCAAGACACAGGCTCTGCGTGACGTCTCTTTGTCGGTAGACGAGGGCGAGATATTCGGTCTCATCGGCCCCGACGGCTCGGGCAAGACCACCCTGTTCCGCATTATCGCCACGCTGGTGCTTGCCGACAGCGGCACTGCCACGGTCGACGGTCTCGATGTGGTGGAGGGCATGCGCAAGATAAGGGGCAGAATAGGCTATATGCCCGGCAAGTTCTCGCTCTACCAGGACCTCACTGTGGAAGAGAATCTGGAGTTCTTCGCACGGCTGTTTGGCACGACAGTGGAGGCAGGATACGACTCCATCAAGGCGATATACAGCCAGATTAAACCGTTCCGCAAGCGTCGCGCAGGGGCTTTGTCGGGCGGAATGAAACAGAAACTGGCTCTCTCGTGCGCCCTCGTCCACTCCCCGCGGCTGCTGCTGCTCGACGAACCGACGACAGGCGTAGACCCTGTCAGCCGCAAGGAATTCTGGCAGATGCTCGCCACGTTGCGTGAACGCGGCATCACAATAGTGGCTTCCACGCCCTACATAGACGAGATAAGGTGCTGCGACCGCATAGCGTTCATGCAGGAAGGAAAGGTCAAGGGCATCGGCAGACCAGACGACATGCTCCGCAGATTCCGTGACGTGTTCTGCCCCGAGGGCATAAGCCACGGCACAAAACAGCAGGCAGGCGACGGCGCAAACGTGATAGAGGTGGAACATCTGGTAAAGGCTTTCGGCACATTCCACGCTGTCGACGACATATCGTTCAGCGTGCGCAGGGGCGAGATATTCGGTTTCCTCGGCGCCAACGGTGCCGGCAAGACCACCGCAATGCACATCCTCACGGGACTCAACCGCCCCACATCGGGCACAGGCAGGGTGGCAGGATGCGACATCAGCACGGAGTATGAACGGATAAAGAGCCACATCGGCTACATGAGCCAGAAGTTCGCACTCTACGAAGACCTCACGGTGAGCGAGAACATACGCCTCTTCGCCGGCATCTACGGCATGAAGAAAGCGGACATCAACGCCAAGATGGACTCACTGTTCGACCGTCTGCACTTTGCGGAACACGCCGACGACCTCGTGAAAAGCCTCCCTCTGGGCTGGAAACAGAAGTTGGCTTTCTCGGTCAGCATCTTCCATGAGCCGGAAATAGTGTTCCTCGACGAACCGACAGGAGGCGTGGACCCGGCGGCGAGAAGGCAGTTTTGGGAACTCATCTACGATGCCGCCGACCGCGGCATAACGGTGTTTGTGACCACCCACTACATGGACGAGGCGGAATATTGCGACCGCATCTCCATAATGGTAGACGGCAAGATAAAGGCCATGGGCACGCCACAGGAGTTGAAAGAACACTACGCACAGCCCGACATGGACCATGTGTTCACGCTCCTGGCACGCACCTCCACACGACAGTAAGACACATGAGACAGTTCATTTCATTCATAACGAAAGAGGCACGCCACATCTTGCGCGACCGCCGCACGATGCTCATACTCTTCGGCATGCCGGTGGCGATGATGCTGATATTCGGGTTCGCCATATCGACAGACGTGAAGAACGTGCGCACGGTAGCGGTACTTTCGTCGCTCGACCACGAGACGCAGCGCATGACAGAGCGACTCTCGCAGAGCGAATACTTCGATGTGGTCAGCCTTGTGCGCACCCCTGCCGAGGCGGAGCGGCTCATCCGCAACCAGAAAGCCGACATCGCCGTGGTCTTCAGCGCCGGTTTCGCATCGCGGCATGACGGCGTGCAGGTGCTGACAGACGGCAGTGACCCCAACATGGCACAGATGTACGCCTCGTATGTGGGTCAGATTCTGACGCAGGACAGCATGGCGCAGTTGCCGTTCGGACTGAACCTGTCGCTGCTCTACAACCCGCAGATGAAGAGCAGTTACAACTTTGTTCCCGGCATTATGGGCATGCTGCTGA
>CAVDQB010000016.1:0-10808 GCA_963611255.1 Faecalibacterium prausnitzii
CATCCTACACTTTCACCAAAGCAACAGACAACGGAA
Organism: Faecalibacterium prausnitzii; assembly: GCA_963611255.1. Lineage (GTDB taxonomy): Bacteria > Bacteroidota > Bacteroidia > Bacteroidales > Bacteroidaceae > Prevotella. The sequence goes on from CAVDQB010000016.1 coordinate 37, forward strand.
AGAGCTACGCGCTCGATGCCAATGCCTTAATGGCTACGACATTGAACGCTGAAGCTATAGGAAATGCTATTAAGGCTGAATTGGCAGAAGGAAAAACAGACATAAAGCTCATTCTTGCAGCTGATGCAGGGACAGACATCTTTAAAGCAGTTAGTGATGCCTTGAAAGGTAGTGCAGATGACAGCATCTCCCTTTCTTTGATAGGATGTACAGAAATTCCAGACAGTGGTTTGAGTGGGATAAATGCGCTAAAGTCAATTTACCTACCCAATGTGACCAAATTAGGAAAAAGTGCTTTGGCCAACTGTGAGAAGATGGAAACAGTAAATACGCCCAAGGTTACAGCTATAGATGAAAAAGCTTTTTACAGTTGCAAGTCTCTTAAAGAAGTAACGTTTGGAATAGTTACCGATATAAGAGGAGCCACTTATAACGGAAATGGAATTTTTGACGGCATTGACAATTTGAAGCAAAATGCGACTTTGTATTTAAATGAAGGTCAAAAACAGCTTTACGAATATGGCGGCGTCTGGGCGCCTACGTCAGAACCTTATTTTGCGAGTCCTGCCTCTGAAGTAAAATGGTTCGTCGGCTATTATTTTTACTCTGTAAAAATGTGGAGCTAAGACGATTTGTACTTCGTAAAGAAGGAGAATCTACCTGTACATTATATAAATGAGACAATACCGTTTGCATAAAGAACAGTAAGTCATATTTTACTCAAAATAAATAGGTGCTGCATTCGGTAACGGTGCCGATTGCAGCCCTTGTTGCATATATGTTCTTCTTAGAACTTGTGTCTTTTGCAGGATGCAGGGAGAATGAAAGAAACGGAGGAAATAGGAAAAATGTTTCCGCTATTTGTGGCGTGTTGGGTCAACTGTTCACCTATTTTTTTGTACTTTTGCATAGGATAAAACTCACTATGTTATGCCAACTAATACTGTAAATAAGAATAGGAACGGAAACAGGAACTCAACCCCGATAGACAACACTTACGGACACCTGCAGCCGCAGGCCGTGGAACTTGAACGGATTGTTTTGGGGGCTTTGCTCATTGATAGCGATGCCTATACGGTGGTGAACGAGATATTGCGGCCGGAGACTTTCTACGAACAGAAGCACCAACAGATATATGAGGCCATACGCAGGCTGAACTTTGACCAGCGCCCGGTGGACTTCATCACCGTGACAGAGGAACTCAAGAAACTCGGTACGCTGGAAGCGGTAGGCGGTCAGGCCTATATCGTGGAACTGAGCGCAGGTGTCGCATCGTCTGCGCACATAGAGTACCATGCGAAGATTCTTGCCCAGAAGTATATGGCAAGGCAACTTATAAGTTTCGCAAGCGTCATAGAGACGAAGGCGTTTGACGAAGGTACAGACGTAGAGGAACTTATGCAGGAGGCGGAAGGTTCGCTGTTTGCACTTTCGCAGACAAACATGAGGCAGGACTATACACCGATAGGACCTGTTCTGAACCAGGCGATTGACTTGCTGAAGAAGTCTTCGGAGAATCCGGACAGCACTACCGGTGTCCCCACAGGATATACCCGGTTGGACGAAATTACGAGTGGTTGGCAGAAATCTGACTTGATAATTCTGGCTGGACGACCTGCCATGGGAAAGACATCGTTCGCATTGTCACTGGCAAAGAATATGGCTGTGGACAACGGAACTCCCGTGGCGTTCTTCTCTCTTGAGATGAACAATGTGCAGTTGGTTAACAGATTGATGTCTAATACATTTGAGATTGAGGGTTCAAAGATACTCAACGGTCGTCTTGATGACGACGAGTGGGTGCGTCTTGACAGCAATATGGAAAAGTTGTCTCATGCTCCCATCTACCTGGATGACACTCCCGGACTTTCCATATTCGAACTGCGGACAAAGGCGAAGCGCCTCGTTCGCGAGAAAGGCGTCAAGATAATAATGATAGACTACCTCCAGTTGATGAACGCCAACGGTGCAAAGTTCGGCAGCCGACAGGAGGAGGTGTCGACCATATCACGCTCTCTGAAAGGACTGGCGAAGGAACTTGACATCCCGATTATTGCGTTGTCGCAGTTGAATCGTAGTGTGGAAAACCGTAAAGAGAACGAGAGCAAGCGCCCGCAACTGTCTGACCTGCGTGAATCTGGAGCCATAGAGCAGGATGCGGACATGGTAGTCTTTGTGCACAGACCTGAGTATTACCACATCTATGAAGACCAAAAGGGCAACGACCTGCACGGTATGGCGGAAATCATTATAGCCAAGCACCGTAAGGGTGCGACCGATGTCGTGATACTGAGATTCCTTGGCAAATATACGAGATTTGACAATCCGGGCAACGACTTCGCTTCGGGCGGCAATGAACTGGGCGGTGAAGAGTTTATCAGTTCGGGTATCAATGCAAACATTGCTCCCGGCAATTATTTCCCGGATGATGCATCGTCAATGGGAGATATGCCGTATTGACGGTTTCTTCCGCCTTTGCGCAAGAAAAAAACACGCCATGAGGCAGAAAAAACATGGCAGACATTCCAAATATGTAGGACAGTGTAATCGTGCACAATCCGTTTCTATCTGTTGATACAGAGACCGTCTATGGGCGAACGGAGGACTCTTCCGATGGTGAAGCCCTCCTTCTGGGCCGCCTCCGAGAGTTGTTCCGAGAAGAAAAATGCCATGCTTCCGACGCAGTTGACAGGCAGTTCGGGATGACCGTATTGCTGTATGTTGTGGGAAAAAAAGTTGCGGAAATTGGTAACTACCAGCGCTCGCAGTTCGCTGATGTCGAGATGTCGGTGGATGAAAGGTGACATCGAAGCGAGAAATCTGTTGGGAGTTGCCGAACGGTACACCTTTTCTATTATATCCGACTGAGTCAGTCCTGTTTCTTCGGAGAATGCTTTGGCGGCACTGCCGGGTAGCAGTCCCTTGAAAAGAGCATTGAGAAACAGCCGTCCGAGTACCGCTCCGGATCCTTCGTCACCCAAGATGAACCCCAGGGCAGGGGTGTTGCGGACTATCTTCTCACCGTCGAAAAGGCATGAGTTTGCGCCCGTCCCAAGTATGGCGGCAATGCCTTTCTCTCTGCCGCAGACGGCTTTTGCCGCACCGAGAACATCGCTTGCCACAAGGATGTGCTGTGCTGTCGGTATGAGTTTCGCCAGCAGTCGCTGCATTTCTGGGATTATATCCTGCGTGCATCCTGCGCCGTAAAACTCCACATCGGTTATGTCCAAACCTTCCAAGTGTGGTATGAGGTCGGACTGAAGAATGTCTTTAACACGGTCTGTTCCCATGACCGACGGATTAAGACCGCAAGTACTGAACCTTGTTACCGCCGATTCCGAACCGGTAACAAGCCAGTCTGTCTTGGTGCTTCCGCTGTCACAAATGAGTCGCATCTATTCAAAAGAAAGTTTGTCGAGCCGTGCCTGCAATTGCTCCGCCATACTCTGGCGTATCGCAAGACGGATTGTACAAGTGTTGTCAAAGGTCTGTGAGACAATGCGAGGCTGCAAATCTTTCACGGTTTTCATCACTCCGTTCATCATGGAGTATGGAAAACTGTAGCCGATAACAGTCTCTACAAGCCGTTCTTCCGTTTCCGCCTTGTCCAATGCGTCGGCGGTCGCCTCTCGGTAAGCCTCGATAAGACCGCTCGTTCCGAGATTTACTCCGCCATAATAGCGCACCACAAAGACGGCAGCATCAGTTAGTTCACGGCTCAGAAGTTGTCCATGTATGGGCTTGCCTGCAGTGGATGACGGTTCTCCATCGTCGTTCATGCGAAACTCGTCGCCTGTCGGCCCGAGCCTGTAAGCCCAACAAACATGGCGGGCATCGTAATATTTCTTACGATACCCAGCCAATAGTTGTTTTACTTCTTCGGGCGATTCGACATGGTGGGCAAAAGCATAGAACTTGCTTCGCTTGTCAGTGTAATAGCCCTCAGAGGTGTTTCGGATTGTCTTGTAACTGTCCTCCATCAGTCAAGGGAGTGGATGACGAGACCCGAACGGAGTTTCGGCTCAAACCAGGTGGCCTTTGGCGGCATGATCTTTCCGCTGTCGGCAATGTCCATAATCTGCTTCATGGAGACAGGATAGAGTGCAAGGGCTGCTCTCATTTCGCCCGAATCGACACGCCGTTTCAGTTCTCCCAATCCGCGGAGACCTCCCACGAAGTCAATGCGTTGTGACGAACGGAGGTCGCCAAGTTCCAGTATGTCCTGAAGAATCAGGCGTGAAGAGATGTCCACATCCAGCACTCCGATGGGGTCAGTGTCGTCGTAAGTGCCCTGTTTGGCATTCAATTTCCACCATTCACCGTCAAGATAGAGCGAGAACTCGTGCAGTCGGGACGGCTTATAGATATCCTTTCCCATGTTGACGACATCGAAATTCTCCCGGAGTTTGGCTATAAACTCCTCGGAAGTCAGTCCGTTGAGGTCTTTCAGGACACGGTTGTAATCGAGCACGGTCAACTGGCTTGCCTGAAAGCAAACTGCCATGAAGAAGTTGTATTCCTCATCCTCTGTGTGATGCGGATTTTGCTTCGCACGCTCTGCACCCACCAAGGCGGCAGCCGCACTGCGGTGATGTCCGTCGGCAATATACAGTGACGGCATCTTGGCAAACTCCTCCGTGATGGTCTGAATGTCAGTATCGTCAGAGACAATCCAGAACTTGTGGCCGAAACCGTCTATCGGTGCGATGAAGTCATACTCCGGTTTTGTTGCGGCATATCGGCGGATGAGGCCATCAAGGACACTGTTGTCAGGGTATGCAAAGAATACCGGCTCGATGTTGGCGTTGTTGATTCGCACATGCTTCATGCGGTCTTCCTCCTTGTCACGGCGTGTAAGTTCGTGCTTCTTTATCACTCCGCTGATATAGTCACCGGAGTAGGCGGCGACCACAAGCCCATATTGCGTCTTGCCGTTCATCGTCTGGGCGTATATGTAATACTGCTCCTTGTCGTCCTGGACGAGCCAGCCGTTTTCCTGAAATTTGAGGAAATTTTCGCGGGCCTTGTCGTAAACGCGCGGATCATACTCGCTTGTGCCCGGTTCGAAATCTATCTCCGGCTTTATGATATGGTAGAGAGATTTCTCGTTGCCGGCACATTCTGCCCGGGCTTCCTCGGAGTCAAGCACATCATAAGGGCGTGACTCGACTTGTTCGACAAGTTCTTTTGGAGGCCGTATACCCCGAAATGGTTTTACTCTTGCCATAGAGATTACTTGTTGACTTTGAACTTCGTATCGCCGGTGGCGAAGAACGCATTTATCTGTTTGGCGGCTGCAATGCCCGCATTGGTATTGGCTTCCGCTGTCTGGGCTCCCATCTTCTTTGGCGTAGAGAAATAACGTCCCTCGAAAGAATGGAACTCCGCATCGGCATCTGGCATGATGTCGGTGATGTATTTCAAGTCTGTACGCTCATCAAGAAGTTTCAGAAGACCTGCCTCGTCAATAACTTCCTTGCGGGCAGTATTGATGAGTATCGCTCCCTTTTTCATCTTTCCGCAGAGTTCATAGTTGATGCTCTGCTTGGTTTCGGGTGTTGCCGGTATGTGCAGAGACACGATGTCGCACTGCTCAAACAGTTCTTCCTGGTTTGCGGCGGCCTTGACACCGGCAGCCTCAATGACCTCGGCAGGGCAGAAAGCGTCGTATGCCATGATGTCCATGCCAAATCCCTTGGCGATGCGAGCCACGTTGCGGCCGACATTGCCGAAAGCAAGAATACCGAGTTTCTTGCCTTTCAGTTCAGTGCCCGCTTTGCCGTTGTAGAAGTTGCGCACGGCATAGACCAACAGGCCGAGCACAAGTTCCGCCACGGCATTGGCGTTCTGACCGGGCGTGTTCTCCGCCACAACATTGTGTGCAGTGGCCGCTGCAAGGTCGATATTGTCGTAGCCGGCGCCTGCACGGACTATTATCTTGAGGTTCTTGGCAGCACCGAGCACTTCCGCATCAGCCTTGTCGGAACGGATAATCATGGCGTCAACATCCTTGACTGCATCGAGAAGTTGCGCTTTTTCTGTATATTTCTCGAGCAGGACGAGTTCGTGTCCTGCCCCTTCGATTTCCTTGCGTATGCCGTCTACTGCTGTTGCGGCAAACGGTTTCTCTGTTGCTATCAGTACTTTCATGTTCTTTCTGTATTTGAGAAGTCCGGCCACAATGAGCCGGACTCGGGTTGTCAATGATTGGATTCAAATTCTTTCATGCAAGCGACGAGTGCCTCGCATCCCTCAACGGACATCGCATTGTAGCAGGATGCGCGGAAACCGCCGACATCACGGTGTCCTTTGATGCCGACCATGCCCTTGCCTTGGGCGAATGCGAGGAATTCGTCCTGTAGTTCAGCATACTCGGGCTTCAGGACGAAAGTGATGTTCATGTAGGAACGGCTGTCCTCTTCTGCCGTACCGACAAAGAGTTTGTTGCGGTCAATCTCGTCGTAGACGATCTTCGCACGCTGCTCGGCGAGAGCCTGCATCGCCTTTACGCCGCCGTGTTCCTTTACATAACGCAGGTTCTCCATGGCGGAATAGATTGGCACAACAGGCGGAGTGTTGAACATGGAACCCTTCTTCACATGCGTGCGATAGTCGAGCATGGTAGGTATATGGCGTGATACCTTGCCCAAAGAATCCTCCTTTACGATGACGAAAGTGACGCCTGCCATGGCGAGATTCTTCTGTGCGCCGCCGTAAATCAATGTGTATTTGCTGACATCTACTGGACGTGAGAGAATGTCTGAGGACATATCGGCTATCAGGGGTACAGGAGAGTCAATGTCTTTGCGCAACTCCGTGCCGTAGATAGTGTTGTTTGTCGTGATGTGAAGGTAGTCTGCGTCTGTGGGAATCACATAGTCCTTTGGTATGTATGTGAAGTTCTTGTCGGCGGAAGACGCGATTTCGACAACTTCACCAAACGCTTTTGCTTCCTTTTCCGCCTTTGTAGCCCACACGCCAGTATTCAGATAGGCTGCCTTTTTCTCAAGATAGTTATAGGGAATCATACAAAATTCAAGGCTGGCGCCGCCGCCGAGGAACAGTACGGAGTATCCCTCCGGAATGTCAAGAACCTCTTTGAACAAGGCTACTGCCTCGTCATGGACAGCCTGAAAGTCCTTGGAACGGTGGGAAATCTCCATGATGGAAAGACCAGAACCGTTAAAATCGAGGCATGCCTGGGCTGTTTTCTCGATTACTTTGCGCGGCAGAATAGACGGACCCGCATTGAAATTGTACTTCTTCATATCAAAAACAGTTATTGTATTAATAATTTCTCAAGTTCTTCGAACTCATCACCCATATTCAGATTGAGGTATATATTGTATAAAGGTGAAAGCCATACTGCCTTGTCATCCGGCATCATCTGGCGGTATTTCGACAGATAGGGGAGTGCCCGCTTGTACAGACTGATAATCTTAGCCTTGTCTTCCTTTGTCTGTTTCTTCTTGCTTGCCAACGGAACTGACTGGTTGTAATAGGCAAGTCCGGCATTCAGATACATCACAGGTTGGTTCTCGTCAATGGCAACGACTTGGTCGCAGACCTTTATGCACTCGTCATACATCTCCTTGTGCAAGAGTGCGGAACTCCGCGCAAGCAAAGCCGGGAGATTGCGAGGGTTGATTTCCAATGCACGTTGGGAGGTTTCCAGTACCTTGTCATACATTTCCTTGCTGGTGTAGTAGACTACCAGATGCGGAAAAAAATAAGTGTTGTCCGGATATTTGGAAAAACCTTCCTCCAAAACAGCCTGATAATTGGCGGAATCTTTCTTCAACAGATACGATTCCGCTATGTATTGTTTCAGATAAACGTCAGTTTTGGGATTGCGGGCCGCAATGGCTGAATATCTGTCTATTATGTCCGGCCGTTCCAATTTGTAACCGCAGAACACTGCCCAATAGGCGGCATCAACCATGCGAGCGTCCTTGTTGGCATAGTCAAAGCCGTCAAACAAGGGTTGCTCGGCACAGTCCAGATACGCCTTGAAGAAGTTGTAGGCGTTATTATAGTCGTGTTTCTGGAGATAATAACCGCCTCCGCCGAACAGGTTTGTGCGGTATTGGCTCAGGTAACTGGCATGTTTCTTCCTGTAAGACGGTACAGATTTCCCGGTCTTGTCCTGACTTGCGTTTACGGAATCCAAACCTTCGAGCACATCAAACATGTGAAGAGTATGGATGAAGAATTTTGCCGTGTCGGACTGTTGCTTGAGATACAGATTCTCATTCAGTTGTTCATACTGTTTTTTTACAACGTCAAACAACGTAAACCAAATCTTCTCGTTGTCCAGATTGGCGGAATCTTTCAGCAGATTGCGCATGGACGTCTCCGCTTCCGCGAGCCCCGAACCGTTCTTTATGCTCGAACGGGCTGCGGAAAGGGCTTTCTTTACCGCCTTCCGGTCATTTGCCGCATCTTGCTTCTGCGCGTATGTCGCGACCGTAAAGAGCAGAGTGAAAAATATCAGAACATGAAATCTCATTTCTTGATGTATTTCTTTCCATTGTGGATGTATACGCCTTCGGGGATTTTTTCAGTGTCAGTGCCGAGATCCAGTCCCGTGATGCTGTATATATGTCCGTTAATTTTGGTGTCAATGTGATTCTCCTTTATGCCAGTGGTCTCCTTCTTTACCACGCGCACTTCATCAAGGAAGAATCGCTTGTCGGCAACGAATGTAAGTGTAGTTTTTCCGTTCCCTGTTATGTCAACGGTGATTTTTGTCCATTGTCCGTTGGGGATGTCATACTGATTGAGCAGGTTTTCTCCCAGATAAACGTCCAGTGTTTCACCGTCTCCGATCCAAGAACCGGCGAGGAATGACAGTGTGGCCTCGCCGTAGAATGTGAAAGACGGTGATTTCACTTCGCCTGATGTGTCAGACTTGCCGAATTTGGCACACATATCGGCGCCGAAACTTTTTTTTGAAGACCACCCCGTATTGTCAGGTGAGAATGTTCCTTGGGCTATTCGTCCGCTCCACTTCCCGTCATTTCCGCCACTTCCGTCGCATTGGTTGAATGATTCGTAGAAAATAGAGTTTCCGGAATCAGAGCCGTCTTGGCTGCTTGAGGAAGCCGATTTGTTGCATACATAACTTATTGTTCCGTCGGAATTTTTCTTGATATTGAATATTCCCTTGTTCATATAGCGTGAACCGTCGGTATTGACATTATATAATGTCGCTGCGGGAACGGAGGTGTTGGAAAGCGAATCCTTTGAGTTGTAAGGATACAAGTGTCCGTTGTATTCCGACTGGGTGGGGATATAGCCGTTGCTTGTGTAAGTTCCTTTCTTGTTATTGGCAAGGAACATGGTCATTCTTTGGTGGTTCGCATCCCCATTAGGGGTGTCATTTGACCATTCGTCCTCGTCGTAGTCGACATGGGAAATGAGCAAACCGCTCGGTGCAGTGTAGTCGTTGATGTAACCGAACCAACGGTCTGACCGCCTGTTTTCCAAAAGATAATACTCGTTCTTGTTGTTTTCGTTGTAGAGTACATACGCTTCTGCGGCATCATTCAGCGGTTTCTGGCTGTCTACACTCATGCCGATTTCCAGTTCTGTGGGCTGAATCCAACCTGCAAACCACCTCTCATAAGCAGTGTAACCGCATGGAACTTCACCGATTCCGGACGCTCCGTTATATGAACCTGAACACATGACATCCCAAGCGTCCATGCCCCAACCGTTCGTGGGAGAGGTCGTGTCGTAGAAATCTGGTATGCCCAGACAATGTGAGAACTCATGGCACGCAGTGCCGATACCGTTGATTGTCGTTCCTGAAGTACCGGCAAGTTCGCACGAAACGGCATAAGTGTTGACCTTTACGCCGTCAAGTGTTATCGCTCCACTTCCGTCTCCATAATATCCTCCGCTATTCAATGTCCACTCGTGAGGCCATATCGTGTTTTCAGAGGCTCCGTAATTCTCTCCGTAACCGGCATATATGACATACACCTGATCCACTTCTCCGTCGCCGTCCCAGTCATAATCGGAAAAATCAACCTGGCTGTTGGCAAGCCGGCAGGCTTCCGTTACCAACGTGCAAGGGTACATATCGTTGCCGTCATCGTCATTTTGTCCATAGTAAGACAAATTCTTTGATACGGTGACAGGCCCCACTACGTCAAAATGAATGTCCAGTTGTCCGTAACTTTGGTCGTAGAAATAGTCGCGGACAGAACCTATGTGGTTGAAATCAGTAAAGCCTTCTTCGTTGAATTGTCTGTCGAAAAACGTCTTGGGTTGCGATGTTGTCATGACCCTGTCGCTGAAATTAACGAGGATGACCAATCCTTTCTTCTTGCCGATTATGGCTGAGTTCGCAGGAGACTGGCCTTTTGCCCTTGCCAACCTTCTGGCGTTTGTCTGTTGTCTTCTTCTTGATGCAGCCTGTTTGCGGTTACTTTTCTCAAAGGGGGAGAGCACTGTTGCATTTCCGTTTTCGTCTATTGCGAGATACTGACCGTCTGTTGTTTCCCACCAATGACCGTTCTCGTCACCTTTGAGAAATGCCATTACTTTTGTTCCGTTCGCAAGCAACACCTCCTTGAATGTGTTTCGGCGTGCCGGCATCGCTGCCATATCCGAAACGAGAAGTAACATCAGGCATGCAAAAATGTACTTTTTCATTTTGTTGTTTGTCTTTTTGATTTCAAAGTTACGCCTTTTTCAGTGATTCGCAAAACAAACTAAAGCGTTTTTGCATCAATATGTTGTTATTAATGATTTTTTTGTTTCAA
>CAVDQB010000016.1:10818-49703 GCA_963611255.1 Faecalibacterium prausnitzii
GAAACGCCCTGCCGGCAAATCTGTAGACGTGTTTTCCCCATTAAAAAATCAGTATCACTTGTCGTTTTCAGCCATTTGTAGTAAATTTGCAGACAGATAACAATTTTGGTAATTATCTGTTATTTTTAATGATGAACAAAGGAAAAGTTGACGTCCTGCTCGGTTTGCAGTGGGGTGATGAGGGGAAAGGCAAAGTCGTAGACGTGCTTACTCCCAACTACGATGTGGTCGCAAGATTTCAGGGAGGTCCTAATGCAGGGCATACTTTGGAGTTCGCTGGTGAGAAATATGTCCTCCGTAGCATTCCGTCTGGCATCTTCCAAGGCGACAAGGTGAATATTATCGGCAATGGAGTGGTGCTCGCTCCCGATCTGTTTATGGCGGAAGCGAAAGAACTGGAGAAGAGCGGGCACGACCTGAAGAGCCGCCTTCACATATCAAAGAAAGCGCATCTCATCATGCCGACACACCGTTTGCTTGACGCTGCATACGAGGCACAGAAGGGCGACGGCAAGGTTGGAACTACCGGAAAGGGCATAGGTCCGACCTATACCGACAAAGTTAGCCGCAACGGACTTAGGGTAGGGGATATCCTCGACAACTTTACGGAGAAATACAATGCCCATAAACAGATGCATCTCAAGATGTTGAAATCACTTAATTATACCGATTTTGATATCGAAGAGACAGAGCGCCAGTGGATGGAAGGTGTCGAGTATCTGAAACAGTTCCAACTTGTCGATTCCGAACACGAGATAAACCAATTGCTCAAATCCGGCAAATCGGTACTCTGCGAAGGCGCACAGGGTACGATGCTTGACGTTGACTTCGGCTCATATCCATTTGTTACATCAAGCAATACCATTTGTGCCGGAGCGTGCACGGGTCTCGGCATCGGTCCTAACAAGGTGGGGGAGGTCTATGGAATCATGAAAGCCTACTGTACAAGAGTGGGTTCGGGACCGTTCCCTACTGAACTTTTTGATGAGACCGGCAGCACAATCCGTCAGATAGGGCACGAATACGGTGCTGTGACAGGGCGTGAGCGCCGTTGTGGCTGGATAGATCTTGTGGCGTTGCGCTATTCCATTATGGTCAACGGAGTTACCCAACTGATTATGATGAAGAGTGATGTGCTCGACACGTTCAAGACCATCAAGGCTTGTGTAGCCTACAAGGTGAATGGCAAAGAGACCCGTGACTTCCCCTATGACATAGAGAAAGGCATCGAACCAGTATATAAAGAGATTGACGGTTGGATGACAGACATGACCAAGTTTACCGGCGAAGACCAGTTCCCGGAGGCTTTTAGCAACTACATAAAGTTCCTTGAGGCTGAACTGGAAACCCCGATAAGCATCATTTCAATAGGGCCTGACCGTGAACAGACAATAGTAAGAAACAGATAAAAATGAACAAACCGTCAATACCAAAGGGCACTCGCGACTTCTCCGCACTGGAGATGGCGAAGCGCAACTACATATTCAACACGATAAAGGAGGTCTATGCCCTCTACGGATTCCAGCAGATAGAGACCCCGGCAATGGAAAATCTGTCAACGCTTATGGGCAAATACGGAGAGGAAGGCGACAAACTCCTGTTCAAGATTCTCAACTCCGGCGATTTCCTTCATGGCATGACTGCCGGTGAGATTGCCGAAACGTCAACGACGAAACTCGCTTCCAAAATATGCGAAAAGGGGCTTCGCTATGACCTGACAGTGCCTTTTGCACGGTATGTGGTGCAGCATCGTGAAGAATTGCAGATGCCTTTCAAACGCTATCAGATACAGCCTGTATGGCGTGCAGACCGTCCCCAGAAAGGAAGATACCGCGAATTTTATCAGTGTGATGCCGATGTCGTCGGTTCCGACTCCCTGTTAAACGAGGTGGAACTGATGCAGATTGTTGACACGGTGTTCTCTCGCTTCGGCGTAAGGGTGCAGATAAAGATTAACAACAGGAAGATTCTGAGCGGTATAGCCGAGGTTTTGGATGCGTCAGACAAGATTGTTGACATCACGGTCGCTATCGACAAACTCGACAAGATCGGTCTGGATAAGGTCGTAGAGGAACTGAAAGAGAACGGACTTACTGACTTGCAGGTCGAGAAACTGAAGCCCATCCTGCTACTGTCGGGCACAAATGCCGAGAAACTCGACACCATCTCTCAGGTACTTTCGACGTCAGAGACTGGTCTGAAAGGCGTTGAAGAGATGCGTTTCATCCTTGGCGAGTTGGAAAGAACTGGCTTGAAGAACGAACTGCAACTTGATCTTACCCTGGCAAGAGGGCTCAATTATTACACGGGAGCAATCTTTGAGGTTAAGGCACTCGACGTTCAGATCGGTTCCATCACTGGCGGCGGACGTTATGACAACCTCACGGGAATCTTCGGAATGTCTGGTCTTTCGGGCGTGGGAATATCTTTTGGGGCTGACAGAATCTTCGACGTTCTCAACCAACTCGACCTTTATCCCGACAACGCGATACATTCCACCCAACTGCTTTTCATGAACTTCGGTGAGAAAGAGATACAGTACAGTATGCCTTTGGCAAAGTCTGCGCGTGAAGCGGGCATACTTACGGAAGTCTATCCCGATGCAGTGAAGATGAAGAAACAGATGAGTTATGCCAACGCAAAGCAGGTCAGGTTTGTAGCATTGGCAGGTGAGAGCGAGATAGCGGAGGGAAAAATCACTCTGAAAGATATGGTTACGGGCGAACAGGAACTTGTTTCCAAGGATGCCCTTGTTGATACGGTTTGCGGGAAACTCTGACTTCGAGTTTCCCGCAAACTGCATTTGATTAACGGACGAGGAGTTTCCTGCCGTTGCGAATGTATATACCCTTGGGCAGGACTTCTATGTCTGTGCCGAGATAGCGTCCGTCGAGACTGTAAATGCGATTGTCCCTTACAGTCTCGGCGACGTTTGTTTCATCTATGCCGCTGGCGTCAAAGCCGAGTTTGTTGTCTATCCACGCAATGCGCTCGGTGATGTAGTTCTTCACAATCCCCACTTCTCCGTCGTAACTGCCGCACGCTTGCCAGTTCTGATGCACATAACTGCCTAAGATATCCCACCTCTTGAAGTTCAGAGCCTGTGACTCTTGCAGCGAGTCTGCTATCTCGTCAACGTATGCATTGAGTGATTCTGCACTGATCTTTCCGCTTGTCCGGGCATCTTGCCAGATAGTTTTCAGTTCCTCAAATGCCTTTGTGTCGCTCTTGATGATACGGTTTACGAAATTCTTCATGTTGCCGGCACTGCTGCCATAGGTGTACACCCAGTCGGTATGGTTGTTGATTGGATATGTGCGGTTGTCGTTCTCAAATCCGAGGTCAAAATCCCAAACGGGTCCTACATAGAACTGATCGTCGCTGCGATGCTTGTACATGTTCATGCTCCAATAGGTGTCCGTGTTGCCTGAAAGTTCGCCTACGATGAAATGACGGAGGAAACTGTCCAGGTTGAGATAGCGGCGATAGCCCGATGCTGTTGTAAAATTTGAAGAGAAAAGGCTTGCCTCAAGGCTATTGAACCGGCCCTTTATGTATGTAGTCTGCTGTGCTGCAATGTCATCGCTCGACGGATATTTTATCGTGACAGGGTTGCCGTGCGTGGAATAGAAATAGTTCTCTTCGCCTGCGGCATAACTGTCTACCTCAATCAGGTATCCGCCGGTGAGGTCGTCACCTGTAATCATGGTGTTGTCCATTTCCTCGATGTCGACCCTGTTCTTGTTAACGTCGACATGGTCACACAGTTGGTAACAGCCCTTGTATTCTCCGTTTACCATCACGTCAACAGGCTGGCAGAAAGGCGTAAACTCCATTCCGAGGCGACGGCTTATCTCGAATGCGATGATGTTTCGCATCAATGTCTTGTCGCCATAGTTGTTTATCAGCACCCATTTCTTTGCTGAGGCTGGCGAGTTGAAGACATGGTGCTTCTTGTCGAACTTGATTCTGTACGGCTTCTTGTCGTAACTCATGGAGTTGTTGCCGCGCAGACGGAATGTTCCAGTCTTGATTTTGACCGTGTCATTCGGGTCTGCCGGAATGAGACTTGCCGTGCATGAGAGGTTGGTAACCTTGTCTACCGGGTCTTGGGCGTTCTCCACATGCACGGTGATGAGCGGCAGGTTCGATGGACGGTAGAAAGTCCCGCTGTTGCTGCCGTCCACTTCTCCTTCGTAACCGTAGAACTCCACCTCTGCGACATTGCAGCGTGCGTTGTTCGGTCCGACGTAACGCACATAGCGGAAACCGCGGCTTACATTTACATTTGCCTGCTGATACTGGCCTATGACACCCTCTTCCGTAGTCATGTAAAGAGGTACTGCATCGGAGAAATCTGCCTCGTTGGCCCCTTCGAAGACGCTGAGTCTCACTCTTCTCGGACCGTTGCTGTCGTTGCGTGGCGACCAACGGACGCTGGTAATGACGTGTTTCGTGCCCAGGTCAAGTCCACACCATGTGCGGCTTCTGTCGTATGATGCGAAATAAGTGTCGAGTTTTCCGTCGAAAGCGCAGGCTGCGGTATTCACGGTTGTGGACTGAAGTCCTGTGCCATAGTCCACGGAATATGTCGAACCTATAACTGTGCCGCTTAGTTTTGTACTCCTCTGGGCTGTGGCTACTGTCGGCAGCATCGCCAAAAGCGATACTATAATATAATGTGTAGCGAATTTGTTTCTTTCTGACATTGGTTTTCGGATTTTCCGACAAAGTTACAAAAAAGAAACATAAAACCGTTTCCGCTACAGGCAAAATGCACTCTAACAGTGTGAAAATACGGTGTTTATTGCCGTAAACTTCTGGAAAAGGGCAAAAAAAGAACCTTAGGAGCGAACCTAAGGCTTTCTGCGGTGCGTACGGGACTCGAACCCGTGACCTCCTGCGTGACAGGCAGGCATTCTAACCAGCTGAACTAACGCACCTCTCGTCTTAGCGGATGCAAAGGTAGTGCTTTTTTGCGAACTGACAAAGGAAAAGAAGCACTTTTTTACAGTATTTTCTGAACGAGGAGGGCGTTTTTGCGGTTTTTGCCCTCTATCACCCAGTCGATGAGAGTGGACCTGTTGCAGAACGAGCATTTCGCAAAAAGTCTCAGTGACGGTTCGTTCGTCTCGGAGATAACTGCATACAGTTGGTGCAGATGCAGCACATCCGTGGCATAACGCTCCATGAGTTGCATCGCTTCAAATGCTATTCCCTTGTTGCGGAACTCCTTTTTTATGATTATCCCGAGTTCCGCCCGCTGGTTCTTCGGGTCGAAATCGGTCAGGTCGACAAGTCCTACGGGACTGCCGTCGTGCTCTATGACCATTCTCAGTTGCTTGTCCGTGTATATGTCACCGCTTGTGGAGAGGATGTAGTCGCAGAGGAATTTCCGTGAATACGGCATATTTGTGTTGCTCACGACCCACAGTGACGGATCGTTCTCTATGCCGAACAGCAGGTCAATGTCATTGGGTTCCAACGCCCGGAGTTGTGTCATCGCTTGTTGTCTTGGGTGTCGAAGATTACCTCCGACTGTGTGATTATCTTCCTTGTGGTGTTGTCGTATGTGCCGATAGTCACCGAATCCATCGGCTGTTTGGAAAAGATACGGAATATCTGCTCGTAACTGTAGGCGTGTACGTCATAGACTATGACGAGCGGCCTGGTGTCTGGCAACTCCAGTGAAAGGTGTCCTTCGGGCAGCGTACCCACCGTTCCTTCGTGGAATACGGCATCCAGTCCCTTAGCGTTCGCTATCTGCCGGCATTGCGACAGGGTGTATTCCGAACCGATGAACACATACATTGGCTGTGTCTGCGCATAGTGGTGTCTCAGCCCGAGGTCGTCCTGGCAGTGGCGGTAGAGCATTCCTATGGTCGCCATGACTGCCTTTACTATGATAGCTGCCTTGATGGGGATGGATATAAGGAACGAAAGGTGACCGTATTGCTTGCGGAAGAAGATGAGCATCGCGTCGTAGAAGACGTGCACATAGCGGAAAGACGACTTGTAGGTGCTTTCCCCCTTGTAGTGGAGAATGGTGTACGGTAGATACCAGTTCTCCCAGCCTGCCTTGAGCAGACTGTATCCGAGGTCGATGTCTTCGCCGTACATGAAGTAGTCTTCGTCGAGTAAGCCCACCTCAAAGAGTGCCTCCCGGCGGAGCATACAGAACGCTCCGCTCACGATATCTATCCTGTGAGGCTCGTCCCACGATATTCCGCTCATGTAATAACGCCCGAACCGCTTGCTCTTGGGGAAGAGTGAGCACAGCCCGCACATCTTGTAGAACGCCGTCATGGGCGCAGGCACACCGCGGCGGCTTTCGAGAGCGTTGCTGCCATCCGACTTTATCATCCTCACGCCCACGGAACCTGACTTCTTGTTTTCGTCCATGAAGCGTATGGTGTCGGCTATCGCATCCCTCACGACTATGGTGTCGGGGTTGAGCAACAACACATATTCGCCGCTGCTTTGGTTGATTGCGATGTTGTTGGCCTTGGCAAATCCGTGGTTGTGGTTGCTCGATATGATTCTCACTTTACTGCCGAACCTGCGGTGGAGATAGTCAACCGAACCGTCTTTCGAGTGGTTGTCTACCACGATTATCTCGGTGTCGATGTCACGCACAGCCCAAAGCAGCGACGTGAGGCACTGCTCCAGATAGTATTTCACGTTGTAGGAAACGATTACTACAGACAGTTTCTTCATTCCGTTTCGTTTTTGCAGCGTGACTCAGACGGATAGACGAACGCCATGGCCAACAGTATCATCACCGCCATATAGGCGTATGTAGGCGCCATGTAGTGGTAATATAACATGGTGTCGATGAGCAACGGCACTGCCAGCATGGTGATTCTGACGGTGGCAAAGTGCATGAACCATTGTCTTGAACTTTTCACTTTCCGGGCAATTGCGCCGAACTTGAACAGGCGGAGTGCCAGGGGGATTGCGCACAGCGTGACGATTTCCATTATGTAGAGGGAGATTACCTCCCCCATGTTGTCCTCTGCCGTTATGCCGCATCCGCTTTCTATGATGTCCGTCTCGCATCCCAAGGCGAACATGGCAGACAGTATTATCGGAGCAAAGAACAGTATTTTCAGTTTCGTGGTGTCTTTTCTCATGGCAAAACTATTTCTGGAACGGTGTCCTGTTTATGATTGAGCGTCCGAGAGTCACCTCGTCTGTGTACTCAATCTCATTCCCGACGGAGATGCCCCGGGCGATTACAGACAGTTTGACGCCGCTGTTTTCCAGTTTTCTGGATATGTAAAAGTTCGTCGTGTCACCCTCCATGGTGGAACTGAGAGCCAGTATCACCTCGCCGACACCGCCTTTTTCCACGCGCTGCACAAGCGACTCTATCTCTATGTCCGACGGACCTATGCCGTCAATGGGCGAGATGATGCCCCCGAGAACGTGGTACAGACCGTGGTATTGCTGCGTGTTCTCTATCGCCATCACGTCCTGTACGTTCTCCACTACGCATACCGTGGCGGCATCGCGGCGGCTGTCGGCGCAAATGGGACAGATGTCCGTGTCGCTGATATTGTGGCATACGGAACAGTATTTCACGTTGTGCCGCAAGCCGGTTATGGCGTAGGAGAGGCTGTCGGCCTCCTCCTTGGGGCGGCGCAACAGGTGTAGGGCGAGCCGCAGGGCCGTTTTGCGTCCCACGCCAGGCAGTCCCGACAGTTCGTCAACAGCCTTTTCGAGCAGCAAGGAGGGATATTGCTGTATCATCCAGGGGCGCTCTTCCTATTTCTGTTGGTTTATCGTGGCGTTCTTCCACCTTACGAACAGGGCGTAGAAACCCAGTGTGACGAGACCTCCAAGCATGTAGGAGACACCCGTAGGCCAACTGAGTCCCTCTGGTGCGACCAGTATGTAGGTGGAGCAGACCATTGTCATGAAGAGTGCCGGGATGAGTGCTATCTCGTAGATTTTGTGCTCCCTGGCAAGCCACACGGTGATAGCCCACAACGTGCACACGGAAAGTGTCTGGTTTGTCCATGCCAGATAGCGCCAGATGACGGAGAAGTCGACGAACAGGAGCAGTATTGCCAGTGCGAATGTAGGCAGAGCCACGATGATGCGTTGGTAGACTTTCTTCTGCGAATAGTGTATGAAGTCAGCGATGATGAGGCGTGCGCAGCGGAAAGCGGTGTCGCCCGTGGTAATCGGAGCGGCCACTACACCGAGGATGGCGAGTATTGCACCTGTCGTGCCAAGCCATGAATTGCAGAGGTCATTGACGATGAGCGCCGGGTTGACGCCGTGGGTTCCGTTGCCGGTAAGGGCGTTCCAGAGTTTCTCATAGGGCGTGCTGCCCACCGTGTCCAGCGTGTCGGCAAACTTGATGGCGGCGGCAGCCCATATCAGGGCGACGATACCTTCGGTTATCATGGCCCCGTAGAACACCGGACGGCCGTATTTCTCGTTCTTGATGCAGCGTGCCATCATCGGCGACTGGGTGGCATGGAAACCGGACACGGCTCCGCAGGTGATGGTGATGCACAGTCCGGGGAAGAGGGGAATGCTCTCTACCGGGTAGTGGTCGGTAAACGCCTCGGTTATCTCAGGCATGTTTCCCGGCTGCATGAATATGCCGAAGAACACTCCTATCGCCATTGCCAGAATGGCCAAGCCGAACAACGGATACACCCGTCCTATGAGTTTGTCGATAGGGAGCATCGTTGCAAGGAAATAGTAGAGGAATATTACTACAAGCCAAAATGTGTAACTGCCGAATACACCCCACGAAGAAGTGAGGTCGGCGAGCAGGCCTGCCGGGGTCGTGGCGAAGACATTGCCCACCATAATCATAAGTATCATGGAGAGTATGCACATGAACTTGCGCACCTTGCTGCCCAGTTCGGCTCCCGTAATCTCCGGCAGCGACTCGCCGTTGCGGCGTATGGAAATCATGCCTGACAGGTAATCGTGCACCGCACCGCCGAATATACAGCCCAAAACTATCCACAAATAGGCGGCAGGTCCAAACAGTATGCCCTGTATAGTACCGAAAATAGGACCCGTTCCGGCTATGTTAAGGAACTGCACGAGGTACACTTTCCATGTCGGCATCGGCGAGAAGTCGACGCCATCCTGCGAGGCATAGCATGGAGTTTTGCGGTTTTTGTCAATGGCAAAGACGCGTTCTACAAACGAACCGTAGATGAAATAGCCTGTGATAAGGCACAATAATGCAACGACAAATGAAGTCATGATGCTGTGTGTAATTTTAATTAATGTATAAAAACTCAGCAAAGTTACGAAAAAAATGTGACAGGCCGTTTCGTTTGGGCGTACTATTTGCGCCCTGTTTTCATTTGCCGTATCTCGCGTGAGGGGCGCAATTGCAGTAGTAGTCGCATCCTCGCGTTTGCTGTAAAGGGTGCGGTGGAGATGCTGTGCATACTGTTTTGCACCCCGAACACTGCGTTTTTGCGGCTGTTCACGACCGTGGACCGGTCGAACCACGGTCGTGAGCAGGGCGGATAACGGTCGGTATTCGGTCGGCCCACGGTCGTGAACAACCTGCGGAAGCACCGTTCTGGCACTGCGAAAGTGCCGCTCCTGCACCGCGGGAACACAGTCGCCGTGCCACGGAAGCATTTGAGGCAGAAAGCCATAGTTTGCGTTAAATTGTGCCGGAAGTGGCATCTTTGATGAAAATTTTTGTACTTTTGTAGAACAATTTGATAGTATGGGTATTTTCGGACTGTTTAACAGAAACAAGAAAGAGACGCTTGACAAGGGGCTGGAAAAGACCAAGACCAGCGTGTTGGACAAGATTGCGCGTGCCGTTGCCGGCAAGTCTACTGTCGACGACGAGGTGCTCGACAACCTCGAGGAGGTGCTCCTGACGAGTGATGTGGGCGTGGACACCACGCTGAAAATCATCAAGCGCATTGAGGAGCGTGTCGCCCGCGACAAGTATGTCTCGGCTTCTGAACTGAATGCCATCCTCCGTGAGGAAATCTCTGCCTTGCTTGCGGAGAACGGAAGCGAGGAAAACGACAACTGGGATATTCCGTCCGGCCACAAGCCATACGTCATTCTCGTGGTCGGGGTGAACGGAGTGGGGAAGACAACTACCATAGGTAAGTTGGCGTATCAGTTCAAACAGGCCGGCAAAAAAGTGTATCTCGGTGCTGCCGACACATTCCGCGCCGCTGCCGTGGAGCAGATTTCGGTGTGGGGAGAGAGGGTCGGCGTACCAGTCATAAAGCAGCAAATGGGTTCTGATCCTGCCTCTGTGGCGTTCGACACGGTGTCCTCCGCCAAGGCGAACGGGGCGGATGTGGTTATTATAGACACTGCGGGCCGACTGCACAACAAGGTGGGTCTGATGAACGAACTGAAGAAAATAAAGGACGTTATGGCAAAAGTCGTGCCCACGGCACCCGATGAGGTGATGCTCGTAGTGGACGCCACAACTGGCCAGAACGCCTTTGAACAGGCAAAGCAGTTCTCTTCTGTCACCCAAGTGACATCGCTTGCGGTGACAAAACTCGACGGTTCTGCCAAGGGCGGTGTCGTCATCGGCATCTCCGACAGGCTGCAGGTGCCGGTGAAATACATCGGTCTCGGCGAGCACATGGAAGACCTTCAACTCTTCAACCGCAAGGAATTTGTCGACTCACTCTTCGGAAAGAAATGAAGCAAGGAGAGGTTGACATAATAACAATGGGATGTTCCAAGAACCTCGTTGACAGTGAGGCTCTTGCGAGACTTTTGATGAACAAAGGCTATAAGTGTGTTCATGACCCGAAAAGTCCGCAGGGAGAGTATGTCGTAATCAACACTTGCGGCTTCATAGAGGATGCGAAGCAGGAGAGCATCGACACCATTCTCGAACTGGCGGAGATGAAGACGTCCGGCAGGATAGGGCATCTCTATGTCATGGGATGCCTGTCGCAGCGTTACCTGGAGCAACTTGAGGAGGAGATACCCGAGGTTGACCGTTACTATGGGAAGTTCAATTTCCGTCAGATGGTAGACGATCTGTCCGGCCAGACCCATACCGCCGCACGGTTGAAGGGCGGTTCGCCGCGCCAGACACCGAAGCATTACGCCTATGTGAAGATAAGTGAGGGTTGCGACCGTCACTGCGCCTATTGCGCCATTCCTATTATCACGGGCCGTCATGTCAGCCGTCCGAAGGAGGAAATACTGGCGGAAGTGAGGCAGTTGGTAAGTGAAGGAGTAAAGGAAATACAGGTTATTGCGCAGGAACTCACCTACTATGGTGTTGACATTGACGGCAAGCGGCACATCGCCGACCTCATCTCCGATATGGCGGACATCAAGGGAGTGCAGTGGATAAGACTGCATTACGCCTATCCGAACCAGTTTCCCATGGAACTGCTCGATGTCATGCGCGAGAAACCAAACGTGTGCAAATATCTCGATATCGCCCTGCAGCACATCAGCGACCACATGCTTGAGGCCATGCACCGCAATGTGTCGAAAGCCGAGACGACAGAACTGCTGCGAAAGATACGCGCCGCCGTGCCCGGCATACACATACGCACGACACTCATGGTGGGCTTTCCCGGCGAGACGGAGGAGGACTTCCGTGAACTGGTAGAGTTTGTCAAGGAACAGAAATTCGAGCGAATGGGGGCGTTTGCCTACTCTGCCGAAGACGGAACTTACAGTGCTGAGCACTACGAGGACGACGTTACCCCCAGGGAGAAGCAGCGCCGTCTCGACAGACTTATGGCCGTACAGCAGGAGATAAGTGCCGAAGTGGAGGCTCGGAAAGTGGGTACGGTCATGCCGGTAATCATCGACAGAAAAGAAGGTGACTGGTATATCGGGCGGTCGGAGTTCTGCTCTCCCGAGGTGGATCCCGAGGTGTTGGTGCGTGCCGACAAGCGGCTCTATGTCGGAAAAATGTATAACGTGAAGATAACGGACAGCGAGGAGTTTGACCTCTACGGCGAGATCGCATGACAGGAAAATACTGGTGACGGCTCATGAACAATAAAGACTATATCAGCGAACTGGCGGATCGCACAGGAAACACCAAGCAGATGACGCAGAAGATGGTTCTCTCCGTCATGGACGCTCTCGTGTCGCAGGTGGAGGAAGAGGAGTCTCTGCAGATTCCGCTCTTCGGTACGTTTGAGCGAAAGAAGCGTCTTGAGCGTATCCTGAGCAATCCAAACGGTGTCGGAAAGATGCTTGTTCCGCCGAAGTTGATACTCTCTTTCCGTCCCGTGACGTCGTGGAAACAGGACATACAGAAAGGAGGCGCAGACGATGAGCAGGATTGAGAGCCTCGGCAAGTGCCTCGTGGAGCGTTACGGGCTGACCCGTAAGGATGCCGAAAGTTTCGTTTCCGAGATGTTCGCGGTCATAAGGGACAGCCTCGAAAAGGAGCGTGTGGTGAAGGTGAAAGGCCTTGGCACGTTCAAACTGGCTGACATGAACCCTCGCGAAAGTGTCGATGTGAACACTGGAGAGCGTATTCTCATCGAGGGTAGGGCGAAGGTCTCGTTCACGCCGGAGAATGCCGTGCGCGACAGGATAAACTCTCCTTTCGCCCAGTTTGAGACGGTTGAAATCGGTGATGATGTGGATTTCTCCGACATAGACGACAAATACAGCACGGCGGAAGAGCAGGAAGAGCAGCCAGAGAGGGTTCAGAAGAAAGAACCGGAGCCGGAAGTGGCACGGAAAGAGCCGGATGCGGTGACGTCCGACCAGACTGCTGAACCGGCAGAAGAGGAACTCCCTTCGGTTGACAATGCCGTTGAGGCTGCGCCGGTTGCGCCGGAAACGGTTGACGGGCAGACAGAAGAAACGGCAGAAGACCCGGTTGAAGAGACGCGGGAAACTCCGGCGGCGCATAATCCTTTCTGTGAAGAACTTATCCGTGAGGGCATTACCCACAGCAGGAAAATCATACGCCTGCTCTATGTGATGCTCGGGCTGATTGTTGTGGCAATGCTCATCGGCGCACTGTATCTTGGCTATAAAATCGGTACGGGCGTGCTGGAACAGAAGGCTAACAGCCCGGAAAAGCCTGCCGCAAAGGTTGTTGTGGTGAAGGCGAAGCCGGCGGTGGTGAAGCCGGTTGCCGCAGCCGAACCGGCAGACACGGCGCAGACGCAGGAGAAAACCGCATCGGAGCAGGAACAAAAGGTAGACTCCGCAAGTCTGATGCAGGCGGAATATGACAAGGATGTGCGTGTCAGGACAGGCGCATACAGGATAGTGGGTCTCTCGAAAGTCGTGACCGTGCAGGCAGGACAGACGTTTGAAGGCATCTGCCGCGCCCATTTCGGAGACGGAATGGAGTGCTATGTGGAAGCATTCAACGGTGGCAAGAGGGACTTCAAGACAGGTGATGAAATAAAGATACCGCTTCTCAAACTGAAGAAACGGATGAACAGATAAAAGCAGTGCCCCGGTCTGTCGCTGGCCAGAAATGGCAAGAGGAAAGTCCGGGCAGCGCAGGACGCTCCACTTCCTAATGTAGAAGCTATTGGTGACAGTAGGTTTTGGAAGAAGAAAACAACCGCGCGCTTGTCGCGTAAGGGTGAGAAGGTAGTGTAAGAGACTACCAGCGGCATGGTGACATGTCGGCTGTTCCGACTGGAGGCTGTAAGTTCGCGTATACCATTGACAGAGGGTTGTCCGCCCGAGTTCCTTTTCGGATGCAATGGAGGGTAGAACGCTTGAGACACAGGGTGACTTGTGCCGTAGATTAATGACAGACACTCTCTCGCGAGAGAACAGAACCCGGCTTATAGGGGCACTGCTTTTTTATATTGTTCCCGGCTGTTGTATGAGACAATTCTTTGCCCAACAATCTGTGAAAGAGGAGGAATACTACTGCCGGTGCAAGGGGAGGAGAAACCAAATGGAAACATTCAACATTCATATACTCGGTTGCGGAAGCGCACTTCCGACCATGCGGCACAATCCGACATCGCAGGTTGTGGAGATGCGAGGGAAGTGTTTCATGATCGATTGCGGTGAAGGGACGCAACTCGCCCTGCGCCGCAGCCGCATACACTTTGAAAAACTGCGTGCCGTGTTCATCTCCCATCTCCACGGAGACCACTGTCTCGGTCTGGTGGGAATGTTGAGCACGTTCGGCCTGCTCGGCCGTACCGCACCACTGCACATCTATGCGCAAAAGGACCTGAGGGAGTTTCTGCCGGCCCAACTGGAGTATTTCTGTCACGGACTTGACTATGAAGTCGTACTCCATGATGTCGACACGACACGGAGCAACGTGATTTACGAGGACAACAGCCTTACCGTCACGACCATTCCGCTACAACACCGTGTGCCCTGTTGCGGCTTTCTTTTCCGTGAAAAGGAGGGTAGGCGGCACATCCGCAGGGATATGTTGGATTTCTACAAGATTCCTTTCAGTCAGGTGGACAATATCCGTTGCGGACTTGACTGGACAGATGAGGAGGGGAATGTCATTCCCAATGAACGGCTGACAACTCCGCCTGACCCGGCGAGAAGTTACGCCTTTTGCAGTGACACGAAGTACATACCCGCGCTTCATGAGCAGTTGAAGGGCGTAAATCTGCTCTATCATGAGGCGACATACGCCAATGATTATGCCGACAGGGCAGAACTCTACGGCCATTCCACGGCAGCGCAGGCGGCGCAAGTGGCAAAGGATGCCGGCGTGGGTACGCTGCTCATCGGACATTACAGCCAGCGTTACAAAGACGAGAAAATGCTTCTTGCGGAAGCGCAGTCTGTGTTTCCCGATACGGTTCTTGCCGTTGAGAATGCGGTGTTTAAGGTTAAATAATCTTAACTGACGTGTCTTTTCCGCGGAATCGCATTGTTTTTGTGATTTAAGAGTTAACTTTGTGTGTGGGTAAATCTAAATAGGAACAGGAACAATATGGTAAAAAATATACTTTCATTCATTATAGCAGTTTCATTGTTGTCGTCTCCTGCCGTGCTCAAAGCGGAGCCGATGGTGGAGATAATAGAGACAATGGACAATGACATCAGTGGCGTTACGGTCAGCGTGGAGCAGTCGGTGTTTCATGTGACAGGCGCATCGGGACTGGTCTTGCAGGTGTATAACGTTGCCGGTGTGTGTGTCGCTACCGTGAAAGTGGACGGTGATGACAAACATTACGACCTCAATCTGGCAAAGGGATGTTACATCGTCAAGGTCGGAAAAGTGGTGAGGAAAGTGTCAATAAGATAATAGCTTATATCTTGAGAACAGGATTGGGCTTTTTTGTGTCGGTTTTCGTGGTATGCATCTTGTCCGCATGCCACGAAAATCAGTTTAATCCCAACCGCAACCTCAGCCGTGAGAACTTTTCGGAACTGTCGGTTGACAGTTACAGGATATCGGTTTCCCGAGTGAATGAGCAGATTGGCACGCTGCTGAAGAAGGATTGCGGCACTACGGCGGCAGACCGCCGTGCACGCGGTCACTACCTTTCGGGCGGTTCGCTGCTGTGGGTCAAGAGGGGCGGAGTGACCAGCCAGGCGGACACGTTGCTGCAATATCTGAAAACAGTAGACAGCATCGGCTTTTCGAAATCAAGTTTTTTCGTAAGCGAAATAGAGGCGGACTTGGGAAAAATGAAGTCCCTTGACTTTGCCGGATGCGACATCAACGAACTTGCGGCACGTCTTGACTACAACCTGACGAGGGCTTATCTGCGCTATGCAATGGGACAACGCTATGGGTTTGTCAATCCGTTCAAGGCGTTGAACAAACTCGACTGTGAACCGTATGATACGCTGAAGAGAAATTTCCGGGTACTCTATGACGTGAAGACCGAGACGCCTGACGGCGGTGATGTGGCACGTCTGTTGAGGCAAATAGAACGTGACAGCGTCGGTACCGTCTTGAAATCGGCGGAGACGGGTAATCCTCTCTACCGCAAACTCAAGGCTTTGCTTCCCTCAGTCAGTGGAGCGGAGAGAATGAAAGTGCTGGTAAACATGGAGCGGTGCCGTTGGCGGCAGAACCGTTATCCGTTTGATTGCGGCAAGTATGTGTTGGTGAATATTCCCGGATATGAACTTCTTGCTGTGGAGAAAGGCGATGTGCAGCGCATGAAGGTGGTGTGCGGCAGCCAGAAAACAAAGACACCTCTGCTCAACAGCGCCATAATGCGCATGGATGTCAACCCCAGATGGGTTGTGCCTGCCAATATCGTGAAGCACGAAATGTCAAGGCACGCCGGCGATGCGGACTATTTCGTGCGCAACAATTATATCGTGACGGAAAGGAAGACTGGCGTTCCCGTAGCGCCGGAAGAACTCTCGGCAGAGGCTCTTAAGAGCGGCAATTACCGTGTGGTGCAGGAAGGCGGAGAGCGGAACTCTCTCGGACGGATTATATTCCGGTTTGACAACAACTTTTCAATATATCTTCACGACACACCGACACGCAGCACTTTCAGCAGGGCTGACCGCAGTGCGTCGCACGGTTGCATAAGGGTGGAAAAACCATACGACTTGGCTTGTTTCCTGATAGGCGACAAATCTTCTGCCTCGTTGGAAAAACTGAAGTATTCGATGCAGGTCAGCCTCGAAACGCCCCGGGAGGATGAGGAAGACGCAGGGGCGGTTAAAGTTGACAAGTCAAGGCTGATTCGCAGTCTGGGAGTGAAGCCCCAAGTGCCCATATTCATCACCTATTTCACCAAACTGCTGTTGCCCGACGGACGGTTGGAGGATTATGGTGACGTGTACGGATACGACAGGGTGATAGCGGACGGCCTTAACGAATACGCAAGGCATTAAACTAAATGTGTTCATGTCTGACGAAAAGAAAATGATGAAACTGTTGTCTGATGCCAAAACGGTCAGACAGGGTTTCGAGATGCTGGTGAACCAGTACAGCGAAAGGCTGTATTGGCAGATCCGGCGCATCGTTGTCGCACATGAAGATGCCGACGACGTGCTCCAGAACACTTTCGTCAAGGCGTGGCTTAACATCGGGACGTTTGAGAACAAATCAAAGATTTCCACCTGGTTGAGCAGGATTGCCATTAACGAGTCGATAGATTACATTCATAGGAAACGGCGCACCGACAATATCAGTGCGGACGAAAACCTGTCGGTGGCGAACCAGTTGATGGCGGACGAATATTTCGACGGCGACGAGACACAGGCGCAGTTGCAAGAGGCAATAGCGCAGTTGCCGCCAGTACAGAGGGCTGTTTTCAACATGAGATACTTTGAAGAGATGAAGTATTCCGAGATGAGCAAGGTGTTGGGGACGTCGGAAGGTGCGCTGAAAGCGAGTTATCATCTTGCAGTAAAGAAAATAGAGGCTTATTTTGAGGCGCACGATTAAACCTTTCGGCGTGCCGAATGTCACATTAATGAAAGGAATTAGAAATATGAAAGGAAATGTTCTTGACGATAAAAGACTGCGGAATAATCCGTTCAAAACTCCTGACGGATATTTCCAGGACATAAACCAGAGGTTGATGGATGCGCTTCCTGACACGAAGGTTGCCATGCCGATGAAGCGGAAAAGCACCGTCTGGACGCTCCGGCCGGTATTGGCTGTGGCGGCGTCAGTGTGCGTGGCGGTATTCGGAGCGGTGGTTTATACACATCATTACAATACGGATAAGGGCGGAGAACCGGGGACTGTGCAGACTTCACGCTATTCTTCGGATGACGCTTCGGACTATGTCCTCATGGACAACTCCGATATCTACAACTATATAGCGGAACTTTAAGTGCTGTTAATATGCTTAGATATTTTGTTATACTGATAATGTTCCTGTCGTCGTTTGTGGCAAATGCCCAAGCGCCTGACGGCAAGGACAACCGCCGTTTCGACCCTCAGAAGTTTGAACGGCAACTTGAAGGCTTTGTCTTGAAGAGGCTGGAACTGTCGCAGACGGAGGCTTCCGCTTTCCTGCCGCTGTTCCGGCAGAAGAGAAAAGCGGAGGTGGCGATAATGGACAGAGGCAGAAAGGACCGTCACAAACGTCCCTCTTCGGAGAAAGAATGGGCGCAGGCGTTGAAGACATTTGACGCAAACGAGGTGAGGCTGAAGAAGATTCAGCAGGAGTATCACGAGAGGATGCTGAAGGTAATACCTGCATCGAAAATAATGAAAATGGTCAAAGCGGAGGAAGACTTCCACCGTGAGGCGTTCAGCAGGATGCAGATGCGTGCGGCGCAACGCAGGAAATGACATCCGCAGACACAGTGTGCGTCGCAAATATGCATAGATACTTCATTCGTTTGTCGTATGATGGCGGCAATTACCACGGTTGGCAGATACAGCCCAACGGCAACTCCGTGCAGGAGGAAATACAGAAAGCACTGTCTACACTCCTGCGTTCCGATATAGAGATTGTTGGCGCAGGCAGGACTGATGCCGGTGTTCACGCAAGGGATATGGCCGCTCATTTTGACGCGCCGAATGAGTTGGACGGTGCGCAACTGGCGTACAGACTGAACAAAATCCTCCCCCGTGACATCTCCATACAAAGCGTTGGCGAGGTGCAGCAGGACTTGCACGCGAGATTCTCTGCTGTCAGCCGTACATACCACTATTATATACACACGCGGAAAGACCCTTTCTTGCGGGACTGTTCGTGCGAACTGCATTACAATCTCGACTTCCGGCTCATGAACGAAGCGGCAAGTCATCTGTTGGAAAAGGACGATTTCAAGGCTTTTTGCAAAAGCCACACCGACGTGAAGACGACCTTATGCAAGGTTACGACGGCCGAATGGACACAACTCTCAGACCATTCGTGGTGTTTTGAGATTACCGCCAACCGTTTTTTGAGGAACATGGTGCGTGCCGTAGTCGGCACTCTCATAGAAGTGGGACGCGGCAGAATAAGCGTGGAAGAGTTTGATGCGATAGTCGAAGGCAGGGAACGTACACAGGCTGGGGAGAGTATGCCGGCTCACGCACTTTTCCTTGAGAAAGTGCAATATTGACAGACGAAATCGGATAAGTTGACAAATTGCAACTAAAATGACGGTTTGTCGAAAAAAGAGTGGGGGCTTCTTTCGGATTTGGATATAAAGTAGTATCTTTGCATCTAAATTGAAAGGAAAGGTAAACTCGTATGGCACACAATATTTTCAAGGGACTTGGACTTGCAATGATTACGCCGTTTGCAGACAATGGCGACGTCGATTACAAAGCCTTAAAGCGCCTTGTGGAGTTCCAGATA
Source organism: Faecalibacterium prausnitzii (assembly GCA_963611255.1). Classification (GTDB taxonomy): domain Bacteria; phylum Bacteroidota; class Bacteroidia; order Bacteroidales; family Bacteroidaceae; genus Prevotella. The sequence goes on from CAVDQB010000016.1 coordinate 30,009, forward strand.
AAGAATGGTGCGGACTTTCTCTGTATTCTGTGTACGACAAGCGAGACCCCTTGCCTCACGAGTGACGAGAAAAAGAAAATCAAAGACCTTATTGTAGAAGTCAACAACGGCAGAGTTCCGGTGATGATGGGGTGTGGCGGAAACAACACGGCAACCGTTATCCGTGAACTGAAGGAGACCGATTTCTCGGGTATAGATGCCGTGCTGAGCGTTTGTCCATACTATAACAAGCCGTCGCAGGAGGGTCTTTACCAACATTTTAAGGCGATATCGGAAGCCAGTCCGCTGCCTGTCGTACTGTATAATGTGCCCGGCAGGACGGGAGTAAACCTGAAACCGGAGACTACAGTCAGGCTTGCCAACGACTGCGAGAACATAATTGCCATAAAGGAAGCGAGCGGTTCGTTGGAGCAAGTGGATGAAATCATAAAGAACAAGCCCTCGCGTTTCGACGTGCTTTGTGGCGATGACGCCCTCACATTCTCTATGGTTGCCAGCGGAGCGGCAGGCGCTATCTCCGTAATCGGCAACGCCTTGCCCAAACAGGTGTCACGAATGATAAGGCTGGAATTTAACGGTGAGTATGAACCGGCAAGGAAAATACACCACATGTTCACCGAACTCTACAGCCTTCTGTTTGTCGACGGCAACCCGGCAGGAGTGAAAGCCCTGCTCAGCGAGATGGGATTTATCGGCAACAACCTCAGGCTGCCGCTTGTGCCGACGCGCATCACCACTCGCGAGAAAATGGCGGAAATACTGAAAAGACTTAGAATCTGAGGGACGAGATGCCGCGTCTTGCCAACAGTGACGGCGGCTATGCCCTTTGACGAAAAGGAAAATTATAAGAGAAATGGATAGATTGTTTATTTTTGATACGACTCTTCGCGATGGCGAGCAAGTGCCAGGCTGCCAACTCAATACCGTGGAGAAGATACAGGTTGCCAGACAATTGGAGCAACTTGGAGTAGATGTCATAGAGGCAGGCTTCCCGATTTCAAGTCCCGGGGACTTCAATTCGGTCATAGAAATAAGTAAGGCTGTGACATGGCCGGTAATCTGTGCCTTGACGAGAGCGGTCGAGAAAGACATTGACTGCGCCGCTGAGGCTCTGCAGTACGCCAAACACAAGAGAATACATACAGGCATTGGCACGAGTGACAGCCATATACTGTATAAGTTCAAGTCCAACAGGGAGGAGATTTTGGAGCGTGCCGTGGCGGCAGTGAAATACGCAAAGAAGTATGTGGAAGACGTGGAGTTCTATGCGGAAGATGCCGGCCGTACTGACAATGAATACCTTGCAAGGGTGATAGAGGCTGTCACCAAGGCTGGTGCAACGGTCTGCAATATCCCCGATACCACTGGTTTCAGAATCCCGGGAGAGTATCAGGAAAAGATACAATACCTGTATGACCACGTTGATGCGTTCGCTGCAGGAAAGGCTATACTGTCCACCCATTGCCACAATGACTTGGGTATGGCAACGGCAAACACCATTGCCGGTGTGCTTGGAGGCGCCCGTCAGGTGGAGGTGACCATTAACGGCATTGGTGAGAGGGCTGGAAACACGTCTCTGGAAGAGGTCGCAATGGTATTCAAGACGCACCCCGACCTTGGCATAGAGACCAACATCAATACCACGAAGATATATCCGACCAGCAGAATGGTGTCAAGTCTGATGAATATGCCTGTCCAACCGAACAAGGCAATCGTGGGAAGGAACGCCTTTGCACACTCGAGTGGCATCCATCAGGACGGTGTCCTGAAGAACGCGTCCACCTATGAGATAATGAATCCCAAGGATGTCGGCATCGACGACAATGCCATTGTGCTGACCGCACGCTCCGGACGTGCTGCGTTGAAACACCGCTTGCACGTCAACGGCGTGGAGGTTGACGGCGAAAAACTGGACAAGATTTACGAGGCGTTCCTGCGTCTTGCCGACAGGAAAAAGGAGGTCAACGACGATGACATACTCGTTCTTGCAGGTGCAGAGCGTGCTGCCATAAGCAATATAAAACTGGATTTCCTGCGTGTATCCTCAGGTACGGGAGACGCAAGTTCCATTGCCGCGATAGGATTGGATATCTCCGGGCAGAAGTTTGAGGCGTGTTCGACGGGTAACGGACCTGTTGACGCAGCCATAAAGGCACTCAAGCAGATTATACACAAGACCATGGTACTCAAAGAGTTCACCATTCAGGCCATAAGCAAAGGTTCGGATGATATGGCAAAAGTACACCAAAGTGTGGAGTATGACGGTCACATCTACTACGGATTTGGTGCGAACACGGATATAGTACAGGCTTCAGTCGAAGCGTATATAGATGCAATAAACAAGTTTAGATGATGAAAACACTGTTTGACAAAATATGGGATTCCCATGTCGTACAGAACATTGAGGACGGTCCCACCCAACTTTATGTAGACCGCTTGTATGCCCATGAGGTGACAAGTCCGCAGGCTTTTGATGTCCTGAGGGACAAAGGGATAAAGGTGTTCCGCCCCGATCATGTGTATGCAATGCCCGACCACAACACTCCGTCGGACCAGCAGGAGGTCATACACGACCCCATCGGCAAGAAACAGGTGGAGACCTTGGCTGCCAACTGTAAGGAGTTTGGCATCACACACTTTGCCATGGGCACAAAGGACAACGGCATAATCCATGTCGTAGGACCGGAAAAGGGACTGTCACTGCCGGGCATGACCATTGTCTGTGGCGACTCCCACACGTCTACGCACGGTGCTGTGGGTGCACTGGCAATGGGAATAGGCACGAGCGAAGTGGCGGAAGTGCTGGCTTCACAGTGCATTCTCCAGTCGAAACCAAAGTCTATGCGCATCAACATAGACGGTGAACTGCAGAAAGGAGTGACCGCAAAGGACATCGCATTATATATAATGTCAAAGATGACAACGTCCGGTGCGACGGGCTATGTGGTGGAATATGCAGGTTCGACGATAAGGAATCTGTCTATGGAGGGTCGCCTCACGCTGTCCAATCTCTCCATAGAGATGGGCTCAAGGGCAGGAATTATCGCTCCCGATGATACCACTTTCGCCTATCTGAAAGGTCGTGAGTATGCCCCGAAAGGCGCAGACTGGGACAAGGCAGTGGAGTATTGGAAGACGCTGAAGAGCGATGATAATGCCATGTTTGACAAGGAAGTGTACTTCAAGGCGGAGGATATAAAGCCCAGAATTACCTACGGCACAAACCCTGGCGCAGGTATTGCCATAGACGAATGTATTCCCGAAACTGCCGAAATCCCCGAACAGGACAGGGCGCAGTTTAGTGCCATGCTCGAATATATGCAGTTCCAGCCGGGTGAGAAACTCGAAGGACATCCTGTCGACTACTGTTTCCTCGGTGCATGTACCAATGGTAGAATAGAGGACTTCCGTGCTTTCGCTTCCGTGGTGAAAGGCAAACGGAAGGCTGACAGTGTCGTTGCTTGGCTCGTGCCCGGTTCTTGGCTCGTTCGCCAACAGATAATAGACGAGGGCATTGACAAGATACTTGAAGACGCGGGCTTCGAACTCCGTCTGCCGTCATGCTCTTCCTGTCTGGCAATGAACCCCGACAAAGTGCCCTCAGGCAAACTTGCCATCTCGACAAGCAACCGCAATTTCGTGGGAAGACAGGGCCCCGGGGCTCGCACGGTCTTGGCATCACCGCTGGTGGTGGCGGCATCTGCACTGACAGGAAAGATTACTGATCCACGCAAACTCCTATAAGACATCAACCATGGCTAAAGAAAAATTCGACATAATACAGTCTACCTGCATCCCGGTTCAGATAGACAACTGCAACACAGACCTGATTATTCCGGCACGTTATCTGGCATCCACCACCCGTGATCCGCAGTTTTTCGGTGACGCTTTTATGCATGATCTGCGCTATGACAGCGATGGAAATGCTGTGGAATCGTTTGTTTTGAACAAGCCGGAGTTCTCAGAAGCGCCTCACAAGGGTGTACATGAAATCATCGTTGGCGGTCAGAACTGGGGCAGCGGCTCCTCTCGGGAACATGCGGCGTGGGCTATAGCAGGTTATGGAGTGCGTGTTGTGATATCCAGTTCTTTCGCAGACATCCATAAAAACAATCTTCTCAACTGCTTTGTCTTGCCTGTTGTCGTGACAAAGAAATTCCAGCAGGAACTGTTTGACAGCATAAACAGCAACCCGGAAACGGTGGTCAAGGTGAATTTGCCCAACCAGACTGTCACGAATACGGATACCGGCAACTCCGAACATTTTGAGATTAACTCCTACAAGAAGTATTGTCTGCAGAATGCATACGACGACATTGATTTCCTCCTCTCAAACAAAGAAAAGATAGAAACCTACGAAAAGGAACATGAAGCAGAGGTTCATTGAAATAATGGACACGACGCTCCGCGACGGCGAACAGACCAGTGGAGTGTCTTTTCTCCCTCATGAGAAACTGCAGATAGTGCGCCTTCTCATCGAGGAACTTTGTGTCAACAGGGTAGAGGTGGCCTCGGCAAGGGTCTCGGACGGAGAACTTGAGGCGGTGAAAAGTATATGTGCATGGGCAAAGAACCGTGGACATATAGACAAGATTGAGGTTCTTGGCTTTGTTGACGGCAACAAGTCTCTGGACTGGATACAGGATGCCGGAGGCCATGTCATCAATTTGTTGACGAAAGGATCGTACCGCCACTGTACCGAACAGTTGAAAAAGACGCCCGAGGAACACATTTCCGACATTCTCGCAAATGTGGAAAACGCCAAGTCGCGCGGTATGGTTACCAATGTATATGTGGAAGACTGGTCCAGCGGAATGAAGGATTCGCCCGACTATGTATTCCGTCTCATGGACGCATTGCGCGACTCCGGCATCCGGAGATTTATGCTTCCCGACACCCTTGGCATACTTAATCCGTTGCTTACATACAAGTATTTTCACCGGATGACGGCCCGTTATCCGGATCTGCACTTCGATTTCCATGCCCACAACGACTATGATCTCGCCGTGAGCAATGTCCTGGCGGCGGTTCTGAGCGGTGCTTACGGACTCCACACGTCCATAAACGGACTGGGAGAACGTGCCGGTAATGCGCCTCTTGCATCGGTTCAGGCCATGCTGAAAGACCACTTTGGCGTAACCACAAGCATAGAAGAGGGGAAACTGAATGAGGTGAGTCACCTTGTGGAAAGTTACTCGGGAATAGCCATTCCGCCAAATAAACCGATTGTCGGGTCGTCTGTTTTTACCCAGGTGGCGGGCGTTCATGCCGATGGAGACAACAAGAACGGTCTGTATCAGAACAGCCTTGTGCCAGAGCGGTTTGGCAGAAAACGCGAGTATGCTTTGGGCAAAGTGTCGGGCAAAGCCAACATCAAGAGGAACTTGGAGGAGATAGGCATCGAACTGTCAGAGGATGCCATGAAGAAGGTGACCGCCCGTATCATTGAATTGGGAGACAAGAAAGAACTCGTCTCAAGGGACGATTTGCCCTATATAGTCAATGATGTGCTGAAGCACAACACGTTGGACGAGAAGGTCAAACTCAAGAGTTACATGGTCTCAACCGCCTATGGACTGAAGCCGGTCGCCTCCGTTCAACTTGAGATTGACGGTGAAGTGTATGGCGAGACGGCATCAGGTGACGGTCAGTACGATGCTTTTGTCCGCTGCATCAGGCACATCTACAAAAACAAACTCGGGCGTTCGTTCCCATGGTTGTGCAATTACAACGTGACAATTCCGCCGGGCGGACGCACAGATGCACTTGTGCAGACCACCATCGACTGGGAGTTTCAGGGGCGTACCTACCGCACTCATGCCCTCGACGCCGACCAGACGGAGGCCGCCATCAAGGCTACGATAAAATTGTTGAACATAATAGAATAGACAGAATATGAAACTAAAGATTGCAGTATTGGCCGGTGACGGTATCGGACCGGAGATTATGGAACAGGGAGTGGCAGTGTTGGACGCTGTCGCAAAGAAGTTCGGACATGACGTGTCCTATCAAGAAGCATTGTGCGGAGCGCACGCCATAGACGAGGTGGGCGACCCATTCCCCGAGGAAACATATAATATTTGCAAGGAGGCAGATGCTGTCCTGTTTGCGAGTGTCGGCGATCCGAAGTTCGACAATGACCCCACGGCGAAGGTGCGTCCTGAGCAGGGACTGCTCGCAATGAGGAAGAAACTGGGACTGTATGCCAATATCCGTCCCGTGACAACATTTGACTGCCTCGTCCACAAATCACCTCTGAAAGACGAACTGGTCAGTGGCGCCGATTTCGTTTGTATCCGTGAACTGACGGGAGGTATGTATTTCGGCAAAAAGCAGGAACCAGCGATGAACGCGGAACTCGGTACAGAGGATGCTCTTGACACCAATTACTACACCCGGCCGGAAGTGGAGCGCATACTTAAAGTGGGCTATCAGTATGCAAGACAGCGCCGCAAGCACCTCACTGTCGTTGACAAGGCTAACGTGTTGGCTTCTTCACGCCTTTGGCGCAAGGTCGCGCAGGAGATGATGACGGAGTATCCTGATGTCACGACCGACTTTATGTACGTTGACAATGCCGCTATGCGCATGATACAAGATCCGAGATTCTTCGATGTTATCGTTACGGAGAACACCTTTGGAGACATACTTACCGACGAGGGATCGTGCATTACGGGTTCCATGGGTTTGCTGCCGTCTGCGTCAACAGGCTCTTCCACGCCTGTGTTTGAACCGATTCACGGTTCATGGCCGCAGGGAAAAGGACTCAACATTGCCAATCCTTTGGCGCAGATACTCTCCGTTGCCATGCTGTTCGAGTATTTCAATCTGAAAGAGGAAGGTGCTCTCATCCGCAAGGCAGTCAACGCTTCTCTTGACCAGAATGTGCGCACTCCCGAAATACAAGTCGAGGGCGGAGCGCACTACGGCACAAAGGAAGTGGGCGCTTGGCTCGTGGATTACATCGCAAAAGCATAGTTCATGCGCCGTGCAGTAGTCTGTCTCTTGTCGCTGTTCTGTTGTTTGGGTATGAGTGCTCAGACGAACAGACAGTTGCGCGACAGTCTTGCCGTAATCTCAAAGGAACTGTCAAAGAATCCCGAATCGGTGGATTTGAGGCTGAGAAAGGCTGGACTGAACCTCCGGCTCGGACAATGGGACTATGCGTGCAGTGAATATGACCGTGTGTTGGCGCAGGATGACAGCAATCTTACGGCTCTTTACTTCCGGGCTTACGTCTATGAGCGGCAGGGCAAATATGGCTTTGCACGGCAAGACTACCAGAAACTGCTCGCCATAGTCCCCGGTCACTTCGAGGCGCAGCTTGGTTTGGCTCTGCTCAACCAGAAGGACAAGCACTTCACAGAGGCTCTTGATATGCTCAATGTGCTGTGTGCGCAGCATCCCGACCGTAGCGAGGCGTTTGCCGCAAGGGCAGGAGTTGAGAAAGAGAGGGGACTTGACGATCTTGCTGAATATGACTTCCGGCAGGCGATAACTCTCGAGCCCGACAACACGGACTACCGCATATCCTATATAGACCTGCTGCTGTGCATGAACCGCAAGGCGGATGCGAGGGAGGCTCTTGACACTCTTGTTGCCAGGGGAGTGCCGCGCCCGAACCTTGAAGACCTCTATCGGAGGACGAGGTAACGGCGCACGGCGTTTACAATAGAGAACATTTCACAAACCATAAAAACAGAAAACGATATGGCAAAGGAACTTGAAATCTTCACGCTAATAGAGGAAGAGCACCAGCGGCAGTTGCGTGGCATCGAACTGATAGCGTCGGAAAACTTCGTGTCAGAGCAGGTCATGCAGGCCATGGGCTCTTGTCTGACCAACAAATATGCCGAGGGCTATCCCGGCAAACGCTATTATGGCGGCTGTCAGGTCGTTGACAAAGTGGAGCAACTCGCCATAGACCGCGTGTGCAAACTCTTCGGCGCAGAATATGCCAACGTGCAGCCGCACTCGGGAGCACAGGCAAATGCGGCGGTGCTGCTTGCCGTTCTGAAGCCCGGCGACACCTTTATGGGGCTGAATCTCGACCATGGCGGTCATCTCTCTCACGGTTCTCTGGTCAACACGTCGGGCATTCTCTATCATCCTGTGGGCTATAACCTCAACCGCGAAACAGGGCGTGTGGACTACGATGAAATGGAACGTCTGGCTCACGAGCACCGTCCGAAACTCATCATTGGCGGCGGTTCTGCCTACTCGCGCGAGTGGGACTACAAGCGTATGCGTGAGATTGCGGATTCCGTAGGGGCTCTTCTTATGGTCGACATGGCGCATCCTGCCGGACTGATTGCCGCCGGACTGCTTGACAATCCAGTGAAATACGCACACATAGTGACCTCTACCACGCACAAGACCCTGCGCGGTCCGCGTGGAGGAATTATCCTTCTGGGCAAGGATTTCGACAATCCTTGGGGACTGACAAACAAGAAAGGCGAACTGAAAAAAATGTCCACGCTGCTCAATTCTGCGGTTTTCCCCGGACAGCAGGGCGGTCCGCTCGAGCACGTCATTGCCGCCAAGGCTGTGGGATTTGGCGAAAACCTCGACCCGACATGGCAGGTTTATGCACAGCAGGTAAAGACCAATGCCTCGGTTCTTGCCAATGAACTGATTGCGCGCGGCTTTAATATCGTTTCGGGGGGTACCGACAACCACTCGATGCTCGTCGATTTGCGCTCCAAATATCCTGACCTTACCGGCAAGGTGGCGGAAAACGCCTTGGTGGCAGCCGACATCACGGTCAACAAGAACATGGTTCCGTTCGACTCCCGCTCGGCATTCCAGACTTCAGGCATACGCCTCGGCACAGCCGCAATAACGACACGCGGAGCGAAAGAGGACATGATGCTGCAGATAGCGGAACTGATAGAGACGGTTCTCAACGCCCCTGAAGATGCCAAGGTCATAGGCAGCGTTCGCGAGAAAGTCAATGATATGATGTCCCGATACCCGATATTCGCCTGGTAAAAGGATATAAAGCAAAAATGTAGTGCGGAAATTTGGTTGTATCAATAAATAATCATACCTTTGCACTACATTTACTGACGGTGCCTTGGATGAGTGGCTTAGTCAACGGTCTGCAAAACCGTGTACACCCGTTCGAATCGGGTAGGCACCTCAAATTTTCTCCGTTTTTATTTGACAAATTGTTGATTGGAATTACCAGTCAACAATTATTGTAATATGGCATATAAACTTTTGATATGTCAATATTGCAAAATCGTGACGTTAAGGTTATTTTTGTATAAAAAAGCGTACTGTTCTTTTTTAGATAAAAATTAATTCCGTAATTTTGCATTCGTAAAAACGGGGTGCTAAACACTGTTGTTTGCACTCGTTGAAGGTAAGAAACATCAATGTTTTATTAACTTATAAATAATTCAAATAAAAATGACAAAAGTTGCTATTAACGGTTTCGGCCGTATCGGTCGTCTGGCTTTCCGTCAGATGTTTGAGGCAGAGGGCTACGAGGTAGTTGCCATTAACGACCTTACATCCCCCAAAATGTTGGCTCACCTTCTCAAGTATGACACTGCACAGGGCGGTTTCGCTGGCAAGTACGGCGAGGGTAAGCATACGGTAGAGGCTACAGACAACTCAATCATTGTTGACGGTAAGGAGATCACAATCTACGCAAAGCCAAACGCAGCTGAGCTTCCTTGGGGCGAGCTTGACGTTGACGTAGTTCTCGAGTGCACCGGTTTCTACACTTCAAAGGAGAAGGCTTCTGCTCACATCACAGCAGGTGCTAAGAAGGTAGTTATCTCTGCTCCTGCAGGCAACGACCTCCCGACAATCGTTTATAACACCAACCACAAGACCCTGACTCCTGCTGACAAGATCATCTCTGCTGCTTCTTGTACTACCAACTGTCTGGCTCCTATGGCTGACACTCTGAACAAGTACGCTGCAATTCAGTCTGGTATCATGTCTACAATCCACGCTTACACAGGCGACCAGATGATTCTCGACGGTCCTCAGCGCAAGGGTGACCTCCGCCGTTCACGCGCAGGTGCTCAGAACATCGTTCCTAACTCAACAGGTGCTGCCAAGGCTATCGGCCTCGTTATCCCTGAGTTGAACGGTAAGTTGATCGGTTCTGCACAGCGCGTTCCTACTCCTACAGGTTCTACAACTATCTTGGTTGCTGTTGTTAAGGGTAAGGATGTTACTGTTGAGGGCATCAACGCTGCTATGAAGGCTGCTTCTACAGAGAGCTTCGGTTACAACGAGGATCAGATCGTTTCTTCTGATATCATCGGTATGAAGTATGGTTCACTCTTCGACGCTACTCAGACAATGGTTAGCAAGATCGACGATGACACATACCAGGTACAGGTAGTTTCTTGGTACGACAATGAGAACTCTTACACTTCTCAGATGGTTCGTACTATCAAGTACCTCGCTGAACTCTAAATAAAGAAAATGTCTTTTCTGAGGTAAAAGGCAATTTTCAGGATACGGCCACTCCGCAGACGTTTCTGTGGAGTGGCTTTTTGTTTGTGCCTAAACGGTCTTTTGGGGGCGGTTCACGACCGTGGTTCGGTCGAATAACGGTCGTGGTCTGATCGAATAACGGTCGTGGTCTGATCGGATAACGGTCGTGAACCGGCCGAACCACGACCGTGAACAAGTCGCAAGAAATGTGCCGTAGGACTGCAAGAAAGGTGCTGTAGGGTTGTAAGAAGGCTGCTGTGGAGCGGCGAAAGTGGTGGGGAGGGAGAACTGTTGGGTGGATAGTGTAGGGCGGAATCGGCGTGAGAGCTTGTTAAAAATAAGTTAAAAGCAGACGGAATGCGGCGGTTTGCTTCAACGAACCGGGCGTTTTCCGTACCTTTGGACTGCTATGGGAAATTATCACACACTGACTGTCTATCGTGCAAGTGCCGGCTCTGGCAAGACGTTTACCCTTGCCGTGAGGTTCATAGAACTGCTTGTCGCCAATCCGTATGCCTACAGGGAGACGCTGGCAGTGACGTTTACCAACAAGGCGACGGAGGAAATGAAGTTGCGCATACTCAGCCAACTGTACGGTCTTGCCAACGACTTGGCGGATTCCAAGGACTATATGAGGCGCATCGTGGGTGACCTCGGCTGTACGGAACAGGAGGTGAGGCGCAAGGCGAGTGCGGCTCTCAGCCTCATGTTGCATGACTATTCCAACTTCAACATAGAGACCATAGACGCCTTTTTCCAGCGTGTGCTGCGCAATTTGGCGCGCGAACTGGAACTCAATGCCAACCTCCGAGTCGAACTGAACAATGATGAGGTGGAGGAAATGGCGGTAGACAAACTCATTGCGGAACTGAAACAGAACGACAGTGCGCTGAAATGGATTATCGGCTACATAGAGCAGAAGATGGAGGACGACGAGAACTGGAATGTCATAGGCGACATAAAGGATTTCGGAAAGAAAATCTTCAAGCGTGAATACAAGGACAATGCCGAGGCGCTTAACAGCAAACTGGAGGGCGAGGGCAACTTTTTTGAACTCTACAAGCGGTCGCTGCGCAGCATCATAAAGGAGGCTGACGAGGGCATGAAGCGTCTGGCGGACAGGTTTTTCCGCATGATTGACGATGCCGGATATGCCCCAGGCGATTTTGCATACAGCAATAATGGAGGCCCGACGGTGTATTTCCGCAAACTGCAACAGGGGGAATATATCGACAAGGGCAAGGCGCTGGTGTTCAACGGCAGGGCACAGAAGGCTGCCGAGAGTGCCGACGGATGGGTGAAGAAGGCAGACGTCGCGAAGCCGATAGGGGCATTCGCCGCAAGCACGCTCGTGCCTTACCTGAACGAGACGGAGGCCGAACGCAAGAAAAACGTGCGCAATGTGGCGACGGCAAGGGCTATCCTGAAGAACATAAACGAACTGCGGCTGCTCAACGACATAGACCGTGAGGTGCGTGAAATCAACCGTGACGCCAACAGTTTCCTGCTTGACGAGACGCAGAACCTGCTGAACGAACTGATGGAAAACACCGATGCGCCGTTCGTGTTTGAAAAAATCGGGGGGCGGATAAGGAACATCATGATCGACGAATTTCAGGATACGAGCACCATACAGTGGGAAAACTTCAAGAAACTGCTGCTCGAATGTATGTCGCATGAGGGTTCCGAGAACCTCATTGTGGGTGATGTGAAGCAGAGCATCTACCGCTGGAGGAACGGCGACTGGGGACTTCTCAACAACATAAGTGCCGACAAAGACCTGAAAGACAAGGACGTGAAACTCGACAAACTGGATGTCAACTACCGTTCGGAAACAAACGTTGTGGATTTCAACAACCGCTTCTTCACGACCGCAGCCCCTGTGGCGAGATGCCTTCTCGAAGAAGACGGCAACGACAAGGGCGGTGTCATCGAACAGATATACTCCGAAGACCTTGTCTGCCAGAAGTGTCCTGACGGCAAACAACCGCACGGACTTGTTGACATAACTCTCCTGTCGACTGACAAGGACGAGACCTACAAGGACGTGTGCTATCCTCTGGTGAAGGAACAGATACTCACTCTTGCCGCCAACGGGGCGAGAGACGGCGACATAGCGATACTGGCGCGCGACAACAAGGACATCTCCGAACTGGCAAACTGGCTTCAGAACGAGATGCCAGGCCATGCGTTCATCTCGGACGAGGCCTACAAACTGGATTCGTCAATGGCGGTGAACATCCTTGCGGATGCCATGAAGTCACTCGCAGACCCCGGCAACCGCCTGCTGAGGGCGCAACTTGCAAAGGAATACAGACAGTGTATACTCGGTGAAGAAGTGTCCGCCGTGAGCCTCGGAGGTGACGACGGAGCGGACAAATTCTTGCCTTATGAGTTCGTGCACGACCGTGAACGCCTGCTGTCACTTCCTCCCGGTGACCTTGCTGATGCTCTTTCCTTGCTGTTCAGCCTCGACAAACTGCCGGACGAAGCCGCCTATATAGACGCTTTCATGGATCAACTCAGCGCATTCACGAAGAACAATGTGCCCGACATAGGGCGGTTTCTGGAGGCTTGGGACGACTCTCTCCACAAGAAAAGTGTCAAGGGCGGCGACCTGCAGGGCATCAGACTGCTGACCATACACAAGAGTAAGGGACTGGAGTTTGACCACGTCCTCCTGCCGTTTGCTGCGTGGAAACTTGACAAGGGCAGCACTCTGTGGTGCAAGACAGACGAAGCACCCTTTTCGGAAATGCCTGTCGTGCCGGTGGAGACGGGCGGTCTGAAGAACACCGTCTACTCCGATGACTGGTTCAAGGAGCAGGTGCAGAATAGCATAGACAACATAAACATGCTGTATGTGGCGTTTACCCGTGCGGCGAAAAACCTGTATGTCATAGGCAAAAACGTAATGGGAAAGAACGGATTGGGCAAATCCACTATGTGTGCGTTGATACAAAAGACACTGCCCCATCTGGCAGATGCCTTGCCTGGAAGTGTCATCACGGGCGATGCGGGCAAGGGAGACGAGACGGTGCATTTCACCTATGGCAGCCTGTATGTTAAGAACAAGGACGCCAAAACGTCGGGAAACGTATTCTTGCAGAAGAAGACCGATGTAGCCGTAGATGCCAATGTGCACAACGGAAACCTCGAGTTCCGCCAGAGCAACAGAAGCCGTGCGTTCGTGACAGGGGAGGACACGACACCCGAAAACCAGCACTACATCACCCAAGGTACGGTGATGCACAGTGTGCTTTCGCAGATACATGATGCAAGTGAGGTGGAACGGGTGCTTGACGACTTCGTTCAGGAGGGCGTAATCTCCGATTCGGACAAGGAACTGAACCGCATCACGCTCTCGAAACTCATCCGGAAACGCATCAACGACAATCCGCACGCTGTGGTGAACCGCTGGTTCTCGGCGGAGGCAGAGGTGTTCAACGAGTGCACAATCATCTCTCATGACCCGGAAACGGGGGGCGCACGCGAACTGCGTCCCGACCGTGTGGTGAAGACAGGGGACACGATGACAGTCATAGACTTCAAGTTCGGCAAGCCCGACGAGCGGTACAAGAGTCAGGTGAGAACATATATGGACCTGCTGCAGGGCATGGGTTACCGTCACGTTGAGGGCTATCTGTGGTATATATACAATAATGTGGTGGAGCCGGTGGCAAGCAACGGCTGACAAAAGACAAACATCCTTTACTATGAAAGCCTTTCTGGAATATGTAGCGGAAGACATAATAAGAAAACACGGCACCGACTTGAGCGGGGTGGCAGTGGTGTTTCCCAACAAGCGGGCGTCGCTTTTCATGAACCGCTATCTGCTGACAGCCGCAGGCAAACCTCTGTGGAGCCCGCACTATATCACCATTAGCGAACTGTTCAGGTCGCAGACCGACCTGACCGTTGCCGACAAGATAAAGAGTGTCTGCACGCTGTACAGGACGTACAAAAAGTATGTCACCAACGATGAAACGCTCGACCAGTTCTGGAGTTGGGGCGAAATCATGCTGTCGGACTTTGACGACCTCGACAAGAACATGGGCAATGCAGACCTCGTGTTCAGCAACATACGCGATCTGCACGCCCTGGATTCCGTCGCCTATCTTGACGAAAAGGAGCGTGAAACGCTCAAACGCTTCTTTGCGGAGTTTACCGATGGACACGACACAAGGCTCAAACAGCGTTTTGAATACCTCTGGAACAAACTGGCAAACATCTACCATGACTTCAACGCCGCAATGCTTGAGGACAATCTGGCCTACGAGGGGGCTATGTACCGCAAGGTGGCAGAGAGGGCTGATGCGTTGCAATGGAAGTACAAGAAGTACATTTTCGTGGGATTCAACATGATACAGAAGGTGGAGCAGACACTCTTCAAGAGCATGAAGGACAAGGGACTTGCCAGCTTCTACTGGGACTTTGACGACTATTATCTCGGCAACAGCAGTCAGGAGGCAGGTCGTTTCATCGAGAAATGGCTTGTGAAATACCCCAATGAACTCGATATCAAGGACAGCGGAATCTATGGTAATTTCTCGCAAGAAAAGGACATAACCTTTCTGTCTGCCGCCACCGAGAACATACAGGCACGCTATATCAGCCAGTGGCTGGAGGGCAATGGCAGAATGAAAGACGGCGAAAGGACTGCCATAGTGCTTGCTGACGAGACGCTGCTCAAGAGCGTTATACACTGCTTGCCAAAGGAGATGTCGGGCAAGATGAACATAACGGTGGGTTTTCCTCTGTCGCAATCGCCTGTCGCAGCACTGGTTGAGAATTTCCTTGCACTGCATTTGCACGGATATAACGTGCAGCAACAGGTGTTCGTGCAGAAGTTCGTGACCGCCTTGTTGCGTCATCCCTATATGCATCTGCTGTCGGATAAGGCTGCGGAACTGTCGCAGGCACTTGTCAGAGAGAGGGTATTCTTTCCCGACAAGGGGCACTTGTGTCTCGACGAGGGACTGAACCTGCTCTTTGAACCTGTAGACTGCAACCGCAGCGAGATGAACTCTGTGTTCGTGGAACGGTTGCTTGCAATACTTGGTGTCATCGGCAAGAACAGTGAAAAACAGCGCATTGACAACCTGGCGGCAGAGGGCAGAGACCCGGAAAAGGAATTTCCCACATACGAACAGCAGTTCATGCAGGAGTCGGTATTCCGCATGTACAATGTCATGAACCGCCTCAACGACCTGATAAAAGGCGGCGACTTGGCCGTAGATCCGTCGACGCTGCTTCGCCTGACCGACCAGATTATACAGCAGACGACAATGCCTTTCCACGGCGAACCGGCTGCCGGAATACAGATAATGGGTGTGCTCGAGACGCGAAACCTCGACTTCGACCACCTGTTGGTGCTCTCCTGCAACGATGGAAACCTGCCGAAAGGCATCAATGAGGTGTCGCTGATACCTTATTCCGTACGCAAAGCGCACGAACTGACCACCATTGACAACAAGGTGGCTATATACGCCTACTATTTCTATAGGTTGCTTCAGCGTTGCCAGGACACCAGTATAGCCTACAACAGTTCTACCGAAGACGGCCATACGGGGCAGATGAGCCGCTTCATGACACAACTGATGGCGGAGGCAAATCCGTCGACGACGCACATCCATCACGGCAACCTGACGGCACGGCAGTCGCCAATGGCACTCGCAAGGAAGAATGTGGCAAAGGACGAACAGGTGCTCCGGGTGCTGGAAAACATAACCTCACTGTCGCCATCGGCAATCAATTCCTACATGAGATGTCCGTTGAAGTTCTATTACAATAATGTGGCGAAGATAAAAGAACCCGATACCGGCGACATCAGTGATCACCGCACTTTCGGTACAATCTTCCATGCCACGGCGGAACTCATCTACAAAAACATACAGACGCCAGACGGCGTGATAACCAAGGAGGCCATAGGGACGCTTCTGAAACAGCGTGACCGCTCGACGATACAGCGGTTTGTGGATGAGGCTTTTTCAGAAAATATCTTCCGTGGGCACAAGCCTCATTATGACGGACTGCAACTGATAAACCGTGAAGTCATCTGTCGGTATATCAAAAAGATGCTCGACAACGACTACAACATCGCCCCGTTCTCAATCGTGGGCATAGAGGAACGTGCCTATGAAAGGATGACTTTCTGTGTAGACGGCGCAAGCCGCGAACTCCTTGTCGGAGGTTACATCGACCGGCTTGACCTCATCCATACAGAGGAAGGCGATGTGCTGCGTGTCGTGGACTACAAAACCGGCAGCCGGACACCCGAAGGAATGGAGCAGAAAACGGTGGATGAAGTGTTCAATCCGGATAACATAGATACCTGTCACTCCGATTATTATCTTCAGGCAATGCTGTATTCGGTCATCGTACGCCACCAGAACACGGCATCGGATGACAATGACACGAAGGCACTTAATCCGAGGTTGCTCCCGGTAAGGCCCGCTTTGCTGTTCATACAGAAGAGCAAGAGCGTGATGGATCCCGTTCTCAAACTCAACGGAGAGAGTATAGGCGACATTGTAAAGTACGAACCTGATTTCCGTAAACTGCTGAAACGGCAGGTGGAAGAGATTTTTGACAAGGACGTGCCGTTTGTCGCTACGGACAAGGAAAGGCGTTGTGACGGTTGCCCTTATGCCAGAATATGCAAGTAAATGTTCCTTTTCCTTTTGTTTACAAATAAAAATAAGTACTTTTGCAGCGTCAGCAATTGAAAAGAAAAGACAAATCTATGAATACTAAAGTAAAGCTCATACTGATGAACTTCCTCGAGTTCGCCGTATGGGGAGCCTATCTCACTTCCATGGGAACCTACCTTTCGCAGGCCGGGTTCGGGTCAATCATCGGCTGGTTTTATGCCGTCCAGGGTGTTGTTTCGATATTCATGCCTGCTCTGATGGGCATTGTCGCAGACCGTTGGATACCGGCGCAGCGACTGTTGGGGCTCTGCCATCTGCTGGCAGGAGGCTTCATGATAGCCGCCGGTCTGTATGGGCATCTCGCAAACGCCGATATGGCGTTGCTGTTTGTTCTCTACACCTGTAGCGTAGCGTTCTATATGCCTACCTTGGCGTTGTCAAACAGCGTGGCATTCAACGCCCTCGTGAAGTCGGGACTTGACACAGTGAAGGACTTTCCGCCTATTCGTGTGTTTGGTACTGTGGGCTTTATCTGTACTATGTGGGCTGTTGACTTGTTGGGTTATCAGGCAACAAGTAATCAGTTTGTTGTCAGTGGCTTATTGGGAATAGTACTTGCGCTATATGCGCAGGTTCTTCCTGCTTGTCCGACGAGGAAAGCCTTGGCGGAAAAAGGCGTGCAGCGGAAAACCCTGTCGCAGGCTCTCGGACTTGACGCATTCCGTTTGTTCAAGAACTATCGCATGGCTGTGTTCTTCATTTTTTCCATGTTGCTTGGAGTAAGTCTGCAGATTACCAACGGCTATGCCAACCCTTACATCACCTCGTTCAAGGATATCGCAGAGTATGCCGACACGTTCGGGGCGCAGCATGCAAACATTCTGATTTCCCTAAGCCAGATAAGCGAGACCTGTTGTATACTCCTCATACCGTTCTTCCTGAAGAAATTCGGTATCAAGAACGTGATGCTGATAGCCATGTTGGCGTGGGTTCTGCGCTTCGGACTCTTCGGTACGGGCGACCCGGGTGCTGGTGTCTGGATGTTCATCCTGTCGTGCATCGTCTACGGAGTGGCGTTTGACTTCTTCAACATCTCGGGTGCGCTGTTCGTGGACCAGAACACTGACGAGGGGATACGTTCATCCGCCCAGGGACTTTTCATGATGATGACCAACGGCTTGGGTGCTTCCATAGGCACACTCTCCGCTCAGGCCGTCGTCAACCATTTTGTCTACAATCAGGATGCCGCCCTTCAGTTGGCAGGCTGGCGCACTTGCTGGTTCATTTTTGCCGGCTATGCGCTTGTGGTACTCGTGCTTTTCACGTTCATATTCAGGGCGAAGAAAAAGGCGGAGACTGTGTCAAAAGGATAAAGCCGGCCGGTTAGTGAAAGAGGTAAGGTATTTTCATGTGCCCGATGCGGCAGTAGCGACGGAACTTCCGCCGGAAGAAGCGCAGCACGCAGCAAAAGTGTTGCGGCTTGAAAGCGGTGATGAGGTGTTTCTGATGGACGGAGTGGGGGTGTTCTACCGTGCCGAACTGACACTCGTCTCCCCCAAACACTGCCTCTACGATATACTTGAAGCGCAGCCGCAAGAGAAGGCTTGGCACGGCTGCATCCATGTCGCCATTGCCCCGACAAAGAACATCGACCGTATGGAATGGATGGTGGAAAAGTGTACGGAGGTAGGTTTTGACGGCATAACATTCCTCAACTGCAGGTTCTCGGAGCGTAAACAGATACGCCGGGACAGGATAGAGAAAATTGTGACGGCGGCTGCAAAGCAGAGCAGAAAACCGTTTTTCCCGCATGTGAACGATATGGTGGATTTCCGCAAGTTCGTGTCGGAATGTAAAACGGGAAAAAAATACATCTGTCACTGCTATGAAGAGATAGAGCGAAAAGACTTCTTCCGTGAGTTGTCAGCCGTTGATGCGGACGTTGACATCACCGTGCTTGTCGGGCCGGAGGGCGATTTTGCCATAGACGAGGTGCAGTATGCGCTCGGTCAAGGTTTTGAGTCCGTCACCTTGGGCGATTTCCGGCTGCGGACGGAAACGGCCGGACTTGTGGCGACAACGGTGTCGCAGATGCTCAAAAGAAAAGGGTAGGCAACAGTAAAACGTCGCTTCTTTCCAAGGAAAAGACAGTGGAAATATAAAAACGGAATATTATGAAGAAATTTATTGAAGAATTTAAGGCGTTCGCCATTAAGGGCAATGCGTTTGATTTGGCTGTCGGCGTGATAATAGGAGGCGCTTTCGGCAAGATCGTTTCGTCGTTGGTGGGAGACATAATGATGCCGGTGATAGGTATAATCACTGGTGGTGTGGACTTCAAGTCGCTCTCCGTAATGGTGGGCGAGGCGGAAATAAAATGGGGAATGTTCGTTCAGAACGTCATAGACTTCCTCATAATAGCGTTCTGCATATTCATTATAGTGAAAGGTCTCAATAATCTTACGAAAAAGAAGGATGCCAAAGAGGAGGCTCCTGCACCGCCGGAGCCGTCGGCAGAGGAGAAACTGCTCACAGAAATACGCGATTTGCTGAAGAACAAGTAATGTTCCCTGCTGGATAG
>CAVDQB010000017.1:0-48695 GCA_963611255.1 Faecalibacterium prausnitzii
ACCCGCGACCCCCAGCTTGGAAGGCTAGTGCTCTATCAACTGAGCTATTTCCGCATATCCCTAAAGTAAATCTCGCACAATTAGCAGGATGCCAGTGGCGTCCGCCTCAATATCGAGATTCAGCATCTTCCGCAGACATTCTGCAAACAGTGTGGGTGCTGATGGATTCGAACCACCGAAGTCGAAAGACAGCAGATTTACAGTCTGCCCCATTTGGCCACTCTGGAAAACACCCTTGCGTACCACACGCCTCCGTCCACACTTAGATTTCTTGAGCCTCTTGTCGGATTCGAACCAACGACCCCGAGATTACAAATCACGTGCTCTGGCCAACTGAGCTAAAGAGGCAAAACCCCTGTTGCTATCAGACCTTGCATTACAGGGCGTGTTTCAAATACGGTTGCAAAGGTAGGCATTATTCCCGAACCTGCAAAACTTTTCCGCATTTTTTTTAGAAAGAAACGTCTTTCCGTTCCCAGAAGAAACATCACCACCTTATTTTAATATAGCAGTCCCCTCCGCATATCGCTTCGTCCTCACCACGCCTCACTCCATAGAAGAATCACCCAACCGACACAACTCTTTCTCCCAATCTCTTTTTTGGGGAGTTCCGCCTCTCGGGTGCGCGCCAGAATAAACCTTACGCAACTGGCCAAAAGAAGTATGCGTATACACCTCTGTTGTCGACACGCTCTCATGTCCAAGAAGTTTCTGCACCTCCTCTATCCCCGAACCATTGTCAAGCATAGCCGTTGCAAAAGTATGACGCAACACATGAGGAGAGCGTTTTTTCATTGTTGTAACCATAGAGATGCGTTTTATCACCTCGCTTCTTATCCGCCGCGAAGTCATACGCTCACCCCCATCATCAACGAACAAAGCGCCACAACCGTCACCGAACATCTCATTGCGCATCATCTGATAGGAAGCGAGTTCGGTCTTAAGTTCTTCTCCGAAAGGCACCAGACGCACTTTGTTGCGCTTGCCCACAACCCTCAACACGTCCTGTTGCCTGTCCACCGACCCATCATCCAACCCCTGCAGTTCTGCCAATCGGATACCAGTTGAATAGAAAGTAAGGATTATCGTTCTCAAACGAACATCCGCAAAAGTTTCACCCCAGTACTTTTTGTCAAGCAAACGCTCCATTTCCTCATCCCGCAAATACTGCGGCAAAGGCTTCTCTTTCTTTGAGCCTTTTATTCGACAAGCCGGATTGCAGTGCAACTTTCCACAAGAAACGCCGTAACGGAAGAATGCCCTAAGACTGCAAAGACGGCGATTTACAGAAGACGGTTTATTGCCATTGTCCGCCATTTCCTCCATCCAACCACGGACAATACTGGCATCAACATCCTCCCAACTTAATTCTTTGTCAAGTTGACGTACATACTTACAGAACGCATTAAGGTCTGCACCGTAGTTTTCTACAGTACAGACTGAACGATTACGCTCCTGTTCCAAATAACAGAGGAATTCTCTGACCAAGCCTTCCATTCCTCTTGCCCCACAGGCTCACACCCCTTCTCGCCAGCCGCCATCACTGCGGCAGACAAGAAAACTAATCTTCGTTAGCACGGAGCTGCTGTACATAAACGGCATGCTCCATTTTGAGACGCTTCAAAACAGAAGGCTTGTTGTACTGCTGGCGAGCACGGAGTTCTTTCACAACGCCAGTTCTTTCGAATTTGCGTTTGAATTTCTTCAGAGCACGCTCTATGTTCTCACCGTCTTTTACTGGTACGATAATCATGTTTTACCTGTTTTTAAGTGTTACACATAACGCCTCCGTTCCGCAAAAGAACGGAAAAGCGGATGCAAAGGTACGGCTTTTTCGCAACACAAACAAACTTTTTCGTTTTTTTGTCACACCACTCCCATCATCCTGAGGGGCATCATAAGGTATCAGCACCACACGCCATGCTCATTCAATGGCAAGGTATTGACGCGCAACCAGTCCCGATCTGCATCATCCGTCAACAGAGGCAATAGGCTCTTGTACACCTGCAAATGATACGAATCAAGCCACTGTATCTCCTCTTCCGTGAGCATATCCACAACAATCGGTTCTCTGTCTATAGGGAAAAGCGTCAATGGTTGCATCTGCAAGAACCGTCCGAATTCCGTTTCAATATACTTATTTATTAATAATGTGTTTTCTATTCTCACGCCAAACCGTCCGGCGAGGTATATGCCTGGTTCATCGGTAACTGTCATTCCTGCCCTTAACGGCGCCGGCTTCCACTCCATACGTATCTGGTGCGGTCCTTCATGGACATTCAGAAACGACCCAACCCCATGACCAGTTCCATGCAGATAGTTGATGCCCTCACGCCACATGGGCATCCTTGCCACGGCATCGATCTGTGTCCCCGACGCTCCGTCTGGAAATTTGGCGAGTTCCAACTGTATGTGACCTTTCAGCACGAGGGTATAGACACGTTTTTGGACTTCCGTCAACGGTCCTAATGGAATGGTGCGAGTTATGTCCGTAGTACCATCTTTATACTGTGCGCCGCTATCAAGAAGGAGAAATCCTTCCGGTTTGAGAAGCGAGTCTGTTTCTGTAGTTGCTTCATAATGCACTATTGCCCCATGCTCCTGATAGGCAGCGATGGTGTCGAACGACACACCGCAAAACAGTTCCTGTTCAGCACGGAAAGCTGTCAGTTTTCTGTCCACCGACATTTCCGTCTCACCGCCACGCTCCACCGCTGGTTTCAACCAGCGCATGAACTTCACCAATGCGACCCCATCGCGGAGCATCGCACTCCTGAAACCTTCTATTTCCACAGGATTTTTAACGGCTTTCATCATCGGAATCGGCGACTCTTCACGCACTACGTTTCCGCATTTCACCGCTTTCGCAAGAGTATAGTTCACCTCATCGGGATCTATAAGGATATTGTAATCAGGATAATGGCGGAGGGCTTCTTTCACCACGGAATATTTCTCCTGTTCCACGCCTATATTGCACAGATATTCTTTTACGGCAGCACTCAGCTTGTGTGAGTCCACGAACAACATTACACGTTGCGACGTTATGAGCAGATAACTCACAAAAACAGGATTGCAATGTACATCACTGCCGCGCAAGTTTAGCGTCCACGCAATGTTGTCAAGTGCAGCCACCAGCATACCATCCGCATGTTTCTTCCTCAGGGCTTTCCTTATCCGGCTTATTTTGTCAGGGGTTGTCTCTCCGGCAAATTTCAGGTCATGTATCTCCACCACATTGAGAGGAATTGCCGGACGGTCTTCCCATATTATATCCAAGGGGTCGAAATTGGTTCTCAGAGTAAGTCCGCCCTCCTTTCTCAAATCTGCGGCGAGAGCCTCCACTTCGTTCCACGAACCGACAGTTCCGTCAATACCGACCTCTTTGACATCCGAAGCCGCAAGTTCCTTTCCAAGCCACTCTGCGATGGTCGGGGTGGATTCCACACGCAGCCTCATCAGTTCGTATTCCGTATCCTCCAGCTGTTGCTCCGCCGCTATGAAATATCGGGAGTCCGTCCACAATGCTGCTGATGTGAGCGTGACCACAGCCGTACCCGCCGAACCGTCAAACCCGGAAATCCACTCACGCCCTTTCCAATGATCCGGCACATATTCACCGTTGTGAGGATCCGTACTTGGGAACACAAACGCTGCAAGACGCTCTCGGCGCATCACATCTCTCAACGCTTCCAATCGTTGTTCTATAACACTACCCATACAAGAATACAGAATATCAGACTAAACCGGCACAAAGAAAAGCGCACCGTCGTTAAATTGCAAAGATAGTTTTTTTAGGCAAAAAAAAAGATTATTCACGGATAAATATGCACACTGTCTCATTTTTTTAGTAATTTTGCGGTAACAGAATTACGGTGTGTACATTCTGTCTGACGATTGGATTTGTCAAACCGATTAATACAAAGTAATATGAAATTTCTAACAGACGAGAAACTTGTAATTGTTGGCGCCGGCGGTATGATCGGCTCTAACATGGTGCAGACAGCCCTTATGCTCGGTCTCACTCCGAACATCTGCCTCTACGACATCTACGAACCGGGAGTTCACGGCGTTTTCGACGAAATGCAGCAGTGCGCTTTCCCCGGTGCAAATCTCAGCTACACCGTTGACCCTGAAGTTGCTTTCACCGGTGCAAAATACATCATTTCTTCAGGTGGTGCTCCGCGCAAGGAGGGCATGACCCGCGAAGATCTTCTCAAAGGCAACTGCAAAATTGCTGCGGAATTTGGCGAGAACATCAAAAAATACTGCCCTGATGTGAAACACGTTGTTGTCATTTTCAACCCGGCAGACGTTACAGCACTTACCGCACTCATCCATTCCGGTCTGAAACCCAACCAGCTTACATCACTTGCAGCACTCGACTCCACCCGTCTGCAGCAGGCTCTCGCCCTCGAGTTTGGCGTGCAGCAGGACAAGGTTACAGGTGCGCACACCTACGGAGGCCACGGCGAGCAGATGGCAGTATTCGCTTCTCAGGTAAAAGTTGACGGCAAACCTCTCGCCGAGATGGGTCTTTCCGACGAGCGTTGGGCAGAAATCAAGCTGCACACCGTACAGGGCGGTTCAAACATAATCAAGCTTCGCGGACGTTCATCATTCCAGAGCCCGGCTTACCAAGCCGTTAAAATGATTGAAGGAGCAATGGGAGGCGAACCGTTCACACTCCCTGCCGGTTGCTATGTCAACTGCGACACGTGCGGCTACAAGAATGTAATGATGGCTATGCCTACCACAATTGACGCCACCGGCGTACACTTCACTGCGCCCAAGGGCACAGAGGAGGAGATGGCAGGGCTGCAGGCTTCCTACGAGCACTTGCAGAAAATGCGTGATGAGATCATCGGACTTGGAATCATCCCACCGGTAACTGACTGGGGAAAGGACAATCCGAACCTGTAAGAGAACGGTTCAGTCTTGACTGTCAATCACCGAAGTCCATAGACTGAAACCATATAACTTTTGGGGGCACACTTCTCATCACAACGAAGTGTCGCCCCTTTTTGTTTAACAACTAAATCTATTACATTATGAAAAGGATATCCCTTATCCTGTGCGCAATACTACTGCAACTGTCGGCAGCCACAGCACAAGTGAAACTATGCCCAGTATTTTCCGACAACATGGTAATGCAGCAGCAAACGGCAAAGGCTCCGATTTGGGGTGAAAGCAAACCCGGAAAGACCATTACAGTGACCACTTCGTGGGATGGGAACAATTATACTGCCACAGCCGACGACAGCGGAAAGTGGAGCACGGCGGTGAAGACACCTGCCGCAGGAGGTCCCTACACGATTTCCATTTCCGACGGAAGTCGTAAGAAAACAGTTCTCAAGAACGTCATGATAGGCGAAGTATGGATATGTTCAGGACAGTCCAACATGGAGATGCCTGTCGAAGGATGGGGACATGTGAAAGATTGGGAAAAGGAAAAGGTCGAGGCCAACAACTATCCCAACATCCGTTTCCTGCTTGCGACAAGGGTAACAAGTGCACAGCCTATATCCGACCTCGCCGTTGAACACGGCGGTTGGCAGGTATGCAACTCTGAGAGCATAGCCGACTTTTCCGCCTGCGCCTATTTCTTCGGACGCGACATCAACAAATACCGCAACGTTCCAATTGGACTTATTGACACTTCCTGGGGCGGCACAATAATCGAAGCATGGATGAGTGCCGACGCTTTCAAAGGCATTCCCGACCAACAAGGGAACTTGAAAAAGATCGAGAACCTGCCTGCGTCCGAAACCGAAAGGGTGCAACTCTACAAAGTCCAGTATGACGAATGGCTTGACAATGTCAACAAAGTGGACAAAGGCTACAAAGACGGAAAACCATATTACGCCGCCATTGACATGGACGACACATTCTGGAAGACATTCCGTTTCCCCGGAACAGGCGGAGAACCCGGCACTGTCAACGCCTTCTGGTGGGTGCGCAAAGTTATTGACATTCCACGCAATATGGCAGGCAAGGAACTCACACTTCACCTCGGACAGGTTGACGACAACGACGTGACCTACTTTAACGGCGAAGTCATCGGCAGCACCATTGGCTGTATGGCAGACAGAACCTATACTATTCCTGCAAGACTCGTCAAAACAGGCAAGGCTGTTGTTGCCATCAGAATACACGACACAGGAGGTCTCACTGGTATAAACTGCGCTGATGACAATTTCTATATCGCCCCGAAGAAAGGCTCAACCAGGATCTCCCTCTCTGGTGAATGGAAGTATGAACCTTCTATGAATGAAGCGAAAGTTCCAGCCATGCCCGTCAACATCGGGTCTGATCCCAATGTCCACACATTCCTCTACAACTCCATGATAAACCCCATCATACCTTTTGCCATCAAGGGAGCAATCTGGTATCAGGGCGAGGCCAACGTTTCGCAGTCCTACCAGTATCGTGAACTCATGCCGCTCATGATAAAGGATTGGAGGAACAAATGGGGTTACGATTTCCCGTTCTATATGGTTCAGTTGGCCAATTTCATGCAACGGCAGGACAAACCACAAGAATCCACATGGGCAGAATTGCGTGAGGCACAACTGATGACGCGTCTGCACCTCGACAACGTAGGTATGGCTACCATCATCGATATCGGAGAAGCCAATGACATACACCCGAAAAACAAGCAGGAAGTGGGCCGCAGACTTGCTCTTGCGGCACGTGCCACTGCCTATGGAGAAAAGATTACCTACGAAGGTCCTGTCTTCAACAGTTATAAGACAAAGGGAAACTGCATCACAGTAAACTTCAGGCGTGGTACAGCAAAAGGGCTCCGCACATCGGACAACGGAGAAGTGAAAGGTTTTGCCGTGGCAGGTGCTGACCACGTTTGGCACTGGGCTAACGCCACAATAGAGGGCAGCACCGTGAAAGTGTCATCTCCTGACGTTGCATTCCCCATTGCCGTACGCTACGCATGGGCAGACAACCCCGAATGCAACCTCGTCAACTCCGATGGACTTCCGGCATCTCCGTTCCGCAGCGACGACTGGCCGGGGCTGTCGTTCGGCAACAAGAGATAACAACAAGAGTTTTTTCATCAATCACGGAAGATGTGTCAATAAAAATGATGCATCTTCCTTTTCATTTGCGAACACACCGACAATAACGGAAAAAATTGTAATTTTGCACAGCAAAGACAGGATACGGATGAACACAATCAAAGACAAGAGTTTCGGAGGCGAACGTCCTCTGTTCGGTTCAAATGACCTCCGACTGGAGAATGTCACCATTACCGAGGGAGAATCCGGCATCAAATGTTGCAGCAATATCGAGGCTGACAACTGCCGTTTCATAGGGAAATACCCTTGGTGGCACGTCAACGGATCACTCATAACTAACTGCCATTTCGAACCGGGAAGCCGCTCTGCCGTGTGGTATAGTGACAACATGGTGATGAAAGACACCGTAATTGACGCCCCGAAACTGTTCCGCGAGATGAAGAACCTGACATTGGAGAATGTAACGATAAACGACGCAGACGAGACATTCTGGAAAGTAGACGGTCTGAAAGCAAAGAATGTCACGCTGCACGACGGCACTTACCCTTTCATGTTTTGCACTGACGTATATGTCGACGGACTTGTTTCCGATTCAAAATATGTGTTCCAGTATTGTCGGAACGTAGAAGTACACAATGCAAAGATAACCACCAAGGACTCTTTTTGGGAATGCGAGAATGTCACCGTCTACGACTCCGTTCTTGACGGAGAGTACTTGGCATGGCATTCAAAAAACGTTAAGTTAGTGCGCTGCCATATTGCAGGAGAACAACCTCTGTGCTATCTTGACGGCATAACAATCGAAGACTGCACGTTCGACCCGACTTGCGACCGGGCGTTTGAGGATTCTTACAACATCAATGCGGACATCCGCGGACATATAGAGAACATCAAGAATCCTGTTTCCGGCTTTATCACGGCCGACAGCATCGGTTCTGTGACAATCAACGCTAATGTAAAAGAACCGCACAACTGCATTGTCAGAACCAGGCATTAATCCTTCTGTATATATAATAAGGTAGAGAAAATACATACAAACAACCTGCTATTTGCAACAACCCCATCAAAATGGAACCCCTCAAACACGAATGTGGCATAGCGATGATTCGCTTGCTCAAACCGCTTGAATACTACAAGCAGAAGTACGGCACAGACAAGTACGCATTGAACAAACTCTATCTCATGATGGAGAAACAGCACAACCGCGGTCAAGAAGGTGCTGGCGTGGCCTGCGTTAGCCTAAACAAAGAACCGGGCAACGAGTATATGTACCGTGAAAAAGCGGAAGGACGCGATGCCATAAGTACCGTTTTCAGTTCCATAGCACGTCGTATGGGAAGCGCGAACGACGAGGATACTGATGGGAAGGATGCCTTTCTCGGTGAACTTTACATGGGACACCTGCGCTACTCCACTACCGGAAAAGGAGGACTCGCCTACGTTCACCCTTTCCTGAGGCGCAACAACTGGAGGGCAAAGAACCTCTGCCTCTGCGGGAACTTCAACATGACCAACATCAACGAGGTGTTCCAACTCCTCACGGCACAGGGACAGTGTCCGCGAATATACAGCGACAGTTACATCATGCTGGAACTTATGGGGCACCGTCTCGACCGGGAAGTGGAACGCAACTACATCGCCGCCAAGGAACAGGGACTGACCGGCATTGACATCACGACATACATAGACAGCCATGTCGACGTGGCGCAGGTACTGGAAACGAGCATGCCGCATTTCGACGGCGGCTATGTCGTATGCGGACTTACCGGCAGCGGCGAACTGTTCTCCATGCGTGACCCTTGGGGAATACGTCCTGCTTTCTACTATGCCGACGACGAAATCGTCGCCATAGCGAGCGAACGTCCGGTACTGCAGACCACCTTCGACCTGCAGGTTGACGACATCAGGGAGATAACACCGGGACAAGCGGTAATAGTATCACGCGACGGCAAGATGTCACTGAAACAGATTATACCACAAAAGAAATTCTCCGCCTGTTCATTTGAGCGCATCTACTTCAGCCGAGGCAATGATATCGACATTCACCAGGAGAGGAAACGCCTCGGAAAACAACTGTGCGGACAGATAATGAAAGCCATCGGCAATGACACCAGCCACACTGTCTTCACCTACATACCCAACACAGCAGAGATTGCCTACTATGGAATGGTGGAGGGAATCAGGAAAATCGCACCCGATGTCAGAACGGAAAAGGTGGTCTGGAAAGACATAAAACTGCGCACATTCATCACAGAGGGCAACTCAAGAAATGACCTTGCCGCCCACGTCTATGACATCACGGCAGGCTCGCTCAACCCTCACGAAGACAACCTTGTCGTAATAGACGACAGTATAGTGCGCGGCACCACGCTCCGCGAGAGCATCATAAGGATTCTCGACCGACTTCACCCCAAGAAGATTGTCATTGTAAGTTCTGCACCACAGATACGCTATCCTGATTTCTACGGCATTGACATGCCCAAGATAAGCGACTTCATTGCATTCCAAGCCTGCATTGCCCTCATAAAAGAACGCGGCATGGAACAATTGCTCCACAGCACTTACGAGGAATGCAAAAAAGAACTTCAGAAATCTGATAACGACATCCAGAATCCAGTCAGAAACATTTACAAACCTTTCACTCCGGAAGAACTCAACGCAAAAATGGCGGAAATACTGCGCCCCGAAGGAGTTACCACTCCGGTAGAGATAGTTTTCCAGAGTTTGGAGGGACTGCATGAGGCCATACCAAACCACCCCGGCGACTGGTATTTTTCGGGGCACTTCCCCACTCCGGGAGGCACACGTCTGGTCAACCAAAGTTTCATTGACTTCATGGAATCTGCATACAAACAGCAATAACTATAGTTAATAATTCATAAAACACTTGGTGATTACTGCATTCAAGCGGTTTGCAATCATATAAAAGCAGTAACTTTGCACCAGTTTTACAACTACGGGGAAGGCTTAGAGCCCCGGGGATTGTGCCATGCAAGGGCGAATCAGACTAACAATAGCCCATGGCCGCACGTGTTAATAGCTGTATTTTTGGCCGAATGCAGTGGTTAGTGAATCGTCATCCAAAGATATGGTGTCTCGCCACCGCAAGCCTTAGAAATAAGGTGGGAGGATAGGTTGGGCATCACTTGAAATGATTAAGTATTTTAACAGTATTGGAGTTGCGTCCTGAGACCGGCTTCGAAAAAGAAAAATTAAGATGAACACTTTAAGTTACAAAACGATTTCCGTCAACAAGGAAACCGCTCAGAAAGAGTGGGTAGTAGTTGACGCAACCGATCAGGTGATTGGACGCCTTGCGTCAAAGGTGGCAAAGTTGATTCGCGGAAAGTACAAACCAACATTCACCCCCCATGTTGACTGCGGTGACAACGTGATAATCATCAACGCAAAGAAAGCCGTATTCACTGGCAAGAAGGAAACCGACAAAGTATACACACGCTACACTGGCTATCCGGGCGGACAGCGTTTCACTTCTCCGGCACAGCTTCGCACCCGCGAGGACGGCATGGACAAGATTCTCCGTCACGCCGTAAAGGGAATGCTTCCCAAAGGAAAGCTCGGCAGACAGTTGCTCGGCAACCTTTACATATATAACGGCACAGAGCACAATCAGGAGGCTCAGAAGCCAAAGGCAATAGATATTAACCAGTACAAATAACCCCAGTCAAGATGGAATTAATCAATGCAACAGGTCGCCGCAAGAGCGCTGTAGCTCGTGTATACCTTTCAGAAGGCAGCGGCAAGATCACTATAAACAAGGTAGATCTCACCAAATATTTCCCATCAGCAATCCTTCAGTATGTCGTAAAGCAGCCTCTGCAGACTCTCGGAGTTGAGGGCAAGTACGACATAAAGGCAAATCTTGACGGTGGTGGTTTCACAGGTCAGAGCCAGGCTCTGCGTATGGCAATCGCACGTGCACTTGTCAAGATCAACGCTGAAGACAAAAAAGCACTGAAGACCCAAGGATTCCTCACTCGCGACTCTCGTGCTGTTGAGCGTAAGAAGCCAGGTCAGCCGAAGGCACGTCGCCGCTTCCAGTTCTCGAAGCGTTAATGTCAGTTCTGCTTTGCCACCGCATCCCTATTGCGGATTGGCTTGGCTTACGACATACAAGAACAAAAGTTTAGTATCTAAACCGGAGGGATCCGAATGGCTACTCGCCGGCTGATTCTAAGCAAAACTGGGGTCAGAAGACTTCAGCAAGAAAGAATTTCAAAAGAAAGTAAACAAAACAAAAGAAGAAATTATGTCAAGAACAAACTTTGACCAGTTACTCCAGGCAGGTGCACACTTCGGACACCTCAGCCGCAAATGGAATCCTGCAATGGCTCCTTATATCTTCATGGAGCGCAACGGCATCCATATCATCGACCTCAACAAGACAGTAGCAAAGATTGACGAGGCTGCCGAGGCTCTGAAGCAGATAGCAAAGTCAGGAAAGAAAATCCTGTTCGTTGCCACAAAGAAGCAGGCTAAGGACATCGTTGCAGAGAAAGCTGCAAGCGTAAATATGCCTTATGTCAACGAGCGTTGGGCTGGTGGTACTCTCACAAACTTCCCTACAATCCGCAAGGCAGTTAAGAAGATGTCGAACATCGACAAGCTTATGAGCGACGGAACTTTCTCCAACCTCAACAAGCGTGAACTTCTTCAAATCACACGTCAGCGCGCAAAACTCGAGAAGAACCTCGGTTCTATCGCTGACCTTACTCGTCTGCCGTCTGCGATATTCGTTGTTGACGTGATGAAAGAGCACATCGCAGTGAAAGAGGCGAAACGTCTCGGCATACCTGTATTCGGCATCGTCGACACCAACTCCAACCCACGCAACATCGATTTCGTTATTCCTGCCAACGATGACGCAAAGGATTCTGTAGAGGCAATACTCTCTGCTTGCTGTCAGGCTATAGCAGAAGGTCTCGAGGAGCGTAAGGTTGAAAAGGCTGACGAGAAAGCTGCCGCTGAGCAGGCAGAGGAAGTTGCTGACGCAAAGCCAAAGCGTACACGTCGTGCAAGAAAAGAAGACGAGGGCGCACAGGCTGAGACTGCAACCGCAGAAAAGGCTGAAACAACCACCGAAGAGTAACTGTAATTGAAATCGGGCGACGGAAACCACACTTTCCGCCGCTCTTTTATAAACTTTCAAAACCAAAGAATAGTATTATGGCTGTTACAATGGAAGACATCAAGAAACTGCGTGCCATGACTGGCGCAGGTCTCGCTGATGTCAAGAAAGCCCTTACTGAAGCAGAGGGCGATATGGATAAAGCAAAGGACATTCTCCGTGAGCGTGGTCTGGCAATTGCCGCTAAGCGTTCTGACCGCGAGACTTCCAACGGTTGTGTTCTTGTGAAGAAGGTTGACGGATTTGCCGCTATGGTGGCAGTAAAGTGCGAAACCGACTTCGTTGCAGCAGGCAAGGATTTCATCGCATTGGTTCAGGAGATTCTCGATGCAGCAGTTGCCAACAAGTGCAAGAGCCTCGATGAGGTAAAGGCGCTGAAACTTTCAAATGGCGATGACGCCGCTACTGCTGTGCAGCACCGTTCTGGTATCACCGGCGAAAAGATGGAACTGGACGGCTACAACTTCATAGAGGGTGACAACGTGGAGGTTTACAACCACATGAACAAGAACATCCTGTGCACCATGGTGCAGACTAACAAGCCCGCACAGGAGCAGGGTCACGCTATAGCAATGCAGGTTGCAGCGATGAAACCTATCGCTCTGAATCAGGAGGCCGTTCCTCAGAGCGTGATTGACGAGGAGATCAAGGTTGCCGTAGAGAAGACCAAGCAGGAGCAAGTACAGAAGGCCGTAGAGAATGCGCTCAAGAAAGCAGGCATCAATCCGGCACATGTAGACTCTGAAGACCACATGGAGTCCAACATGGCCAAGGGTTGGATCTCTGCTGAAGACGTTGCCAAGGCAAAGGAAATCATCGCTACTGTTTCTGAGGAGAAGGCAGCAAACCTTCCGCAGCAGATGATCGACAACATCGCTAAGGGTCGTCTCAACAAGTTCTTCAAGGAGTCTTGTCTGCTGAACCAGGAGTTCATCCAGGACAGCAAGATGAGCGTGACAGACTATCTGAAGTCTGCCGACAAGGACTTGACAGTCATCAACTTCAAGCGTTTCTCGCTCGTTGCCGACTAAAAAGACCGTTTTTCGGATACAATAATATAGGGCGCATCATTCATTTGATGCGCCTTATTTGTTTGAAAAGACTTCTTAAACACACAGGACATGAAAATTTTCGCAGTGGGAATGAACTATTTGCGCCACACGCAGGAACTCGACGGAAAGGCATACCGCCCCGATGAGCCAGTGATATTCCTCAAGGCAGACTCCGCACTCCTCAAAGACAGAAAGCCGTTCTTCATCCCTGACTTCATGGGACGCATCGACTACGAGGCGGAAATGGCAGTACGCATCTGCCGTCTGGGCAAGGGCATTCCGCAGAGATTTGCCCACAGATACTACGACGCAGTCACTCTCGGCATCGACTTCACCGCCCGCGATATGCAGGAAAAGGCACGCAAGGAGGGTATGCCGTGGGATATATGCAAAGGATTTGACGGCAGCGCCGCCATCGGGGAGTGGATTCCAAAAGATCAGTTCCTCTCTGTCGACTCACTCGATTTCCGTCTCGATATCAACGGCAATACAGTCCAAACCGGCAACACTGCCGACATGCTTTTCAAAGTAGACGAAATCATCAGTTATCTGAGCCGTTTCTACACGCTCAAAACTGGCGACATAATCTACACGGGCACTCCCGAAGGCATCGGACCGGTACATATTGATGACCACATGGAGGGCTATATAGAAGGTCGAAAAGTTCTCGAGTTCAACTGCAAATAGGGGCTGCCGCATCCCGGGACACAATAAAACCGCACGTTTTGCGTTATTGTCCATGATGAGGAAAGCAGTCTTTTTTCTGATGTTGCTCTTTTCCGCCGCACTCATGGCGCACGAGCACTTTGTCTATCTGACCACTGATGATGTGCAGATAGACTCTGTCATTCCTCATGTCGGCTACAGCGTCGACCTCCCTGCCGACTACCGCGACTCCGTCTATACAGTGACACTCGTCTACCCTGAGTACATTGACATGGCACCTTCCGACATAGCGAAGTACAATAGGTTGTCGGAAACCGAACCGCCTCTCTTCCCTACCCCACAGACATCAATTGTCTTCGACCGCAAGAAGCCGATTCTCAAAACCAGTGTCATGCCTGTCGCACTTATCGACGGCAAATACAAATGGCTTGTGAGTTTCATGTTGCGCATCGAATCCAAACCTGCCGACGGTGCGAGGGCAAAGGCCGTGCGCAAGGTTTCAAGCATCTCCGCATACGCAGAACACTCCGTACTGTCGACCGGCAAGTGGGCAAAGATAAGGGTTAACGACACCGGCGTGTTCGAACTCACCGACGCCGTGATACGCAAAGCGGGGTTTACTGACATCAACAAGGTGAAAATCTATGGCTACGGAGGCAACCTCCAGCCCGAGAAAATCAGTAGCGCATATCTCGCCGACACTGATGACCTGAAAGAGGTGGAGCAGTGCATCGTCAACGGCAAGCACCTCTTCTACGGCAAAGGACCTGTCTCGTGGTCGTCGAAGACCACTACCACACGCACGAGAAACCCCTACTCCGACTATGGCTACTATTTCATCACACAGTCGGAAGACCCTGTGGCGACGGTCGACTCCGCCACATTCGTCAACAGTTTCTACCATTCCAATGAGGATTACCACTCTCTTTACGAGAACGACGGCTTTGCGTGGTTCTTCGGAGGACGCAACCTCGTCGACAGCAAGGCAATAGTCAAGGGGCAGCCTGCCACATTCACCCTGAAAAACGACACCGGAAGCCAGAGCGGCAATATCTTTGTCAGCGTGACGGCAGGCTCTGCCACCACCGTATCTATAGCCGTCAACGACTCCCTTGTGGGCACTCTCTCCATGAGTGTCGGCACTTACGACATGGGAAAATCCGCGTCCCGGTTCGTCAGCCTCAACTCTCTGAAAGAGGAAAACAATGTGACGGTGACCACCATTGAGGGTGGTCCGGCACGGCTCGACTACATCAGCATCGCCTACGGACAGCCACGCGAAAACTACAATCTGACCCGACAGCATCCCGCGGCGGAGTATGTACACAACATCACCAACCAAGATCACCACGCCGACGACTTCGCCGACATGGTGATAATCATACCCACCTCGCAGAAACTTCTTGCCCAGGCGGAACGTCTGAAAGCCTTTCACGCCGAACATGACGACATGAGGGTCAACATCGTTCCTGCCGACGAACTCTACAATGAGTTCTCAAGCGGCACGCCGGATGCCAATGCTTACCGCCGATACCTCAAGATGCTCTACGACAAAGCGGAGACTGAGGCGGAGATGCCCAAGTATTTGCTGCTCATGGGCGACTGTGTGTGGGACAACAGAATGCTCACCTCGAATACCCGGAATCTCAGTCCCGACAACTATCTGCTGTGCTTCGAAAGCGAAGATTCCTACAACAAGATAACCTGCTACACTGATGACGGCTGGTTCTGTCTGCTCGACGAGGGAGAAGGTGAAGACCCGCAGAACTCCGATTTGCTTGACTTGGCGGTGGGAAGATTCCCGGTCACCACCGAGACTGAAGCCAAAACTATGGTCGACAAGACAATAGCATACGCCCAGAACGCAAACGCCGGGGCTTGGCAAAACGTCATAATGTTCCTCGGAGACGACGGCAACAACAATCTACACATGGACGATGTGAACGACGCAGCCAACGAAACACAGACTAATCATCCGGGATACCATGTAAAGAAAGTGATGTGGGACAGTTTCGAACGTGTCACCGCATCAAATGGCAACACTTATCCCGAGGTAACGAAAATAGTGAAGGCGCAACAGCAGTCAGGGGCTTTAATCATCGACTATGCCGGTCATGGGGCGGAAACGCAGATTTCCCACGAGAGGGTACTCAACATCAGCGACTTCGCGAATTTTTCCAACACCAACCTGCCGCTGTGGATTACCGCCTCATGCGACATCATGCCGTTTGACGGCATCGCCTCTACTATCGGCGAGACAGCCGTACTCAACAGCAAAGGAGGGGCGTTCGCATTCTTCGGAACGACCCGTACGGTATACGCCAATTATAACAAACGCATCAACATGGCGTTCCTCCGCTATGTCCTCCAGCGTGTCGACGGCAAACCGAACACCATAGGTGAAGCGCAGCGACTTGCCAAAAATTTCCTCACGACATCGGCACAAGACCGCACAACCAACAAGTTGCAGTTCTCTTTACTCGGCGATCCTGCAATTGCACTCAAACTGCCCCAACAGGCAATCGAGGTGGACTCCATCAACGGCGTGGCCGTAAAGGACGGCAAAATACCTACAATGAAAGCCGGATCAACAGCGACAATCACCGGACATGTTGCCGGCATGGACAGTTTCAACGGCATAGTGACATCGACCGTACGCGATTCCGAGGAAACGATAACCTGCCGCCTCAACGACACGTCCAAGTCAGGCGCACAGACGGCGTTCGTTTATACCGACCGCACAAAGACGCTCTTCAGCGGTTCCGACAGCATTCGCGGCGGACGGTTCAAGATAACTTTCGCCGTACCAATGGACATCAACTATTCCGATAAGAGCGGTCTCGTCAACCTGTTCGCAGTAAGCGATGACAAGAAAACCACCGTGCATGGGGCAAGTTCCGACTTCATAGTGGGCGGAACGGAGAGTATGGGTACCGACTCCATAGGACCTTCTATCTACTGTTACCTCAATTCGCCAGATTTTGTAAACGGCGGCAGTGTCAACAGTACGCCCTATTTCGTGGCGCAGGTGACCGATGAAGATGGCATCAACACCTCCGGCGCAGGCATCGGACACGACCTCATGCTCGTCATCGACGGTGACATGTCGAAGACCTACAACCTCAATGACAACTTCACCTACGACTTCGGAACCTATACCAGCGGATCTACCTACTACTCCATACCGACTCTCGACGAGGGAGAACACACGCTCCAGTTCCGTGCCTGGGACATTTTCAACAACTCGTCCACGTCAACACTGCGCTTCAAAGTGGTCAACGGACTGAAACCGTCGATAGCGGAGGTAGGGTGCACGCAGAACCCGGCACGCACGTCAACAACTTTCATCATCAGCCACAACCGCACAGGGAGCACCCTCGACGTGGCGATCGATGTCATGGACACCGCCGGACGGATACTCTGGACCTACTCAGGGCAGGACACCACCGGCTCCGGCAACTGCACAGTTGACTGGGACTTGGCCGACAGCAGCGGCCGTGCTCTCCAGACAGGAGTGTACCTCTACCGCGTGAGAATAGCGTGCGAAGGCAGCAAATACACCAGCAAGACGAAGAAACTGATAATAACAAGATAATGCGGCGGCACGTTTTCCTGCAAGGGAAACCGTCTCCGGCAATGACAACAGCAAAACAAATGAACAACAGAAATATGGCTTCAGCCACACACACACGCCTCTTCAGTGTCATCATCGCAGCGTTGATGCTGTCACTGGGCACAGCCACAGTAAAGGCACAGAGCAAGAAAGACTTCTTCAATCCGGTACACACAAGCGTCACTTCACAGTCAATCGCCCCTGACGCAAGGGCTGCCGGACTGGGCGATGTCGGTGCTGCCACCGAACCCGACGTGAACTCCCAGTACTGGAATCCTGCCAAGTATCCGTTCACCATCAGCCGTGCCGGAGTGGCACTCAACTACACACCGTGGCTCCGCCAACTGGTCAGTGACATGGATCTCGCCCAACTGGCAGGCTACTACCGCATCGGCGACTATTCGGCAGTGTCGGCCTCGCTGCGCTATTTCAATATGGGTAAGGTCTACACAAACGAGAACGATGATGCCATGACTATCAATCCGTACGAAATGTCGGTAGATGCAGCCTATTCGCTCATGCTCAGCGAGAAATTCTCCATTGCCGCCGGACTGCGCTGGATCTACTCTGACCTGACATACAACTACTCCGACGACACTGCGCCGGGATCGGCTTTCGCCGCCGATTTGGCTTGCTACTATCAGGATTACCTCAACTTGGGCGACCGTGAATGTCAGTTGGGACTGGGAATGAACATATCAAACATCGGTACGAAAATATCGTTCGGCGGCGACGACAATTCCGAGTTCATTCCTACGAACCTGCGTCTCGGAGCGTCGCTTGTCATCCCTGTGGATGAGTATAACCGCTTCACCGTGGCGGCAGACGCCAACAAGCTGCTCGTGCCTACCTACCCCAAGCAGGACGACGGCGAGACTACCGAGGACTACCAGCAGCGCGTCCAGAAAGACTACTACGACATCTCGTCCATCAGGGGCATCTTCAAGAGTTTCTCCGACGCCCCCAACGGTGCAAAGGAAGAACTCGAAGAGATACAGTGGAGCCTCGGTGCAGAGTACTGTTACCACGACCAGTTCACGCTGAGAGTAGGCTACCACCATGAGTCAGAGAACAAAGGTAACCGCAAATATTTCACCGTCGGTGCCGGATTCAGAATGAGTGCGTTCTCCCTCGATGCCGGTTATGTCATCTCCACCGCCAAGTCCAACCCCCTCGACCAGACGCTCCGCTTCACCCTCTCATTCGATATGGACGGACTGAAAGACCTCTTCGGTCGCAGATAACCACACATTTTTCAACATTTCAATATTTCCATTTTCTAACATTTCAATTGTTATGTGTAGTTTCCGCATAGGAATGGGCTACGATGTCCACCGCCTCGCCAAGGGCTATGATCTCTGGCTGGGCGGCATAAAGATAGAACACGAAACGGGACTTGTGGGGCACAGCGATGCAGATGTACTTATCCACGCCATCTGCGACGCCCTGCTCGGGGCGGCGAATATGCGCGACATAGGTTTCCATTTCCCCGACACGGCAGCAGAAACGGAGGGCATCGACTCCAAGATACTGCTCCGCCGCACCGTGGAACTTATCGCCACGAAAGGCTACAGTGTGGGCAACATCGACGCCACAGTGTGCGCCGAGCGTCCGAAAATCAATCCCCATGTACCGGCCATCAAGGCTTGTCTGGCACAGGTCATGTCTACCGACGAGGACAATATCTCCATCAAGGCGACCACGACCGAGCATCTCGGGTTCACCGGGCGCGAGGAAGGCATCTCCGCCTACGCCGTCGCGCTGATCCACAAAAAATGAGGGGCGGTCTGTGACCGCCCCTCATTTTGTATCTACGACTGAATCTGCCACTACGGAAACGCAGTATATAATTTCCTGGCAGTCTTATTCTTCTTGTTCTTCCGGTTTTTCTTCCTCAGCAGGCTCTTCCTGTTCGGCTTCCCCAATAGGCTCAGTAACGGCACTGTTCACATCGCTGAGATTGCACACGTTGTTTACCAAAGTGGCAAATGCACGCATGTTTTCTCCCAAAAAGTGTCCAAGTACGATGAAACCGTACCCCATTAGAACCGATAATATCGCTACACACAGACAAGCCAACAGCACCGAGGAGAAGTCGGGCGCAAAATATCCCCTATACACCAACAGTTGTCCTACAAATCCGAAAAAGACACTGCATACAGGCAAAATTACCATAACGGCAAATCCAAGACATTCAAAACAGGTCTGGACGAAATCTGCTACCAGCGGAATTACGACAATGTCGCTGCCTGCGGCAATGCGTGTTCGCAGTTTGTTGGATCTGTTAATCCAAATCATCATAGTCAAAATGCCCACTGCCAACGAAGCAAGCACTAATACGGCAACATTAACAAACGACCCGAAAAACATATTTCCGAAAGTCAGATTCTTTGTAACGGCAATACACATTGCCAGACATGCCGCGAGGCTTATGACGCCCATAACACGGTAAACGTAAACGACAGGCTCACGAAAGAACGTCCCGTCATCAATCACTCCGACGATTCTGTCAACCCAAACTTTAATTTTCGGTTTGGGACACAGGCTGTA
This sequence comes from Faecalibacterium prausnitzii, assembly GCA_963611255.1. Lineage (GTDB taxonomy): Bacteria > Bacteroidota > Bacteroidia > Bacteroidales > Bacteroidaceae > Prevotella. The sequence continues at coordinate 20,062 of CAVDQB010000017.1, forward strand.
CTCGCCGTCATCATCATAGTTGTCATTGAAAAATAACTTCAGTTCACTCATCTCTTTACAGGTTAGTTGTTAATATAATTGTTCGCTAAATATCAGTGTTTCCCGGCATAAGGCAATGTTTTTAGTCAGGTAATAAGATGCAATAGGATGAAGCAAAAGTAGGGAAAATATCTTTTTCGACATAATTTTTCAGAGAAAATATGCATTAATTCTGCTATGAACTTGTGCCGGAAGAGTTTTCTCACTGTGCAGGAGACCCCCTCGTGTTGTGCGGCAAAGGCGTTTGCGTCATGCAGGAACACCTGTTTTATTTGAAAGAGGGGAGTATTGAAAGATTGAAAGATGTGGATTGCCGCGACTAAACAAGTGCGCTCCACTTGCGTCTGCCACGGAAATGGAACTGCCATAGCAGGAAGAGGGGCGACGTGTCGAGAGTTTCTGACAGACGGCGGCTGTGCTGTATGGCGGTGCGCGATGCCTTGAAATCCGCTTTCCACCTATTGTAATCGCGGCGCGCGCGCATGACAGCCTTTGCGTCTCCTGCCTTTCCTGTCAACAGGAACTGCGCTGCCGCCACGAGATCAAGAACAAAACGCATCCGCATGACACGACTTAGACGGCTCTTGGGCATGTCTTTGTAGAGCATGGTGAGGTTGTTGCGGAAATTGAGATAGGTCTTATACGGGTTGCCTTTCGGCAGTGACGCTCCGCCGACATGATAGACACGGCTCGCAGGAACGCACATTATGCGCTTCCCGGCAATCCTCAGCCGCCAACAGAGGTCTATCTCCTCGCTGTGGGCAAAGAACCTCCCGTCGAGTCCGCCAACGGCACGGAAATCGCAGGCACGCACCATAAGGCAGGCACCTGTAGCCCAATGGATTTCCATAGGGGTGTCATACTGCCCGCAATCATCCTCCACCTCGCCAAACAGACGGCCTCTACAGTAGGGATAACCATACTTGTCAACAAAGCCTCCCGCAGCCCCGGCGTATTCGAAATGAGTGGTGCGGCACGCTGCCCCCTCGGCGTTGATATCATACTTGAGCAGTTTCGGTTGCACCGCTGCCACGTCCTGATGGGCGTCCATATAGTCTACGAGCGGCTCTATCCACCCCTCAGGCGTATCCACATCGCTGTTGAGGAGCACGAAATAGTCCGCTTCCACTTGACCGAGAGCCTTGTTGTAGCCGTCGGCAAAGCCCCAGTTCTTTTCCAGCACGATGGTACGCACCCCGGGAAACTCTTCCCTGAGCACCTGCAGCGAGTTGTCCGTAGAGGCGTTGTCGGCAACAATCACCTCGCACGAGGCTGACTGCGAGTTGGCGACAACAGAAGGAAGGAACCGCCTTAGCATGGCGGCCCCGTTCCAGTTGAGTATGACGACGGCTGTCTTTGGCATTATTTGTCAGCCTCTATGTAGGCCTCTATCTCGTCGGGATCGCTTGTCGACACCACAATCTTGTTGTCTTTGATAAGGATGAGGCGCGGTATGGTGTTGATGTTATAGGCGTTCATGAAAGTGTTCAACTGGTCACCGACGACGATAGCCTGCGGCCACGACATTTTCTCATCTTCCATAGCCTTGCGCCAGTCAGCCTCTTTGCGGTCGCATGATATGCTGTTTACTTTCAGGCGTGAGGCGTACTTCTCTGCTATCGCCTTCACTTTCGGGATGGCCATGCGGCACGGACGGCACCACGAAGCCCAACAGTCAAAGAGAGTAAGGCCGTCTTTGTTGACGAGTTGCTGCAGTGTCTTTACCTCGCCATCTGCCATTGTCACCGCCTCGTTGCCCCAAGGCGAACCGAGAGTGAACTTCTTTGCACGTTCAAGATTTTTTTCTATGACAGCCAGACGGTGCGTGTCCTCGTTGCCTGCCACCTGTTTTGCCAGTGCATCGAGCTGCTCGGCGGTGTACTTGTACTCCGTATTGAGTTTGCGGCTTATGAGCAATGCCGATACGGCATAGGCAGGATGCTCCTTGATAAACGTCTCTTCCTTGGCATCCATCGACTTCTGACATTCCTCAAGCAGGTTGTTGTACATCACCACGGAATCGTTTTTCGGGTCAAGTTGACCGTACGCTGCCTTTATGAGTTTGTCGCGTCCCTCGTTCCAAATCTGGCTGTAGCGTTCCTTGTCAGGCTGCAACAGGTTGAGGTATTCCTTGTACTCGCCCTGCAGTTTGCCTGCCTTGATTGTGATTTTCTCATCGGCAAGGTTACCTTTCTGGTTCTCCTTCAACTGGCCGAACGACACAGAAGGCAGTTCTACGGTCTCGTTTTCCGCCATAAAAGAGAAGCCTGCGACAGGCACATCGGAGTTGTAGTCCTTGTTGAACTTCATCACGAAGAGTTGCAACATGGCAGGTCCCTCAAGTTTAGTACTGAGTGTGAAGTTCTCTGTACCCGGAACGGAGACGAGGATGCTGTCGGCTTCCTGTCCACGATCGCCGTCTGCCATTGCCAAGACAATCTTACAACTGTCGGGCAGGTCTGTGATTGTACCTTTGAAAACTAATCCGTTGTCTGCCAACACCAGTGTAGGCAACAGCGCAAAGAGCGCGAAAAGAATCTTTTTCATAATGTGTCTATGTGATTGTTGTTTTGTTTCAGTCGGAAAGAAACCGTGCCGCCATATCGGCTATGCACTGCGGAACGAGGGCGGAAATGTCCTCTCCGATGTGCAGGAGGCGGCGTATCTCAGTGGAACTCACGTCGATGGTGTCCATGTCTATGACGCTTACGCCTGGCGGAAGCGTCCGGCGGTCAATGGGAAAACCTGTGCGCGGATATACATAAATGCGGTGACCGGCGATTATTTCGTCATGGTTGCGCCAAGCGGAGAAACTGCACCAGTTGTCGGCACCGATGATCAGGGAGAACGTGTCGTTCGGATAGTCTTTCGCCAACGACTGGAGTGTATGCCATGTATAGGAGGGTCGGGGCAGGCGGAACTCATAGTCGGAACAGACGATGCCCTGTTCCTGCTCCACCGCCAGGCGTGTCATTGCGAGCCGCAGGTCGTCGTCGAGCAGGCGGTCGTGCTGTTTGAAGGGATTCAGAGGGCTTACCATAAGCCATACCTTGTCCACTTCTCCGCTGTCGACGACCTTTCTTGCAATGGCGATATGGCCGTTGTGGACAGGATTGAACGAACCTCCGAATATTCCTATATGCATTCCTGTCGGCGTTGTTGCGTTGTTACGGTCTGTCCAAAAAGTCGCGGATGACGGAAAAAACCTCCTCTTTGGCTTTTTCCAGATCGTCGTTGACGATGATGCGGTCAAACTGCGGAGCGAACGACATCTCGTATTCCGCCTTCGCCAAACGCTGCTCCACCATCTCGGGAGAGTCCGTTCCGCGTCCTGTGAGGCGGCGGCGCAGTTCGTCAACGGACGGCGGTTGTATGAAGAGGGAAAGGGCTTCGTCGCCGTACTGGCTCTTTATGTTGCATCCGCCCTTTACGTCAATGTCAAACAAGACATTCTCCCCACGCTCTATCTGTGCCTGTACCTGGCTCTTGAGCGTACCGTAGAACTTGTCGGTGTAGACCTCCTCATACTCCACAAAAGCCTCTTCGGCTATCTTTTGGCGAAATTCGGCAGGTGTGATGAAGAAGTACTCCACACCGTCTTGCTCCGTTCCGCGCGGCTGGCGTGTTGTGCAACTGACGGAAAAGCGGAGGTTCAGTTCCGGGTGTTCCCTCATCAGCCACTGCACCAGAGTGCTCTTGCCTGAGCCCGAAGGTGCACAGAAAATCAGCAGTTTACCTTTTTTCATTACAGTGCGTTGAGTACCTGTTCCTTGATTTGTTCCAGTTCGTCTTTCATCTTCACCACAATGTTCTGCATCTCCGCCTGGTTTGACTTCGAGCCTGTGGTGTTTATCTCGCGTCCCATCTCCTGTGCTATGAAACCGAGTTTCTTGCCTTGTCCTCCCTCAGCCTCGTTCATGGTGTCACGGAAATACTTGAGATGGTTGGCAAGACGCTGCTTCTCCTCGGAGATATCGAGTTTCTCGATGTAGAAAATAAGTTCCTGTTCGAGGCGGTTCTTGTCGTAGTCCACGTCCTTTAGTGACGACAGGTTGTCCTCAAGACGCTGGCGGATTTTTTCGACACGCCCCTTCTCAAACGGCTCTATAGATTTCATGAGGCTCTCTATGTTGTCTATCTTTTCATGGAATTTCCGTTCCAGAGCCGCACCTTCCTGCTTGCGGAAGTCGCAGAGAGCCTCTATGGCAGCGTCTATGCTGCGGTTCACCACCTCCCACTCTTCGTCGGAGAGTTCCTCGCTTTCCGCTTTTGTCAGCACATCGGGCATACGCAGCAACGTGTTCCAGTTGAGTTCAAGCGATATGTCCTGCTCATGTGCGATGCGGTTTATCTGGTCATAGTAGTAACGCACCAGTTCCGCATTTATCGGAGATGCCGTCTGTGCGTTGTCGTTTTCCGTCCACAGCGAAAAGTCGACCTTGCCTCTTGTAATTCTTTTCTGTATCTTTTGCCTGATCTCCATTTCCTTTTCCCTGTACAGTGGGGCAATTCTCGTACTGAGATCAAGCGATTTTGAGTTGAGGGACTTCACCTCTATGTTAATCTTTTTCCCTCCGAATGTGGTTACGGTGCGACCGTAACCCGTCATTGACAATATCATATCACCCTTGTTAATTTTCTGCAAAAGTAATCAATTTGTTAGGAAAAAGCGTAAATTTGCAGATTAATTAAGGAATTATAAACAATGTCCTGCATTCTTAATATAGAGACCAGCACCGACGTGTGCTCCGTTGCCGTGAGCGATGAGTTCCAAGTTGTGTGGAACGAAGAGGATCACAACGGTCGCAATCACTCTGTTTCGCTCGGCGTATTCGTGGAGAAAGCACTGTCATTCATCTCTTCTGCCCATCTGAAACTTGATGCCGTGGCAGTCAGTTGGGGACCAGGCTCCTACACCGGACTGCGCATAGGTTTGTCAACAGCCAAGGGCGTGTGCTTCGGAAGCGGCGCAAAGCTCATCTCCGTACCCACATTGAAGACCCTCTGCGTGCCTGTGCTCCTCGGCAAGGAGATAGAAGACGACGCACTGTTGTGCCCGATGATTGATGCAAGGCGCATGGAAGTATATGCCGCAGTCTATGACCGTGCACTCCGTGAAGTGCGCCCTGTAGGGGCGGACATAGTTGAGTGTGACACCTACAAGGAGTTTCTCGACAGCCACCCGGTGTATTTTTTCGGCAACGGAGCATCCAAATGCAAGGACACAATCACTCATCCCAACGCCCGGTTCATCGACAACATAGAACCGTTGGCAAAGAATATGCACACATTGGCGGAGCGTTCGTTCAACGAAGGGACATTTGAGGACGTGGCATACAGCACACCTTTCTATCTGAAAGAGTTCCATGCTACTGTGCCAAAGCAGTTATTATAAAGTCATGAACATGGAAGGATTGGACTACAACACGCAGCGCGGCAAGTTGCAACTGCCGGAATACGGCCGCGAGATACAGAAAATGGTGGAATATGCCATGACCATCAGTGACCGCAGAGAACGCCAGCAGTGCGCCGAAAGCATCGTCGTCACAATGCGGAGGATGTTCTCCAACGGCGGAGGTGACGATATGCAGATGTACTGGGATCACCTTGCGATAATGTCAGACTTCAAACTTGACATCGACTACCCTGTCGATGTGGAAAAGGCAAAGGAGGCAATGGGAAAACCGTCACCGCTGTCATATCCCAAGAAAAACATCCGTGTGCGCCACTATGGGGCAATAATGGACGAGATATTCGACAAGTTGAAGACAATGCCCGAGGGTGTCGAACGTGACAAGCTCGTGCAGATGGCAGCCCGTCACATGAAAGAATGTCTGCTGGAATACAGCCGTGGAACGGTCGACGACAGGAAAGTAGCCGATGATTTGGCGTTCTATACCGACGGCAAAGTGCGGATTGAACCTGCCGAATTCAGATTTTCCGCTGCATCACAGAACCGTCCGGCAGCAGACAGAAAGAAGAGAAACAGACAGTAGGAAATGGGTACATTCGTCATTGAGGGCGGACATCCGCTGAAAGGAGACATCACCCCGCAGGGCGCAAAGAACGAAGCTCTGGAAGTGATATGCGCCACCTTGCTCACGGAAGAGGAGGTAAGGATTTCCAACGTGCCCGACATTCTCGACATAAACAACCTGATACGCCTGTTGAAAGACATCGGCGTGGAAGTGAAACGCCACTCACGCAACGACTGGACATTCCGTGCAGCCAACCTCAACCTGGACTACCTCGAGAGCGACGACTTCGTCAAGAAGTGCGCATCCCTGCGCGGAAGCGTGCTGATGATAGGCCCTCTGCTCGGCCGTTTCGGCAAAGCCATGGTGGCGACCCCCGGCGGCGACAAGATAGGACGGCGCCGTCTGGACACCCATTTCCTCGGTTTCAAAAACCTTGGCGCCACTTTCGTACACAATGACGCAAACAACACCTACGCCATAACGGCCGACAGGCTCACCGGAACATACATGCTGCTCGACGAGGCGTCGGTCACCGGCACCGCAAACATCATCATGGCGGCAGTCATGGCGGAGGGTGTCACCACGATATACAACGCCGCCTGCGAACCCTACATACAGCAACTGTGCCATTTGCTCAACGCTATGGGAGCCAACATCAGCGGCATAGCCTCCAACCTCATCACCATTGTGGGCGTGAAGAAACTGCACGGAGCGAAGCACAGGGTACTTCCCGACATGATAGAGGTGGGTTCGTTCATCGGCATGGCGGCGATGGTGGGCGACGGAATACGCATCCATGACGTGTCGCTGCGCCATCTCGGAATCATTCCCGATGCCTTCCGCCGTCTCGGAATAAAGATAATCGAAGAGGGAGACGACCTCTACATACCACGCCAAGGGCACTATGAGGTGGAGTCATTCATCGACGGCACTATCATGACACTGGCTGATGCCCCCTGGCCCGGACTGACTCCGGATCTCATCTCAGTGCTTCTCGTGGTGGCTACGCAGGCGAAAGGGTCAGTACTCATACACCAGAAGATGTTTGAAAGCCGTCTGTTTTTTGTGGACAAACTCATCGATATGCGCGCCAACATCATCCTCTGCGACCCTCACCGCGCCGTTGTCGTGGGGCATAACAGGGAGATTTGCCTGCGCGCAGGCAGAATGACAAGCCCCGACATTCGCGCCGGAATAGCCCTGCTCATCGCTGCGCTGTCGGCAGAAGGCACTTCCCACATCGCCAACATATCCCAGATAGACCGCGGTTACGAAGATATAGAAACCCGTCTCAACGCTCTCGGAGCGCACATAACACGTGAGGAATGATTGCTGACGACAAAGTTTACAGGATAGGAGTCATCGGCAAGCCACACGGAGTGAGGGGTGAGGTGTCGTTCAGGTTTGACGATGACATCTTCGATACTGCGGATTCGGATTTTCTGATACTGAAAATCGACGGCATACTCGTACCTTTTTTCATGGAAGAATACCGCTTCCGTTCCGACGAAGTGGCTTTGGTGAAGTTTGAGGACGTTGACACGCAGGAGCGTGCAGCAGCCCTCACAGGCACGGAAGTATACTTTCTCCGTGAGCACGCCGATGCCGCTGACGATGCCATTCCGCCGGTAAGGACTGTGGGATACAGCATAGAAGATTCATCCACACATAGTATAATAGGTGTAATCGCGTCGGTCGACGACACCACATCCAACCTGCTCTTCGAACTGGAGGACGGCAAACTCATCCCGGTGGCGGAGGAATGGATAGAGGACATCGACACTGACGCAAGGAAAATAACAATGAAAATCCCCGAGGGATTGCTCGATTTGTGATGGACAACAACATAACAGAAAAGAAACAGATATGCATTCTCGGGTCTACAGGCTCTATCGGCACACAGGCTCTTGATGTCATCGAGCACCACGCAGACCGCTATGAGGTGTACTGCCTGACGGCAAACACACGCGTGGAGATGCTCGCACAGCAGGCGAAAAAGTTCCGTCCGGCGTGCGTGGTAATAGCCGACGACAGCCGCTATGACGAGTTGTGCAACCTGCTTGCCGACGAGAAGGACATCAATGTCTATGCCGGCAGCGATGCGTTGTGCCAGGTTGCGGCGGCAGAACCTGTCGACATGGTGCTCACCGCAATGGTAGGCTTCGCCGGACTGCGCCCCACTGTCAGTGCTATAAAGGCCGGCAAGAAAATCTGTCTCGCCAATAAGGAGACGCTTGTGGTGGCGGGCGAACTCGTCTGTGACCTCGCCATGCAGTACCATTCCCCTATTCTTCCGGTGGATTCGGAGCACAGCGCCATTTTCCAAAGTCTGGTCGGAGAAGACTGCAACGAGATAGAAAAAATACTCCTCACCGCTTCCGGCGGACCTTTCCGTAAGTTCTCGCTCGACGAGATGAGGACTGTGACGGCTGCGGACGCTCTGAAACACCCGACATGGGACATGGGCGCGAAGATCACGATAGACTCTGCGTCGATGATGAACAAGGGGTTCGAGGTGATAGAAGCGAAGTGGCTCTTTGGCGTGGAGGCGGAAAAGATACAGGTATTGGTGCACCCGCAGAGCATCGTCCACTCCGCCGTGCAGTTCCGTGACGGCGGTGTCAAGGCGCAGTTGGGCATCCCCGACATGAGGCTTCCTATCCAGTATGCGTTCTCCTTCCCCGAACGGCTGACGCTGGAAGCCCCACGTCTCGACCTCTTCAGGCAGCCTTTGGAGTTCTTCGAGCCTGACATGGAAAAATTCAAGTGCCTCGCCATGGCCTACGAAGCAATACGCCGTGGCGGAAATACGCCGTGTGTCATGAACGCAGCCAACGAGATAGTGAACCTCGCTTTCCGTGAAGGACGCTGCTCGTTCCTGCAAATGGGCGACATCATAGACCGCACCATGGCAAAGGCGACATTCGTTCCGAAGCCCACTCTCGACGATTACTTCGCGTCAGACGCCGAGGCACGCCGTATAGCGACGGAACTTCTAAACTGAAAAAACATCATTAAAATAAGAAAACAATAGACTAAACACATGGAAGTATTCTTTGTCAAGGCTCTCCAGTTCATTCTTGCGATAAGCCTGTTAGTACTCCTTCATGAAGGCGGACATTTCTTTTTCTCCAAACTTTTCGGTGTCCGCGTAAACAAATTCTACGTGTTCTTCGACTGGAAGTTCTCGCTTTTCAGCACCTACAGCGGCTGGTGGCGCAAGTTGTGGCACAAAAAACCGGCGGAGAAAAACGAGGACGGAACATACAAATACGACGGAACGGAGTACGGCATAGGCTGGATTCCGCTCGGCGGCTACTGCCAGATAGAGGGCATGATAGACGAAACGCAGCACGATGCGGAGAAACTGAAGGCTCCGGCACAGCCGTGGGAGTTCCGCTCGAAGCCCACTTGGCAGCGACTGCTCATCATGATCGGCGGCGTGCTTGTCAACTTCCTGCTCGCCCTGTTCATCTATGCCATGGTGCTATACACATGGGGAGACTCCTACATTTCCACCAAAGACATGACCTACGGCATGAAGTTCAACACGGAAGCCAAGGCTCTGGGCTTTCAGGACGGTGACATCATGCTCGGTACGGAGAACGGAGATTTCAAGCAGTTTGATGCCGACCTCTACCGTGATATTGCCGAAGCGAAAGAGTGCCGCGTGCTCCGCGGCGGCAAGGAGGTGACAATCAATTTGCCGGGAGATATGGACTTGCTCCAGATGCTCAAGTCTGTCCCCTCGTTTGTGCGCCCCCTCGTTCCTGCCGATGTCGACAGCGTGCTTGCCGGAAGCCCTGCGGCGAAGGCCGGAATACTCCGCGGTGACAGGATACTCGCACTCGACGGAAAATCCGTGGACTCTTGGAACGAACTCAACGACCTGCTCGCCCAGCGTGCCGAAGGACTTGTCGACGCACACACAAACAGCGATTCCATAGCCATGCGCACCGCTCAGGTGGTGTTCCTGCACAAGGGAAGCACCGCCGCCGACACCGCAACGATGGTGCTGACCCCCGAAATGAAGTTCGGTGTGGGCATGACCAGCATATTCAGTTACTATGAACCGACGCAGGTGGACTACGGTTTCTTCGAGAGTTTCCCTGCCGGAGTAAAGTACGGTCTCAACGTCCTTGGCGGCTATGTGGGCGACCTCAAGTATCTCTTCTCGTCCGACGGAGTGAAGAGCCTCGGCGGTTTCGGCACGATAGGCAACCTGTTCCCATCTGTCTTCGACTGGCATCTGTTCTGGCTGATGACCGCATTCCTGTCCATCATCCTCGCGTTCATGAACCTGCTTCCTATTCCCGTACTCGACGGAGGCCATGTCCTGTTCCTCCTCTACGAGATGATCACGCGCCGCAAACCGTCTGACAACTTCATGATATACGCCGAGTATGTCGGCTTCGGCATCATCCTGCTGCTCATGGTAGTGGCGAACCTCAACGACATACTGCGCTGGGTCGGGCTGATGTAGACCGTTTTGGAACGTTTCATAAGGAAAGATACAAAATCCAAACGACAACAGTTTGTTGATGCAAAAGATATCTATAAAGTTTTTCGATGACCGTGAAGTGCGTGCGGTATGGGACGAGACCAACAGCAAATGGTGGTTTTCCGTACTCGACATCGTTGGTGTGCTCAATGACCAGGACGACTACACGAAGAACAGGAACTACTGGAAGTATCTGAAAAACAAACTGAAGAAGGAGAAACCCGAGTTGGTTAGTGTCACTAACCAACTGAAGGTGACAGCCGCTGACGGCAAGAAATATAACACCGACACCCTCGACAACGACGGCGTTATAGCCCTTGCCAAGGTCTTTCCCAATAACAAAGCCTCACGCTTCGTACAGTGGTTTACCAACAGCGACGAGACTATTGATGGCAAAAGCAAGTCCAAAGCATACGCCTTATTTGAGAGTAGCCTTATCGACAATGTGGAAATTGGCACTGTGAAAGGGTTGCAGCAGATACACGCCTATCTGTTTGGCGGACTTTATGACTTCGCCGGAAAGATACGCACGGTAAATATTGCAAAGGGAGGTTTCCAGTTTGCGATGGTCCAATACCTGCCTCAGACATTGTCAGACATAGAAAAGATGCCGGAGGAAACGTTCGGGCAGATAATAGACAAATATGTGGAGATGAACATCGCCCACCCTTTCCGGGAGGGCAACGGACGTTCCACAAGAATCTGGCTCGACCTGATGCTGAAGCGTAACCTGCGGCAATGCGTAGACTGGAGTAGGGTTGACAAGCGTGCCTATCTCGACGCCATGACGCAAAGTGTAGTGAATGCCGACCCCATAAAAGCCCTGTTGCGCCCGGCGCTTACAGACAAGATAGCCGACAGGGAGACCTTTATGAAAGGCATTGACTACTCCTACTATTACGAACAGGAGGATTGATTGTCACGGACACACCGTCTTAACACAATTGTAACAACTTGATAACATCTTTGCAATAGTGTGGCGGTAACTTTGCACCCGTAGAAAAATCAACTTTTACCATAAGTTTATATGAACACAATCTTCCTTGGCATCGTGTGCTTCCTTATCATTCTCGCCGTGTTCGACCTTGTCGTGGGCGTGAGCAACGATGCAGTGAACTTCATCAACTCCGCCATCGGGGCCAAGGCGGCGCGTTTCCGCACTATCATCCTTGTGGCTGCCATCGGCGTTTTCCTCGGTGCAGCCACGAGTAATGGCATGATGGACGTGGCGCGCCACGGCATCCTGTCACCGTCGTACTACTCTTTCTATGACGTGATGTGCATCTTCCTCGCCGTCATGGTGACCGACGTGGTGCTCCTCGACGCTTTCAACACACTGGGAATGCCCACCTCCACCACAGTCTCACTGGTGTTTGAGTTGCTCGGAGGCTCGTGTGCCATTGCGCTGATAACCATCATGGGCAACCCCGAACTCTCGTTCGGACACATGATTAACACAGAAAAGGCACTGTCGGTGATAATAGCCATCTTCCTCAGTGTGGCGGTGGCGTTCTTCTTCGGCACAATAGTGCAGTGGCTGTCGCGCCTGTTGTTCACGTTCAAAGTCAACCAGCGCGGCTTCAAGGTGATTGTTTTCGGCGGCATAGCGGTGACAAGCATCATCTGGTTCCTGCTCATCAACGGACTGAAAGGCTCCACTATCATGACACCGGAACTGCGCCAGTGGATTTCCGACAACACGCTTCTGATAATCGTGACCTGCTTCGTTGGCTCCACATTGCTTATGGCTCTGCTCAACCTTGTGAGGGTCAACGTGCTCAAGTTCGTCGTTCTGCTCGGCACATTCGCCCTCGCCATGGCGTTCGCCGGCAATGACCTGGTGAACTTCATCGGCGTTCCGCTCGCCGGACTGTCATCCTATCAGGACTATATAGCCAACGGTTCGGGCGACCCCTACACCTTTATGATGGACTCGCTCAACGCCAGTGCCAACACCCCGATAGTGTTCCTGCTCGGCGCAGGAGTGGTTATGGTGCTGTCACTCACCTTTTCCAAGAAAGCCCAGAACGTAGTAAAGACATCGGTAGACCTCAGCCGTCAGGACGAGGGAGACGAGATGTTCGGTTCGAGCGGCGTGGCCCGCACCCTTGTGAGAAGCACCACCCGCATGGCAAGTTCGGTGACCTCGTTCATCCCGCAGTCCGTTGCGAAGTGGATAGACAAGCGTTTCAACACCGACGAGGCGCAGATTGAGACCGGCGCGGCGTTCGATCTCGTGCGTGCAGCGGTCAACCTCGTGCTTGCGGGACTGCTCGTCGCACTCGGCACGAGTTACAAACTGCCGCTGTCAACCACCTACGTCACCTTTATGGTAGCCATGGGTTCGAGCCTTGCCGACCGTGCGTGGAGCCGCGAGTCCGCCGTATTCCGCATCACGGGAGTGATAAGTGTCATCGGCGGTTGGTTCGTTACCGCCGGCGTGGCGTTCCTCGTAGGTGCCATCGTTGCCACGATCATGTACTTCGGTTCCTATGTCGCCATGCTCATAATGATAGCCGTTTCAGTCATCATACTGCTGCGCAGCAACAAGATGTTCGGCAAAAAGAGCAAGAACGACCAGCCCGACACGGTGTTCACACAACTGCTCCGCAGCCGCGACAACGCCGAACGCCTCACGCTGCTTTGCCAGCATGTGCGCCAGCAGAACGCCGCACGCCTGCGCTTTGTGCGCCAGGCCTACACCGCCACAACGGAGGGTTTCTTCCACGAGGAGTACCGTCGCCTGCGCCATGTGGAGAGCGATCTCGACGACGAACGCAAGGAGATGAAGCGCCAGCGCCGCAAGGAGATAATCGGCATACGCAAGATTGACCAGATAGTAGCCATTGAGCGCAACACATGGTTCTTCCTCGCCAACACGTCAATGGAGCAGATGCTCTACTGCATAAAGCGCATGAGCAGTCCCTGCCGGGAGCATGTGGGCAACAACTTCTCGCCCGTTCCAGCCAAGTATGTAAGTTCTTTCAACGCTCTGGGCGCCGAAGTGGAAAAACTGCTCGACCGCACCGTGGCAATGCTTGAAGACAACACGATGGATCAGGCGGAAGTCATCAGGACCGATGCGGAGAACATCCAGAAGAATCTTTCCGACTACCGCAAGCGCATAATCGACGATATCCAGACGTCAACGACCAACATCGAGACCATGACAGTGTTCCTCAACATCGTTCAGGAGACACAGGCTCTGCTGGCATCCATGCGTCACATGATACGCGGAGTGATGAAATTCCAGGAATAAAAAAATCCCGGCGGAAGCCAGGACACGATAGTTTTCAAAGGCGGTGGAGCGTTTTCCCTCTTGTGGAGAAACGCTCCATTGCCTTTTCTTGTCATTCGTCAGCCACCGAGATGGGCATACCCTCCTTGGAAAGGTAGAACACAACGACCTCCGTAGTCACGTTGCCGCGGTTCTCGCCATGGTGTACCGTGCCGACGGTCTCCACCACTGCCTCTCCCTCATGCACGGTCGTCTCCTTGCCGTCAGCCTCTCTGACAAGGGTCAACTGCCCCTTGTTGACCACGCCATAGGACATCACGTCGTGGTGGTGCTTCGGCAATGCACAGTGAGGGGGCAGCGTCACCTTCAGCACACGCAGTTCCGGCTTGCCCTCAAGGTAGTTCGGCAAATCCACTCCGTCCCAACTCTGCGATGTCTTGAGCAGTTCTTCGCTCTCGGGTTTTGCCGTTTCGTTGGCGTTGGCGTTCTCCGAACAGGAGACCAACGACAGGTTCAGCGCCGCCAAAGCCGCCCCAATGACGGCATAAAGGCTGTTTTTGCTTGTTTTCATGTCTTCTTTCATTATCCGGTTTGTTACGCAAAGGTAACATTAAAATGCGGAAAAACGCAGTGCAGACACTGTGGAAATGCTGCCCACAGTACTTTTCCGCACTGTCAAACACATGTTTTGGCAGTGTCAGAGCGGTGTTGTGGAGGTGTTGCACCGTCCGTGGTTCGACCGGATATCGTCCGTGGTCCGACCGGATATCGTCCGTGGTTCGAGCGAATACCGTCCGTGGTTCGAGCGAATACCGTCCGTGGTTCGCCTGCGTTTCATGTGTTTTGTCGCTGCCGCAATACCGCTTATACTCTGTCCGAAAGGTGCTTGCGCACTGCCCACGGCGGCAACTTTCCGCCCGGGAACTTGGCGGAATGGAAACAAATGAGTATTTTTGCACCCATATAGATTGCCAAAATGCTGACAGGTATGAGCAGAAACAGGAAATCAGAGGGCTTCTTGTCCATTGCGTTGAAGCCGTGGTCGGAGAACCTGACGTTCTTCTTCATGATGTATCTTCTCGGGTGTGTGGTGGCGTGGCTCACCGTTCCGCACCACCGCGGAGCCACTCTCTACGAGCATCTGTATACGGAACTCTTCTTCGACGTCAGTTTCCTGTGCGTCGTGTTGTGGGCAGTTGGCAGGCGTGCAAGACCTGTGCTCCGCGCCGTTTTCTATGTCATAGGCTACGCATTGGCACTTGTCGACGTGTATTGCTTTGTGACCTATGACACCACAATCACCCCTACGGTCATCCTGCTCCTCTCTGAAACCAACTCGAGGGAGGCAGGCGAGTTTGCGAAAACGCTGCTCTCGCCCGACATCATCTTCGGAAAGACCGGCTGGATACTGCTCCTCATCATCGCCAACATAATCATCACTCCATTCTGCCGCCTGTTCCGCAATGTGCGGCTCGACGAGAGCGTGAAGGAGAGACTTGTGCGCCCGGTCTTCGGATGTGTCTTTCTCGCGGCGTTTGTCGTCACTGGTGTCATGTCATTCCCCAACAAGAAGGGACTTTGCAAATACTTCACCGCCGACAGCATAGGCGAGATTGAGCACATGCTGACGGAGCAGGACCGCGGCGTGACCTACCTGTCGGCCTACCGCATGGCGTTCAGCCTCTACAGCAATTCGCTCACTTCGCAGCAGTTGAAGGTGCTGCGGAAGTCGGCGGAGGACGTGAGAGTGGACTCCTGTTCGTTCACTTCACCCAAGATAGTGCTCATTATCGGCGAGAGCGTGTCACGCAACCACTCGCAGCAATACGGCTACTGGCAGCCGACGACACCCCGACAGGCATGGTTTGAAAGCACCGGTGACATGGTGAAATTCACCGATGTGGTGAGTCCGTGGAATCTCACGAGTTTTGTGTTCAAACTGATGTTCTCCACCTATACCGTGGGCGACCGTGGCGAATGGTGCGACTATCCGCTCTTCCCCGAGATATTCCGCAAGGCAGGCTACCACGTCACATTCCTCACCAACCAGTTCCTGCCCAAGGCGAAGGAGGCTGTCTATGACTTCTCCGGCGGTTTCTTCCTCAACGACCCGACGCTTTCCGCAGCGCAGTTTGACACCCGCAACGACCGCCTACACCAGTTTGACGAGAGCCTCATCGACGATTACAAACGTCTGAAACCGTCGGACAACATCCGCGGAGAACTCGCCATATTCCACCTCATAGGCCAGCATGTGCAGTACAGCCAGCGTTCGCCGCGCGACAGAAAGGTGTTCAAGAAGGAGGATTACATTGAAGCGAAACCGCATCTCAACGACCGTGAGCGCCGCATCCTGTCCGACTACGACAACGCAATGCTCTATAACGACTCCGTGGTGGCAGCCATTGTCAAGCAGTTCATAGACCAGGACGCCATCGTGATCTACGCTCCCGACCACGGAGAGGAGTGCTACGAGGGCGACATGCATTTCTTCTGCCGTATGCACAGTGCCGAGATCGACTCGCGGCTGGCGCACGCAGAGTTTGACATTCCGTTCTGGATATACTGCACGAAGACCTACCAGAAGAACCACCCGGAGATTTTCGCGCAGATACAGGCGGCACGCAACCGCCGCTTCATGACCGATGCGCTTCCTCATCTGCTGCTCTATCTCGGCGGCATAGAGACCAAGGACTACAATGAGAGGTACAATCTCATCAGCCCGAGATACGACAACCGCCGTCCGCGGATACTCAAGAACACCACCGATTATGATAGCCTTAAGTAGGAGAGAGTGCTCTGCCATGCGCGGAATTGCCATTCTCGGCATAGTGCTCCACAACTACTGCCACTGGCTGGGCATGGCTGTGAAAGAGAACGAATACACCTTTTCCATAGCCAAAGCGGACAATCTGGCAAACGCCATAATCCATCCCACATGGGATTTGCCCGTGCACCTGCTGTCGTTTTTCGGCCATTACGGTGTGCCGGTATTCCTCTTCCTCAGTGCCTACGGACTGACCATGAAATACGAAAACGGCGGGGCGGAAGACCGAGTGTGGACTTTTCTGAAATCGCACTTTCTGAAACTCTTCAACATGATGATAGTGGGCTTCGCCGCATTCATCATGGTTGACCGCATCACTGCCGGTCCCCGACACTACCAACTCACCGACGTGGTGACACAGTTGCTGCTCGTCAACAACCTCATGCCCGACCCCGACCATGTCATCTGGCCCGGTCCATACTGGTTTTTCGGACTTATGCTCCAGTTGTATGTGGTCTACAGGCTGTTCCTCTACAAGCGTCACTGGGGCGTGACGGTGGCTTTCATGCTCGCCTGTACGCTTCTTCAGGCTCTGTGCAGCCCCGACGGTGAGACGATGAACCGCCTGCGCTACAACTTCATAGGCGGTATGCTGCCCTTCGGTCTGGGACTTCTCTACGGCCGCATGGGTGAGCCGAAGTGGACAGAGCACCTCCGTTGGAATCCGAACCACTTCATTGCCCAGGTCAATTTCACTGCCATGACGGTGCTGCTGCTCGTTCTCGCCATCTACAACGGGAGTTTCGATTTCCTGTCTTGGCTGTGGGTGCCGGTGGCAGTGTGTCTTCTCTGCGTGTTGACAGTAAAGGTTCTGCCGGCTAAAGCCAACGACCTGCTCGTCTGGGTGGGCGGAATCTCGTCGGCAATGTTCGTTTGCCACCCCATAACAAGGAAGATTTTCATCCCCATAAGCCGCCAAGGCGACACCTACACCGGACTGCTGATGTATATGGTCGCCACGTTTGTGCTCGCCGTAGGGTTCAGTTACATACTACAGAAAAAGAAGAAATGAACATCAGAAAACCGCAAGACATAGACCTGTCGCACCTCAGCCGTTTCCGTTCGGAGTATATGGGAGTGGCCATGTTGGCGATAATCCTCTTCCATGTGGCGTTGCCACGCAGTTCGGCTTTCTTCGGTCTGCACCGCCTGGGCAATGTCGGCGTCGACATATTCCTGTTCCTGAGCGGCATGGGGCTGTGGTTTTCGTGGACGAAGCACGCCGTGGCGGAGAGCGGGAAACAGTTCCTTTCCGCCTGGGCGTCGTTCTACCGCCGGCGTCTGTGGCGTGTCTATCCCACATGGTTGCTCGTGGCTTGTCTCTACTACATACCTCGTTACAACCACGGAACGGCACTCTGGGCTGATGGGCACGGACTGTTGGATCTCGCCGGTGACATTTTCCTGAACTGGGATTTCTGGCTTCATGACGAACTGACGTTCTGGTATATCCCTGCCATAATGCTGCTCTATGTCTTCGCTCCGCCATTTATGGAACTCCTGAGGCGCAACGCCGACTGCCGTTGGCTGGTGCTTCTGCCCATAGTGTGGACCGTGGCGGTGCAGTGGGTGACGCCCGTTCACCAGGCGGTAGGACACATCGAGATATTCTGGAGCCGTGTGCCGATATTCTTCATCGGCATCTCCATGGGCGAGGCGGTGAAGAACGGACTGCGCCGGAACGGCGGCAGCGTGTGGATAGTGTGGGCTTTGTTCCTCGCATCGCTGGCCGTATGCCTGTTCCTTGAGCAGAACCTGCACGGCCGTTTCCCGTTGTTCATAGAGCGGCTGCTGTATATCCCCCTCACCGTGACGCTGCTAATACTGCTCGGCAGGCTGTTTGCCGTCATGCCCCAACGCCTCAACGCCTCACTGGCTTGGGTGGGAACGGTGTCGCTCGAGACCTATCTCATACACTGCCAGTTCGTGCTGCTGCCGGCACAACAGTTCCATTTCGGCTACTGGCCGACCTTTCTCATAACCCTTGTCATATCCCTGTCTGCCGCATGGATACTGCACAATGTGATGGGCAAGGTCACTTCCATGTTGACAAAAGTGTTCTGAACATGAAAGATGTAATCCGCCTGATACGCCCCTACCAGTGGGTGAAGAACGTGTTTGTGTTCTTGCCGATGTTCTTCGGCGGCGCTCTCACCGATGCGGAAAGTCTCGTGGGCAGCCTCACGGCGTTCTTTTCGTTCTGCTTCATGGCATCTGCCGTCTACTGCTACAATGACATCCTTGATGTGGAAGCCGACCGACGCCACAGCGAAAAGTGCCATCGGCCGATAGCGTCGGGGGCCATGTCTGTCGCCGGAGGCTACGCCATAATGCTGGCGATGATGCTGTTGTCTGTCCTGACGGTACTGGCGGCAGGCGGCAGGGCACTGCACTTGGGAGCAGTGATAGCGGTTTACTTCCTGTTGGAGATGTTCTACTGCCGTTGGCTGAAGCACTTTGCCGTTGTGGACGTGTGCGTGCTGGCGTTCGGTTTCGTCCTTCGCATCCTCGCCGGCAGTGCCGCCACAGGTGTCATTGCCTCGCACTGGCTCGTCATGATGACTTTCCTCCTGGCCCTGCTGCTGTCGTTCGCCAAGCGCAGAGACGACGTAATAAGGATGATGACAACAGGTGAGGCGCCGAGGCACAACACCAAACGCTACAACATGACATTCGTCAACCAGGCCATAACGGTCACTGCCTCGGTCACGCTCGTGTGCTACCTGATGTACACGATATCGCCCGAAGTGACCGCAAGAACCAATTTCAGATACGGATACCTCACCACCATACTCGTGTTGCTGGGACTTCTGCGCTATATGCAACTCACTTCCGTGGACAACAAGTCGGGAGATCCCACCCGGTTACTCTACTCCGACCGCTTCCTGCAGGCGGTAATCGCGCTGTGGTTGCTGGCGTATGTGCTGATGATATATGTTGTCTGACCGATGAAAACTATAATAGCCACCGACTTCGACGGCACTCTCACCAGTGCCGACACTCTGTTGCGGTTCATACGCTTCGCCTGCGGCGACGTGCGTTTCCTGTGCGGTTTCACTCTTTATCTGCCGATGATTGTGCTCATGAAATTGCGTGTGTGCCCCAACTGGAAACTCAAGCAAAAAGTGTTTTCGCACTTTTTCCGCGGTATGCGCATCGAAGAGTTCGACCGCAAGTGCCGTGACTACGCCGCCAAAGACCGCCACATTCTGCGCCGGGGCGGTATCGAGATGGTGGAAACGGCGCAAGCCAACGGTGACGAAGTGGTGATAGTGAGCGCCAGCATAGAGAATTGGGTGCAGCCGTTTTTCCCCGATGTGCGTGTGATAGGCACACGGATAGAGGTCATGGACGGTCGTCTGACGGGGCGTTTCAGCACCGCAAACTGCTACGGAGCGGAAAAGACGAAGCGCCTGCTCGAGATTTTTCCCGACCGCAACGGCTACCGTCTCGTGGCGTATGGCGACAGTGGCGGTGACAAAGAACTGCTTGCCCTTGCCGACGAAAGCCACTTCAAACCGTGGCGCACGGCGCAATGACAGGCACAAAAAGACTTATGAAAAAATTGACAGACTGCAAAAACGGGTGCCGCCGGTGGTTTTCGGCGGTGCGTGACATGTTCTGCGTGAAGAGGGAAGAGCGGCTGCTCATGGGCGGTATCCTCATTTTCCTGCTTTTTCTCCACGCCCTTGTGATATGCAAATACTACGGCATCTTTTCCAAGATAGACCCACGCGGTTTCTATTGGCCGCTCTTCATCCGCAACTTCCATGTGTCGGGGTTCGACCCGATAACCTATAGCATTGTGTCGAAGTGGAGCGCAGGCTACAATGTCTACCGCCATCCGCTGCTCGCTTTCTTCATGTATGTGCCCTATCTGATCAACCAAGGGCTGATGTATGTCACCGGTCAGAACTGCGCACTGTTTGTTGTGGCGGCGATGCAGACCTTCTGGGGCTTTTACGGAATGCTGTTCTTCTACCGCATAGTGCGTGAGTTGATAGGTCTTGGACAGCGGATGTCATCGCTCATGACACTGTTTTTCCTCTCCTTTGCCTACATAATGGTGTCGGCAATGGTGCCCGATCACTTCATCATCTCCATGATGCTGCTGCTCATGATGCTGTATATCGCGGGGCGGAAGATGCGCTCCGGGCAGAGGATGACACTGCTTGAGGGCATCCTGTTGTTTGTCGTCACCGCCGGAACTTCGCTCAACAACGGCCTCAAGGTGTACCTTTCTTCGCTCTTTGTCAACGGCAAACGTTTCTTCCGACCGCTCAACCTGCTCGTCGGAGTGCTGCTTCCTGCCGCACTGATATGGGGTTTCAGCCGTTGGGAATATGCCACATTCGTGTGGCCGAAAGAGGTAGCCCAGCACAAAGCCAATGAGAAACGCAAGGCACAAAAGAAGAAAAAAGCCTACGAGATGAAGGTTGCGCAGGCACGGAAAGACTCCATTATGCTCGCCAACGGTGACACTGCCGCTGTCACGGCACGCAAAGCGGCGGCGGCGAACGACGCAAAAAAGAGGGCGGAAGCAAAGAAAAAGCGCGGTCCGAAGCATGGTGCGCCGATATCAAACGGCGAGTTTATGCGCTGGACGGATGTCACCTCGTCACGCCTGTCGGCAACGGTCGAGAACCTGTTCGGCGAGTCCATACAGTTGCACCCCGACTATCTGCTGGGCGATGTATTGCGTTCACGTCCCATGGTGGTGCACTACCGCTGGTGGTGGAACTATGCCATAGAGGGTTTGATAGCCGTTCTCTTCGCCGCAGGCATATTCTTCGGCCGCAGGAGAAAGTTCCTCTGGCTGGTGCTGGGCTGCTTCGGCATGGACATGCTGCTGCACGTCGGACTTGGCTTCGGCATCAACGAGGTGTACATAATGTCCGCCCACTGGATATTCGCAGTGCCGATGGCCATAGCGTGCATAGTGCCTCAGGTGGGCGAAAGGGGCAAGCGTATGTTGTCTGTACTGCTGTCGTTGCTCACGCTATACCTGTTTATATATAATGTGAGCCTCCTCGTCAAATATTTCCTGTAAGTTTTTTGCCGACGGCATTTTTTACTTTCCGTTTTTCATCGGGTCATATAGTCGTAGCGTCCACAAGGAATAAGCGTTATGCGATATGGTGACTGAGGATAAAGACATCGTCCAGGCTCTTCGGAAAAAATCCGAAACAGGCTTCCGGCTGCTGATGAAGAAATACGGGCAACCAGTGTATTGGCACATCCGCAGGCTGGTAGTCGCACACGATGATGCACAGGATGCCACACAGGAAACGTTCATCAGGGTATTCCGTTCCATAGACAAATTCAGGCAAGACAGTTCCTTTCGCAGTTGGATATTCAGGATTGCGACCAACGAAGCACTCCGGTTAATAGGCTCAAGGAGGCCGTATGAGGTGTCGTTGGAGGCGGACGGAAATTGTGCAAACCGTGTTCTGGCGGACACGGATGTGGATTACACCGATCTGGAAGCGGTGAAACTGCAAAAGGCAATCCTCTCCTTACCGGCAAAGCAACAGGCGGCTTTCAACCTCCGTTACTACGACGAACTCAGTTACGAGGAAATTGCCGAGGCGACGGAATCGACCCCTTCGTCGGCAAAGATGAACTTTCACGTCGCCAAGGAGAAGATTATCAGATACATGAACTCTAACAATTGAAAAAGCATACGGCAATGAATGACAGAGGATTTGATTTCGACAAGGTCGGCAAACGTATGCCTTACACTGTGCCGGAAGGGTTCTTCGACAACCTCGAAGAGAATGTCTGGAATGAGGTGAAGGCTGACTGCACGGAGAAGAAGAACGGCAGGTTGCGCCTCTTTATGCGCAGTGCCATGGCAGCGGCAGCCACTGTCACATTGCTCTTTGTCATCAACATGGGAGTGTCCAAACCAGAGCCGGTCACAGCAAACGATATAGACCAAGCGTTCAGCCAACTCACAGCCGACGACCAGACTTATCTGCTGGACATCTATCAGAATGATGTATTCATCAACGAATAGCATTTAGCGTGAAGAAAAGGAAAGAAGTGTAACCTCAAAAACTGTAATTATGAAATCTAACGTAAGAACTTTTGTCGTGGCAATCATCATGATTGCATCATGTGCAACAGCCTTTGCACAGCAGAACACCACACAACGTACTGGTCAGAAACAGCGTATGTCACGCGAACAACTTGCCGAAGTGCAGGCAAAGCACATTGCGAACGAACTGGCATTCAGCGATGCCGTTGCCGAAAAGTTTGTCAAGACATACTGCGACTGCCAGAAAGAGATATGGGCAATCGGTCCGCGCCAGCGTCCCAACAAGCAGAACGCGTCTGAACAAGAGAACGAAGAACGCATCAAACAACGCTTCGCCACGAGCGAGAAAGTGCTCGAAATACGCCAGAAATACTACAAAGAGTACTCCAAATTCCTTACCCAGTCGCAGATAGAAAAGGTGTATGAGCAGGAGCACAAGATAATGAACCGCCTTGCAAAGCGTGGACACGGAAACAGGAAACCAGCAGTCCGCCGATGAAAAAGCCGACATTCATCATGTGATTGCAGCCCAGACAAGCAGCCGAACCCACAAAGTTTTAGTACTTGAAATCCTAAAACTGCGTGATTTTTGAAAGTTTTCGGATTTCATTCCGAAAACTTTTGTTCGCTTTTAACTGCGGATAAAAGAAACAGGTGCAGCGTTATTGCTGCACCTGTTGTGTTTTGAGGGAAACAAGAGCACGGCTTGCGGTGCGCCGTCGCCCTGAAACGCCCGGCCTATTTCACCACTTTCCTGCCGTTGACGATATAGATGCCGTGGGCGGAGGGTCTGGTCACACGCCTGCCCTGCAGGTCGAAGACGGTATCATCGCCGTCGGCGGCAGTCGCGGAATCTATGCCTGTGGGCGACACATAGTCATGGAGACTGTAGTAATAACGCAGCACGCTGCTCACGCCACTTGTCGTGGTGACGGTCTCGAGCAGATAGTCGGAACCGTCGGAAAGATAGGTGTAGACCACCTCACAGCCGTCGCCGGACTGCTTTTTGAGCCTGCCATCACCGTCAAAACTGTATTTCACGGTACTTGTTATCTGCTTGTCGGCATTGTAAGTGTCGCATACGATGTCGTCACCGCTGTAGTATATGTGTCTGGCAAAGTCTGGTGTCTGCACACATTGCCACTCCTGCGTCTTGCTGTTCCAGCGATAATACCAAAAACCATTGGCCATATCGCAATCCACTTCGTCCGCTATCTCGAACGGAACCGACGGTTCGGTGTAGTTCCACTCCGGGTTTTGGGGAACGGAAGCCGTATTGACGATATACTGATTATAGTCTCCGTAGACGATAGTGCCGTCTTCCACCTGATAGAATCCCCGGGTCTGGAACACGCCGTCACTGCTGCTTATTTCGTGATAGCCGTCACTCATGTCGCCGATGAACGCCGCCGGCTTGCGCACAGACCTTCTTGCGCGCACATTGTTGTAGCCGTTTACAGCATGCCAAGGACCGTCAAACGAGTCGCCGGAATACTCTTTCTCGCCTGTCCACCTGCCGAGCGGGTCGTAAACGAACTCAATCTTGACGTATTCGTCGGCACTTCCATCACCGTGTTCCACACTAATCAGGTGCGACATGTGGTTGTCGGCATTATAGAAACAATGTTCTTCGCCTTCTTCTACGGTCTCTTCCCAAGTGCCGGAATTGTCGTTGTATTCCTGGTCAGTCTCCTTCCATTTCGCCAAATACATCTGTCCCTCGTCGTTCCATGTATAGGTTACCTCTTCCTTATCAGTACCCTCGCTTTCGCCACAGTATTCCTTGTGTTCAGAACACTGTGTCGCCAGCCGTCCGAAAGTGCAGCACTCGTCTTCCGGATACAGGCGCAATCCGTAGTCAACGGCACAGACCGCATCCGTGAGAGACCTCTCCTTGGCATAGTCGTCGGCATAAGTGTAGGTGTATTTGTATTCCACATCACCATTGTAAGAACCGCTGTGGGAATAGCCCAGAAGCCTGTTCTTGCCGTCCCAAGTGTATTCTTCGTAACCGGTAACTGTCGACTCCGAACCTGAAATGCTTGTTGATGTCTTGTTGACAGGGCGTGTGCCGTCGGCGTTCAGTTCGTAGACATCTTCCGAAACAAGGGAGAGATGCTCCTTCACGTTACCTACGGTGACATTGACATCACCGTAATCAGGTGTATAAAATCTGCGATAGAGTTTGCCGCCGGACTGCTCCCACACGGTCATCTCGCAGTTGCCCACAAGCAGTTCGTCCACATCCAGCGTCCTTGTGCCCGACTGTGATGACTTGACATAATAGGTCCGGTATGCCTGGACAAACGATTCCTCATCGCATGTGCCCGGATGTGTCGCTCCGGAATAGCGGCTTTCCTCATAAGAGGAGATGTAGTCTTCATAGGATAACCAGTCCGTGCCGTACTCCATATCAACGGCGAGGTTGCCCCATTTGTCGTACGCCTTGGCAGTCTCCGGGTGCAGTTTGCCGTCCTCATGGCGGCTATAGATGTACTCCCATGTCAGTCCGTCCTTGACGACCAGTTCTCCTTTGTCGTCCACGACGGTTCGCTTGCCCTGTTCGTCCACCTTGTAGCGCGTTCGCGCCGTGCACTGTCCGTCGGCATTGAACACATAGTCCTGCAAGTAGGACGCCCCGGTGTCGAGCGTCCACTCGCTGTCCTTGTGGTAGACCATCACCGAAGTGATATAGCCGTAGTCATTGTAGCGGTAGATTTTCTTGTAGTTTTCGCCCTTCACACTGTCAAGCATATTGACCTGAACGGCGGGTTTCACCGCCCTGATAAGGCGCAAGGGAGTGTCGGACTGGGCAGAAGCGGACATCCCGATGACCGCCATTGCCAACAGGGCAGTAGCCTTTGCGAAAGTGAGATGTTTCATAATCGGAAATAAATTACGGTTGTCTCTGTAAAAAGTTTAGACCAACCGGCTCCCTCTGTTGGCAGTTGATGAAAAGTCCCTGATACATAAAATAGAAGCACGTGGAGCCAGTCTGTCGCCCGTTCCACTTCATAAAGGCCTTCGCATTGCCCTGCTTGTCGAAACGAGCAATGCTGAAAGCCCCACGTGTGTGCAAGTATACAAATCACCTTCTCCGGCTTCTGACGGCATGAACCGACGGAATCCGGCATGAAGATGCATACAATACACCCTTGCAGGGCGTTCCCATTGCTTTGTTTTTGACAAGCAGTCGAGTTTGCGAAGTTCTTATGAAGTCAAAACCAAAGCGTCAGTAACGCCTTTTATCTAATGTATGTCAATCCCCCGCCTCGTCCCCCTCGGAGGCTTCCAGCAAAGGAAAGACGCTGCGAATTTAGGCATATTATCCGAGACACACAACCTTTTTGCCAAATTTCTCTTGCCGTCAGATTTTGCGGAAACACGACTTGCGTATTGACTTGACACCGCTTTCTCTCCTTAATATAACCGCCAGCATCATGCAAAAAACGCCTCACGAAGTGGCAAAAAGTTGCAAACAAAGCGCCAAAAACCCGGCAAAAAGTTGTAAATTCGCACGGTAAATACTGGCAAAAAGTTGTAAATAGATGCTTAAACGCAAGATTATCAACAAACTAACAGATTGGAAGAATAACAAAAACAAAAAGGCTCTTCTGATCAAAGGGGCAAGACAGGTGGGCAAAACCACTGTCGTGAGGCAGTTTGCCAAGTCCAATTACAAGCACTTTATAGAGATAAACTTCGAAGAAATGCCGGTTGCGAGACAGGCATTCGAGGGGAATCTGGATGCCCGTACAATCCTTATGAACCTCTCGGCAATGGGTTTAGGTCCGATGAAACCCGGGCAGACACTTGTATTCTTCGACGAGATACAGTCATGTCCCAATGCCCGCACAGCGATAAAATTCCTTGTCGAGGACGGTACATACGACTATATTGAGTCGGGTTCACTGCTGGGCATTAACTACAAAGACGTGTCCTCGTTTCCCGTTGGCTTCGAACACGAGTTGCAGATGTTCCCTCTGGACTTCGAAGAATTTCTCTGGGCGTGTGGCATAAGCGGCGATGTGATAGAGATACTCAGCGGATGTTACAGCGAGAAACGTCCCGTGCCGGAGTTTTTGCACAAGCAGATTATGGAGCGCTATCGCCAGTATCTCGTTGTGGGAGGGATGCCGGAGGTGGTGGCGACCTATCTTGACAATGCGGATTTCGGCAAGACAATAGATGTGCAGAAAGACATTCTCAACGGTTACCGCAACGATATCGCCAAGTATGCCGGCAGCGACAAACCGCTGGTAAAGTCTGTATTCGACGCCATACCCGGACAACTGAGCAAGCAGGACAAGCGTTTTGTGCTGGCCTCAATAGAGAAGAATGCGTCACGAAGAAAGTACGGAGCACCCACACAGTGGCTCGTTGACGCAGGAATTGCATACTATTCGTTTAATGTCGGTGCTTTTGAACTGCCTTTCCCGGCACATGAAGACCTGCGCTTGTTCAAGTTGTTCTTTGTTGACAATGGGTTGTTGTGTTCCATGTTCCTTGACCGTGTGCAGTCAGACGTGCTGTTTGGCGACATCAACGTAAACCAGGGGGCATTGGCGGAGAACTTTGTGGCAGGCGAATTTGCGAAACACGGTGTCCCACTCAACTACTATGACCACAAGAGCAAGCACGAACTGGACTTCGTGTTTCCGGATCAGGGAAAGATAAGTGTTGCAGAAATAAAGTCGGGACACGCCTACAAGAAGCACGCTTCACTTGATATGGCACAGCGGCTTTTCGCCGACAAGACCAACAGACTTATGGTCTTTTCACAGTATAACACCGAAGTCGCACCCAACGGCATAACCTACCTGCCGCTATATATGGCGATGTTCGTGCGGTAATGTCAGGTTTATCTGTTTTCGGAAAAGCGTACCGTGGCAACGGTCAGAGCAGTTTTCTCCTCTGCTTGAAGGCAGCCGCCAACTCGCTCATCCTCTGCGTTCCGTCTGTATCTTCGCTGATAATGCGGTTCATGAGGTCGAGATCCGCCTCCATCTGGGTGCGTATGCGGCATATTTCGGGACTGTCGCCCACTACGGTTCGTGCCGTCTTGTCCCACAAGGAGCAGGCAAGGCGGAGACGCGAAGAGAATTCAAGGCGGCGGTTATGCCCCTTGTAAATGCGGTAGTACACCGTACCGATATCGGGATTGTTACGGCTTGGTTCTAATCTTGCTACGACTGTTGACATCGTGATGGCAGGAATGTTTTGCTGTCAATAAAGTTTGTCTGTAATACGGAAGTCGGGTGCGGCATCCCTGAGCATGGCGTGCTTGAGGTCTTTGTCGCTGAGTATCGCCTCGTCTACAGGTATCCGCCAGTCTATGCCGAGCGATTCGTCCTTGATGTTGATGCCTCCGTCGGCTTCGGGATGATAGAACTCGTCACACTTGTACTGGAATACCGCCGTGTCGGAGAGCACCGCAAAGCCGTGGGCGAAGCCTCTCGGGATGAAGAACTGCCTGTGGTTGGATTCCGTAAGTTCCACTGCAACGTGCTGTCCGAACGTCGGCGAGCCTTCGCGGATGTCGACCGCTACGTCGAGGACAGCCCCTTTCACGCAGCGCACGAGTTTGCTCTGCGTGTAGGGCATACGCTGATAGTGCAGTCCGCGCATCACTCCGTAGGACGACATCGACTCGTTGTCCTGCACGAAGCGGATGCTGTGACCCAGAAGAGGTGTGACTTTCTCGTCAAACTCACGCTGTGAGAACGACTCGAAAAAGTATCCCCGTGCGTCGTTGAATACCCTCGGCTCGATGATGAGCACTCCGTCTATCGCAGTCTTGATTACTTCCATTTTATGCAATTCTGTTCTTCCGCCGTTGCAAACGGCACTGCAAAGTTATTGAAAATATCGCGAATGTGCCATTGTGCCACAGCAATAATTTGCCGAGAACCCTTCCGTTTCTCCAGAAAAACGTTTCTCCCACGCCGCCAGTACCTCTCCGGCGAATGGACAGTCTTACCTTAAGGCCGATAAAAACCGGAGCGTATGCG
>CAVDQB010000018.1:0-48166 GCA_963611255.1 Faecalibacterium prausnitzii
CCAGGGAAACGGAGGCGGAACGGATGCCGTCGAGGGAGTTGAGCTTGCGCTCCACATTGGCAGAGCAAGCAGAGCAAGCCATGCCTATCACGGGAATTGTTTTCTTCATTTTTCCTGTTTTTCTTATTTGCGGTGGAAATCTATAACTTCCACCTTTACTAAAAGACCATATAACTCTTGGTCGCAAAAGTACAAAAAGACTCTTGCAGCCTAATTGCAAATAGGAAAAAATCAAATAATCAGTGTGTTGAGAAGTGCGAGATACTTTCTCGGAGGAGAGTGCGGCACGTGTGTACTCCATCCTTTGGTTCTCGGAATTATGCAAACTAAAGGATGAGGCACGAGCAACCATGCGCCTTGTTGGATACTTGAACTGGAGCGTGCGCCAACTGCACAATTTAAATGAATCTTGATACCACAAGAGCGCATGCAGGAACAGTTGAATGAATAGTCTTGCTCAAACGTATGTGCGTCCATTGGTCAACGCAAGTACTTTCATTTTATTCGTTGGCTGCCTGCTTCACTTTTTTGAAGAGATCAGAAGCGAAGACAAGGTCGTTGAGCTTGTCGTTGGTGGAACTCATGACATCGTCCTTTGTCCCTTCCCACTCCTTTGTCCCTTTGTAGATGAACACTATCTGCTCTCCGATGCCCATCACAGAGTTCATGTCGTGTGTGTTTATTATGGTTGTGATGCCGTATTCCTTGGTTATTCCCGACAGCAGGTCGTCAATCACAAGGCTCGTTTTGGGGTCGAGACCCGAGTTGGGCTCGTCGCAGAACAGGTATTTGGGGTTGAGCACAATGGCGCGCGCTATCGCCACACGCTTCTGCATACCTCCTGATATCTCGCCGGGGAACTTTTTCTGTGCGTCGATAAGGTTAACGCGCGCAAGACAATCCTGCGCCCGCTTCACCCGTTCACGGTAGTTCATCGTGGAAAACATGTCGAGCGGGAACATCACATTCTCGAGTACGGACAGCGAATCGAAGAGTGCCGCCGACTGGAATATCATTCCCATCTCGCGGCGCATCATGACTTTGTCCTTCTTGCTCATGGCAACGAAGTCGCGACCGTCGTACAACACCTGTCCGCTTGTGGGTGTCAGAAGTCCCACGAGGTTCTTCATGAGTACCGTCTTGCCCGAGCCGCTCTGGCCTATTATGAGGTTTGTCTTGCCGTCCTCGAAGCGTGCGTTGATGCCTTTCAGCACCTCCTTGTCGTCAAATGACTTGTATAGGTCTTTTACTTCTATCATTTCCCTTTGTCTGTTCGGTTGTCTCCGCCGGTGTCAACTCAGCAGTTGGGTCAGGAAAACGTCGGAGAAAAGTATCAGCACACTGCTGCTCACCACCGCAGTGGTGCTTGCGCGACCCACCTCTACGGAGCCTCCTTCCACAGTGTAGCCGCAGTATGATGCCACACTCGATATTATGAACGCGAAGAAAAGGCTCTTTATGATGCTCATCCACACAAACCAAGAGTTGAATGCGTGCTGTAGTCCGGCGGTCAGATCCTCCGGTGTGAGTATGTGACCGACAAAAGCCGTGGCGTAGGCACCTATGATTCCCGTCAGCGAACTGAACACCACGAGGCACGGCATAATCGTTATAAGTCCAAGTATCTTGGGCAGTATGAGATAGCCGGCGGAGTTCACTCCCATTATGTCAAGCGCGTCTATCTGCTGCGTCACACGCATCGTGCCCAGTTCTGAGGCGATGTTGGATCCCACCTTGCCGGCGAGGATGAGGCACATGATGCTCGACGAGAACTCCAGAAGCATGATTTCACGCGTGGTGTAGCCGGAAACCCAGCGCGGCATCCAAGGGCTTTGTATGTTGAGTTTCATCTGTATACATATCACAGCACCGATAAAGAACGATATGAGCAGCACTATGCCGATGGAGTCTATGCCAAGTGAACACATCTCCTTGACGTACTGCTTCCAGTACATCCTCATTCTCTCGGGGCGGCTGAACGTGCGTCCCATGAGGATAAGGTAGCGTCCGAATGTCTCGAGCAGTGTCTCTATTTTCCCAAACATAAGTGTCACCTTGTGGTTTTATGCGCTGCAAAAGTAACCAAAATCCACTAAAAAACAGCAAAACACAAAATAGTTTTCGTTGTGGGTGAAGATATTAGGGTTTAATTTGCTAATTTTGCAGCAAAATGGAATAACGTTATGGCAGAAAACAACAGCCCTCGCACGGAGGGAACGTCAGAATTGCGTGCCGAGGGACTGGTCAAACGCTACGGCAAGCGCACCGTTGTCAATGACGTGTCGATAAACGTGCGCCAGGGTGAAATAGTGGGTCTGCTCGGTCCGAACGGCGCCGGCAAGACCACGTCCTTTTATATGACTACGGGATTGGTCGTTCCCAACGAGGGGCATATATTCATTGATGACGTTGAGGTGACCGATTATCCTGTCTACAAGCGCGCCCGCAACGGTGTCGGATACCTGCCACAGGAGGCCAGCGTGTTCCGTAAGATGAGCGTTGAGGACAACATCATGTCAATCCTCGAGACCACCAAACTCTCTCATGAGGAGCAACTGGCGCAGTTGGAGAGCCTCATTGCCGAGTTCCGCCTTGCGAAAGTGCGCAAGAACAAGGGTGACCAGTTGTCGGGAGGAGAGCGCCGCCGCACGGAGATAGCGCGCTGTCTGGCCATCAACCCCAAGTTCATCATGCTCGACGAACCATTCGCCGGCGTTGACCCCATCGCCGTTGAAGACATCCAGAACATCGTGTGGAAATTGAAATACCGTAATATCGGCATCCTCATCACCGACCACAACGTGCATGAGACCCTCTCCATTACCGACCGTGCCTACCTCCTTTTCGAGGGAAAGATACTCTTCCAGGGCAACCCGGAGCAACTTGCCGCCAATCCGATAGTGAAGGAAAAGTACTTAGGAAAGAACTTCGTGCTCCAGAAAAAGAATTTCACTCTCGACTGATATCTGCTTTTTAGTGTAGTAGTTGCAGACAATCCTGCTGCAACTCATGAGGCATTAACATGGAGCCGTAGAGTGTTTGTAACCGCATGGAGTTAACATTTTCCATTCTACAATAGTTCAGTCTTGTTTGCGACAAACTCTCTTGGTGGTTTTATGACCTTTAACAATGGAAGCGATGGGGGCTTGTGTGAAGTTGTGTTGAGAATGTGTGAAATCAATGTAGACATTCCTCTTCGGTTTTTGGATGCTCGTAGAATGCTTCGCGATATGGGAGAAAATAAATAAATGGGGTGAAACTTAGGCGTTTCACCTTATTTTTTGTAATTTTGCAACTTGTTCGCAAGAAATCAAAAACATAATAAATAGAAAGATGAATATCGTATTTGAAAATCCTGACAAGGTCAACGGCCTGATGACACTCACCGTTGAAGAGGCAGACTACAAGGATGCGGTGGAGAAAGAACTTAAGGCCATCCGCAAGAAAGCAAACGTCCCGGGCTTCCGTCCTGGCTCTGTTCCCATGGGAATGGTCAAGAAGATGTATGGCGCATCGGCCAAGATGGAGACCATCAACAAGTTCGTCGGCGAACAGATATACAAGTATGTGAACGACAACAAAATCCAGATGCTCGGTCAGCCGCTTCCGTCAGATAAGCAGCAACCGCAGGACTTGGAAAAGGACAGCACCTTTACTTTCGTGTTTGACATCGCCGTCGCTCCGGAGTTTGAGGTGAAACTGTCGGGTCATGATAAGGTGGAGTACAACCCGATTAAGGTGGACGATGCTCTCATAGACCGTCAGGTGGAGATGTTCGCGTCACGCTCTGGCAGTTATGTCGAGGCTGACGAGTACGCCGAGAACGACATTCTGAAGGGTGACCTGCGTGAACTTGACGCAGAGGGCAACACTCTTGAGGGCGGCGTTACGGTGAGCGAGGCTTCCATAATGCCAAACTACTCCAAGGACGAGGAGCAGAAGAAACTCTTCGAAAAGGCTAAGCCGGGTGATATAATCACCATTACCCCGAGCAAGATGTTCGGCGAAACCGAACTGGCATCGGTGCTCAAACTCGACAAGGAAGAGGCAGCGAAGCATACAGGCAATTTCAGTTATCAGATAACATCTGTGTCGCGCTACCAGAAAGCTGCGGTGGATCAGAAACTGTTTGACAGTGTCTACGGTGCTGGAACATGCGCTGATGAGGCTGCTTTCCGTGCGAAGATAGCAGAGGGACTTAAGGCTCAACTGCAGTCGGACAGTGACTTCAAGTTCCTGACCGATGTCCGTGCCCACATAGAAAAGAAGATAGGTAAACTCACTTATCCCGATGCGTTGCTCAAGCGCATCATGCTCGAGAGCAATAAGGACAAGGGAGAAGAGTTCGTAGAGAAGAACTATGAGGCAAGCATAAAGCAGTTGACATGGCACTTGATAAAGGAACAGCTCGTCGCAGCACACCAGATTAAGGTGGAAGATGCCGATATCAAGGCTGCCGCAATGGAGGCTGCACGCGTACAGTTCGCCCAGTACGGCATGAACAATGTGCCTGAAGAGTATCTTGAGAATTACGCAAAGGAGATGATGAAGAACCGTGAAAGCATCGACGGACTTGTCGACAGGGTAATTGACA
Organism: Faecalibacterium prausnitzii; assembly: GCA_963611255.1. Taxonomy (GTDB): domain Bacteria; phylum Bacteroidota; class Bacteroidia; order Bacteroidales; family Bacteroidaceae; genus Prevotella. The sequence goes on from CAVDQB010000018.1 coordinate 4,595, forward strand.
TCAAGCTCACGCAGGTGCTGAAGGGCATTGTCAAACTCGACGAAAAGGAGGTTACGCTTGACGAATTCAACAAACTTATGGAGGAAAAAACGGCAAAATAAATAAAAATGCCGCTCAGTTTAGAGGGGTTTTCAACTTTATTTCATATCTTTGTAATACAGAGAGGGAAATCAAGTTGAAAGCCCCTCTGCCGTTTGTGTATAATTCATACGGTATAAATATGTAATCCGTACGGTAAAAAATAGATTGCAAGACTACATGAATCAAGACTTTAGAAAATTCGCCACTCGCCATCTCGGCATCAACGGAATGGTGCTTGATGATGTCGTGAGTGCCCAGAACCATTACATGAATCCCTATATTCTGGAGGAAAGAACGCTGAACGTGACGCAGATGGACGTGTTCTCACGGTTGATGATGGAACGCATCATCTTCCTCGGAACCCAGATTGACGACTACACGGCAAACACCCTGCAGGCTCAGTTGCTCTATCTCGACAGCGCAGATCCGGGCAAGGACATAACGATATACATTAACTCGCCCGGCGGAAGTGTGACCGCAGGACTTGGAATTTATGACACCATGCAGTTCATACAGAGTGACGTGGCGACGACATGCACCGGTATGGCGGCGTCGATGGGCGCAGTGTTGCTCGTGGCAGGAGCGGAAGGCAAACGCTCGGCACTGCCTCACAGCCGCGTGATGATACACCAGCCGCTCGGAGGAGTGCAGGGCCAGGCCTCTGACATAGAGATAGAGGCGAGGGAGATACAGAAGTTCAAGAAGGAACTTTATACCATCATAGCCGACCACTCGCACACTCCCTATGACAAGGTGTGGCAAGATTCCGACCGCAACTACTGGATGACGGCCGAAGAAGCGAAAGAATATGGTATGATAGACCGAGTGCTCTTGAAACCGAAACAGGCAGATGCAGCGGAAACAAAAGCGGAGGACGATGGCGAATAAGGACAAGGCCCGCTGCTGCCTGTGCGGCAGAAGCGAGACCGAAGTGAGGATGTTGATTTCCGGCGTGGCAGGGTTTATCTGCGACGAATGTGCCGAAGGTGCGCACAAGATAGTGTTGGCGGCGACGGAAAAGGAAGAAGAGCCTGTGCAGGTGGATAAACCTGATATGGCGAAAGTGCCGAAACCGAAAGAGATAAAGGCATATCTCGATAACTATATCATCGGTCAGGACGACGCGAAACGCTATCTCTCGGTGGCTGTCTACAACCACTACAAACGACTGACGCAGCCCGAGGGCGACGACGGTGTGGAGATTGAGAAGAGTAATATAATAATGGTGGGAAGCACCGGAACGGGCAAAACGCTCATGGCGCGCACCATTGCCAAACTGCTCGATGTGCCATTCACTATCGTGGACGCTACCGTCTTCACCGAGGCAGGCTATGTGGGCGAGGATGTGGAGAGCATTCTCTCTCGTCTGCTTCAGGTGGCAGAATACAACCTGGAGAAAGCGGAGAGAGGCATAGTATTTATCGATGAGATAGACAAAATAGCCCGCAAAAGCGACAATCCGAGCATCACGCGCGACGTAAGCGGCGAAGGCGTGCAGCAGGGACTGCTGAAACTGCTGGAGGGAACGGTTGTCAACGTTCCGCCAAAGGGAGGACGCAAGCACCCGGATCAAGAGTATACGCGGGTGGATACACGCAACATACTGTTTATCTGTGGTGGTGCTTTCGACGGAATAGAGAACAAGATAGCCCAAAGGCTTAACACTCACACGCTCGGATTCAACTCTGTGCAGAATGTGAGGCACATAGACAAGGGTGACATGATGAAGTACATCCTTCCGCAAGACCTCAAGTCATTCGGTCTGATACCCGAAATCATAGGCCGACTGCCAGTGCTCACCTATCTGAATCCGCTTGACAGGAAAGCCTTGCGCCGGATTCTCTCTGAACCGAAGAATTCCATTGTGAAGCAATATGAGAAACTCTTCAGTATGGATGGGGTGACACTCATTTTTGAGGAAAAGGCTCTTGACTGTATAGTGGATAAGGCTGTGGAATACAAACTCGGTGCCCGTGGACTGCGCTCCATAGTGGAAGCAGTGATGAACGACGCCATGTTTGAGATTCCCTCGGGCGGACAGAAAGAATTTACGGTGACGCCAGACTATGTGAAGGCACAGTTGGACAAGGCCAGACTGCAATAAGGCAGCCACGATGATAACAAAAACCTGATGAAAGAAACACGGGGACAGAAAGCGCAGATTTATGATGCACTGAAACGCTATTTCGGTTTTGACACCTTCAAAGGCGACCAGGAGGCGATCATACGCAACCTGCTTGATGGCAACGACACGTTTGTGCTGATGCCGACAGGCGGTGGCAAGAGCCTCTGCTACCAACTTCCCTCGCTGATGATGGACGGCACTGCCATAGTCATATCGCCGCTCATAGCCCTCATGAAAAATCAGGTTGACGTGATAAACGGTCTTGGCGAGGGTGACGGAATTGCCCATTGTCTCAACTCGTCGCTCTCGAAGCAAGCCCGGATACAGGTGATAGACGACGTGAAAAGCGGTGTCACGAAATTGCTTTATGTCGCTCCCGAGTCGTTGGCAAAGGAAGAAAACATCCAGTTACTGCAGAGCATAAATGTCTCGTTCTATGCCATAGACGAGGCGCACTGTATCTCTGAATGGGGACACGATTTCCGTCCGGACTACAGAAATATCCGTCCGGTGATAAACAAGATAGGTGTTGCCCCGATAATAGCACTGACTGCAACCGCCACCGACAAGGTGAAAACGGACATAAAGAAAACCCTCGGCATACCCGATGCCCGGGATTTCAAAAGTTCGTTCAACCGTCCGAACCTCTACTACGAAGTGAGGCAGAAGACAAATGATGTGGACAACCAGATTGTAAAGTTCATTAAGCAACGCCCGAACAAGAGTGGAATCATCTACTGTCTGTCGAGGAAGAAAGTCGAAGAACTCGCTGAGCACCTGAAAGTGAATGATATCCGTGCTGCGGCATACCATGCCGGACTTGATGCAGACGTGCGTTCGCAGACGCAGGACGACTTTCTCATGGAGCGCATTGACGTCATTGTGGCGACCATTGCCTTTGGTATGGGCATAGACAAACCCGACGTGAGGTTTGTGATACACTACGACATACCGAAGAGTCTTGAGGGTTACTATCAGGAGACAGGTCGTGCCGGCCGTGACGGAGGGGAGGGGTACTGCCTCGCATACTACTCCCACAAAGACCTGAAGAGGCTGGAGAAATTCATGGATCTGAAACCTGCCAACGAACGTAATATCGGCAAGCAACTCCTGCAGGACATCGTGGCGTATGTAGAGTCGGCAGTCTGCCGCCGGAAAATGTTGCTCAACTACTTCGGTGAGGAGTATACGGAGGACAACTGCGGCAGTTGTGACAATTGCAGCCACCCGAAAGAGAAGCACGAAGCACGCGAATACCTGTGTGCAGTACTCAAATCAGTGAATGCATTGAAGGAGAAATTCCAGCAGCCATACATCATCAATTTCATCAAAGGCAGGGCTACTGATGACATAGTATCGCACAAACACGACACACTGGAGGAGTTTGGAATCGGTGCAGACCTCAATCCCAAACTTTGGAACGCAGTGATCAGGCAGGCGTTCCTTGCCGGATACATCTACAAGGAAATAGACAACTACGGCGTGTTGCGCCTGACAGAAAAAGGAAAAGACTATATTGCGCATCCGGTGTCATTCATGATTGTCGATGACATGGACTTCGATGACGGCGACTATGAACAGCCCGCGGAAACAGGGGAGGCTGTGTTGTCCCCCGAACTGTACGCTATGCTGAAGGAATTGCGCCGTGAGGTCTCTGTCAGGCAGGGCATTCCTCCGTATGTGATATTCCAGGACATATCGCTGGAACACATGGCTACGATGTATCCCGTCACCCTTGAGGGGTTGCAGAACATCCCAGGCGTGGGGGCAGGCAAGGCAAAACGCTTTGGGGAAGAGTTCCTCAAGGTGATCAGAGCGTACTGTGAGGAGAACGAGATAGAAAGCCCGGAGGAGTTGAGAGTCAGGACGGTGGCGAAGAAATCTCTCACCAAGGTGAAGATAATCCAACTGATAGACAAGCGATGGCCGCTCGATGAGATAGCGAAAGTACAGGGTATGGATTTCGAAGAATTGCTTGACGAACTCGATGCCATAGTCTACAGCGGCACGAAGATAAACATAGACTACTATCTGGAAGAGATTTTTGATGACGAACAGATAGAAGACATCTACGATTATTTCCTTGACAGTGAGACCGACTGCCTGAACGTGGCGATGAAAGAGTTGGATGGCATCTACACGGAGAACGAAGTGAGGCTTGTGAGACTGAAGTTCATGTCGGAAATGGCGAACTGATTTGTCCGTCGGGATACTTCGTTAAATAGAATTAATACGCCCGAAGAATTAAGTTGTATCTCTGTGTAATGTGAGATATTTGTGATAATTTTGCATGCAATAAATTCATAACACTATGTCATCATTTGTTGCAGATAAAATTGTAATGGACGGTCTGACCTACGACGATGTCCTCCTTATTCCCGCTTATTCTGAAGTTCTCCCGAACGAAGTGTCTCTGACGACAAAGTTCACACGGCACATAGAACTGAAAGTGCCGTTCGTTACCGCCGCCATGGATACTGTCACAGAAGCCCCGATGGCTATTGCTATAGCGCGTGAGGGCGGTATCGGCGTGATACACAAGAATATGTCGATAGAGGAACAGGCCCGTCAGGTGGCTATAGTAAAGCGTGCCGAGAACGGAATGATCTATGATCCTGTGACGATAAAGCGTGGTTCTACGGTAAAGGACGCTCTCGCCATGATGGCAGAATACCATATCGGAGGCATTCCGGTAGTGGATGATGACAATCGCCTTGTGGGTATCGTTACCAACAGGGACTTGCGTTTCCAGCGTGATATGGACAGGAAGATCGATGAGGTGATGACCTCTGAGAATCTCATTGTGACCCACCAGCAGACCGATCTTGAGGCTGCGTCACAGATACTCATGGAGCACCGCATCGAGAAATTGCCTGTTGTGGACGAGGAAAACCATTTGATAGGACTTATCACATACAAGGATATCACCAAGGCTAAGGACAAACCGATGGCGTGCAAGGACTCCAAGGGACGTCTGAGAGTGGCAGCCGGAGTGGGAGTGACACCTGACACGTTCAAGAGAATAGAGGCTCTGGTGAAAGCGGGGGTTGACGCTATTGTCATTGATACTGCCCACGGACACTCCAAAGGCGTGATTGACAAGGTGCGTGAGGCAAAACTTGCATTCCCCGATGTGGACATTGTAGTGGGCAATATCGCTACCGGCGAGGCTGCAAAGAAACTTGTCGAGGTGGGCGCAGATGCAGTCAAGGTCGGCATAGGCCCTGGTTCTATCTGCACCACGCGTGTGGTTGCCGGTGTCGGAGTACCGCAGTTGTCGGCCATCTACGACGTGGCAAAAGCACTCGAAGGTACAGACGTGCCCCTCATAGCCGATGGAGGCTTGCGCTATTCGGGCGATGTCGTAAAGGCTTTGGCTGCCGGTGGATACTGCGTAATGGTAGGTTCGCTTGTGGCAGGAACAGAGGAAGCTCCGGGCGAAACGATACTTTTCAATGGACGAAAGTTCAAGAGTTACCGTGGCATGGGCTCGCTTGAGGCTATGGAAAACGGTTCGAAAGACAGATATTTCCAGGGTTCTGTAAAGGAAACGAAGAAACTTGTGCCGGAGGGAATCGCCGGACGTGTACCTTACAAAGGCACTGTCCAGGAAGTGATTTACCAACTTGTGGGCGGTCTGCGCTCAGGTATGGGCTATTGTGGGGCGAAAGACATAAAGGCGCTTCATGATGCGAAGTTTACCAGAATCACAAATGCAGGAGTGCTTGAGAGTCATCCCCACGAGGTGATTATCACGAGCGAGGCTCCAAATTATAGCCGTCCGCAGTAAAGGAAACAATCCGTCTTTGTCATAACAACAAGCAAACGAATTGAAATGAGACTGAAAACAATCCTGCCGATGCTGGCGATAGCCGTTGCCGCACAGACTGTAGCGCAGACGGAGTCTGACCCTGTGGTGATGAAAATCAACGGTGTACCTGTGACACGATCGGAATTTGAATACTCTTACAACAAGAACAACTCCGATGGAGTGATTGACAAAAAGACCGTGGAAGAGTATGTGGACCTGTTTGTAAACTACAAACTCAAGGTGCTTGCTGCCGAAAAGGAGAAGTTGGATACGCTGTCTTCGTTCAAGGCAGAGTTCGCTTCCTACCGTGACCAGCAAATCCGTCCGGCGATGATAACCGACGAAGACGTGGAGCGTGAAGCCCGGAAGATCTATGCACAGACACAGCACAGGGTTGACAGTATGGGCGGATTGGTCAAACCTGCTCATATCCTCATACTCGCACGTCAGACCGCTACGGATGCCGAAGTGGCTGCGGCGAAGGCAAAGGCGGACTCGCTCTACAACGTGCTGAAGAAAGCCTCGTTTGACAAGGAATTGTTCTCTGAACTGGCAAAGAAATATTCTGACGACAAGGGATCGGTTGCCGAGGGCGGCGAACTGTCGTGGATACAGAACGGACAGACCCTTCAGGAGTTCAATGACAAGGTGTTCTCTATGAAAGTAGGGGAGACCAGCGAACCGCTGAAGACCGCTGCCGGATACCATATCATACAGTTGCGCGACAAGAGCGCATTCTTCCCATACGATTCTTTACGCACAAACATTCTGCGGTTCATAGACCAGCGAGGACTGAAACAACAACTTATCACCCAGAAAATAGATTCTGTGGCGAAGGCGAAAGGTCCGGATGTGACACCCGAGATGGTGCTTGCAGAGAAGCGGGAACAGATGGTTGCAGCAGATCCTGATTTGAAATACCTCATCCAAGAGTATCACGACGGACTTCTGCTGTATGAAATCAGCAACCGCAATGTGTGGGACAAGGCTGCAAAAGACGAGGAAGGACTGGCGAAGTTCTTCAAGAAGAATAAGAAAAAGTATGCCTTTGACAGCCCGAGGTTCAAGGGTATGGCCTACAGGACAAAGGATGAGGCTGACATAGAGGCGGTGAAAGTGGCGGTGAAAGGTCTGGCGTTCGACAAGTGGAACGAGACATTGCGCACCACATTCAACAGCGACAGCGTCTTGCGCATAAGAGTGGAGAAAGGCATATTCAAGAAAGGCGACAACTCCATTGTGGACAAATACGAGTTCAAGACGGATGCAGAGATAAAGGAAATGAAAGGCTATCCTTATACTGCAACCTACGGAAAACTCATCAAAAATCCCGAAACCTACAATGATGTGAAAGGTCTTGTGGTAGCTGACTACCAGGAGAAACTTGAAAAAGAATGGGTTGCCGACCTGCGGAAGAAGTACACCGTTGAGGTGGACAAGGCGGTATTGTCAACCGTGAACAAGCACTAAGAGGCGAAAAAGACAGATTATGACGAAAAGAATGACATTCTTTGGCGTTGCGGCCGCACTGACTGTGGCAGTCAGCATGAGTTCCCGTGCGAACGGAATCGCTGTCGCTGCGCAAGAAAATGATACAGTTACCAGCGCAAAACAGCCGTTTACGCCCGATGATAACAGCATTGTCGACGAGGTGATATGGGTTGTTGGCGATGAGGCTATATTGAAATCCGACGTGGAAGCGATGCGTTTGCAGTCTGAAGCAGAGGGCGTGCGCTTCAAAGGCAACCCCGACTGTGCTATCCCTGAGCAGATTGCAGTGCAGAAACTGTTCCTGCATCAGGCGGCGATAGACTCCATAGAGGTGTCGGAAGCGGAGGTCGCCCAGGGCGTGGATGAGCAGATCAACTACTGGATTAACCTTATCGGTTCGCGTGAGAAACTGGAGGAATACCGCAAGATGAGCATCAGCCAGATACGCGAGCAGATGCACGACGACTTCAAAAACTCTCAGTTGGTGCGCAGGATGAAGGAGAAACTCGTTGAGGACGTGTCTGTCACTCCTGCCGACGTGCGCGACTATTTCCGCAATATGCCTGCCGACAGCATACCCTATGTGCCCATGGAGGTGGAGGTAGAAATTATCACACGCAAACCGAAAGTGTCGCAGGAAGAGATAGACCGCATCAAGGATGAACTGCGTGACTACACCGAGAGGGTGACAAGCGGCACTTCCAGTTTTTCGACATTGGCGAGACTCTATTCCGATGATACCGAGTCGGCGCGCCAAGGCGGCGAGATCGGATACACGGGACGTGGTGTCCTCGACCAGGCTTTTGCCAATGTGGCGTTCAATCTGACCGATCCTAAAAAGATATCCAAGATTGTCGAGAGCGAGTTCGGATATCATATCATACAGTTGATAGGCAAACGTGGCGACAAGGTGAACGTCCGTCACATACTGAAGATTCCGAAGGTGACGGCGGAAGCGACGGAACTGGAGGTAAACAGGCTCGATTCGCTTGCCGACGAGATACGTTCCGGCAAGTACTCTTTCGAGGATGCAGCCATCTATGTGTCGGATGACAAGGACACAAAGAACAACAAAGGCGTGATGGTAAACAATGTTGACCACTCGCTTACCTCTCGTTTCCAGATGAAAGACCTGCCCACCGAAGTGGCGCATGTCGTGGAAGGACTGAAGGTAGGCGAGATTTCCAAGGCGTTTACCATGGTGAACCACAACGGCAAAACGCAGGCTGCGATAGTGAAACTCAAGAGCCGGACAGAAGGACACCGTGCTACCATAACCGAGGACTTCCAGGTTATGAAGAACATGGTGCTCAATAAGGAGCGCGAGAAGGTAATCCATGACTGGATAGTGGAGAAAATCAAGAAGACGTATGTCCGTATGAAGGACAAGTACAAGGACTGTGAATTCGAATACGAAGGTTGGGTGAAGTAAGCCTATGACTGGAAAAGACAGTGCCAAAAGATACAGTGGGCATAGGATTGTCGCAATGACGGTTCTATGCCTGTTTGGCTTTTGTTTTGTGTATGCTGGTCTTGTGTCTGACAAGAACAAGAAAACCGGCAAAAAAGCGGACAGGGTAAACCTCCTGCATTCCGATGAACTGCGCTATGACATCACCGGCCCAAATCCCGATGCACAGATAGTCAAGGGCAACGTTTCGTTCGAACATCAGGGCGCACACCTCAAATGTGACAGCGCATACTTCTACCAACAGATGAACTCCGTGAGGGCTATGGGACATGTGCGCTTCACTCAGGGCGACACACTGTCACTGACTTGTGACCACGGATACTACGACGGACAACTCCAGATGCTTGAGGCGCGCAAGAACGTGGTGCTGAAACACAGGAAACAGACGCTGACGACTGACAGCCTGAACTATGATCGTCTGTGGGAGAACGCCTACTTTACTGACGGAGGAAAACTCATTGACGGCGACAATACGCTTGTGGCTGACTGGGGAACGTACAACACTTCCACCAAAGAGGCGGTGTTCAACTACCATGTGGTCATGCTCAACGACAAGCAAAGGATAGAGACCGACACGCTCCATTATGACACCCGGGAGTCTCTGGCGCACGTTACTGGACCGTCGGTCATAACACAAGATTCCACAACAGTGAATACCTGTGACGGCTATTTCGACAGCAAGGCGGACAAAAGTCGCCTCTTCAGCCGGTCGACAATAAGCGACGGACACAAGGACATCACCGGTGACAGCCTGTATTATGACAAGAATACGGGTGAAGCGGAGGGTTTCGGCAGGGTCGTGTACCGTGATGCGGAAAACAAGAACGAGTTGTATGGCGATTATGTCACCTACAACGAAAAGAGTGGCAACGGCTATGCCACCAAGAATGCACTGGTGAAAGACTATTCGCAACAGGACACTCTTTATATGCATTCTGATACAATCCGACTGTTCACATACAACATTGATACGGACTCCGTGTACCGAACGGTGCACTGTTATAATAATGTACGCGCGTATAGAGTGGACATTCAGGCTGTCTGCGATTCGCTTGTGGGTGACTCGAGGGATTCCTGCATGACGATGTACGGACATCCCGTCGTGTGGAATGGGGAGCGTCAGGTCTTTGGAGACGAGATAAAAGTCTATTCCAACGACAGCACCGTGCGTGAGGCTCATGTGATAGGGCAGGCGATGTCCATAGAGAAATGCGACGAGGACGGACACTATAACCAGATTTCATCCAATGTCATAGACGCGTTCTTCGAGGCGGGGAATATACGGAGAACCGACGCCATTGGCAACGTTCAGGTGATATATTACCCCGTGGACGACACTGACAGCACGCTGATGCTGCTCAACTACACCGAGACGGATACCATAAGGATGTACTTCACGCCTGAAAGGCAGATAGAAAAGGTGTGGACTTGTAAGCACGTCAGCGACATGTATCCGATGACGCAGATACCTCCTGCAAAACTGCGGCTGTCCCGTTTCGTCCTTTATGATGAACTCCGGCCGCGGGACAAGGATGATGTGTTCGGACGCAAGGAGGACAACGGTGAAGCGGAAGCGAATGTTGAAACGCCGGAAACACCCCTGCCGGAAAAAGAGACAAACCGATGAGTGACGTGATACAACTGCTCCCCGACAGTGTCGCAAACCAGATTGCGGCAGGGGAAGTCATACAACGGCCTGCCAGTGTGATAAAGGAACTGGTCGAGAACGCCGTTGATGCCGGTGCCACGGAGATTGATGTGCTTGTCGTTGACGCCGGCCGGACACTGATACAGGTGATAGACAACGGCAAGGGAATGTCGGCTACTGATGCCCGGCTGGCCTTTGAGCGTCATGCAACGTCAAAGATTCGCAAGGCGGATGATCTGTTCTCGTTGCACACAATGGGATTTCGCGGCGAGGCGTTGCCCTCGATAGCGGCGGTGTCACAGGTGGAACTGCACACCCGACAGATGGGTGAGGAACTGGGAACGTGCCTGACCATGTCGGCATCAAAGGTGCAAGGCCAAGTGCCGTGCTCCTGTCCTGTGGGCAGCAACTTCAAGGTGCAGAACCTGTTTTTCAATGTTCCTGCACGCAGAAAGTTCCTCAAGAGCAACGCTACGGAACTCAATAACATCATCACATCGTTTGAGCGGATAGCCCTTGTCTATCCAGGTACGGCATTCACGTTCCGTAGCAACGGCAGCGAAGTGATGAACCTGAAATGCGGAAACACCCTCCAGCGCATCTCCGATATCTTCGGCAAGAAATTCAGTCAGGAACTCCTGCCGGTCAATGCCCAGACTTCGATATGCAATATCACCGGGTTTGTGGGCGGTCCCGAAACGGCAAAGAAGAAATGCGCACGGCAGTATTTCTTTGTCAACGGACGCTACATGAAGCATCCGTATTTCGCCAAGGCAGTACAGAATGTGTTTGAGCGGATGGTGCCTGCCGGTGAACAAGTACCCTACTTTATATATATAGAGACTGACCCTCTGAGCATTGACGTGAATATACATCCGCAGAAGACGGAGATAAAGTTTGAAAACGAACAGTCGGTGTGGCAGATTATTTCTGCGGCAGTACGCGAGGCGGTGGGGGTTTTCAATGGAGTGCCTGTCATAGATTTCGATGTTAACGGCAAACCTGACATCCCCGTGTTTGACAAGACCGACGGTGTGGCGATGCCAAAGGCGGTACTCAATCCGACATACAATCCTTTCCATGCGAACACGAAGACTGCCGGCAAAACCGCTTCAGGGTGGGAAGAACTCTACAAGACGGCCGATGTGCAGAGCAATTCCTCTGCGGATATGTTTGAGTATGGAGATGCCGTTGGAACAAATGACAACCCTTTGGCGGATATGTCGGCAGAGCATTGGCAATACAAGGGGCAATATGTTGTGGCGTCTGTAAAGGGCGGACTGATGCTTGTCGACCAGCACCGGGCACATGTCCGTGTGTTGTATGAAGAGTATCTGCGCCGTCTGGAGGAGAAGAACGCCGTTTCGCAGCGTATGCTCTTCCCGGAAGCGGTGCAACTGGATGCCTGTGACAGCGCGGCACTCGATACTGTGGTCGAGGAGATGACGCTTATGGGTTTTGAACTCACCCCCCTTGGCGCATACAATTATGCCATTAACTCCGTTCCGGCAGGTCTTGAGGGAATCAATCTTCCGGAACTTGTCAATGACATGATAGCCGATGCTGTGCAGTCGGGGACTACGGTGAAAGACGAAATCAACCGTTCTCTCGCGTTGAGTATGGCACACCGGGCTGCTATTCCCTATGGTCAGGTGTTGGGAAATGATGAGATGAATGATCTTGTGGAACGTCTTTGCCGTTGCGAAAACGTCAACTATACACCTGACGGCAAGCGCATCTGTTCGCTGATTTCACAGACCGAAATAGAGCGTCTTTTTGCGTAGAAAAGGTCTGTAAGTGGTTCTTTTTACCCTCAAAAAGCGAAATTTAACATAAAAACAACACTTTTTGGAGAAAAAACAGTGTTTTCAAAAAAAACTTATTACCTTTGTGCCAAATTTGTATGGGGAGAGTATGTTCCCCAAAAGAGTGTTTAATATATAGAACTATTTATAAATAAGTTATGAAAAAGTTATTGATTGTTTTGGCTTTTGCCGGCGTTTCAATGTCTTCAATGGCACAGGACGCAGATCCGACACTGAAGTACAGTGTTGCGACAAACTCATTTTGGTCAAACTGGTTTATCCAGGTAAACGCTAACTGGAGTGCTTTCTATTCAAGCCAGGAGCATGGTAACGGTCTCGCTACATCTCCTCTGAAGAGCTTCCGCGCTGCTCCGAACGCATCAGTTGCTATCGGTAAGTGGTTCACTCCGGGTCTCGGACTCCGTACAAAGGTTTATGGCATTTGGGGCCGTCAGGTAAACAGCGAAGAGAAACAGGAGTACAAGTATTGGAATGCACAGGAGCAGGCTGTGTTCAACCTGAGCAATCTGTTCTGTGGTTACAACCCGACACGTGTTTGGAACTTCTCTCTGTTCGCAGGTGCAGGTTTCGAGCGCAATATGGATGCTAACTCATACGCAATGGCTTACTCTGTTGGTTTGATGAACCAGTGGCGTCTTTGCAAGCACGTTTCTATCAACCTTGAGGCTGGCTGGCTTTACAAGGAGAACGAGGCTGATGGCAATGGCGCTTCTATGGCAAGCAAGAGAAACGGCATCAACTGGGAAAACCACGACAACCAGCTCTATGCTGAGGTTGGTCTGACATTCAACCTGGGCAAGGCATCTTGGGAGAAGACTCCGGATGTTGACGCTATCAAGGCTCTCTCTCAGGCTCAGATCGACGCTCTCAACGCTCAGTTGGCTGACGCAAACGCTGAGAACGCACGCCTGAAGAACCTTCTTGCTAACCAGAAGCCGGCTCCTGCACAGGAGAAGCAGGTTGTTAAGGAGTATGTAGGTGCACCTGCATCTGTATTCTTCAACATCAACAAGTCTACGATTGCTTCTAAGAAGGATCTCGTAAACGTTAAGGGTATCGCTGAATACGCTAAGGACGCTAACGCTAACGTAGTCGTTACTGGTTACGCAGACAGCGCTACCGGTTCTAAGGCTTACAACCAGAAGCTCTCTGAAAAGCGTGCTGAGACTGTTGCAAACGAACTTGTTAAGATGGGCGTAAGCCGTGACAACATCCAGACTGTAGGTAAGGGTGGTGTTAAGGATCTCTCTCCTGTTTCTTACAACCGTCGTGCTACTGTTGAAATCGCAAAGTAAGAAAACTCTGAAATCCGATAAATGGACTCCAGTCTCGCAAGAGACTGGAGTTTTTTTGTGTCGTTTCTTCCGATGGCTGCCATGCTTTTGCGTTCTTCAATCTATGTTCCTGCATTCTGGGTGCAGTGCTTTTGCGGTTGGATTGGGGTGTTTTTCGTGGCGAACCACGTCCGAGATACGAGCGAACCACGGACGAGGTACGAACGAACCACGACCGAAGTACGGGCGAACCACGGACGTGATACGGGTGAACCACGGACGTGGTGCTGTTGCGAAAGGGGTGTTGTCGTATAATGAAAAAGGCGTTCCGGTGCTGCCGGAACGCCTTTCGCGTGTTGTCAAAGTGTTTTCGGGAGGTTACTTTTTGAAGCCGATGACGCGGCGGACTTCCTTCATCGTCGCCTGTGCGCTTGCCCTTGCCACCTCTGCGCCTTCTTCTGCTATCTTGTCGAGCAGCTGCGGATTGGCACTGTATTCGAGGATCTTTTCCCTGATAGGGGCGACTATTGCGCACAGATCCTGTGCAATCTGTTTCTTCAGGTCGCCATAACGGAGTGTGCAGTTGTTCCACTGCTCGTCGAAATACTGGTATGCCTCTTCGGAAGACGCTATCTTGAGGAACGTGAAGAGGTTTTCGATGACTTCGGGTTTTTCCGAGTTCATTGCTTGTGGACCGTTGTCGGTCACTGCGCGCATGACCTTTTTGGTTATCGTCTTGTCGTCGTCGCGCAGGTAGATGCAGTTGCCTTCGCTCTTGCCCATTTTGCCCGAGCCGTCAAGTCCGGGTATTTTCACAGCCTTGGCGTTGAGGTAGAAGTTCTGCGGTTCGGGGAAGATGTCCTCTCCGTACATGAAGTTGAAGCGGCGTGCGCAGTGTCTTGCCATCTCCATGTTCTGTTCCTGGTCTTTGCCTACGGGCACTTTGTGCGCCCTGTGCTGCAGAATGTCTGCAGCCATGAGGGTGGGGTAGGTGAGCAGTCCAGCGTTCACGTTGTCCGGTTGCTTGCGTGCTTTCTCTTTGAATGTGGTCACGCGTTCCAGTTCACCGAGGTAGGTGTTCATGTTAAGGTAGAGATAGAGTTCGAGGGTCTCCTTGACATGGCTCTGTATATATATCGGTGCTTTCTGCGGGTCAATGCCGCAGGCGAGGTATTCTGCCAGTATGGTGCGTGCGGAGTCGAGTATGTCGCCAGGTTTTGGCTGTGTGGTGAGCGAGTGCCAGTCTGCGATGAAGAACATACAGTCGTATTCTTCCTGCATCTTAACAAAACTCTTCACTGCCCCGAAATAGTTTCCGAGGTGCAGGTTTCCTGTCGGACGGATACCGCTAACTACTTTTTCCATAAAATCGTTTCTGTTGTTTGTCGTGTGTCTGATTACTGTCCGGCGCAAACTGCCAGACGTATTACAAAGTTACATATTAAATCTCGTAATCCTCTGGCAGGGGGCTTTAATTTCGGTTTTTGGCGTTTGTTTTCGGAAAAAAGTGCGGAAATATTTTGTGTATTGGGAAAAACTGTGTACCTTTGCATCCGCTTACAGGAAGTGAGGACGTTTAGCTCAGCTGGTTTAGAGCGTCTGCCTTACAAGCAGAGGGTCGGCGGTTCGAATCCGTCAACGTCCACATAGGTGAGACTGCACGTTGTGCGGTCTCTTTTTCGTTTAACTAAATCAACTTTTTTGCCTTTTTTCTCCAAACTTTCCGCTGCCGTTTCCGGCGGAATGGAATAATATTAGTAATTTTGCGCTGTCGGAGCAGCGTGCGTGAAGTGTTCTCTCCGTGTTTCAACAGACTTATAATACATAACCGGACAGACATAATGGATTTGAACTTGCTGACCGCAATTTCCCCTATTGACGGACGTTACAGAACCAAGACGGATGCTCTTGGAGAATATTTTTCTGAGTATGCCCTCATACGCTACCGCGTCAGGGTGGAGACAGAGTATTTCATTGCCCTCTGCGAACTGCCATTGCCGCAGTTGAAAGGCTTCGACAAGTCGCTTTTCCCTGCATTGCGTGCCATTTACGGGGACTTTTCCGTTGCCGACGCACAGCGTGTGAAGGACATCGAAAAGGTCACCAACCACGACGTGAAGGCCGTGGAGTACTTCATCAAGGAAAAGTTTGACGCTATCGGCGGACTTGACGCATACAAGGAGTTCGTGCATTTCGGACTTACCTCGCAGGACATCAACAACACCAGTGTGCCCCTGTCCATAAAGGAAGCCCTTGCCGATGTCATCTTCCCACAGGTGGAAGCACTCATAGCACAACTCGACGCTTACGCCGAAGAGTGGGCTGACGTGAGTATGTTGGCAAAGACCCATGGCCAGCCGGCGTCGCCTACACGTCTCGGCAAGGAGATAAAGGTGTTCTCATACCGCCTGTCTCGCCAACTCGACGAACTGAAGAGAGTGCCTCTCACGGCGAAGTTCGGCGGAGCGACAGGCAACTTCAACGCACACCATGTGGCATACCCTTCCTATGACTGGGTGGCTTTCGCCAATGCCTTTGTCGCCGACAAACTCGGTCTGGAGCGTGAACAGTACACCACACAGATAAGCAATTACGACTGCATGGGGGCTGTCTTTGATGCCCTGCGCCGCATCAACACCATTATAATAGACCTCGACCGTGATTTCTGGATGTACATCTCGATGGAGTACTTCAAGCAGAAGATAAAGGCAGGAGAGGTAGGTTCGAGCGCGATGCCGCACAAGGTGAACCCCATAGACTTCGAAAACTCGGAGGGAAATCTCGGTCTGTCAAACGCCATACTGCAGTTCCTTGCGCAGAAACTGCCTGTCAGCCGCCTGCAGCGCGACCTCACCGACTCCACCGTACTGCGCAATGTGGGCGTTCCGTTCGGCCATACTGTCATCGCAATACAGAGCACACTGAAAGGTTTGGGCAAACTGATACTCAACAAGGAGAAACTCGACGAAGACCTGGAAAACACTTGGGCAGTGGTGGCAGAGGCTATACAGACTATCCTGAGGCGTGAATCCTATCCCAATCCTTACGAGGCTCTGAAGTCGTTGACACGCACCAACAAGCACATGACCAAGGAAACGATACATGAATTTATAAGCAATTTGGACGTCAGTGATGCTGTGAAAGCAGAGTTGATGGCAATTACTCCAAGCAATTATACCGGTATTTAATATTTATTTTGCAAACAGCCGTGAGGCTAAAGACAACTACAACATGGATTCAGAGAAGAATTTTGAGAGTCAGGAACAATCTACACAGAATGTAAACGGACGCCGCTATGAGCGTGTGTCACGTCCTGCCGGAAGTTTCAACCGTGAAAACAACACCGAGGCACGTCCACAACGTGCAAGAATAGCACGCCCGCGCATACAGCGTAAGGACGATGCCGGATTCCGTCCGTCGGGTTTCGGTATGCACTCGGGCAACCGTGAAGAACAACAGTCGGGCTATCGTCCGCGCTACAATGGCGGAGGCTACCGTTCCGAAAACGGTTTCCAGCGCAGCGGATACCAGCCGAACAGGAAACCGGGATACCAGCCGCGCCAGCAGGAAGGCTACCAACCGCGCCAGCAAGGCGAATATCAGCCCCGGCAGCAGGAGGGTTTCCGTCCACGCTATGGACAGGAGGGCTTTCAGCCACGCCAGCAAGGCGGCTACCGCAACAACTTCGGCGCGCGTCCGCAACAGGGCGGTTTCCGCAAACAGCACACTACGGGCTACGACCCGAACGCAAAATACAGCATGAAGAAACGCATCGAGTACAAGGAGACACACGTAGATCCGAACGAACCGATACGTCTCAACAAATATCTCGCAAACGCCGGCGTATGTTCCCGTCGTGAGGCTGACGACTTCATACAGGCCGGCGTGGTGACCGTAAACGGCGAAGTCGTGACCGAACTCGGTACGAAAGTGCTGCGCACAGACAAGGTCATGTTCCACGACCAGACGGTTTCGCTTGAGAAGAAAGTGTATGTGCTGCTCAACAAACCCAAGGATTATGTGACCACAAGCGACGATCCGCAGCAGCGCAAGACTGTCATGGATCTGGTGAAGAATGCCTGCCCGGAGCGCATATACCCTGTGGGTCGCCTCGACCGCAACACCACCGGCGTGCTCCTTCTTACCAATGACGGCGAGTTGGCGTCGAAACTGACCCACCCGAAGTTCCTCAAGAAGAAGATATATCATGTGTTCCTCGACAAGAACCTCACCGCTCACGATATGCAGCAGATAGCCGACGGCATTCAGCTGGAGGACGGTGAGATACACGCGGACGCCATAGAGTACTCGTCACCGACGGAGAAAAACGAGGTTGGAATAGAGATTCACAGTGGCAAGAACCGCATTGTGCGCCGCATATTCGAGAGCCTTGGCTATCATGTGACGAAACTTGACCGCGTGCAGTTCTGCGGTCTGACAAAGAAAAATGTGCGCCGCGGCGACTGGAGATTCCTCACCGAGAAAGAGGTGGATATGCTCCGCATGGGCGCATACGAATAAAGTGAACAGTTGACAACAATGGAAAAGATAAAGAGAACAAAGATTTCAGACATCCTGAAGAGTACGGACTTCGGCTCTGCGGTGAATGTCAAGGGTTGGGTGAGAACCCACCGTTCTTCCAAGGCAGTGGATTTCATCGCCCTCAACGATGGTTCCACGATAAAGAATGTGCAGGTTGTCGTTGATCCTGACAAGTTTGACGCTGACATGCTCAAGAGCATTACCACCGGCGCTTGCATCAATGTGAACGGCACGTTGGTGGAAAGTCAGGGACAGGGACAGACCTCGGAGATACAGGCAACGGAGATAGAGGTCTATGGTCTCTGCGGTGCTGACTATCCGATGCAGAAGAAAGGACAGTCGTTTGAGTATATGCGCCAGTATGCACACATGCGTCTGCGCACCAATACTTTCGGTGCTGTGATGCGCATACGCCACAACATGGCGATGGCAATACACACTTACTTCCACGAACACGGTTTCTACTATTTCCACACACCGCTCATCACGGCAAGTGATTGCGAGGGTGCTGGCGAGATGTTCCAGGTGACGACACTCGACCTTGACCGTGTTGCCAAGAGCGGAAAGGTGGAATATGACCGCGACTTTTTCGGAAAGAAGACCAACCTGACGGTGTCAGGCCAACTTGAAGGCGAACTCGGGGCTACCGCTCTCGGTGCCATCTACACGTTCGGTCCTACGTTCCGTGCTGAGAACAGCAACACTCCGCGCCACTTGGCGGAGTTCTGGATGATTGAGCCGGAGGTGGCTTTCATGGATCAGACGGAACTTATGGACCTGGAAGAGGACTTCATCAAGTACTGCGTGAACTGGGCTTTGACCAACTGCAAAGATGACCTTGAGTTCCTCAACAAGATGATAGACAAGAGCCTGATAGAGACTCTGGAGTCGGTTGTCAAGGAAGATTTCGTGCGCTTGACCTACACTGAGGGCATCAATATCCTCCAGGAGGCGGTGAAGAACGGCAAGAAATTCGAGTTCCCGATTACCGGTTGGGGCATGGATCTCAGCAGTGAGCACGAGCGTTACCTCGTGGAGGAGCACTTCAAGCGCCCTGTCATCATGACCGACTACCCTGCTGAAATCAAGGCATTCTACATGAAGAAGAATGCTGACGGTAAGACCATGCAGGGCACAGACGTACTGTTCCCCCGCATCGGAGAGATTATCGGCGGTTCGGTGCGTGAGGAGAGTTACGACAAACTCACGGCGGAAATCAGCGCAAGAGGCATGGAGAAGAGCACCTACAGTTGGTATCTCGACACCCGCAAGTACGGTTCTTGTCCACACGCAGGGTTCGGTCTCGGTTTCGAACGTCTCATCCTGTTTGTCACAGGCATGCAGAACATCCGCGACGTGATACCTTTCCCGCGTACGCCGAAGACGGCTGAGTTCTAAAGGAACGTTTTACAGACAATACGGAGGTCGCGGTTGGAAACAGCCCGACCTCTTTTCGTACATTTTTTATGGTTGTAAATTCAAATGGGAGAAAGACGCATGAAGAACGACGATGAGGACATGAAATGGGAGATACTCAGTTCGGAGTATCTGGCAAAACGGCCTTGGCTGACGGCACGGAGAGACCATGTGCGGTTGCCGTCGGGGGTGGAGATGCCCGAATACTATGTGCTGGAATACCCGGACTGGTGCAATGTCATAGCGATTACCAAGGACGGAAAGTTCCTGATGGAGAGACAGTACCGTCACGGACAGCAACAGGTGGGCTATGAGATACCTGCCGGTTGCGTGGAAGAGGGGGAGACGCCTCTCGAAGCTGCCCAAAGGGAACTGTACGAAGAGACCGGCTACGGCAAGGGAGAGTGGAGACAGTTCATGAAAACCAGTCCCAACCCGAGCACAAGCACCAACTACTGCTATACGTTTCTGGCCGTTGGGGTGGAACCGATCTCCACTCAGCACTTGGAAAAGACCGAAGACATCAAGGTGCTGCTGATGAGCCGGGACGAGGTGTTCGCCCTCCTGGTCAAGGACGGACTGCACCAAGCCCTCATGGCGGCACCCCTCTGGAAGTATTTCTGGAACGAGAAGAACGATTGGCTTATAGGGTTGTACTTCTGATTGCCCCCGGGTGGACGTCAATTGTACCAAACAAATCCAACTGTCGTGTAGGCTTTTTTGTGTACAAACTCTGTCTCTCAGAGTGCATGACCTCTTGTAATGCATTTGCAATGTGCCACATCATAACAGGCGGAACGGCATTGCCGATAGCCTTGTATTGGCGAATCTGTGACACGGAATCCAACTTGAACGTATCGGGAAAGGACTGTATACGTGCAGCCTCTCTTGCAGAAAACCGTCGATACCGGCCGTTTACCATGAACACCGGGTCTGTGCTGTTGAGGCTGACCTTTGCCAAATGGGCACTGATTGTATTGCACGGTTCCTGTAAATTCATGGCTCTGCCCTTGTTCATCTTATCCCTGACGGCCATCATCCCGGCTACAGCCTTGTTGCTGAAGAATAGTTTTTCGTCGTTATTGGCTTCTTCCATTATGACATCGCTCAGCACTTTTTTTTCAGTCTTGTGTACTTCGCAGGGGAATCGGAACCTTTTATAATCCTCTTCGTCACGGAAACCTACGATTATGACACGTTCTCTCTTTTGAGGTACTCCAAAATCGTAAGCGTTCAGTAGTTTGTAGTCAACCTTGTAGCCGACCTTTTCAAACTCGCCGATAATCATGGGAAAAGCCTTGCCTGCATTTGCAGAAAGAAGCCCTTTCACATTTTCAGCGATGAAAAAGCGTGGTTTGCGTGCTTGCAGAACCTTCACCATCTCGAAGAAAAGCATTCCTCTCTCATCGTTATAACCGAGACGAGGTGGGTTTTGGGCAGAGATTGAAAATGACTGACATGGGAAACCGCCTAACAAAAGGTCAAAATCGGGTATGCTATCAATGTCAATTTCTCTTACGTCTTTTATGATGCACTTGTGCTTAAAGTTCTCATTGTATATCTGTGTGCAGTATTTGTCATTGTCTACAGAATACACTATGTCAAACGGATTCGCCCCATACTCTTTGCCAAGGTACGAAAATCCGCCGACTATTCCCAAGTCCATACCGCCGCAACCGCAGAATAAGGACGCAACTTTTACTTCTTCCATGTTAACAATTCTGTCGGTTCAAATATCCCGGATGGAAAAGAAATGTCCATTCCGTTATGAGATACCGCCTCTATCTTGTCTGCTTTGTAAAGTCCTACAGGATTTCTTAAAACAAAGAGAGTGCGGTCTTGCTCGTTTAACATAAGGTGATACACACAGTAATGTTCTTTGATTGTGCCAGCCACGTTCCATTCGTTGGATGACATATGGAAACTATGCACCTGAATTTTCTTCTTGCTGATGGTCGTCTTGACTTCTATATACCTGTGATG
This sequence comes from Faecalibacterium prausnitzii, assembly GCA_963611255.1. Classification (GTDB taxonomy): domain Bacteria; phylum Bacteroidota; class Bacteroidia; order Bacteroidales; family Bacteroidaceae; genus Prevotella. The sequence continues at coordinate 26,263 of CAVDQB010000018.1, forward strand.
TTCTGTACCGTCAGCCTCGAAGCTGTCGATGTCAAATCCCGGATGATAGGCAGGACTGTCAACAATCTGTACCAGTCGCACAAATTTCTCGTAGCCATTGACCTTCAAGCGCATTTTTTCGTGTCCGCAAATAATGGCTTCTCCTAAGTTGCCAACGTCTTTGTTGGTTCTGTTTTCTAAAGTAACGACTTCTCGAATCCTGTCCTCAAAAACTGCATCCAAAGTGTTGTTTTTCTTGAAAACAGAGCGTATGTTGGTTTTGAATAGGTTGGGATTCAATGATTTGTTGACGTAATCGAACCACAAAGGTTCTGTTTCTGTCAGTTCTCTGGTCTCTATCTTCCGTTTTCCATAGAACTTGTCATATCCTTCAAACCAAGTAGCGTCTTCAGCAAAAATATGTAATGAGGCATATTCATCTCCTTTTAAGGTGAAATGACCATGCGTGTTGACTAAGAGATTGGCTATTTCCATATAGTCCAAAATGTCTCCGGCATATCTTGTCATATCACCCTTTGAACGCGCATTACCTCTCAGAGACAAACACTTTGGGTCGTTAGGATTATAATATTTTATCTTGTTTTTCCTATTTGTTAATATCGTTCTTGCGACGGCAGACGCAGGGACTTTGCCGCTTGTTACACGAATATCGTTAAATATGCAATAGGTTGCTTCCTCGGCAGAGATAGACATTTGTTTGCCACTGTTCTCTTTTTCAAGGATCTCATTGCCTGCCATTAATACTTCAATGATAGTTTTAGCAGGTTTGAACCTGATTTTTCGTTGTATGATATCTCTGACATCATTTGGTTTCAGGTGTCCGCCTGGAAATTGAAATGAGTATAAAAACAAACGCAAAAACTGTGTTAGGTCTTGGTTCTCGTGTAAAAACCTTGACATTTCGGAGGTTTCTGTAACCCTGTTAACTTTGTCCTCGGTATAGAAACTGAATAAGGCGGGAATTTCAGTTCGCCAATTATCCAGTGTTTTCTTGGTGGCATCGATGTTTCCGGGAAACATTCTTATCGCATTGAAGTAACGCTGATTGTATTCTTCACAAGAACATTTGGGAATTTGACAGCACTCACTCGCCATATAGAGTAGCACATTCTCAATGTTACCTTTGAACCTGGGTCTTACGAAATGTATCCTATACCAATCCTTATCGGATATTTGGTAATAGTTTGTTTCTCTTTTATCTTTCATAAGTTAACTTTTAATTGCTCGGCGATTACTTTTGCCAACAATGGCGGCACAGCGTTGCCGACTTGTTTCAATTGGCTTCCCTTTTTGCCAAGAAATACGAAACTGTCGGGGAAAGACTGTATTCTGGCGGATTCACGCACTGTCGGTACACGGTTGTACCGATAGTGGAAATGATGGTTATGTCCGCAGTCTATGGTGAAACTCGGCTTTTTGCTGTTGAGCCTTGTCCACGCTATGTGTACCTTTCTCGTCTGTTGCAGTTCGATAGGGAGGTCTTTGTAATTGCCGCCATCTGGCACCATGGCGATAATCTCCTTGGTTCGTTCATTGTGAATTGTGATGTCATGGTTATAAACTCCCACGCTTCCGTCTCGCATGAGTTCCTGATATACAGACTGGGGGGCTGTGGGATAGGCCTCGCCTTCAGCCAACGAACATTCCGGCAAGTCGCTCAATGCTTCCTTGGATGTGACCATTGGAGTTTCGAAAGGGGTGGGGAAATCGTAAGAGTCGCCATTTCTCAATCCCACGAAAACGGCTCTGCGCCTGTTTTGAGGCACTCCGTAATTGGAGGCAAGCATCACTCTGACAGTTACATTATATCCCAGTTCGTTGAAATCGGTCAGTATTGCGTCCTTCACGACACCGCCCCCTATACTCAGAATGTTGGGGACATTCTCCATAACAAATGCCTTCGGTTTGAAGTGTTCCACCATTCTGACGAATCCCTTGTACAGTTTGTTGCGCTCGTCATCGACAATTCTTTTGCCTGCAACGGAGAATCCCTGACATGGAGGGCCGCCTATTATGACATCCACGGTGTTGGCATCCAACAGCCCTTCTGCCTGTGCGGGGTCGAGGGATGCCATGTCAGCGCACAGAGTCTTGCTACATTTGTGGTTGTACTTGTAAGTTTCCAACGCATCTTTCCAAAAGTCAATGCCAAGCAGAACACGGTAGCCTGCCTCCTCAAAACCGAGGGACATGCCTCCGCAACCGCAAAAGAGGTCAAGTACTGTGAACGGTTTATTCTTCATTGTTTTTCCGTTTCGTCTGCCGGACACGCTTTCCGTGTCGACGGATTGCGCCTTTCTTGTTACTTCCGATTGCCGCTGTGTTTCTGCGCCAAGTGCAGTCCGTCGGGGGCGATGGTTATCAGCCGGTGCTTGTAGAGGTCGCCGACGGCTTTTTTGAACACCTTTTTGCTCACGTTGAACTCACGGTAGATGTCCTCGGCATTGCTCTTGTCGTTGAACGGACAGTAGCCTTCGTGTGCGCGTATGTAATTCAATAAGGTGTCGGAAAAGTCCAGGGTGTGCTGCCGCCCGGACTTCTGGAGCGCCACGTCAATCTTTCCGTCAGGGCGGACTGCCTGTATGTAGCCTTTCACACGGTCGCCCGTGTGCAGTGCGGAGAACACCTGGTCCTGGTAGACAAGTCCCGAATGGCGGTTGTTGATTATCACCTTGAAGCCCAACTCGGTCTTTTGCCACACAAGCAAGTCCACCTCGTCGCCGCTCTCCAGGGTGCAGTCGTCATTGGAAAGATACCTGTCGACCTTGGCAGTGGCGACAATGCGGTAACTGTCTTCGTCGATATGGACGTAGACGATGTAACTGTTGCCGATCTCCATTTTCTTCTTCTGTTCGCGGAATGGGCAGAACAGGTCTTTCATCAGTCCCCAACCGAGGAACGCTCCGTATTCGTTTACCCACTTCACCTCAAGGTAGGCGAAGTCGCCTACCTTTGCCAATGGCCGTTCGGTGGTGGCTATTATGCGCTCGTCCTGGTCGAGATAGATGAACACGTCCAGTTCGTCGCCGATGCCGGTGCCCTCCGGTACATACCTTGATGGCAGGAGTATCTCGCCTGCCTTGCCTCCGTCAAGGTAGAGACCGAAGTCCACTTCCTTGACCACAGTCATCCTGTTATAATCACCAAGTCTGATTTTCTCCATTGTTTTCCTCTTTCTTATCCAATATGTTTTCTCCGTCGAGCATTCCGTCACGCATCTTTATCGTGCGGTCTGTTATCTCTGCGAGGTGCTCGTCGTGGGTTACGATGACAAATGTCTGGTTGAAATGGTCTCTCAACTCAAAGAAAAGCCTGTGCAGGTCCTCCTTGTTCTTCGAGTCAAGACTGCCCGACGGTTCGTCGGCAAGTATCACGGCTGGCTTGTTGACGAGTGCTCTCGCCACCGCCACACGCTGTTTCTCGCCTCCCGACAGTTCGTTCGGTTTGTGGTTGGCGCGGTCAGACAGTCCCATGAAAGCAAGCAGTTCGTCCGCCCTTTTGCGTGCGTCTTTCTTTGACATCCCTGCTATGAACGCCGGAATCATCACGTTCTCCTGTGCCGTAAACTCCGGCAGTAGTTGGTGGAACTGGAACACAAAGCCTATGTGGCGGTTGCGGAAGTCGCTCAGTTTGCCTCCCGACAGTTTGCCCACGTCGGTGCCGTCGATGATGACCTGCCCCGAGTCGGGCTTGTCGAGCGTACCTATAATCTGCAGCAAGGTGGTCTTTCCTGCTCCGCTTGGTCCCACTATGCTCACTATCTCGCCCTTTTCTATGTGGAGGTCTATGCCCTTCAGCACGTTAAGAGCACCGAAACTCTTTGTAATGTTCTTTATCTCAATCATTTCTTTCTGCGCAGTATGCGTCTGTAAATGAAGTCATGTATCGTCTCGTAGGCACTTGTCTGCTCAATGTGTTGTGACTGTGCGAACGTCATCTCATCCATCTTGTCGCCGTGTTGGTCGGGGAAGATAATCATGTAATTCTTGCCGGTGAAGTAGGCCGTCATCTCTTCGGGCAGCCTGTCGAGCGCGTTCTTGTATGACACAGTACCCTTTCGTGCCGTCACAATCACCAGCATGTGGTCGTCGGAAACGGTCTCTGCCAGCGAGGGCAGACCGTCCCAGTGATCCATCTCACGGTATGCCGCCCTCACATTGCGGTGCCGGTGCTCTACATAGCGGCGTATCAGGTCGAGCGTGTCGCCCCTGCCGTGGAACTCCATGCGGCACTCGAGGTTCTTTGCCAAACGGCACAGGCGTTCCAGCCAGCGGTAGAAGCCTGGTTCGAACTGTGCTCTTGACGGCACTGCCACGGTCAGTTTCCGCAGCGTGTTCAGCGGTTGCATGATGCTCGCCATGATAATCTGGTTGTTCAGACCGTTGAACAGACTCTGGTGGAACTCTCCCCAGAACTTGTTTGCCGCCGACTTGTGCATGTGCATACCGATGATTATCTCAGATGCGCGGAACTCCTTGAAAGCGTGCTTTATGCCGTTGGCGATGTTGGCTGCCACCCTTACCTGCGTCTCCATCGCCACGTCACTTGCTGCGGCGAACTTCGTCGCCTTGTCGAGAAGCCGCTGCCCCTTCTCCTGGTTCTGCGGCATGTGCGTGTCGTCATACACGATGTTGAGTCCCACAAGCGGCCGGTGCAGTTTGTGGTTCATCATCATTGTGGCGAGCGAAACGAGGCGGTTGGCGTATTCAGGGTATTTTATCGGGATGAGAATCTTTTCGTCGTCATAGCCGGGAGCGTTCTCTTCTGGTATCTCCTGGTCTCTCAACGTAATCTGTTGTGCAGCCCCCTCCGTGACGAACGACGAGATGATGCAGGTGATGAGAATCATTATCACCACGCCGTTGAGTATGTCGTCACCCACGAGACGGTTGCCGCTGCTGTCAGTAAGCCGCATCCCCACCATCACCATGGCTATCGCTCCGGCGGCATGAGCGGATGTCAGGCCGAACATCATGTTGCCCGACGAGAGCGGCAGACGAAAGATTATGCATGACAGATAGGCTGCAATCGCCTTGCCGAACGTGCCGAAGAACACGATGAGAATCACCACCCAGATGATATCGCCGCCGCTGAAGAGCAGTCTTATGTTGATGAGCATTCCCACTCCTATGAGGAAATAGGGGATGAAGAGGGCGTTTCCCGTAAACTCCAGACGGTTCATAAGCGGTGACATTCGGGGGATGTAGCGGTTGAGGATGAGACCTGCGAAGAACGCACCGAATATTCCTTCCAGACCGATTATCTCCGACAGGGCTGCGCTGAGAAACAGCATCGCCATGACAAAGATAAACTGCATCACCGCATCGGAATACTGCCGGATGAACCACCGCGTCACTCTCGGCATTATGACTATCAGTCCTGCGCAGAAAACTGCGAACTTTGCGGTGAACAGAAGCCAGAAAGTCACGCTGCTGTTGCCGGTGTTTGCCGCTACGATAGATGCCAGTACGACCAGTGAAATGAACAGGGAAATCATCGTTGCGCCCACGCTGAGCATCACGCTTGGTTTGCGTTGCAGTCCGTAACGGCTCACAATGGGGTAGGACACGAGGGTGTTTGACGACATGATACATCCCAACAGCAGTACCGCAGTGGGCGTGTAGTCAAACCACAAGCAGGCCATCAGTAGTGTGAGGACAAAGGGAATGGCAAACGTCAACAGTCCGAAGATGCCCATTCTCTTGGCGTTGTTCTTCACACCAACCATATCCATCTCCAGCGCAGCGAGGAACATGATGTAGTAAAGACCCACCTTTCCGAAAAGTTCAAAGGAGTTGTCGCGGGTCAGGATGTTCAGTCCGTGAGGACCGATGAGCATTCCTGCCAGCACCAGACCGATGATGTGCGGAATCCTGAGTTTGCCCATGACGATGGGCGACAGCAGGATGATGAGCAGCACTACGAAGAATATGAGTGTCGGGTCGGTGATCGGGAAACTTATCATCGGGTTGTGTGTCGTTTTGCGTTCCTTGTCCGCGTGATGCAGGAGATATGTACTTTGTATGCAAAGATACTGATTTTATTTCTAAAAAGGGACAAAAGCCGCAACCTTGTTTGCATATTTCTTCTTTTTGGACTACCTTTGCAGCAAACATTAATTTTTACTTTAGGAAAGATGAAAGTTGCTATTGTCGGAGCAAGCGGAGCGGTAGGACAGGAGTTCCTCCGCATACTTGCAGAGAGAGAGTTTCCCATTGATGACCTCGTATTGTTCGGTTCGGAGCGTTCGGCAGGCCGGAAATACACGTTCAAAGGCAAGGACTATGAGGTGAAACTGCTCCAGCACAATGACGATTTCAAAGGTATAGACGTGGCTTTCGTCTCTGCCGGAGGCGGCACGTCCAAGGAGTTTGCCGAGACGATAACCAAGTATGGTGCGGTGATGATAGACAATTCAAGCGCTTTCCGCATGGAGGACGACGTGCCGTTGGTAGTCCCGGAGGTCAACCCTGAGGATGCTCTCAACCGTCCGCGCGGCGTCATTGCCAATCCGAACTGCACAACCATAATGATGGTGGTGGTGCTCAAGCCCATTGAGGACATGAGCCACATCAAACGCATACATATCTCCTCCTACCAGAGCGCTTCGGGCGCAGGTGCCGCAGCCATGGCTGAACTGCAGCAGCAGTACAAGGAATTGGTGGAAGAGGGCGAGGTGAAGACAGTCAGCAAATTCCCTCACCAACTGGCGTACAACGTCATTCCGCAGATAGATGTCATGACCGGCAATGACTATACCAAGGAAGAGATGAAGATGTACAACGAGACACGCAAGATCATGCACTCCGATGTGCGTACTTCAGCCACTTGCGTCCGTGTGTCGTCTCTGCGTTCCCACTCCGAGTCTGTGTGGGTAGAGACCGAGCAACCCCTGACTGTTGCGCAGGTGCGCGACGCCCTTTCCAAGGCGGAGGGTGTCACTTTGGTCGATGATCCGCAGAATTACGTCTACCCGATGCCGCTGGAGAGTGCCGGCAAAGATGATGTCTATGTGGGTCGTGTGCGTCAGGACCTTGCCAATGACAACGGCATCACCCTTTGGCTTACTGGTGACCAGATACGCAAGGGCGCCGCTCTCAATGCAGTGCAGATAGCCGAGTATCTGCTGAAAGTGGGCAATATCGGCTGATATCTGCCGTCTCTGTCGTGCGTGACCGACAGTCTCCAACCGCCGGAAAGGCAGGGGTGATGTTCGGAAAAAACGGCGTTTTGTTGAATAAATTTGCTTATGTGTGCATGAAAATGTACCTTTGCAAACGATAGACGGCGTGGAACGCTTGTAATGGACAGATAAATCGGACTGCTGTGACGATAGACGAAACCCTGAACAAATTTGCCCCTATCTCGCTCGAAGAGATGAAAGACATCCGTCTGATGAATCGGACGGACACCAAATTTGTGACGTCTCGTCAGAAACTGATGCAACTTCTGCAACTCGCAACGGACGAGTACTATGTGCAGGAAATAGACGGACGCAGAATAGGGGAGTACTATACGGTCTATTTTGACACCCCTGATTATGATATGTTCCGTCGTCATCACTGCGGTCATACCAACCGTCAGAAGTTGAGAATCCGCTGTTATGTGGAGTCGAAACAGAGTTTCCTTGAGGTGAAGACCAAGGACAACCACAGCCGGACACGCAAGAAACGCATAAAGATGCCGGGCTTCGACCCCACCAATCCTCGCCATGATGTGCGCTTCGGGGGCAAAGAGGAACAATTGGCAGACTGTGACACCTTTGTGAGGGAGTATCTGAAATACGACGCTTCCTGCCTTACGGAGAGGATAGAGAACCGCTTCAGGAGAATAACCCTCGTGAACAAAGGCAAGACGGAGCGCCTGACCATAGATCTCGATTTGCGTTTCCACAATCTTGTGACGGCGAAAGACAAATCGCTCGACAATGTTGTCATAATCGAACTCAAGCGCGACGGGCTGATAAAGTCGCCTGTCGTGAATATGCTGAAGACGGTAAGGATAAAGAAATCGGGCTTTTCAAAGTACTGCATAGGCACGGCGTTTACTTACCCCGATCTGCGCCAGAACAGGTTCAAGAACCGTCTTCGCAAAGTTGAAAGAATACAAAACGGAGTTGCCGACTGCCCCGGTAGTGCACTCGCAGAACAATAATCAAAAACAGAACATACACATGCTATCTTTGGATTTCGTACAGATGCTTATCAGGTTTGTCCTCTGTCTCATCGTGGACTTTATCATCGTGGGTAAACTTTACTACCCCAAGGCGAGGCGGAACGACTTTTTCTTCACCTACATAATAACGAGTATTGCCGTCTTTTTCCTCATGTACTTCATGATGGACATGAAAGCCAAGGCAACGATGGGAATCGGTATAGGTCTGTTCGGCATCTTTTCGATCATGCGTTTCCGCACTGACGCCATGCCGGTGCGTGAGATGACCTATCTCTTTGTCATCATTTCGCTGTCGGTGATAAGTGCTATCGCATCTATAGGCGACGAGACGGGGCTCATCCTGGAGAACATTATTGAACTTCTGTCGGCAGATGCCATTGTTGTAGTGATTATCGCTTTGTGCGAGAGTGCGCTGAAAGTGAAGTCCACAAAACTCATCCAGTATGACCGTGTGGAACTTGTCGTGCCGCAGAGATATGACGAACTGATGGACGACATCCGCAAACGCACGGGACTTGATGTGATAAAAATAGAGGTGGGAGGCATTGACTTCCTGAAAGATTCGGCAGTTCTTAAAATATTCTATAACCCCGCTGTTGGCGAGACTTCCAATTCCGTGAACGACCAGTTCCGCATTCGCCGCAGCCAATTCCGTGAAATGTGATATGAAAAAGACAATCCTTTCATTTTTCCTTTTTTCCATTTTCCCGTTTTCCAACCTCTCCGCTCAGGAGGCGGATACGGACGCTTCTCAGGGTGATGACCTTGAAATGGCAGTAGAGTTGGGCATAGAGAAAAAACTGACAAAGAAGTGGAACGTGGGCTTGGACATGGAGTACCGCCTGCGTGATTCAGGCAGTGAGAGTGACCGTGTTACCTTCGGGCCGAAGGTAGAGTACAAGATAAAGAAGCACCTCAAGGCTGCTGTCGGCGGCACTTACATGTATGTAAACAACGACAGCAAGACACGCTACCGCAGTGACGGTTCGTTGAAGTGGATACGCGCGGCGAAATGGAGTCCCCGATACCGTGCTTTTGCCGCAGTCACTGGCGACATGGACTTCGGCAGATTCAATGTCTCGCTGCGTGAACGCTGGCAGTACACCTACCGCAGTAAGTACACCACCACGCGCGATTACTACACTAAGGACGGGGAATACAATTATCCCGAGGCCGACGAACGTGACAGCAAGTCATATCATGTACTGCGTTCGCGCCTCGCAGCGGAATATGACATTGCAAACTGTCCGTTGAAACCCTCCGTAAGCGTGGAGGTTTTCAACGGCGTGAATGACAGTTGGCGTGTAGAGAAAGTACGTTACGCCTGCGGTCTGACATGGAAAGTGACCAAGCAGCACTCGCTTGATCTGACCTACTATTACCAGGATGTCAACGGTGATGATGACGATGACGACATCAACACGCATTATCTGAGCGTCGGCTACAAGTTCAAGTTCTGACCAAAAACTGCGGACTATCTGGCCGCAACGCACTCTATCTCCACGAGAGCATTCTTGGGCAGTGTCTTCACTGCTACGGCTGAGCGTGCCGGGAACGGCGCTTTGAAGAACTCTGCATAAACTTCGTTCATTGCCGCAAAGTCGTTCATGTCGGCGAGGAACACGGTTGTCTTCACCACATTTGTGAGTTCCAGTCCTGTCTCACGCAGTATTGCCTGCGCATTGAGAAGTGATTGGCGTGTCTGTTCCTTTACTCCTCCCTCGGGGAAAGCGCCCGTAGCAGGGTCTATGGGGAGTTGTCCTGATGCGTAGACGAAACCGTTTGCTTCTATTGCCTGACTGTAAGGACCGATAGCACCCGGTGCTGATGTAGTTGAAATCTGTTTCATTTGTGTACTTGTATTTTGTCGTTTGTGACTGTTGTTCTGTGCAAAGGTAGTCATAAATTGCCGCAAAAAGATTACTTTTGCACTATATAAAACGAGATAAACTGTTCTGATGACAATAAGTGTAATAGGTTCCGGCAAGATAGTCGGTGAGGTTTTGGAGATGCTGCGCAGTGAACTTGACGGAATAAGAGCCATTTCAATCTATGCCCATAACAATGTCGGGCGTGCAAGGCAGCTGTCTGCGGAGTACGGTATCCCCCAAGTCTACACCGATTATGACACCTTGCTGCGTGAGGATGCGGCAGACTTCCTCTATATAGCCAATGTAAATACAGCCCATTACAGTTTTGCGGAGAAAGCCCTTCTGGCAAACAGAAATGTCATAGTGGAGAAACCGCTGTGCATGACCTGTGATGAGGCGGAGCAGTTAGTCGCCCTTGCCAGGTCGAAAGGACTGATGTTCATCGAGGCGGTGTCACTTTTGCATATGCCTAACATGAAGTCCATAGAGGCGCTGTTGCCGCAGTTGGGCAGGATACGCCTTGTGGAGTGCGACTATTCGCAGTACTCCAGCCGCTACGACAGGTATCTTCAGGGAGACGTGGCGCCGGCTTTTGCTCCTCAATATGGCGGCGGCGCGCTCCGTGACCTGAATGTCTACAACATTAATTTCGTTGTTGACCTTTTCGGAGAACCCTCTTCCGTAGACTATCATCCCAATGTCGGGTTCAATGGCATAGACACTTCCGGCATCCTCAATATGCACTACCATGATTTCGAGTGTGTCTGTTCGGCAGCCAAGGATTCCTATGGTAGACCTTTTGCGCAGATACAGGGTGAGAGGGGCGTGCTGCGTGTGGACGGTGCAGTGAACGTGCTTGGCGGTTTTGAACTGTCAGCCCGTGGCGCTGACGGCAAACTTGTGACCACCGTGCACCGTGACAACACGTTCCGCCACCGCCTCGCCCATGAGTTTGATGCCATAAGAAAAATGTTTGAAAACCGCGATTTTGCGGCTTTCAAACATTATCAGGAAATATCGCTTGCAGTGATGAGGGTCGTGCAGGAGTGTGTTTCTAAACCACACCCTGTGCCATCATCGCTTTCGCAACCTTCATGAATCCGGCGATATTTGCGCCTTTCACATAGTCGACATATCCGTCCGGCTGCCGTCCGTACTTCACGCAACTCTCGTGGATGCCCTGCATTATCTGGTGCAGACGGCTGTCCACTTCCTCGTTGCTCCAGTTCAGACGTTCTGAGTTCTGTGTCATCTCCAGACCCGATGTGGCCACGCCGCCGGCGTTGACGGCCTTTCCGGGAGCGAAGAGTTGCTTTGCCGCAAGGAACTTGCTGACCGCTTCCTCGGTGCAACCCATGTTGCTGACCTCCGCAACGCACAGTGCGCCGTTGCGCAGGATATTGTCCGCATCCTCGCCACTCACCTCGTTCTGCGTCGCACAGGGCAGACAGATGTCGGCTTTCTGTTCCCACGGACGTTTGCCCTCGTGGAATGTCGCCTCGGGATACTGTTCTGCGTAGGGGGCGCAGATGTCCTCTCCGCTCGCACGTAGTTCGAGCATATAGTCTATCTTCTCTCCGCTGATGCCTGTCGGGTCATATATGTATCCGTCGGGTCCGCTGATAGTGATGACCTTTGCGCCCAGTTCGGTAGCCTTCTTTGCCGCTCCCCACGCCACGTTTCCGAAGCCGCTGATCGCCACGGTCTTGCCTTTGATGTCAAGATTGTGCTCTTTCAGCATCCTGTTGACGAAGTAGAGAGCACCGTAGCCGGTCGCTTCCGGCCGTATGCGTGAGCCTCCCCATTCCAGTCCTTTGCCGGTGAGGACACCTTGGAACTGGTGGGTGAGTTTCTTGTACATACCAAACAAGTAACCGATTTCACGTGTTCCCACGCCTATGTCGCCTGCCGGCACATCCTCGTCGGGACCTATGTGGCGGTAGAGTTCGGTCATGAATGCCTGGCAGAACCGCATCACCTCTCCGTCGCTCTTGCCTCGCGGCGAGAAGTCAGAACCTCCCTTGCCGCCGCCCATGGGCAGTGTGGTGAGGGCATTCTTGAATGTCTGTTCGAAACCGAGGAACTTCAGTATGCTCAGGTTCACCGAAGCGTGGAAGCGCAGACCGCCTTTGTACGGACCGATTGCCGAGTTGAACTGCACCCGGTAGCCGATGTTCACCTGCACTTCGCCCTTGTCGTCGACCCATGGAACACGGAACGTGATGATGCGTTCCGGTTCTACGAGCCGCTCGATAATTTTCGCTTTCTCAAATTCAGGGTGCTGGTTGTACACCTCTTCAATAGACAGCAGCACCTCGTGTACTGCCTGTAGGAACTCCGCTTCACCCGGATGCTTCTGTTCCAACTGCTGCATGATTTTGTTGACGTTCATATTACGTTATGGTTTTACATATTGTATCGTGTTAGCGATGCAAATGTATGTGTTTTTGGTTGTGTCGCCAAGAAAATCCGCAGAAATCTTGTGTGGAACTTGCAAATAGTCAATTTTGACCACCCGATGTCACTTCTTGACCTGTACAACGAGGTCTTTCCCCTTACGGAAGTCTGCGTCCTGGGCGAACCAACCCTTCAGTTGCTTGCCGCCAACAGTGATTTTGGAAATCTTCTGCCCCTCGCCTTCACGCTTTATGCAGAACTTGCGTGCCGGAGTGTTGACCGTTATCTTGTTGAAAAGGGGCACTGTAACCAGATATTCAGCGTCTGCCGGCGAATAGGTATAAATGCCCATGGCGTTGAATACAAACCATGACGACATCTCGCCGGCATCGTCCATGCCTGCCAGAGCCAAGTGGTCGTCACCCATGTCGTAGTAGTTGTTCATCAGAGTGTCGAGCACTGCCTGCGATTTCTCCTGCTTTCCGCAGAAGTAATAGACGTAAGGAATGGAGTGGCCGGGCTGGTTTCCGTGGCAGTAGTTGCCGATGAAGCCAGTCAGGTTCTCCACTTCATAGCCGCGCCAAGGCTCTCTGAACATGGTGTCAAGCATACCCTCGACCTTTTTCTTGTCGTTTTTGTAGAGCCCCATCATGCCCTTTATGTCGTGGGGAGCATAGAACAGGTTGTTCCATGCGTTGGATTCACGGTACATGTACTGGAAATAAGGGTAGTATGGATCGAAGTCCTTTATCCACGATCCGTCGGCAATCCTGCCACGGTAGAAGCCCGTTGATGCGTCAAACACATTCTTATAGTACTTAGAGTGCTCCATGAGCATCTTGTAGTTGGACTTGTCGCCCAGGATCTTCGCTATGAGTGCGGTGGCGTAGTCGTCATAACTGTACTCCAATGTCTTGGTGACTGCGCCCTTGTATTCGTCGTAGTAGGGCACGTCGGTAGTGTCTTTCTCCGCTATCCAACCCTGTTTCAGGTATTCGTCCAGATATGGTCTGCCGCCCCGTCCGGGCACGGTGGCGTTTTTCAGGAGCAGTTTGTAGGCTCTCTGTAGGTCGAAACCGTGCAGCCCTCGCAGCCATGCTCCCGACACAAACGTTGACGCATGGTCGCCGTGAAAGAATGTCGGCATGTATCCGCCACGCTTTTCCCCACGGTCTATGCACGACTTTATGACGTCGACAGTCACTTCCGGCTGGAGCAGTTCGAGCAATACAAGTTTGTTGCGGTGGTCGTCCCAGAAAGAAGGATCGGTGTAGTAGTGGAATCCTCCGTTGCATACTTTGCCGTTGGCATCGGTGTAGTCGCAGTTGACATCACTGCGCAGAGCCGGCCAGAGCAGTGAACGATAGAGGCAGGAGTAGAATATCCGACGCTGGCGTTCTGTGCCGCCGTCCACTTTTATCTGTTCGAGTGTACGCTCCCATGTGTCGTCTGCCGCACGGCGTGTCTCCTCAAAGTTCATCGACAGCATCTCTGCCTCAAGGTTGGACTTTGCCCCTGCTGTGCTGACAAAGGAGAAACCGATTTTCATCTCCACTGTGTTGTTGCCTTCTCTGCCGAAATCAAGTACGGTCACGCATGACTTCCGTCCCTGACGTTGCGCTATCTTCGCTATCGGAAGCGACGTTTCGCCGTGGAAATAGATGCACCCCTCGCCTGTGCGCTGGAAACCCTCGAAACTCCGTTCGCCTGTTTTCGTTATCGACCACTCGTCCACATTGTTGTTGCTGTGTGCCAAGTCGGCGATGACGAGTTTCTCTCCCTGTCGGTTGTAGGTGTACTTATGGTATCCGCAACGAAGCGTTGAGGTCAGTTCGACATCTATGTCGTAGTCCTGCAGGTGCACCCTGTAGTAGCCGGGGTGAGCCTCTTCGTTCTGGTGGGAAAACCTTGACGCGAAATTGTCCGGGTCAAACCATCTGCCGCTTATGGGCATGAAAGGTGCGTGTAGCAGGTTCCAATGCCCCTTGTTGGTGTGGGCAAAGCCGCAGATTGTGGTGTCCTCATACTGGTATCCGGAACCGCTGTGATACATGGTGACTGGCGACAGTTGCACCATGGCGTTTGGTACGCTCGAACCGGGGAACGTTTCGCCACCCCAGGTGCGCGCCTTGCGCTTGCGGTCATAGTGCAGGTCAGCCTTGTTCCAAAGCGTTGCCGTACCGAGAAATGGGTTTACGAGGGATGTTAGTCTGTCCTGCGCCTTGCATGAAAGGATTGTCAGGAAACAGACAAGAAGTGCTGTTGTGCGTTTCATATTGTTGTTTCAGTTATAGTTTTGCTCGTTTGTGGTTGCCCGGAAGCCGGTTTCTCCTCGCAAAGGTAACAATAATTTTCCTCTTGGAGATAGAATCTGGATGGTGATTGCGCACAGAAACCTCTTTTCCTCAACTTTTTAGATGCATTTTCATAAATGTGTTCCTCGTTTTAGTCGGCTGTGTTTCAAACGTGGCAAATAGCGTAGGTTTCTTTTGGCGAACCGGGAAAAAACGAGTAATTTTGCAAGGAGTTATGGACGCAAATGTACATTTGCCGCATCGTCTGCGGTTTTTTATGGTTTTCACGGTGTTGTTCGCACTGTCAGCGCTGCACTCTGTCGTGCGTGCGGAAGAGGATTTCCTGCCGGAGCAGACGGCGGCAGGCACACTCTCGCTCGACAATGTAGAGATAAGCCTTGTTACCTGTGAACCCTACAATAGGGTGTATAGCCTCTACGGACACACCGGTCTGCGCATCCATGACCAAAGTACTGGGCTTGACGTGCTGGCAAATTGGGGTATATTTGAGATGAAAAAGCGGTTCTTTGTCTTGCGTTTCATGTTCGGACTCACCGACTACAAGATGGAGATAGAGCCGTGGGAATATTTCTGCGAACGCTATATGTCCTACGGAAGCGGCGTTCAGGAGCAGGTACTCAATCTCAATGCCGATGAGAAACAACGGCTCATCGCTGCAGTGAGGGAAAACTATAAGCCCGAGAACCGTTACTATCGCTACAACTATTTCTACGACAACTGCACCACGAGGGTGCGTGATATCATAGAGGAGAGTGTGGACGGCAAAATAGTATATCCCGAAACGGATGCCCCGAAGTCATACCGTGAACTCATACACGAATGGAACGGAGGCCACCTCTGGGCGCGCTGGGGCAACGATTTCCTGCTTGGCGTGAAGGCGGACCGCAAGACTACAAGCAAGGAAGCGCACTTTCTGCCCTATATGTTGTTCCGTGATTTCGGGGCAGCACACATCGTCGGCAATGGCGCAGCAGCCCGTCCTCTCGTCAAGACGACCCGGTGGGCTGTGCCGTCGATGCACGTTAGCGACGGAGGAACATTTGCTGATAACTGGCTGTTGCGCCCGCTTTCTGTGGCAGTAGCGCTTGTCTTGGTGTTGCTGGTGGTGATTTTCGCAGAACGCAAGCTCCGCAAACGCCTGTGGCAGTTTGATATCTGCGTGCTCGCAGTGACAGGAGTGATGGGACTTATACTGCTGGCTATGGTATTCTCACAGCACCCCACGGTGAGCCTAAACTTTCAGATTCTCGTATTCAATCCGCTGTCGTTGCTTTTCATCGTACCTATAACGAAGAGTTTGCGCCAGGGAAAGCCATCGCCATACCTGCTCATTCTCAGTTGGATGGCGGCTGCCGGAATACTTCTCGGTATGTTCTTCCAGTCCTATGCAGAGGGTGTGATGCTGTTGGCAATATTTTTGCTTGGAGCCTATACGAGGAAAACAGGATTTCAAAAGTATGAAACGGAAAAAGAATAACCACACATACAATCCTCAAAAGGGTCTGGGCGGACTCTGGCTGGCTGCGCTCATGGTAGCCCTCTACGGTCTTGAGGCTGAGGCGCAGACACTGAACCTTGCCCCGAGACTGGTGGTCAATATAGCCGTAGACCAGTTGCGTACGGACTATATAGAGCACTTTTCTCCGCTCTACAAGGAGGACGGATTCCGCAGGTTGCTGCAAAAGGGACGCGTTTATGAGGCGGTGAGTTATCCGTTTTCGCCTGTTGACCGTGCTTCGGCAATAGCGTGCGTGGCGACAGGATCGACACCCCAATACAACAAGATAGTTTCCCAACAGTGGCTCAACCGTGAGACGCTGCGCCCGGAATACTGCGTCTACGACAAGAAGACGGTGGTTTCGCCGGCGCACATAGCGACTTCCACTGTCGGCGACGAACTGAAGGTGCAGACTGGCGGCAGTGCTTTGGTCTACGGAATAGCGCAGTCGCAGGACGCAGCAATACTTTCAGCCGGTCATGCAGCCAACGGTGCGTTCTGGATGGACGACCGAACTTCAGAGTGGACGACGTCGTCATATTACCCTGCGGCGGCGCAGTCGTGGGCGAAAGCCTATAATGCGGCGACACACAAGCGCGGAAATGAACTCGCCAACGATATCGTGGTGGAGGCAGCTCTCAATTGTGTCAGTGACAATGCTCTTGGCAAGGACAACGTGACGGACTATCTGGCGGTGACACTGTCGGCTTCTCTTGGCAACAGCATGGGCACGAGAAACGAGATGGAAGGTGTCTACACCACCCTCGATACCACTCTCGCCACGCTCATCAACGGCATAGAGGAGAAAGTGGGAGCCGACAATGTGATGTTCGTGCTGACATCTACCGGCTACACGACTGAGCCTGAAGTCGACTACGCAAAGTACAAGATACCGACTGGGACTTTCTATATCAACCGTACGGCACAGTTGTTGAATATGTACCTTACTGCCGTTTACGGCAGCGGCAACTGGGTGGAGGCGTATTTCAAGAACCAGATTTACCTCAACCACAAACTTATAGAGAACAGCAAGGCAAGTTACTCCGAGGTGCTGCAGCGTTCGAAAGACTTGCTGATGATGACCTCGGGAGTGGCTGGAGTGGTCGAGTCCACATACGATACAGCCATATCCGGCGACCTGAAAGTGGAAGTTACGCCCGGCTGGAGGATTTATAATGAGGACACCGGCGAGAGTTATCAGGCCCGCACGGCGTTCGTTCCGTTCCCCGTGATATTCCTCGGGACAAATGTTAAGGCGGAACACATACAACAGGAGATAACCACCGAGCGCATCGCTCCAACCATAGCGAAGTGCATACACATCCGTGCGCCCAACGCCTGCAACGCCGCTCCGCTGTTCTGAGGGCAGTAGCGGTACAACGGAAATCCCGGGGCGGACACCCCACTATAGACAAACAAGAATACATAAACAAGAAAACAACAAAAAAGAATATGAGTTTTATATCATTCCTGCAGTCAGTGTTCGGCAACAAGTCGTCACGCGACATGAAACTGATACAGCCTCTCGTGGAGAAAGTCAAGGCGGTCTATCCCGAGATAAAGGCTCTCTCGAACGACGAACTGCGTGCAAAGACCAAGGAACTCCAGCGGTATGTGCAGGATTCCGCATCTGAACAGAAGCAGAAAATCGCCGAACTGAAGGCGAAGATAGAGGATACTCCCATAGACGAAAGGGAGGGCATCTTCAACCAGATCGACAAACTTGAAAAGGAAGTGCTCGACATTTACGAGAAAGCACTCGATGAAGTGATGCCCGTAGCCTACAGTATCATGAAGGATACGGCACGCCGTTTCGCCGAGAATGAGACTGTCGTGGTCACCGCAACCGACTTTGACCGTGACCTCGCTGGCAATCCATCCAACGACTTTATCACCATTGACGGTGACAAGGCAATCTATCACAATGAGTGGACTGCCGGCGGCAACAAAGTAAAATGGGATATGGTGCACTACGATGTGCAGATTTTCGGCGGTATAGCACTGCATCAAGGCAAGATAGCGGAGATGGCTACTGGTGAGGGAAAGACCCTTGTGGCAACGCTCCCGGTATTCCTCAACGCCTTGACAGGTAACGGTGTGCACATGGTGACCGTCAATGACTATCTGGCAAAGCGTGACTCCGAGTGGATGGGACCGCTCTATATGTTCAACGGCCTTTCCGTAGACTGCATCGACAAACACCGCCCCAACTCCGCCGAACGCCGCAAGGCATACGAGGCGGACATCACTTTCGGTACCAACAACGAGTTCGGTTTCGACTATCTCCGTGACAATATGGCAATCTCGCCTGCCGACCTTGTGCAGCGCAAGCATAATTTCGCCATCGTCGACGAGGTAGACTCGGTACTCATCGACGATGCGCGCACACCTCTTATTATATCAGGTCCCATCCCGAAGGGCGACGACCAGATGTTCGAAGAGTACCAGCCGCTTGTGGAGAGGCTCGTCAATGTGCAGCGTACTCTCGCCACACAGTATCTGGCTGAGGCGAAGACAAAAATCAGCGAGGGACAGAAACTCACCGAACAGGGCAAAAAAGACGAGGGTGCTAAACTCTCCGAAGAAGGTTTCCTTGCGCTTTTCCGTTCTTTCAAGGCTCTTCCGAAGAACAAGGCTCTCATCAAATACCTGTCGGAAGAGGGTATCAAGAGCAGTATGCTCAAGACAGAGGAGTACTATATGCAGAACAATAACCGCGAGATGCCGAAGGCTGTGGAGCCTCTCTACTTCGTTGTGGACGAGAAACTCAACTCCTGCGACCTCACTGACAAGGGTACGGCGTGGCTCGCCAACGAGGTCAAGGACGACAAATTATTCGTTCTTCCAGACATAACGAGCGAGTTGTCCGCACTGGAGACACAGAAGGAACTGACCGAAGAGCAGCGTCTTGAAAAGAAAGACGAAATGCTTGCCAACTATGCAGTGCAGAGTGAGCGTGTCCACACCCTCCAGCAACTGCTCAAGGCGTATTGTATGTTCAACAAGGATGACGAGTATGTGGTCATCGACGGCGAGGTGAAAATCGTTGACGAACAGACCGGCCGTATCATGGAAGGACGCCGCTGGTCAGACGGACTGCACCAGGCGGTGGAGGCAAAGGAGCACGTCAAGGTGGAGGCAGCCACGCAGACATTCGCCACAATCACCCTGCAGAACTACTTTAGAATGTATCACAAGTTGGCGGGTATGACCGGTACGGCCGTGACAGAGGCCGGTGAGTTCTGGGATATCTATAAACTTGACGTAGTGGAGATACCCACCAATCGTCCTGTTCTGCGCCGTGACCTCGAAGACAGGGTATATCGCACCAACCGTGAGAAGTATAAGGCTGTCATCCAGGAGATTATCGATATGCGCAATTCGGGTCGTCCCTGTCTGGTAGGTACTACATCAGTGGAGATTTCAGAACTGCTCAAGCGAATGCTTGACCAGAATCACATACCATGCCAGGTGCTCAATGCCAAGTTGCACCAGAAGGAGGCGGACATCGTGGCACAGGCAGGTCAGAGCGTGACAGGCACTGTCATGGTTGACGGAAAACCTGTCGAGAAGAAATTAGGTGTCGTCACTATCGCCACAAACATGGCGGGACGTGGTACGGATATCAAACTTACTCAGGAGGTGAAGGACGCAGGCGGACTGGCAATCATCGGTACAGAGCGTCACGAAAGCCGCCGTGTAGACCGCCAGTTGCGTGGTCGTGCCGGTCGTCAGGGTGACCCCGGTTCGTCAGTGTTCTATGTTTCACTCGAAGACAAACTCATGCGTCTCTTCGGCTCAGACCGCATTTCCGGCGTAATGGACAGGCTCGGGTTCAAGGACGGCGAGCGTATCGAGTCGTCGATGATATCCAAGTCTATTGAGAGGGCGCAGAAGAAAGTGGAGGAGAACCATTTCGGCACACGTAAGCACCTGCTGGAATATGACGACGTGATGAACAAACAGCGCACGGTAATCTATGAGAAACGCCGCCATGCTCTCATGGGCGAGCGCATCGGCATGGACATTGCTAACGTTCTGTGGGACCGTGTCGTCAGCATAACCACCAGCAACGATTACGATGGATGCCGCGAACAGTTCCTCAAAGTGCTCGCCATGGAGTGTCCGTTCACCGAAGAACAGTTCCTCAACGGCAACCTTGCGGATCTTCAGGAGGAAGCTTTCCAGTTGACAATGGCCAACTTCAAGCGACGCACAGACCGCATTCAGGAAGTGGCATGGCCTGTCATCAAAAAAGTATATGAGGAGCAAGGCTCTGTCTATGAGCGCATCATGGTGCCCGTGACCAACGGTCGCCTTGTGTTCAATATTCCGTGCAACCTCGAGGAAGCCTATAAATCAGAGGGCAAATCGGTGGTCAAGGAGTTTGAAAAGGTGATAATGCTCCACATCATTGACGACTGCTGGAAAGAAAACTTGCGCCAACTCGATGAACTGAAGCACTCCGTGCAGAACGCTTCCTACGAGCAGAAAGACCCTCTGCTCATCTTCAAACTCGAGAGCGTGAAACTCTTTGACAATATGGTGAACGACATGAACAACCGCATAGCGTCCATTCTCCAACGTGCGATGATACCCGAACAGGTAGCATCACAGGAGGTTCAGGAGGCGGCTCCCGAGCAACACTCGCAGCGTTATACCGAACAAAAGGACGATGCAGATGAGGTTCAGAGTGGCGGAGGGATGCAGCAGGCTGCCGCACAGGACACCCGTGAGGGTGCGCGCCGACCTGTCCAGCCCATTGTCAAGGATAAGATGCCGGGACGTAATGACCCCTGTCCCTGCGGCTCCGGCAAGAAATTCAAGAACTGTCACGGCAGAGGATTGGTGTAAATTATGGACATTAGAATCTCTGGATTGAAGAAATGTTTCGGTGAGAAGACCGCTGTTGATATCGGCGGACTTCTCATCCGCCAAGGGGAAATACTCGGTCTTGTCGGCAACAACGGTGCCGGCAAGACCACACTCTTCCGCCTGATGCTCGACCTCGTGCCGGCTGACAGCGGCGAAGTGCTCTTCGGTGATGTCAACACGGCGAAAAGCGAGGATTGGAAACACTCTGTCGGCTCTTACATAGATGACGGTTTCCTGATTGATTTCCTCACTCCCGAGGAGTATTTCGACTTCATCGGCAAGGTGTCAAACCTGAAAAAAGAAGACATAGCAGCACATCTCGAACGGTGCGAAAAGTTTATGGCTGGCGAGATTCTCGGACAGAAGAAACTCATACGCGACTTTTCCGCCGGTAACAAACAGAAAATAGGCATTGTGGCGGCACTGCTTTCTGAACCCCAGATAGTGATTCTTGATGAACCGTTCAATTTCCTCGATCCGTCAAGTCAGAACGTGCTGAAGAAGATGCTCGTCGCTTATGCCGAAGAGAAGAACGCCACCGTGCTGGTCAGCAGCCACAATCTACAGCACACGGTAGAAATTTCCACACGCATTACCCTGCTCGAACACGGTGTGATAGAAAAGGATCTTCCCAATGTCAACCAGTCTGCCGAAGCCGAACTGGAGAGTTATTTCAACGTTGAATAAATCTGTCTTTTACCTGAACGCTCCAGAATCGGAATCGTAGTTGTTGATGTTCTTCCGGATGTTCTTCTTCTTTCCCGAGAAGAAGT
>CAVDQB010000019.1:0-46661 GCA_963611255.1 Faecalibacterium prausnitzii
ATAATCAGTATTATGATAAATAAACGGATCAGGCGTACCCCCATTTTGTTTGGAGAATTTTTGTTCTACCAAAAATTATTATCGGTTTTGCCAAAAGATTATATCAGAGAATTGACGGTTTCTCACTATTTATTCATAATTTTGCGTCAAAATTGGTAGAAGTTAGACTTTTGATAGGTCAAGTTGATTGTTATGTTTAAGAATATCTGTCAAACAGATAACGGAAAGCGGCATTTTGCAACAGCGCTTTCATTGTTTATAATTTTCGCAAGTTCCGCAGTCACTGCGTCTGCACAGGATGACAACCTTGCCGGCTGGCATCTGTCGTATACCGATTCGCTGCAAGGCGCAAATGTCAAGCAGGCTCTCGACTTTTTGAAACAGCACAACCGCAAGCAGAAACGCAAGACTGTGACAGTGGCGGTCATCGACTCCGGCGCCGACACTCTTACCTGCAATATCAACAAGGCTTTCTGGACGAATCCGAAAGAACGCCCTGCCGACGGTATTGACAACGACCGCAACGGTTATGCGGACGATATCCACGGTTGGAATTTCCTCGGCACACGCGACGGCAGTTTCAATATGCTGAGCGCAGGAACGGAGGAATACCGCCAGTTCAAACGCCTCTATCCCAAATACAAGGACGTGAAGTCAGAGGACGAGGTCGCCGACAAGGCGGAGTACACATACTATAAGGAGATGCGCAAAAAAGCCGGCATCAACGGCTATCTGACGTTTTACGCCTACAGCCAGCAGAAGTCTGTCGCCATAGAGATGATGGATTCGCTGTTGCAAAAAGCCGACATCGCAGAGGCAGACACAATGAAACTGTGGCACGTCGCAGGCATCGAGATGGCCGACACCTTGTGGGACGGGCTGTGCCAGATGCTCGCCGTCGACATACTGCGCACAGAAAAGACCGCCACATGGGGCGATTTCAAAAAGCAGCAGGCGGACAACCTCGCACTGATGTCACGCCGCATAAACGGCATAGAGCACGATGCTGACAAGCGTTTGCTCATGGGCGATGACCTCGAAAATGCTGATGACCGCTTCTACGGCAACCCGACTCTCACCATAGACGGCTGCGAACACGGCACATTTGTCGCCGGGGTAATCGGCGGAAACGGCGGTGGCGACAAGCGATACGCCGGTGTTGCCGACGGCACGGCACGGCTGATGATACTCAGGGCAAGTCCCGACGGCGACGAATACGACAAAGACGTGGCTACGGCGATACGCTATGCGGTGGACAACGGAGCGAAAGTGATAAACATAAGCCTCGGCAAATATGAGTCGCCGACACCGCAGATGGTCAACGACGCCATTGCCTATGCGGAAAAGAAAGACGTTCTCATCGTGCAGGCTTCGGGCAACAACGGCCGCAATATCGACACTGTCGCCTACTACCCCACTGGTGTCAATGCAAAGGGAGAGCGTTTCGGCAATCTCATCCGTGTGGGCGCATCCGACACAAAGGGGCATCTGGCGTCGTTTTCCAACTACGGAGAAAGCAACGTAGACCTGCTTGCACCGGGCGAAAGCATCGCTTCCGCCTTCCCTACGGACAAGTTTGACCTGCAGCAGGGCACAAGTGTGGCAGCCCCGGTGGTCAGTGGCGTCGCCGCATTGCTGCGCGCCTATTTCCCGAAACTCAAGGCTTCGGAAATCAAACAAATACTTGTCAGCACGGCACATCCGTGTGTCGACACAGAGAAACGTGCCGCAAAAGGTTGCATAGACATGCTTGCGGCAGTGAAAAAGATAATGAAGAAATGACCTTACGCACATTATTCATATATGCGGCGGCAACAGTTGCGTTGCCAACCTGCGCCCAGATGCCTGCCGATATCGACTGGCAGAAGGCGGAACGTGTGTCGGACGGCAACCTGTCAAAGGCTTATTATGACGCTGCCCCCCACCCCTCTTGGGTCGGAAAATCCTCGTTTGTCAGTTACAGTACAGTGGACGGAGACAACAAAAAGATTTGGCTCGTCAACCCAAAGAACGGCAAACATGAACTATTAATCAATGACATACCGTCTTTCTTGTTGCAATACAGGACGTTGACACAAGACACTGCGATGACGAAAAAGGACTTGCAACTCTACGGAATGGAGTTTCGCGGCAATGACACGTCACGTTTCTACTGGCAGCGGCACGGCAAGAAAATGGTGTTTGACAGGACAACGAACACGCTGAAACTTGACACCGGCAAGGAAAAAGAGGGCAAAAGGCAGCACCGCAGTTTCGGTGACTACGGACGCAACGCCTACACAAAGGATTCTCTGTACACCATGTTGGGCGACAAGTACAACCTGCACGTCCGCAACAACACCACAGGCGCAGTGCGGAAACTCACCTCCGACGGCAAGGAGTATGCCTCCTACTGCTACCATTCGGCGAAAGACACGATAAAGGAAGGCAATGCCGCCGGTTTCTGGTTGGGTCATGTGTATGTGGATTTCATCTCCGACGACAGTGAGGTGGGCGACCTCTACATCATCAACTCTCTCGCCCAGCCGCGCCCGGAACTGATAACGAAAAAGATGCCGCTGCCCAACGAGAAAGGCATACGGCGTTTCCGGCTCTACTGGTACAATGCCGACACGGACGAAGGACGTCTTCTCGACATCGACAGATTTGCCGACCAGAACGTGGCACTCGACTACCGGCGCAACGAAAAGGAACTTTGGTTCACACGGAGAAGCCGTTCTGTTGACACGATACAACTGTGCCGTGTTGACGTGCCGACAGGTGAGGTGAAGGTAATCATATCCGAAGAGTGCAAGCCTCACCTGAGCGTGAACCTCTTTAACTACCGTTTCATCGACAACGGACGCAAGATAGTGTGGTGGTCGGAACGCTCCGGCAAGGGCAACTACTATCTCTACGACCGTGAAGGCACACTTCTCAACCGCATAACACAGGGCGATGACCTCGTGGCAGGGAGCATCGAACGCATTGACAGCGTGAGCAACACTATGGTGTTCGCCGGCTACGGTGCTGAGAAAGGCGTCAATCCCTACTACCGATTCTACTACCGTGCGAACCTCAACGGCAAGCAGCAGCAAGCCCTGACATTCGGTGACGGCCAGCACGAACTGTCGGTCAGCGATGACGGAAAGTATGCTATAGACATGTATTCGCGCATGGATATGCCACCTGTATATAATATAGTGGACATGAATACACCCAAGCGGCATTACGAGATAGTGCGAACCTCTGACGGATTGCTGCTCTCCTCGGGCTGGCACGCACCGAAAATGGTGAAGGTGAAGGCTGCAGACGGAGCGACAGACCTCTACGGACTGATGTACACACCGTCAGATCTCGACCCGCAGAAGAAATATCCCGTCATATCGCAGGTGTACCCCGGACCGCAGGATGACCAGATTCCACTGTCGTTTACGATCGATGACAGCGGCAACCAGTCGCTCGCCGAACTCGGTTTCATCGTCGTCAACGTGGCTCCGCGCGGCAGTTCGCCGTTCCGCGGACGCGACTTCCTCGCCTACGGATACGGCAATCTGCGTGACTATCCGCTCGCAGACAACCGCCAGGTGATACTCAACCTCGCCAAGGAATACGCCTGCATTGACACCACACGCGTGGGAATCTACGGACATTCGGGCGGAGGTTTCGAGACGGTAGCGTCGATGCTGACCTACCCGGACTTCTACAAGGTGGGCGTAGCGGCATCGGGCAACCACGACAACAACATCTACATACAGTGGTGGGGCGAGACTTGGCACGGACTGAAACACATACCCACCAACATGGAACTGGCCGGTAACCTGAAAGGGAAACTCCTGCTCATCTCTGGCGACATGGACAACAACGTGCCTTTTGCCAACACACTGCGCATGGCGGACGCCCTGATAAAGAAGAACAAGCGGTTCGACATGATGGTGCTTCCGGGCAAAGACCACGGTCTGGACGGACCTTACTACCAGAACATCATAAGGTATTACTTCCTCGAAAACCTGGTAAATCCCAGAGAGAGAGACATAGACATCGTTAAACACAAGTAAGACAACAATACAGGAAACATGATAAGAAAACATCTTTTAGCGGTAATCTGCACGCTGTCGCTGTTCGTCGGCCATGCGGCAGGCTATGCGCAGGGCACTGACAACGCCACTGTCAAGGTGAGCGGCATCGTCACCGACCAGGACGGAGAGCCGTTGGTGGGAGCCACCGTCAAGGTGAAAGACGGCAAGCAGGGCGTGACCACCGACATCAACGGACACTACACTATCAGCGTGAAGCGAGGAACGACGCTCACATTCACCTACATCGGCCAGCAGACAAAGGAAGAAAAGGTGAAGGGAAACACCCTGAACGTGAAGTTGGACAACGCTGAACAGGAGGTCGGACAGGTGGTCGTGACCGGCTACACGCAGACCGACATTCGCAAGAGCACCGGTTCGGTGAGCATAGTGTCGGGCAAGGAACTCAACGACTCGCCGCTCAAGAACGTGGACATGCTCCTTCAGGGAAAGATGGCGGGTGTCAGCGTGACCGCCACATCAGGCCGTCCGGGCGAGAGCGCACAGGTCCGTGTGCGCGGAACAAGTTCCATCACCGGCAACAACGAACCCTTGTGGGTCGTTGACGGCGTGCCTATCCAGAAATCAATGCCGAGTATCGGCAGTTCGATAATCCGCTCCGGCGACTTCAGTACAATCTACGCCAACGGCATTGCAGGCATCAGTCCGCTCGACATAGAGAGTGTCACGGTGCTGAAAGACGCTTCCGCCTCCGCCATCTACGGTTCTCAGGCACAGGCAGGCGTCATTGTCATAACGACAAAGCGCGGTAAGGAGGGACGCACAAGGGTGAACTACAACGGTACGGTGAGTATAACCACCTCGCCTACGCGTGACGCCTCGCTCATGAACTCAAAGGAAAAACTCGCCTACGAGCAGAGTATATGGGACGAGTTCTCCGCTGCAGGCTATGCAAACGGCAGTTACTACCCGCGCATCGGCATCATCGGACAGATACGTTCGGGCTACGGCCAGTTCGCAGGCTGGACTACCGAGCAGCAGGACAGTTACATCGAGGAACTCGGAAGCCAGTCTACAGACTGGTTCAAGACGCTGTTCCGCAACAGCGTGTCCACGTCACACAACGTGTCTGTATCGGGCGGCTCGGCAAAAAACACCTTTTATGTGTCGGCAGGAGTAAACCAAAACAACGGAATTGTAAAGCGCACGAACTCCAATAGTTACAACTTCAGTGCGAAAATCAGCGGCAATCCTGTCGAGAACCTGTCATACAACACGAGCGTAGACTTCTCTTATCTGACATCGCTTTCACCGAGCCAGAGTTTCAACATCTTCAAATACGCCTACTTTGCCAACCCATACGAGAAGTTATACAATGAAGACGGAAGTTACGCTGCGGACCAAACAATCTACTCGTTAAACAATATCAACGGCGACGCAAGCAGTCCTCTGCCCCCAAACGGCATCAACGTGATGCGCGAAATCAACGAAACGACGATGAACACCAACAGTGCCTCAACACAGATAAGAGGCGACTTGTCGTGGAATGTCTTCAAAGGCTTCCGCCTGTATGGGCTCGCTTCCGTCACGTTCAGCAACGACAACTCCGACTGCGAGATAGGAAAGAATACCTATGCGGCATGGGTAGACCGTCCGTTTGAAGGCAGCCAGTACAGTTCGTCACGCCGTGTCTACGGCTCGTTGACCCAGACTTCCAACCGCAATATGAGTTGGCTGGCGCGTATACAGGCCAATTACTCCACCCTGATAGCACGCTACCACAGAGTGAGTGCAGTCGCCGGATCTGAGGTGCGCCACAATGACGCCAAGTCAACATACCACAAACTCTATGGCTATGACGGCGTTACAGGCCAACATGTCACACCCCTCTACCTCGGAAACAAGTCCGATGGTTCGCTGACAGAAAGCGAACTGCAGTCCTACCGCGATATCATTAACTCGCTGGCAGGCCAATCCCGTGAGAAGACTGCTTTCGCCTCATTTTACGGAGCGTTTGATTACGCATACGACGGCAAGTACATTGCCAATGCGACAGTGCGCTCCGACGGTTCCAACAACTTCGGCAGCAAGGAGCAGTTCAACCTCACATGGTCTACCGGACTGGCTTGGAACATCGACGAAGAACCGTTCATGAAGAGCCTGCGCCCGATTGTGAGCCGTGCCACAATCCGTGTTTCCACTGGACTTACGGGCGGTGTCAACAAGAGCGTTTATCCGCAGATAATAATGAACTACGTCGGTTACCGCTCCACGGCAGACGACACTTTCCGTATGGGCGCTATCGGCAATGCGCCCAACCCGAAACTCCGTTGGGAGCACACGCGCGACTACAACGCCTCGATTGACATGGGATTGCTCAACAACCGCCTCAATCTGCTGTTCTCGGCATACCGCCGCCACGGCTATGATCTTGTGACTACAGTGCGTGTCGTGTCTACAACAGGTTTTACCACACAGAGTTACAATACATCGGATCAAGTGAACCAGGGTCTTGAACTCACCGTCAACGCGACTCCGCTGAAACTGAAGGACTTCACTTGGAGCGTGACGGCGAATGCGGCATATAACCAGAACAAGGTCACGAAGTACAATGCTCCTAACGATTACACGTTCTCTCCTACCCGACTGGACTACCCTCTGTCGTCAATATTCTCGGGAAAATACGAGGGCATTGATGCAGAAACAGGTCTCATGAAGTTTGCCCTACGCCCCGATGCAGTGGTTTCCACTGCTGCCGACAGACGCAACTATTACAACTATGTGTATTACATAGGCACAGGAAATGCCCCCTGGACCGGCGGTTTTTCCACCAACGTGACATACAAGGATTTCACTCTCAGCATGAGCACATCGTTCTCGCTTGGCGCAAAAGAGAACTACACAGTGGAAAATTCGTTCGCTTCATACGTCGGATTGTTCACTTCTCCGACTAACAATATACAGTCACAGACGGCGGATTTGTACACTGCTCACCTCAACAAACCCAAGGATGCTGCCAACAGATGGACTGCAGACAACCCGATAACCAACGGATATCCGCGCCTCATTGACAGTTACGGCACTGCCATACTCTCCATTCTCGACACCGTGACATTTTCGCCCATAACCGATGGAGCGACCTATGACGATGCCTCATACTGGAAATTGGGAAGCGTGTCGCTGCTCTATAACCTGCCACAAGAGGTGGTCAAGAGGTGGGGACTGTCGAATATGGGAGTGTCGTTCACTGCCACGAACCTGCTGACAGTAACCGGTTTCAAAGGTCTGAACCCCGAATCGCCCGGCGCAGTATACCCCATTAGCCGCAGTTTCTCACTCGGACTGAACATCGGACTATAACAAAGGAGGACACATTATGAAAAGATACACAACAATATCATTAGCCGCAGGACTGCTACTGACACTCAGTTCCTGCTCCAAATTCCTTGACATCAAACCCTACGACAAGACCATTCCCGAAACGCCTGAGGATTTCTCGGCCATTATACACGAAATGTGCGATGAGATTGATGGCAGTAGTTCCACGCAAGTAGGAGTTCTGGCTGCCGTAGTGTTCGATGCCGCTTACACAGTGGAGTGCTGGACCGACAACCTCGAGACGAACCTCACAGAGTATCCTGTAGGCAGTATGCTTCCCACATACGTCGGCAATTACTGTGGCACAGGATCGTTCTACACCAACTGCTACTCCACCATTAGCCGCTGCAACATAGTGATAGGCAACCTGAAACAGGACACCGACACACAGGAAGCCAAGGACATACTCGGCACGGCATACGCCCTTCGCGGCATCTGTTACTATCAGTTGCTGCGCACCTGCTGTCCTCCTGTAGGGTCAAACGACGAGCAATTGGGGATGCCAATCGTCACCGAGTTTGACATGGAGGCACGTCCCGGCCGCAGCGACATCAACACCACCATTGCACAAGCGGAGAGTGACATGAAGAAAGCGATGGAATATGACATACAGAACGAGTTGTATTTGTTCAACACTGACCTGATGAGCGCCTACCTGGCACGCCTCTACTTCTGGAGCCACCGCTACAACGAGGCACTCGCAACAGCCCTGCCGCTGCTGGAGAAATATCCGTTGCTTGAGGGCACGGAATATGAGGATATGATGACAGACACAAACGCCAAGAGGGGGAACATGCTCTTCCGCACCAATACGCTTGCCAAGGACTACAACACACAGAACTCTTACCTGCAGGCACGGCCGATCAGCGTACGTCTGATAAGGCTTTTCCCAGAGGGGAACAACGACATACGCTACCGGCTTTTTGTCGGAAAGAAGCGCAAGAACACCAAGATATTCTTCGCGGGACTGCGTTCCGCAGAACTGCAACTGATTGCCATGGAGAGCGCATACCACATCGGGGAGACCCAGACAGCCCTGAAGATGCTCAACGAACTGCGCTCCCACCGCATAAGCGACTACGAACCGTACACGATGGCTACGCTTCCGGCAGTCGACAGCGACGATATCATAAAGCAGGATGCCGAAGGCCGCGACCTCACTCCGCTGATTTATGCCATTCTGAACGAGCGCCGCAAGGAACTGTATCTTGAGGGAGACCGTTTTTATGAACTGAAACGCAACGGCAGGCCGGAGTTTTGGGTGACTGACAAGGGGCTGAAATACTACACACGACAGTTCATGTACACCTTTGCACTGCCGGCAAACGACATACAACTCAATCCCTCGCTCAAACAGAATCCCGGCTACACGGAAATGAAATACTGACAACACACCACCGATTACAACAACTTTGGCATTATGAAAAAGAAACATTTGCTCATCATGGCGTCCTTTGCGGCAGTGGCAATACTGTCGTCATGCGAGAACGTGGACGAGGTGCCGCCTATACAGAAAACCTCTGCCAGAGGCTATCAACTGCCAGACCCCGAACCGCTCACAGCCGAAGACCGTGCCGTGATTAGCGCACAGGAGGCGGAATACAACCAGAATGCGAAATGACATTTATATTATTCACTTTTTAACAACAAACACATTATGAAGAAAACACTTCCCTTTCTGCTCATGCTGCTTACCGTAGTGTTCAGCGCATGCAGCAATGACGACGACGATGCGTTCAAGGTTTCGTTCGAGAATGCAGAGTATTCACTCACCAACGGCAGCATTGAGGTTCGCATCACAGCGCAGAATGCTCCTGCGGCTTCTACAGAAATTCCCGTCACATTCGGCGGAACAGCCGTCATGGACGAGGACTACACCGTGTCATCAACGAAGTATGTGGTCGGCGGAAGCAATGCCGTGCAGGTCATCACGGTTACGGCAAAGAACAACTTCACTGAGGACAAGACCATCACGATGAGCCTTTCCGGCGCAAAGACAGGCAAGAACGCCACAGCGACAATCGCCCTCGGAGTGCAGGACAAACGTCTCTACAGTTTCTCGCAGAAGGCATACGTGCTCGGCAATGAACTTGAAGTGGAGTTCAATCTCCTCAATGCAAAGGACGGCTCGAGATACGTTGCCGACAATGACATTGAGATTGAGTTTGGCATCGACGAGGAACTTACCACTGCAGAAGGCGGCGTGAACTTCGAGTTCGAGACTACCAAGGCTACCATCGCCAAGGGTTCAAACACATGCAAGATTAAGTTGTACGGCGAGGAACTTACGGAAGGAAAGAACATAATCGTCATAAAGCCACTCGTAACCGAGGCTGAAGGCTTCATAGCAGGTGCGTTCCCGACTGCTACAATCACCATGGTAGGCAGTTATGCGTCAGACTTGCTCGGCACATGGACAATGAAAGAGATGACCACAGACAAGACTTACTTCAACGACACATGGAGCGGTATGCTTACCGAAGAGCAACTTGCAGGCCTGCCGGAGTATAACAAGGAAGACACATTCACTTTCTCCGGTGACGGATCGGGCGACGGTTACAAACTCACTACTTCCCTCAAGTCCACTCTGAAGAACTATTTCAACGAGTCGTCAGACTTCACTATCGACAAGGAAGCAACGTATAATTATGGTATAGGTGACAAGCGTACTATGCAGTTGCTGAAACTCAACAACGTGAACCGCTATTTCTCAGCCACCGAGACCAGCACAGACAAGGAGGCTTACATCGGCGTGCGCAATGTGACAGACGAGGAAACTGGCGAGACCTTGCTTGAAATTTATGTCATAGACTACAATTCCAAGTCGTTCTTCTATCCTGTTTTCGATGAGTGGTATATGTATAATGACGAGAAGCCGACAGCCACAATGTCGGGAGTATCACTCTACTTCAAACTAAAGAAGGCTGAATAATCGGGCTTAGAGTACCGGTTTCAAGAATGGAGGCAGGCGTTTCGCTTGCCTCCTTTTCGTTTGCCGGCTTTTCAAGGAAAGCGGTAGCAGACGCGGCGTCCCCACTGCACTATGCCCAAACAAACAGAAAAGGTGACTGCGATGCAGTCACCTTTAATCGGGTTTATCCCTTTGTCAGGAAAAAGACGGAGTGTTACTTGCCGAGAAGGGTCTTTGCTGCGTCAACAGTAGCCTTGGCCTGGCTCTTCTTCTCGTCCACCTTAGCCTTTGCGGCAGCACCTGCTGCGGCAGCCTCGGCAGCCTTCTGTACAGCAGGAGCGGTTGCTTCGGTCACCTTCTTCACGGCTTCAGCCTTAGCCTCACTGACCTTCTGCTCTGCCGTTGCCTTGGCTACATCAACCGCAGCATTGGCAACAGTCTGGGCATCGCTCTTCACTGCGGCTGCGGCAGCCTCTGCTGTGGTCTCTGCACTCGTAGGAAGATTCTTGATTCCATTGATGAGTGACACGACAGTAGTCTCGCCTTTGGCAACAGTGTTGATTTTTTCGGAGTTCTCGTCGATGAACTTCTGCACGGAGGAAGCGTAGGTCTTGGCAGCCTCAACATCACCGCTCTCAACAAGTTTGGCGTAGGTTTCCTTTACTGTTTCGAGAGATTTCTGCACCGTAGTAGGGTCATCGCTCTCGAGTTGGGTGCTGATTACCGAGATAATGGAATCTGCCGAAGTCTGCTCAACAGTGGCTTCCGCAACTGAATCGGTAGCCTCTGCGTCAGCCTTTGTCTTGTTTCCGCAACTTGCGAACGTCAATGCCGCCACGCAAGCGAATAGAAAAATCTTCTTCATTTTTACTTTGTTGTTTTATGATTGTAGTTAATTGACAATGCCGTAACAAGATTACGCTTTCAGCGCAGCAGCCCTCACTCGGCTCAGTGTCTCGGGTGTCATCTGCAGATAGTTGGCGATATGCAGCAGCGGTGCTCTCAATATCACCTGCGGAGACAGTTTGCACATTCTCTCATATCGGCTCTGTGCGCTTTCAAAACGCACGAGGTCGGCGTGCACCTGCGACAGGATGAGGCTCTCTTCCAAAATCTTCCTGTAAAGCATCTGGATATTGACATGGTGCAGGGAAATCTTTTCGAGTTCCGCTTTCGGCAGTCCGTAGATTACGCAATTCTCGAGTGCTTCCACCTGAAGCCTTGTAGGCTCTTCCTTAAACAGGCTCTCTATGCACATGAAGATGGTGTGGTCATCGCCCAAATGCTCCGTAACCTCCTTGCCGTTCTTATAGTAGAACTGGCGGATGAGGCCCTGGTCGAGATAGTAGATGTATTCGCACACCTCGCCTTCTGACAGTATCATCTCGCCCTTTTTGAATCTCATGGGCTCCAGGATGCTCTCTAACACGTCCAACTCTTGTAGTGTCATCGTGCTGTATTTCCTTGCCAACTCTCTTGTAATCTCCCGAGTTTGAAATTGAAATTTTGCCATCAGTGATTCCTCCTGCCTGTTGTTGTATTATGGAACTTTACTGTTATGTATCTGCCTTAGTCGAGTTTCAGCACCGCAAGGAATGCTTTCTGCGGCACTTCCACGTTGCCTATCTGCTTCATCCGCTTCTTTCCGCGCTTCTGTTTCTCCAGAAGTTTGCGCTTTCTGCTGACATCTCCGCCATAACATTTGGCCGTCACGTCCTTTCTGACGCACTTTATCGTCTCGCGTGCGATAATCTTCGCCCCGATGGCAGCCTGTATCGCGATGTCAAACTGCTGTCTTGGTATCAGTTCCTTGAGTTTCTCGCACATCCTCCGTCCCAAGCCTACGGCGTTGTCCTGATGTGTAAGCGTGGAGAGAGCATCCACCTGTTCGCCGTTGAGAAGGATGTCAAGTTTCGCCAGTTTCGACGGTCGGAAGCCGTCCATGTGGTAGTCAAACGATGCATAACCTTTGGAAATGGACTTCAGTTTGTCGTAAAAGTCTATCACGATCTCACCCAAAGGCATATTGAAATACAGTTCGACACGGTTTCCCGCCACATATTCCTGTTTGATGAGTTCGCCGCGTTTGTCGAGGCAGAGCGTCATTATCGGTCCGATGAAGTTTGCCGTTGTTATGATTGACGCCTTGATATACGGCTCCTCAATGTGGTCTATCATCATCAGTTCGGGCAGTCCCGACGGATTGTGCACCTCCTTCACGTTGCCGTGTTTGTCGTAAACCATGTAACTAACATTGGGTACGGTGGTTATGACATCCATGTTAAACTCGCGGTCAAGCCGTTCTTGCACAATCTCCATGTGCAGCAATCCGAGGAAGCCACACCTGAAACCGAAACCCAAAGCCACCGAAGACTCCGGCGAAAAGGTCAGAGACGCATCGTTGAGTTGCAGTTTTTCGAGTGACGCACGCAGGTTTTCGTATTCGGAAGGGTCTATCGGATACACGCCGGCAAAGACCATTGGCTTCACCTCCTGAAAACCTTCGATTGCCTTTTGGCAGGGTTTCGACACATGGGTAACGGTGTCTCCGACCTTCACTTCCGTGGCGTTCTTTATGCCGGTAATGAGGTATCCCACCTCGCCTGTAGACATTTCCTTGCGCGGGACCATATCCATTTTGAGCACTCCGACCTCCACAGCCTCGTACTCCATGCCGGTATTGAAAAACTTGACCTTGTCTCCCTGTCGCAGAGAACCGTTCTCTATCTTGAAATAAGCGATGATTCCACGGAACGGATTGAATACGGAATCAAAGATGAGAGCCTGCAACGGAGCGTCCTTGTCGCCCTCCGGGGCTTTTATTCTCTCCACAATGGCATCGAGGACAGCCTCCACTCCCTCACCGGTCTTACCCGACGCGCGGAGTATTTCCTCGTGCTTGCATCCGAGCAATTCCACGATTTCGTCCTCCACTTCATCCGGCATTGCCGACGGCATGTCTATCTTGTTGATGACGGGAATTATCTCGAGGTCGTGCTCAAGAGCCATATAAAGGTTGGAAATCGTCTGCGCCTGCACACCCTGAGTGGCGTCTACAACGAGCAAAGCGCCCTCACAGGCGGCGATGCTGCGGCTGACCTCATAAGAGAAGTCCACATGTCCAGGAGTGTCAATCAGGTTGAGTATGTATGTCTCTCCATCCTTTTTGTACTCCATCTGTATGGCGTGGCTCTTGATAGTGATGCCCCTTTCTCTCTCGAGATCCATGTCGTCAAGCATCTGACCCTCGGTTATCTGGATTGTCTGGGTCTTTTCCAGCAGCCTGTCAGCCAAGGTTGACTTGCCGTGATCAATGTGTGCTATTATACAGAAATTCCTTATATTGTTCATTCAGCAATCGTCATTTGAACTGCAAAAATAGGTATTTTCCGCCAAAAATCCACTAACTTTGCGAAAAATATTTCCATTTACAATGAAAAGGTTCTTATGCTTATCCCTGTTGACACTTCTGTTTGTCTCCTGCCACGAAAGCCTTGAGGAACGTGCGGAGAGGGAAGCGAGGGAGTACACGGAGCGCAACTGCCCCACTCCAGTTGTCAATTTCTCGAGGACAGACAGTGTGCGTTTCGACCGCGAAACCCGCAACTACATCTATTACTGCTCGTTTGTGGACCGGTTTGACAACGAAAACGTTGTCAACGAGAGCAAAGAACAAATCCACAAAGGACTTTATAATGCAATCAGTTGCGATGTAGGACTTAAACAATATGTCGAAGCAGGTTTCTCGTTTACCTATATCGTGCGCTCTGACAAGCAGCCCTCAAAGGTGCTCTACCGTGACACTATCAAGGTGAAAAGAGACAAATAGCGACATTATTATGCCGCACAGAACAACTGTTTTGGAATATTTTAGTAATTTTGCAGCCGCATCACAAATATTGTTTATATAATTTGAAATGGATTGGTTAATTAATCTCTTCACCGCCAATGACGGTGTTGCCCACACCGTACTCTTGCTCGGAATAGTCATCTCCGTCGGAGTTTTGCTCGGCAAGATAAAGTTCGGTGGCATCTCTTTGGGCGTCACGTGGGTACTGTTCGCCGGAATCTTTGCCGGACACATCGGCTTCACCACTGACCAGCAATTGCTCACGTTTCTTCAGGACTTTGGACTTATTCTCTTTGTGTTCTGTATCGGTCTTCAGGTAGGGCCAGGTTTCTTTGAGAGTTTCAAGCGTGGCGGAGTTCCGCTGAACTTGATGTCCATTTGCATGATACTGCTTAACATCGCAGTAATGTTCGGTTGCTACTACCTGTTCTTCGACCACACAAACTTCAATCTTGCAATGTTGACCGGCACACTCTATGGTGCTGTGACCAACACTCCGGGTCTTGGTGCCGCGAACGAGGCTCTCTCGTCTATCGCAGGGAGTTTCGAGAACTTCGAAGACCTCAAGATTGCCAACGGTTATGCGTGCGCCTATCCGCTCGGTGTCGTAGGAATCATCGGCGCGACAATACTAATAAGGTATATCTGCCGCATCTCTCTCGACAAGGAGGAGAAAGTACTGGAGGACGCAGAGTCCGCCAATCCGCACGAGACACCACACAACATGTCACTGCGTGCGGACAACGCTTACATCTCGGGACGCACGGTTCTTGAACTCAATGACTTCCTGAAGCGCGACTTTGTCATAACCAGAATGTATCACAACAACGAGTTTATCATCCCAAAGAGCAACACTGTCATCACGCAGGGAGACGAGTTGCACGTTGTGTGTGCAGAGAGTGACGCCGAAGCAGTCAAGGCTTTCATAGGTCCTGAAACTGGCAGAAACTTCGAGGAAGAGAACGTAAAAGAGGTACACATGGTGTCACGCCGCATCATCGTAACCAACCCCAAGATCAACGGAAAACCCCTTGGCAAGATGCACTTCTCCAGTGTCTACGGTGTGAACGTCACCCGAATATCGCGCCAAGGCATGGATCTCTTCGCGTCACGCGACCACCATTTCCACGTCGGAGACAAAATCATGGTTGTCGGACCTGAAGAAAACGTACAGCGTGTGGCAGACTTGCTGGGCAACTCAGTGAAGCGTCTTGACCACCCGAACATAGCGACAATCTTCATCGGAATTTTCGTGGGTATCATCTTCGGACAGATTCCTGTCTACTTCCCCGGTATGCCCGTGCCCCTGAAGTTGGGTTTGGCCGGCGGACCACTTGTCATCGCGATACTCATAGGCCGCTTCGGTCACCTGTGGAAACTCGTCACCTATACGTCGACATCCGCCAACATGATGGTGAGAGAGATAGGTCTCAGCCTCTTCCTGGCGTGTGTAGGAATCAAGGCTGGCGGCAATTTTGTCGACACGCTCGTTGCCGGTGACGGAGTGAAATACGTGTTCTGCGGTTTCCTTATCACGGTCATACCAATTCTCATCGTAGGTCCTTTGGCCCGATGGAAGTTCAAGTTCAACTACTTCACCATGATGGGAATGATCGCCGGCACATATACCGACCCGCCGGCCCTGGCTTTCGCCAACGCAAGCTGCTCCAAGGAAGCGCCTGCTATCGGCTATTCCACGGTCTATCCGCTAAGTATGTTCCTCCGCATTCTTACGGCGCAATTGATAATACTCTTCGCCTGCGCATAGCGGAAAGACAGAAAGAAATATCGCAGATACATTCCCACCCGGCGGTGAGAGAGTATCTGCGATTATTTTTTCGCCCCAACGATAACGTATGCGGCGAAACAAAAGAAGCCTAAGCCTCCTATTTGACTACTACCGTGCGGCTGACACCACCCTTGCGGACAACCATCATGCCACGGACAGGTGCTGAGAGACGGCGCCCCTGGAGGTCGTAGAGTTCTGCGCCTTCGAAGAGACTTTCCTTGTCAGCCATTGTATCAATGCTATCAATTCCGTCAGTCTCATCCCCAGAGATGCTGATAGTGCTCGGCTTAGCCTCGGAAGGCGAAAGGTCAAGTGTGAGGGATGCGCGGTAAGGTGCTGCGTAGACGTGCTGTGCATCGTTCTTCTGCTTCAGCCAACCGGCGTTCCAGAAGTGGTCGTTGGCGACGATATAGCCGTCATCCGCTACCTCTGTCTGGGTAAAGACACCATTCAGCACGGGGTCAGAGACAGGTTCATGCACAGTTGCGGCACCCGTAGCGCAGACAGCGAGTTCGCCATTGGTGACATAAGCCAAGACTGGTGTGCCGGCGGCAACAGTGCCGGTGAGCGGCGTGACAGCGATGTTGCCATCGGTATAACTCTCTACACTGTAGAATTTAGCGGTATTGTCGTCTGCGCTGAAAGCGAATGGCAGAGTGAGCGTTGCCCAGTGGTTCTTCACCTCACGAGTGTATGAAGCGGTGTTGCCTTTATCGAAAACAAAATCGAACGTGGCACTGTATGCCGAGCCATCGGTGAAACCGACATCCGTGTAGCACGTTGGTGCATCGTAGCCATCCACGTCGTATTGAGTATCACCCACGCTGAAATGACGGCGCAAGATAAAATAGCCACCTTCTTTATAGTGGGCTTTCTCCTTGTTCACTTGATTGGCATCGAAGCCTGACAGCGCAGTACATTGTTTGAACATGTCTTTATCTTCATCCACTTTGTCTGTGACAAACTGTTCAGAGACAAAGATTCGTTCCAATTTGGTTTTTCCGTCCATTTCAAACATATTTTGCATATGCGTAACTTTTGCGGTATTGAATGACGAAAGATCCAGTATAGACAGATTGTCACAACAATAGAACATATAGGACATATCGTCTACCTTTGAGGTGTTGAAAGAAGAAAGGTCGACCCCTTTCAGCGAACGACACGCACAGAACATGTGTGTCATCGTGGTGACGTTCTCGGTATTGAGATGACTCAAATCCACCGAGGTCAATACAAGACAATTAAGGAACATATTGCTCATGTCATTCACAGAGTCGGTATTCAGATATTCCATGCCTTCGATATTGAGGAGTCTCACCATTCCATTGAACCACCCGGTGCAACGCTCGGGACGTGCATTGGCAAAGCTCTTGTCGAACACCACATACACAATGTCTTTTTTCCTTTCCAACCATCCGGGAGATTCGCCCGCTGCGGGAAGATCATATTTATTCGTGGCAGTGACAGCAGTTCTTGTATTGTCACAGTGGAACGTCAGCGTACTCGTTGAGGACTGGTATTCCACCCAAGACTGCGGAGACGTATAGGTCAGATAATCTTTGGCAGCCGTCTTGCCAACGTTAGAATCTTGATAGTTTGGCAGATTCTTACAGTCAGAAAACATGTTTGTATAACTTGTCACTTGATCCGTAACAAAGAGGTCAGTTGCACGAATGTTGTTGAGGATATAGCAATCACGGAACATACTTGTCATATCGGTCACATTTCGTGTGTCGAAAGAGGAAAAATCCAATGTGGACAACACGTGACACCAATAGAACATATAAGACATATCGGTAACCTTCGATGTGTTGAAGGAAGACACATTAAGTTCCGACAGAGATTGACATCCGTAGAACATTTCTTTCATCGTGGTGACATTCTCCGTATTGAAATGGCTCAAATCCAGCGAGGTCAGTTTGGCACAATTCATAAACATTGACTCCATACTTGTCACCTCAGAGGTATTGAGATATTCGATTCCAGTGATATTGGTAATGTATTTATCTTTGAACCACCTGTAACAACTTTTGGGACGTGCGTCAGCAAAACTCTCGTCGAACACCACGTTGTAGATATTATTGAGACGTTGCCATTTAGGGATTTCGCCTTCTCCGGGAAGAGAATACTTCTCGTTACTACAACTTGATTTGTTCTCGTCGTAGTGGAATGTCAGTGTACTGCTTGAAAATTCCACCCATGCCTCCTTCTCTGCCCACATCACAGACGGCATAATGAGCATACACGCCATGAAGACGGCTCGGGTGCACTTTCTAATTGAATGTTTCATGTATTTTACTTATGTATGGTGTAAATGTTGTACTGTCGTATGCTATAATGCGCGATATTCCCTACCCTTTTCTGTATTTATGGGAACATCAGAATGAGTATGCGAGACCTATGGAGGTGTATTCCTTGAACTGGAAATAGCCCAATCCGTCATCCTTGCGCCCCGGATTGGAGTCGTCGAAACGCGGATAGAGATAGATGCTTGTGGTGATAACCTTGCTGATTTTCAGGTTTATCGTGTTTTCCCACTGTAGGTTCACATATTTATAAGAGGTGAATCCGTAGAGTCGGGTACTCCAGTTTATGTTGTCGGAAATACGCCAATTGGCGTTCATCGTGAACGTAGAACCGTAGTCACGCTTGCTGTGGTGTCCCTCCTCTATACCGTTTCGAGGTGACAGGTTGAGCCTGTCGACATAGCGGTAGTCAAACGCGAGGGGAGCCAAATGCACGTTTCCTGTGAGCCGGTTCTTGAGCCAACTGAAGTTATAGTCCATACCTATAGAAAGGTTGACATTCAACGGGCTGAGGAAGTCGGAGTTTACGTTGTTGCTGTTGGCGGCAAAACTGCGCATAAACTGGCTGCTTGCCACTACCTGAACGGTGTAGTACCACTTCTTGGTGGCCTGAAGTCCGAGTTTACCGGTGTATCTCAGCAGGTCGGTAGAGGTCTTCACATTGTGTACAGTATCGCTTTTGCTGGTCTGGAAACCGAGTTGCATCTCCAGTTTATTCTCCCATCTGACCTTCTGTTTGTTGTTGTAGTTGGCCTGAATGGTGGCGCGTCCCAACACGGAATAGTTGCTTTCACCGCCTTGATACCAGTTTTGCGAATAGTAGTTCTGCATCGTCTGGAAATAGAATTCCCCCGACAGTTTCCAGAAATTGGGGCGTTTAATCACCAGATCCACAGGTTTGAAGCCAGTCTCTCCTGCATCTGGAGTGACCACTACATTGGCCGGCGGAGTGACTTCTATCTTCTTTTTCTCCACGACGGCTTCTTTCTTCGCCTCGTTCTTGTCCGTACGGAAAACGCCTGTCACCAGTTCCGGATGGTAGACATATATGTTCATCATCGCCTTGTCGACAGAGTACATCTCGTCAGACTTGTACATCTCATCGGGCGAAAGAGAGAAATGCCGGTGCGCAAGGTCGGGATAGAACTTCAGAGGAGTGAACAAACGGAAAAGGCGCGGAGCGTCTTCCTCTGTCGACAAAACCGCCGACTTGGGCACATACACGCTGTCCACAAGGACAGAATCCTGCCTTGCCCTGAATATCTTGAGCGAATCCAAATACCTGTCAGTTATACTTTTCTCGACGGCGACGACCGTCTGACGCACGTTCTTGACCCTATGCTGTGCATGAACAGACAGTGACAGTGCAACGAATACGGATAACGTGAAATATCGCATACCTCTATTGATTGAAAGTAACGACTGCAAAGGTAAGAATAAAAACCGGAAAGTAGTTTGCAGAATATGCAAAAAAGCACTAACTTTGCAACTTGAATTGTAAATAAAAAGGGCATTTCGTTTCATTAAAAAGACATTTTGTATCATTATGGATAAAAATACTGTCACCGGGTTACTGTTGATTGGAGTTGTGTTTTTCGGATATATCTGGTGGTCGCAGCCGTCAAAGGAACAGTTGGCGGAAATGGCTCGACAGGACTCCATAGCGGTTGTAGCGGAGCAAAAGGAGCAAATCAGAAAGGCACAAGAGGCAAACAAGGCGAAGAAAGCGGCGGAATTAGCCGAGGCTGACACCAACAGACTGTTTTACGCAGCGTTGAAAGGCACTCCTCAACACATAACCCTTTCAAACGAAAAGATTGCACTGACTCTGAACAGCAAAGGCGCAACAGTCGAAAAAGCGGTAGTAAAGAACTTTGAAGACCGCAATGGCAACAAGGATGTCACGCTGTTTGACGCCAACACGCAGAAACTAAACTTCACCCTGTCCACCAAGACGGAGAACATATCTACGGCAGATCTTTATTTTACTGCGACGAATGTCACCGACTCGACAGTCACTTTCACTGCGGACGCAGGCAGCGGCAAGTCACTCGTAATGAACTACAAGTTGGGCAAGAATCACCTGCTCGGTTTGCAGATGTCCGTAAAAGGCATGGCCGGACTGTTCGCTCCCAACGCCACAAACATGAGTGTGGACTGGGAAGATATGTGCGCACAGCAGGAAAAAGGGCACACGTTTGAAAACAGATACACAGCCCTGACCTATCACAAAGTGGATGGAGGTACGGACAAACTGAGCGAGACATCGGAAAAAATCGATGAAAACATAGAGGACAAGATTGACTGGGTGGCATTCAAAAGCCAGTTCTTCTCGGCTGCGATAATCGCAAAGGACAACTTTGCGGAAAATTCCAAGATGACCTCTATACCGCAGGACAAGCACTCGGGCTTCCTGAAGAAGTACGGAGCGAAGATGAACACATCGTTTGATCCTACTGGTTCGCAGCCCTCAGAGTTTGAGTTCTTCTACGGTCCCAACGAGTTCCGTCTCCTCCAAAAGGTGGAGAAAGAGAGTTCTTTCGGCAAAGACCTGCAGATGGAACGCCTCGTTTACTTAGGCTGGCCACTGTTCCGGCTCATCAACCGTTGGTTTACAATCTATGTATTCTCGTTCTTGACATCGCTGAATATCCCTATGGGTATCGTCCTTATACTCATAACACTGCTTCTGAAGGTTATTACCTACCCCATGGTGAAGAAGAGTTACATGAGCAGTGCCAAGATGAGAGTGCTCAAGCCGAAACTTGACGAGGCTACAAAACAGTATAACGGCGAAGACCAACAGATGCAGAAACAACAGGCAATGATGCAGGAGTACGCAAAATACGGTGTGTCTCCAATGGCAGGATGTCTGCCGGCACTCATACAGATGCCTATCTGGATTGCCATGTTCAACTTCGTGCCGAACGCAATAGAACTGCGCGGACAGAGTTTCCTCTGGATAAAAGACCTGTCAACCTACGACCCTATCATCTCTTGGGACAGCAATATATGGCTCATAGGCGACCATCTCTCACTCACATGTATCCTGTTCTGCGTCGGACAATTGGCATACAGTTGGATGACAATGAAGCAGCAGAAGGACCAGATGGTGGGTCAACAGGCTGAGCAGATGAAGATGATGCAGTGGATGATGATGCTTATGCCTCTCATGTTCTTCTTCATGTTCAACGACTACTCTGCCGGACTGAACTTCTACTACTTCGTTTCGCTCTTCATTTCTGCCATCATCATGTGGGCTTTAAGACGCTTCACGGACGAGGAGAAACTCCTTGCCAAACTTGAGGCTCGCTACAACGAGAACAGGGTTTCGGGCAAGAAACTCTCAGGATTGGCAGGTCGCCTGCAGGCAATGCAGGAAGAACAGCAGAGACTGGAAGCGCAGAGGCGCGAGTTGGAGCAACGACGCAAGAACATGAACAACCGCTTAAAGAAATAAGACATGAAGAAGACGTTTATATCAGCAGTACTTGTCATGGTCTCAGTAGCCAATACTTCCGCTGCGGTACAGGATGTGCCGGTCATCGGGAAGAGTGACATAAAGGTGGAAAACAGACGGATGAGTCCGGAAGTGCTGTGGGCTATGGGACGCATAAGCGGCTATGCTGTGTCGCCGGATGCCAAGACTGTGGTCTATCAGGTTGGCTATTACAGTGTGGAGCAGAACAAGAGCCACCATGTGTTGTACACAATGAACATCGACGGAAGCAACCAACGTCTGTTGACTACATCTTCCAAGAATG
Source organism: Faecalibacterium prausnitzii (assembly GCA_963611255.1). Taxonomy (GTDB): domain Bacteria; phylum Bacteroidota; class Bacteroidia; order Bacteroidales; family Bacteroidaceae; genus Prevotella. Next base: position 22,015 of record CAVDQB010000019.1, read on the forward strand.
AGACGGATGCCGCATGGATTGACGGAGGACGCAGGATTGCTTTCCTATCAGAGGGACAACTGTGGTCTATGAAGGCTGACGGCACAGACCGTAAGCAACTCACCAACAGCGAGATTGACATCGAGGGATACAGTTTCTCTCCCGACGAGACAAAGGTTATCCTCATCAAGTCGCTACCCTATTATGGCGCTATAGCGAAGAAACCGGCAGACCTGCCTAAGACAACAGGCCGATTGGTGAACGACCTTAACTACCGTCATTGGGATCATTACGTTGAAACGATAGCCCATCCGTTCCTTGCCGATGTCACCGAAAATGGAGTCAACGACGGCATAGACATCATGGAAGGTGAGCCTTATGAGTGTCCTGTCGCTCCGTTCGGAGGCATCGAACAGTTGAGTTGGAGTCCTGACTCAAAGTCGATAGCCTACTCCAGCAAGAAGTGCGAAGGCGTACAGTATGCCATTTCCACCGATTCCGACATATACCTATATAATATAAGCACGGGAAAAACAAAGAACCTGTGCAAGCCGGAGGGTTATGTGGAACCGGCAATAGACCCTACGAAGTCGATTGCCGCACAGAAGATAAACCATCTGAACGGCGATTACAATGTGGGATATGACACCAATCCGCAGTTCTCACCCGACGGCAAGCAGATTGCCTGGCTAAGTATGGAACGCTGCGGATACGAGAGCGACCGCAACAGACTGTGTGTCTACACTTTTGAAAGCGGCAAGAAGGAATATGTCACAGAGGCTTTCGACTCCAATGTTGACGGCTATGTGTGGGCTGACGACAAAGAAGCGAGGTTTTATTTCATCGGCGTTTGGCATGCCGTAGAGAACATCTATGCCGTCACGAAGAAAGGGACAGTGAAGCCTGTGACCGACTTCTGCGCTGATTTCGGTTCAATCCAGTTGGTCGGAAACAAGAAACAACTCATTGCGGAACGTCACGATTATTTCCACCCGGCAGACCTTTATCTTGTCACACCAGGCAAAGATGCGACAAAGACACAGACCGTTCAGATTACCAACGAGAACAAATACATCCTCAACCAGCTGGATGCCGGTTCGTGTGAGGAACACTGGGTAAAGACAACAAACGGCGAAGATATGCTCTATTGGGCTGTTCTGCCCCCGAACTTCGACCCGAACAAGAAGTACCCTACCCTCCTTTTCTGCGAAGGAGGACCACAAAGTCCTGTCTCACAGTTCTGGAGTTACCGTTGGAATTTCATGATCATGGCTTCACAAGGCTATGTCATCATTGCTCCCAATCGCCATGGTCTGCCTGGCTTCGGCACGAAATGGAACGAGCAAGTTAGCGGAGACTGGACAGGACAGTGCATGAAAGACTATCTCACAGCCATTGACGATGCTTGCGAAAAACTCCCTTATGTCGACAAAGACCGTCTCGGTTGTGTGGGCGCATCATTTGGCGGATTCAGCGTTTACTACCTTGCCGGACATCACGAGAAACGCTTCAAGGCGTTCATCTCGCATGACGGAGCGTTCAATCTGGAATCCATGTACACAGACACAGAAGAAGTGTGGTTCTCAAACTGGGAGTATGAAGACGCTTTTTGGAACAAGGACGCTTCGCTCAACGCCAAACGCACATACGAGAACTCCCCTCACAAATTTGTGGACAAATGGGACACGCCTATACTTTGTATCCAAGGAGAGAAAGATTACAGAATTAACACGAACCAGGGACTTGGCGCTTTCAATGCGGCAAAACTGCAAGGAGTGCCAGCACAGTTGCTTGTGTTCCCCGATGAGAACCACTGGGTACTCAAGCCACAGAACGGTATACTCTGGCAACGCACATTCTTCGGTTGGCTCGACAAATGGCTCAAATAACACAAATATCTCATGTCTGAACAATTAAACAAAACTTTGAGAGACTCTGCCGCAATTCGTTGGACGGCACTTCTCATGTTGGCACTGGCCATGTTCTGTGCCTACATCTTCGTGGACATCCTGTCTCCGATAAAAGATCTTATGGCTTCGGAACGAGGTTGGGACTCTACCGCATTCGGAACGATGCAGGGAGCAGAGACGTTTCTTAATGTCTTCATCTTCTTCCTCATTTTTGCCGGAATCATACTTGACAAGATGGGCGTGCGCTTTACTGCCCTTCTGTCTGGTGGGGTGATGCTTTTCGGCGCGGTAATCAAGTATTATGCCATCAGTGAGAGTTTCATGGGTAGCAGTCTGGAAACTTGGTTCACAAACAATCTCAACCATATTCCCGTATTCGAACAACTTGGCGTCAGTCCTTTTTACGAGGGTATGCCGGCGTCAGCGAAACTCGCTGCCATCGGTTTCATGATATTCGGCTGCGGCTCTGAAATGGGTGGCATCACCGTGAGCCGCGGTATCGTCAAGTGGTTCAAGGGACGTGAAATGGCGCTCGCTATGGGTTCGGAGATGGCACTCGCCCGTCTCGGCGTGGCAACGTGCATGATTTTCTCGCCGTTTTTTGCCAAGTTCGGCGGTTCTATCAATGTTTCACGCTCTGTAGCCTTTGGTGTGGTACTCCTATGCATCGCTATGATAATGCTTGTGGTGTACTTCTTCATGGACAAGACACTTGACAAGCAAACAGGAGAGGCCGAAGAAAAAGATGATCCATTTAAGATCAGCGACATAGGGCAGATACTGTCGAGCGCCGGATTCTGGCTTGTGTCATTGCTCTGCGTACTCTACTACTCCGCAATATTCCCATTCCAGAAGTATGCGGTGAATATGCTCCAGTGCAATCTGACATTCACTGACGTTCCCGAAAACTCGTTCTGGGCTTCTTCGTCCGTAACTGTAGTGCAGTATGTCATCATGCTTTTGGTGGCGGCAACGGCATTTGCATTCAACTTCATCAAAAACAAGGCTCTGAAATACACCACTCTCTGCATTTCCGTTGTTGCCCTTGTAACCTATTGCTATATGGGTTATATGCGTCAGTCGGCAGAGTCCATCTTTGCGGTATTCCCTCTCCTTGCCATGGGTATCACCCCTATTCTCGGCAATTATGTAGACCATAAGGGCAAGGCAGCGTCGATGCTGGTACTCGGTTCGTTGCTTCTTATCGCCTGCCACCTCACCTTTGCATTCATATTGCCGGAGTTCAAGAACAACCAAGTGGGCGGTGTCATTGTGGCATATATGACCATTCTCGTGTTGGGAGCGTCGTTCTCGCTCGTTCCGGCATCACTTTGGCCGTCAGTTCCGAAACTCGTTGAGCCGAAAATAATCGGGTCTGCATACGCCCTCATCTTCTGGATTCAGAACATAGGACTGTGGCTGTTCCCTCTGTTGATCGGAAAAGTGCTTGACAAGACTAATCCGGGCATAACTGACCCGCAGCAGCTCAACTACACCGCACCGCTGCTTATGCTTGCCGGTCTGGGTGTTGCAGCCCTTGTGATAGGTTTGATTCTCAAGGTCGTTGACAAGAAGAAAGGTCTCGGACTGGAAGAGCCCAACATCAAATAGGCCTGAATATGGACATTGCGACGCTCACTGCCTCAGTAGCAGGAATATGCATGGCGATATGTCAGATACCCCAAGCGTGGAGTGTCTATAAGACAAACGACACACGGGGCGTCTCTATCGGAATGCAGACAACACTGTCATTGGGCATTGCGTTGTGGTGTATTACAGGCATATTGCTTGACAACCCACCAATGTATCTAAGCAATGGCTTTTGCCTGATATTCTGTCTGTATGTAGCATATAGATGCGTAAGAAACAAAAGGCGAAAAGAATAAGACAACGACAGTACAAAAAATCCGTTGTCAAGCAACAGAAAAAGCAGCAGGAAGAAACCTCGACAGTTTTCTTCCTGCTGCTTTTTATCATGTCTGTAGTGCTTAACTGCAATACGGATAAGCCCGGTGGGATTCACTTGTTAATACTTTTACCGAGGTCATAGGCCTGTTTAATAAATTCCGTTCCCTTCACTGCTCCTGGTCTGCCCATGCCTATCGCACGCACATAACCACGCTCTGTCGGGTTGGGAAGGCACATTACAAATCCCCGGAAACCGTTGAAACACCACTCTGCTGTGTTGTCATCAGCCTGCGCACAGGCAGTCATGTAATAAAACTCCTTACCTCCCATACGTTCATCGCCAAATGCAAGAAACGTAGCATCAATGAAAGTCTTCATCCTGTCACTGACATTCATGTAGTAGGTAGGTGATGCCAACGCTACGACATCTGCGTTGAGGAACTTTTCAACAAGTTTCCATGTGTCAGTATCGTGTGAGACATCTTTTGGTTGATTTGCCCCTTGCTCACTCAGAAACTCAAGGTCATAATCGGCAAGAAACACTTTTTCCACCTTGCCTCCGGCCTCTGTAGCCCCTTTTACAAACTCATCGGCAAGCAAATCGGTGTTGCCTCCCCTGCGTGGACTTGCGCTTACGACAAGCACCGTCTTACATTCCTTCTTGTTTACCGTTGTTTCACTGTAGTTGATACCGGCGATCTTCGCCAATGAAGCCTGACCTACGGTTTCATCAGCAGAAGCATCACCCTTACCTCCGCCACATGAAGACAACACTACCAACATTGCTGCCGCTACAATAAATATTCTTTTCACCATACTTATCTAATATTTTTATGCACCGTTACGCTTCATACATAACGGTGCATAAATTCAACAATACCTCGTCTACTGATTTATCTTACTGCATATTTCTCTCCATTCAGGATATAAAGCCCCTTGCCAAGAGTGTCCAGGTCTGCAACGTCTGCATTGAGACGCAAGGCTTTCCCCTCGATGGAATAAATGGTGTTGTCAGCCGTACATTTTGTTTCCTTTACCTGCGAGATGCCGTCTGTATTGGAATCTTGCGCCGGGAAGAGAAGCATGAGAGCCGGCATGGCACTTGCTCCGTAACTTTCCACCACCTCGTCATCAGTTGTCTTCTCGCCGAATTTTCCGTTGTTCAGGTTTCTGGAATCCCTGTTATTCCATGCAAGTTGGATGTTTTGGCGCAGCCATTCCTTGCAGTCTTGGAAGTCACCTTGTCCGAGTTCGTTGATGAACATATCCATATACTGTGCGAAAATGGCGCAATAGATACCCTGTTCATAGCCAGTTTCGTAAGGCAGGACATATACTCCGTCTGCATTTTTCTCGCACATTATCCTTTTTGTATAACTGACAGCCTGCTTGGCATTGGTCAGATACTGTTGTTCACCGGTTATCTTGTAGAGCAAACAAGATGCTCCAATGTATGTTGCTTGATTGTACAGGTGATTGGAATACTCCGGACCACCGCCATGCATACCATCTGCCACACGACCGGAGTTTGGTACAAGGTGGTTCTTTGCCCATGTATATACTTCTATGGCTTTCTCTTTATAGAACTCCTTTGTCTGATATGTTGGGTATTCATCAGTCGGTGCTGTGCGGTCTTCGGGTACTATCTGATAGAGAGTACACATGGCACAAATGGCAGGAAAATTAATGCAGGCCGACTTGTAGTCTCCTTCTTTGTTTGGATTGGGACCGGCTATCGGCTGCCATTGCCAGTACATACCGCCGGTTTGACCGCTTACGGTCGGGTCCGAATAAGAACCCGTATCACCGACACTCTTGCTTCCATACCACACACGGCAGAAACTTTCTTCCGCATACTTGAGATAGTCGCTTACAGAAGGGTCGAACTCGTAAGCACGAGCCAAGGCACAAGTCCACCACATGATGTCATCATAGATGAACCAACCGTTGTTTGTGTTGTTGTCATCAAAGTTGAAGTTGGTGTAGTGGGACTTTTCGCCTTTGTACATATATGTCATTGCATTCTTGTAGATCTTCTTCCGGGCAGAAGTCAGTGTCGTGCTCTTATTGGCAAGTTTTACTGCATTGATTGCCATATCGAAGTAAGGAGCTTGACACCAGATAGCAGCAGCACAACCCGACACGTCGTCGTCACGATAGCCATTACCGCGATGATGTGCCGAAGGCTGCTTTGTGTCAGCCTTATATATACGACGTGTCTTGTCTATTAGGTTGTCATAGAAAGCGTCATACGCCGTCCACACGTCCTCTTCCGTCCATGTGAAGTCCTGGGCAAGAACCAAACTGCTTGTGGAAGACATAAAAGCCGATACCAATAAAGTTTTCAATAGATTCATAATATCATGTTTACCGTTAATAATCAGATTGGTTTACAAAGTTACGAATAAACCCTTGGGAATACAAGAGAGCACAGACATTTAAGGTGAATCACAGAATAAATTGTCCCATTATAGAGAATAGTCCCGACCATAGCGCAACATCTGATCTGCATACGTCTCGGAATAATCCACATTGACATCTACGATAGTGCCGTCAGCATCCACTTCCGGCTTCAATACCGGATTGATGAAACCCTTGTAAGGGGCAATATTGAGGGTCTTATATCTGCGCAACACTTCATCATGAAGCGTTCTGTCAATCTTCACACCATAGTTTTCCACGAGTTTTTGGGCGGCGTTATAGTCACCCTCACTCTTAATTCTCTGCACCTCAGCAAGTAGTTCTGCGAACAGAGAACGCAGGGATACATAGTCTGAAATGTGTAGATATGTCTTGCCGTTACGGCGCACCAGCGCTACATTTCCATTGCTCCGCTCTGCCACCCAGTGCGAGATTATCGCACGGTTACGCATATGCGCCTCTTCGATTTGCGCTCCCGGCTTTATACGGACCTGCTGTGTCAGCAAGCCATTCATAAGGTATGTGTAATACTGAGACTTGTATGCTTCTTTATCGGGTAACAGTCCAAGTTCCACAAGCTTGTTGTCGGCGATATAGTAAAGCCCGAAAAGGTCAGCCCGAGCCTCCTCTATTGTACTGCCGTACGATTTCAAGGCTCCGACATCCACGCCAGGCAGTATCTGACCACTACCGTGTCCAAGACACTCATGCAGGTCGGTATGCAGGTCATCGCACGCATCCCCATACTTGTCAATTAGCCTAATGGTATCCTCATCGATGACAAACTCTTCACGGAAACCATTGCCTTTGGCTGCCTGATTATACGCTTCCGTCAGGTTACCGATAGTAACCGACTTGCTGCCATGACACGCACGAATCCAGTCAGCATTGGGTAAGTTTATTCCTATGGCAGATGACGGATACTCATCACCGCCAAGCATTGCCGCACAAATGACGTTTGCGGTAACACCTTGCACCTTTTTCTTTTTGAAGCGAGGGTCTACAGGGCTGTGGTCTTCAAACCACTGGGCATTGCTGCATATCTTTTGCGTGCGCTCAGTAGCCTTCAAGTCCTTATATTCGACTATGCCTTCCCACGAACCCTTTATCCCCAACGGATCGCCATATACCTCAATGAAACCGTTGACAAAGTCCACCCTCGCCTCTTTTTCCTTTAGCCACGCAATGGAGTAACGGTCAAATACAGTAAGATCTCCCGTGGTATAATACTCTATGAGAAGTTCAATGTATTTCCTTTGTTGCTCGTTTTCAGCAACCTCTACAGATTTTCTCAACCAATAGACAATTTTTTCTATATAGCGACCATACTTGCCAGAGAGACTCCAGACGATTTCTTTGATTTCTCCGTTCTGCTTTACCAATGTGCTGTTCAGTCCGAATGACGGTTTTTCCTCCCCCTTATATCGGGCTTCAAGTACAGAATAATAGTATTCCGCCTCTGCCTGTGTCACCCCGACATAGTAGTTGCAAGCGGATGCTTTTACCTGATCAACACCTTTGTCAAGGCATACCCGCTTGGGCTGGACTGTGCTGTCGAACAACACAGGTAGCAACTCTTCGACAAGATCGGCACGCGTCTGACCGTTGGAAAGCGGCAACAGACACTCCGCAGTATTCATTACCATTTCTCTGAAAAATTCCTGAGAGAATGCCGGAATGAATTTTTCCTGTCCATAATGGTGGTGTATTCCGGATGAAAACCAAACTCGTTTCAGGTACACTTCCAATCCTTTGAAGTTCTCATCCTGACGAGAACCGCTGTATGAAAGGTATAGTGCCTCAAGCGTTTTCCTGATTTTGAGGTTGTGACTGCCAAATTGGTCAAAAGTTATGTCGCGTCCCCACAGTGTCGCTTCAGACAAATAATATATCAATTTCTTCTGTTTTAATGACAGGGAAGAGAAATCTTCCAGTCTATAGCGCAGCATCTGAATGTCTGCAAAACGCTCGTCAGTATAGTTAAATTTCTGCATTGTCTGTTATAGAGCGGCTTATACACAAAGCCGCAGATTATTTTGAAAGCGGTGAAGAAAGCCTTTTTTTGCCGACATTCTCTTGGTCGGTTGCCCTTATGCTTTCTTCCCTGTTTTCTGTTTCTTTGTTTTTGCGGCTTTCTTCTCTGCTTTCTTCCCGTCTACAGGCATATTGTTCTGTCTGTATTCGCGTGGAGTTATGCCAAGAATACGGAAAAAAGAAGCATAGAAAGACTGACGATTGGAAAATCCGACCATATCTGATATTTCCTCAATGGTGAGTTTTACATAACGCCGATCGGAGAGCAGAGACATTGCTTCATCAACTCTGTACTTATTGACAAATGACGTGTAGTTCATGTGAAACTTGACATTGACCACTGCAGAAATGTAACGAGTATTCGTCCCGAGTTCCTCCGCCAACGCCTGAGCAGAATAATTCTTCTGCTTATATTTCTTTTCAACAAGGATTTTACCTATAATCTTATCCTTCAGGTCATCCATTAAAGCCGGATTGACAAGCGTGCGGTAACGCGCCACCTTTGGTTTAACCTCTATTATATTATACTTGCTCATGTTGAAAAATATTTTCTACGTCCTAACCAAATCAATCTTTCATCGCAAAGTTAGCAAAAGATTTCATAAGCCAAACTTGCCTCATATTGTTTTAATGTTTTTTCTCAATGTCGTCTATCCACAATTTTGCCATGGCATCACTTGCCATTCTCCAGTCTCCACGCGGAGAAAGACTGACGCTACCGACCTTGGGACCGTCAGGTAAACAGGAGCGTTTGAACTGGTTGGAGAAAAATCTGCTGAAGAAGATTCTGAGCCATTTGTCTATCGTTGCGGTGTCATAGGATATTCCGTTGTGTCCACCGAATGCCTTTTCCGCTAACAGCCGAATCTTCGAGGGAGAGAAGCCAAAGCGCAAGAAGTAATAGAGGAAGAAGTCATGCAACTCATAAGGTCCTACAAGGTCTTCCGTCCTTTGGCTGATATTTCCCTCTGAATCCGCTGGTATCAACTCCGGCGATATCGGAGTATCGATGATGTCGAGAAGTGTTTCCCTCGACACTGCATCCACGTCATTGTCAGCCACATAGGCGACAAGATACCGCACAAGGGTCTTAGGGATGCTGACATTGACACCATACATGGACATATGGTCACCGTTATAGGTACACCAACCCAGCGCCAACTCCGACAAGTCGCCAGTTCCTATGACAAGTCCCCCCACCTTATTGGATATGTTCATAAGCAACATCGTGCGATAGCGAGCCTGAGAATTTTCATAAGTCACGTCATGAACGGTCCTGTCGTGCCCCAAATCCAAGAAATGCTGCTCCACCGCTGGCACGATGTTTATTTCCATTTGGGTTACTCCGAGACTGCCCATGAGAGCAACGGCATTGTCATGGGTACGGTCGGTAGTACCAAAACCGGGCATGGTGACACAGTGGATACCATGTCTGTCAAGTCCCAACTTATCGAATGTCTTTATGCAAACGAGCAATGCGAGCGTGGAGTCCAAACCTCCACTGATGCCGAGAACGACATTTTTGCAATTGGTATGGCGCAAACGCTTGGCCAAACCCATCACTTGTATGTTGAGTATCTCCTCGCATGATTCTTTCATATCGGTTGCCACAGGAATGAAAGGATGAGGATTGAAGTTCCTCGAAAGGACAAACGGCGTTGTGGATTCGGCCATATCCAACTTTATAACCTCCACTTTTCCGCAGCAATGACTTTGCACTTCCCTGAAAGTAGTGTTCGTCAGTCTTTCCGCACGGAGTTTTTCGACGTCTATCTGAGCGGTTACCAATTGTTCCTCAATGGAGAAACGCTCACTGTGAACAAGTTGATTGCCGTTCTCATATACAATTGCATTTCCTCCGTAAACGACATCTTGAGTACTCTCGCCAAATCCAGTCGAGCTGTATACATAGCCTGATATGCCCCTTGCGCTTTGCTGCGAGATGAGCGAAAGCAGATATTGGTGTTTGCCAATGAGTTCATCTGATGCCGAGAGATTGAAGATTATGTCCGCACCGACAGCCGCAGTATAACTGCTCGGAGGCAGCGGAGACCACAGATCTTCGCATATTTCCACCCCAAACCTGACACCACTGGGCAACTCAAATATCAGCGGAGAGCGTTCTATATCTTCCGGTGTAAACCAGCGTTTCTCGTAAAACTCGTTATAATTGGGCAGATATGTCTTGTTTACAAAATGGCATATATCCCCGGCAATGACTGCTGCGGAGTTGTATAAACGGTTGTCTCGGCGAACCGGAATACCGACAATGACTACCAATGGTAAATCTCGACAGTAGTCCTTCAGTCTGTCAAGAGCTGCATCTGCCTCGTCAAGAAGATGCGTATTACGGAATAGATCCTGACAGGTGTACCCCGTAAGGCTGAGTTCCGGAAAGCACAGGAGTTCGACACCTTCTTTTACGGCTCTGTCAATCATTGATTTTATGCGACAGACATTGTACTCCACGTCGGCAACACGGACAAACGGGACTGCCGCTCCAACCTTTACAAATCCGAAATTCCTCATAACCATTTAATAATTTGACCGTATGACTGTTATCTTATGGTCACCTGTGTCGCCCCAAATCCGTATTCCTGAAAAGAGGCATCTTGATACTGATAGCGCTTATACTTGTAGTTGAGCTCCTTTACGATCGCATTCCGCAGCACGCCTTCCCCCTTTCCATGAATGAAAACTACCTTCTGCCCTTTCTTATCAGCATATTCTGCAAGCGTATCAGCAAATACCTTTACCTGATATTTCAGTATATCGGCATTGCTCATGCCTGCCGTTGTATCCAATAACTCCGATGCATGGAGATCTACGACAACGACATCAGAACCGTTTCTTGTCACAGTTTTACTCTCCGCAAGACCATTCTTGTGCGGCTGGGCATACATTTTCTGCTTCAATTGTTGAGGATCTACAGTCAAAAAGCTGAGACTTTCATCGTTCTCGACAATCGTAAACATCAAGGCTGACTGTTCGAAAAAATCATTGGGAGTGAAGCAATGAAGTTTGTAAAACTTCACAGTATCTATCCGCAACTGCACGTCTACAGCCGGTTTCAGGGCGAACGGTTTATCCTTTTTGTAGGCAAGCATCTGAATGGCAATATGCTGTAAATCGTTCAACTCACTGCGTTCAATCTCCCTTACAAATGTTTTCGTGTTCGATTCCAATTCCCCCTCAAAACCAAGAGACCAACTGTTGTTTTCTGCGACAAGGCAAGAACAACGGAGATAATAGTTGGAATCGTTTACCAGATAGCACTCAAAGGAGGTCGTAGAGAAGTTTTTGGTGTCAAGAGGGACAAATGCCAGATATACAGAAAGTCTGTTTCCACCTTTCCGTTCCTCCGCCGGTGCCTTGAAGGTTATCTCCTTATCCGCCGGTTCCACCTCGTCTTGCTCTTCTTCATCGTCCGAATTGAGCAGTCTATGCTTTACCGATTCCCCCTCATGACTTTGCTGTTGAGGCTTCTGTATAGCATTTGCAATACTGTAATCGTCACTATTTACAACTACTACCTCATTGATTTGCATCGGTATCTCGAACCCATCGCCGTCTTCAACGAGCACAATGTTCTTTCCTTGAAATCCTGTAACCTTGCCGTCACCGGTCTCATTCAGGAATCTGACTTTATCTCCTATCTTCATAATTTCAGGGTATTAACAGGCTTGAATCACCATAACTCAAAAAGCGGAACTCATGACCGAGCGCATAATCGTAGACTTTTTTCCAATCCCCTTGCAGAAATGCGCTGACCAAAAGGAGAAGTGTACTCTTCGGTTGGTGGAAGTTTGTAATCAGGACTTTGACTATCTTGTAGTCATATCCGGGCGCAATTATTATCTGCGTACTCGAGTGCAGAACCGGCAAAGAATGCCTGTCCAGGTAGCCAAGCACCTCTTTCAATGCTTGCACAGGAGTGATTGAGGCTTCCGTTTCATAGGGTTCCCACTGGCTAACGTGAAGTTTCTCTTCAGAAATGTCCCTATTGGTATGTATTTTCAGACCTATATAGTACAGGCTCTCAAGCGTTCTCACGCTGGTAGTGCCCACGGCTATTGCTTCTGCACCGTATTCTATGAGTTTCTCAACCGTCTGTTTTTTTACGGAAATGAACTCCGTATGCATCTCGTGTCCTTCTATCTCCTCGCTCTTTACAGGCTTGAACGTGCCTGCGCCAACGTGCAGTGTCAGTTCCTCACGTTCGACTCCTGCCTGGTCTATCGCCGCCAGAACGGCAGGAGTAAAGTGCAGTCCTGCTGTGGGGGCTGCCACTGAACCTTTTATCTTTGAATATACTGTCTGGTAAGTGGTCTTGTCCGACTCCTGCGCTTCACGGTTCAGGTACGGCGGTATCGGCAATTCTCCTGCGAGATCAAGTATCTCAGCCCAACTGACATCAGGATTATTCCATTCAAACAGCACCTGATGTGACGTTCCGTGCATCTCACTCCGTGTGGCTACAAGGGTCAGTTCCATTCCCTTATACATAAAGGTACGGCTAACAGAACCTTCTTTCCATTTCTTCAGATTGCCAATCATGCAGTACCACGAGCATGAGCCTTTCGTCTGAAAGTTCTGCTCATAATCGGCAGGAACGGCCGGTTCAAGGAGAAAAATCTCTATAAGGGCTCCTGTATTTTTTCTGAAATGCAGTCTTGCCTGTATCACGCGAGTATTGTTGAACACCATAAGTTTTTTTTCGGGGAGGAATTTCGGCAGTTCAGAAAAAACTGTCTGAGTTATCACTCCCTTGTTGTAAACCAACAGTTTCGACTGGTCTCTTTGCGACAAGGGGAACTTTGCAATCCTCCCATCGGGGAGTTCGTAGTCGTAATCGGATATATGTATGTGTTTAGGAGAATCCATTGATTATTTATTAAAAAACGGAACGGAATGTTGCATAGAACAAAGTCAGTACCATGACTGAGAGTACTATATATATGTCTTGATAGGAATAACCTGCCACAGTATACTGATTGGATATGTAGTTTGCCTTTATTGCAGTTCTTTTCCTTATGCAATGATACAGTCCATAGGCAACAAACGCCACGATAACTCCCCACACAAGACCTACAAGGACGTCACTCGGATAATGCACGCCCAGGTAAATGCGTGTATAGCAATTGAGTAGGGACCAGACAACAAGGGCGGTTGTCAACAGCCGGCTTCTGACAACCATACTGAAGAACAACGCTATTGACATCGTGTTTGAAGCGTGGGCTGAGAAGAAGCCGTATGCCCCTCCCCGGTGATTGCTTACCACATCAATGGTGTAACGCAGAATTGGATCGTTGCTTGGACGGTAGCGCATGAAACAGGGCTTTACTAATACATCCACAACATAATCCGACAAGGCAAAGGCAAACAAGGCAAAACCGATTACAAGAGCAGCCTGTTTCACCGTCTCATTGTTCCTTACTACAAGGAAGATAAGTGCCATATAGAACGGGACCCAAGTGAATGCGTTAGTAAGCACAAGTACAGATCTGTCCCAAAAGAGGGATTCCGACCCTTGCAGCACATGCATTATGGGGAGATCAAAATTATATGTCAGAGCGGTAAAGTCTATCATTACGTCTTAGATTTCTTCTATTTCATCGGTGTGCAACCAGCCTTCCCTTCCGTCGGTGAGGCGTATGCCTAACCAACCTTTCATCGTCCTGTCCGTTATATCCACCCTTGTACCTTCATGAAGAACCATACTATTGCCGGAACTTGCTGCCGGTGTATTCTTCACAGTCACCGCTGGAGCAACGATTATTGCCCCATCATGTGTTGCTGCCTGTTTCTTTTGCTGCCAGGACAAGAATGTTGTCACCGCAAAGACCAACAGAAACAGCACTCCCATGTAGAAGCCGCTGCGTACCAATACGCCGTTCGTGCAAAACAGATACAGTGCCAACATTGCCAATGCCAACACGAAACACAAGACAGAAACAACTGCCCAAGTGTTGCTGTCAGTCAAGTTGACAAGCGATTTATACCATGTTACGAAAAATATCTCCGGCTGCGGAGTTATTTTGTCGACCGTTTTGCTCCTCGCAAACTGGAGGTTAAACCTTATATCATCATTGCCCGGAGCGAGTTTCCCGGCACGTTCGTATGACAATATTGCCTGTGTGATATTGCCTGTACGGAAATATGCGTTTCCGAGATTATAGTAAACATCTGCCGAAACGCCATCTTTCAGTATCTCGTTATACTGCTTTATTGCCTCCTGATAGTTCTCTTTCGCATATTCGGCATCCGCCATCTGCTTTGTCACGACAGCATTGGCGGAAGCACACATCATAAGCAATGCTACAATCAAAAGTGTCTTTTTGGCAGAAGTTATCCTCTTTCTCTGATTCAACATATTGTCAATTTCCGTAATTGCTTCGGCCGCTTTGCCGTACACGACATCCATTTTCCCCTTTGGATCGCCAGGCGCATAACGTGCATACTCACACTCGTCAATCGCCTCGACAAAGGCACTCACTGTCTTATCGTCAATGTTGTTGGAAGTGAGTTCTTCCGTTATGTTGTCTCTTGACAGGCTTTCAACTGGTATATTCAACTTGTCTCCGACATAACCCCACAGAGCACGTAGCACCTCATCATAGAATTCATTTTGCTTGCCCTTATTCATCAGTGAGGCAGCAAGGCGCAGACGCTTGGTGGCAACCTTGTTCGCCTTTTTCCCTTTCATTCTTATGATGTTCGCATTGTCCAGTGCACGCTTGCGGAATACGACAACAAGCACGGCAAAGACAATCATCGGAACGAGCAGCAGAACCATATAGGCAACGCTTCCGAAAAAGTATTGCCCCCTCTTGCTCAAGGTCACATTGCCCGTTCGCAGCCCTCGGATATCGTTGTCGCTACCAGAAGAGAAATCGGCAACATGGCTTTTTCCGTCCCCTTTCAGTACCTCAATAGTTATCGGAGCAGTCTTCAGAGTTTTGTATTCCCCGGCAGAAGTGTCGTAATAGATGAAATTCAATGCAGGAAGAGTGTATGTTCCCTGGTTTCTGGGCACTATCAGATAATCGTAAATCATGCTGCCTTCCACTCCGTTCTGTGTGAGTTTTGTCTTGTCGGTTATCTTTGGATCATACTTGTCAAAGTCCTTCGGCAACGACAGAATTGGCTGTTTCAACAGTTTCAAGTTACCTATTCCGCTCACCATTATACTCAGATTGACAGGTTCTCCTGCCTTTACGCTCGCCTTGTCAACAGAAGACGTGATGCTAAATCGCCCCACGCCGCCCGAGAAACCTGCCGGGCGGTTGGGCAGAGGGGTCACATTGATAGTGACGGAGGGGGCAACGACATTGCGTTTGACCTCCGTATAGGCAGATCCTCCGTTGAAGAACGCCTCGAAAGGATCTATATTACGATTTCTCTGAACAACAATCCCCTTGAATACAAGGCTCGGTATCTGGAGTTTACCCGTCATTTGCGGGTACATGACATACTGACTCCATGTAACCGTTCTGTATGGTTTGCCGTTTATGTTCTCCACAGAGAAACTCTTCTGTCGCGGCAACGGTATCTCCTGAGTATGGAATCCTGTGAGGTCAGGCATCTTTCCCTCAAGTTGGGTGAGGTCAACCTGTGTATAAACTTTGTAAGTCAGGAGTATCGGTTCCTGCTCGTGCACGGTCTTTTTGTTTGCACTTACACGGATAAACAGGTCGTTGCCGGAAATTGCAGAACCAGCAGGACGCATGTCATCGGTATCAGAACCGTGCATTTTCGGTGCGCCTTGCCTGCTTGACTGGGACGCACTGCCCGACACGGAAATCTTCACCGAGTTTGACGTAATCGTCTTTCCGCCAATCACAGCCCTCGCTGCCGGTATGGTGTACGTTCCGTTCTTCGCCGCATACAGGGTATATGTGTAGGTTATGGACGAAGAACTTGACGTGTGTCCATTAATCATTTGAAAACTCGAAGAACGTGATGTGTAAGGTCCTGTAATGACTTCAAGCCCCTCAGGCACGTTTCCTGCCCTGAAGTTTTCCACGTCCTGCGTCGACACGACGTATGACACGCGGAAATTTTCACCGCATGACACATGGGAAGGAGCTTGCACCGAGATTGTCTGTGCGGTCAATGACAACCTGGCAATGACACATAACAATATAAACAATATCCGTTTCATTTCACTCTAAGACGTATAAGTCACACAACCATGAAGTTACCAGTTCTTTTGCAATCGGCGCTTTTGCGGCATCGCCTGCTGCTTTTTCATCTTCTGTTGAGTGTTTTTCTCCTCCTGCAATGCCGCCTGCAACAGTTGTTCGGCGTTCTCCTTGCTCATCTGGTCTTCCGGTTGTTTTTGCTGTTTCTGATCCTCCTTGTTCTTGTCGTTCTGGTTTTGTTTGTCCTGATTGTTCTTTCCGCTATTGTTTTTGTCCTTGTCTTTATTGTCGTTGTTATTCTTCTGGTTCTTGTCGTTCTTCTTGTTCTTCAACTGTTTCTGGCATAAGGCAAGGTTATATCTCGTCTCGTCGTCATTGGGATTATTCCTCAGACTTTCTTTATAGGCATCTATTGCTTCAGAGAACAACTGGTGTCCCTGGCATATCACACCTATATTATGATATACTTTAGCCTTTCTCATCTTGCTTGTCTCGAGTTTTCCAGCAGTCTCAAGATTGGTTATAGCGAGCGAATCTTTCTGTTGCTGCATAAGGGCACACCCAAGGTTGTAGTACGCTTGAGGATTTTCCTTGTTCTTGTCCACTGCTTTTCGGTATTCAACCTCCGCCTTGTCAAACTTCTGTTGACGGTAAAGACGGTTACCGTCCCTTATATGCTGGCGATCGGTCTGTGCCGAAGCCGCCATGCAACAGGCGGTCAAGATTCCAAAAACAAATATTCTTGTCATTTGTTCTTTCCTTTCTTTCTGAACACGCGCACATTGGCAAACAGGGGATTCTGGCTCTCAAGCACGCATACTTCAATTATCAGAATCAGCAGCAGCATGATTGCCACGGCCTGAAACTGCTCGTCATACTCGCTGTAAACGACGCTTTCGGTCTCGCCGCTCTGGAGCTTTGCCAACTGGGAGTTCAGCATATCCTGTGCGTCTCCGGTGTTGTCGACGTGTATGTATTTGCCTTTGCCGGCGTTAGCTATCTGTTTGCACATATCCTCATTGAGGGCACTCATGACCGTATTGCCTGAGTTGTCCGTCATATATCCGCCATCTCCGTCGGGAATTGGTGCGCCTTTGACATCTCCTATACCGAGTATAAACACGTTCATGCCCTTGTCATGGGCTGCCTTTGCGGCTTCCACCGCCCCACCCTCGTGGTCTTCGCCGTCGGTGATGACTACTATCGCCTTGCCGATATCCGCTTTTGTAAATGAATTGGCAGCGAGATTGAGTGCCTGGGCGATGTCTGTTCCCTGCGAAGCGATAAGGCTTGGGTCGATATTTTGCAGGAACATCTTCGCCGAAACATAGTCGCTCGTAATCGGCAACTGCACAAATGCGTCACCGGCAAAGACTATCAGACCAATCTTGTCTGTAGAGAACTTGTCGATAAGGTTCTCCACCATCATCTTGCTTTTCTGCAAACGAGAGGGCACAACATCCTCTGCTTTCATGGAGTTGCTTATGTCCATCGCTATGATTATCTCTATCCCATTCCGTTTTTCGTGCGATATCTTGCTTCCCATCTGTGGGCGTGCGAGTATGATAACGGTGAGAGCTATCGCCACCATCATAAGCCAGAACTTCACCGTGGGACGGAACTTCGACACGCCAGGCATCATCTGCCGCAGCAGTTCCTTGTCTCCCAGACGCCTGTAACGCCTCTTCTGACGCTGCCACATAAGCAGATTGAGCAGTGCCATCAACGGAATGACGGCAAGCAACCATAATAACAAGGGGTTCTCAAATCGCAGCATTACGGTATTCTTCTTAGTATTGTAGTCCTCAACAGTACCTCGAACAACAGTGTCAACAGTGCCGCCCAAGCGAAAGGCATATAGGCTTCGTAGCGTTTGGAGAACTTTTTCACTGTCAGTTTCGTCTTCTCGAGTTTGTCTATATCGGAGTAAATCTTCCTCAGTTCCTTGTTGCTTGTTGCACGATAGTAGTTGCCTCCCGTCGTCACAGCTATTTCCTTCAGCGTCTTGGTGTCCACTTCCGCAGGGCGGTTTATATACTGCACGCCTCCGGCAACCTGCATCGGATAAGGTGCGACGTCATTTGTGCCGACACCGACGGTATACACACGGATACCAAGACTTTTCGCAATCTGCGCCGCAGTCATCGGAGAGATATCACCGCAGTTGTTTGCGCCATCCGTCAGAAGAATTATCACCTTGCTCTTTGCCTTTGAATCTTTCAGGCGCAACACGGCGTTTGACAGTCCCATACCCACCGTCGTACCGTCCTGAATCAGCCCTTTCAGCACCATGTCCATGCGTACACTGTGTAACAGGTTCTGTAATGATGCGTGGTCTGTAGTCATCGGGCATTGCGTAAAAGCCTCTCCGGCGAATATGGTCAGACCGATATTGTCATTGGGACGACCAGAAATGAACTCCGCAGCCACATTCTTGGCAGCCTCCATTCGATTGGGCTTGAGGTCTTCAGCCAACATCGAGGCGGATATATCCATTGCGAGCATGATATCAATGCCCTCCACCGACTTATTGTCCCACGCATTATGCGTCTGAGGACGTGCCAAGATGGTGACCACGAGGACAAAAGTCACGCACCGCAACACCATTGGAGCGTGTAGGAGACGTATGCGCCAACTCTTTGGAGCGTCAGCATACACCGATGTGTCACTAACTCGCATGGACGGTTCTCTGTGCTTCAGACTGAGGAAATACCATAGTACATAAGGCACAAGCAGTATCAGCAGGATGAAATATTCCTTGTTGGCAAATTCCATTTCTTACCTCCTTTACAACAGCATCATCGCATTATAGATCACGAAACAGAATACGAAAAGCACCATAACGGCAATCAATGCGAGCAAAACCTTTATCAGTTTCCTACTTTCCTGTATCCGTTTGTCGTCTTCACTCAGTTTCGGGACTATCCGTTCCTCCGTTTCCTTATCCTGAGTCTTGGTCTGGTCTATGAAGTTCACAGCGTTTACAAGGTTCAGATCATTCTCATTCAACAACGTGGAGTGCTTTGCAAATTTTACGAGATCAGCAGTATTGAACAGTTCACGCAGTTCGCTTATCATGACCGGATCACCCGTATTGCGCAACCGTGATATGATTTCGGCACTCGTCATTTCCATTGCGGAGAAACCGAACCGCTCCTCAATGTACTTTCTCAAGGTATCTGTCAGTTGCGTGTAATATTCTTTCGGGTTTTCCGAATTCTGAATCTTACTCTGCTTTATCTTGTCTATTGCCGACAAAGCTTTCTGGTGTGCAGGGATATGGCGGATTATCTGTATTCGACTTATTATCGGTTTGTTCTGTTTGTAGCGCAAGTATAGGTACACACCTATCGCTATCAGCACCAAAAGTATGACGCTCAACCAGAACAACGGACTCCACTCCGACCACATGAAAGGGTTGTCCTGCACATCTTTCGGAGGAAAGAACTGGTTGAGATGCAGTGTGTCAACATCCATCGTTATCACTTTCAGTGCAAGTGGATTGGTCTTGTACACCTTACCTTCGACTTTAATAATTTGCGAGGGTATCTTATACGCATTTTCATCGAAACTCGTCAGCAACACACGCCTTGTGATTTTTCTTCCCTCAGAGACCTCTGACGTGTCGTCTTTTGCCACGTCCACGATCTCCACTCCGGGAGTAATGAACTGCTGCGGCTGCATGGCCGGCATCTGCACAGCATTTCCCTGGGGTGATACTACTGTTATAGTCATCCCCACTTGCTGTCCGATCATTATTGCAACAGAGTCGATTCTCGCCTCCACCGACACATTTTGGGAATGTGCAGAAAGGGCTATAACAAATAATAATATAATGTAGGAAATCCTTTTCATCGCATTTTGAACAACTGCATCATGGCTTTCACATAATCACCGTCAGTGGCTATGCTCGTCCAGTCCACGTTACTTTTGGCGAAATCGTCCTTCAGCCGCTGCTGCCTGTCATACCATTGTTTGGTATGACGCGCCCTAACTTTTTTGGAAGAAGTGTCTATCACCATTTCGCATCCGGTCTCTGCGTCCTCCACTTTCAACAGTCCAACGTCGGGCAACTCCTTTGCAAAAGGGTCATAAACCTGTATCGCCATGAGGTCATGCTTCTGCCCAGCAATTTGCAACTGTTTCTGAAACGACTGCTTGTCATAGAAATCGCTCACCATGAACACCGTAGTACGGCGCTTCAGAACCCTTGTCATGAATTCCACAGCCATGGTCATGTCGGTGCGTTTACTCTCAGGTTGGAAATCAAGCATCTCCCTTATAATATACAGGATGTGCTTTCTCCCTTTTTTTGCCGGTATGTATTTCTCAATGCGATCAGAGAAGAATATAACTCCAACCTTGTCGTTGTTCTGCATGGCAGAGAATGCAATGGTAGCGGCAATCTCCGTTGCCATATTGCGTTTCGTCTGTCCATGAGTGCCGAAATCAAGCGACCCCGAGACATCAATAAGCAACATCACAGTCAGCTCCCGCTCTTCCTCAAATACCTTTACATAGGGTTTGTGAAACCGGGCTGTAACATTCCAGTCTATGTCACGGATGTCATCACCGAACTGATATTCCCTTACTTCGCTGAAAGCCATACCCCGACCTTTGAACGCCGAATGGTATTCACCTGCAAAGATGTTCTGACTCAGTCCCCTGGTCTTTATCTCTATCTTCCTGACTTTCCTTAACAGCTCTGAAGTATCCATATTTTCACAAAGACAACAACAACGTCATTTAGACAGCCGCACACGACAATGCCGTACAACGGCAGCCGACATCGCCTACCGATCAGGGCACTTCCACATTGTTGATTATCCGGCTGACAATCTCCTCACTTGTCACATTGCTTGCCTCAGCCTCATAAGACAGACCGATGCGGTGACGCAACACATCATGGGCAACAGCCCTTACATCTTCCGGAACAACATATCCGCGATGCTTGATGAATGCGTATGTCCTCGCTGCTTTTGCCAGATTGATGGATGCACGCGGCGAACCGCCAAATGTAATCATACCCTTCAAATCTGCCAAACCATAGTTTTCCGGGTAACGTGTGGCGAACACAATGTCAGCAATGTACTGTTCAATCTTTTCGTCAATGTAGACATTGTTCACCACACTGCGCGCCTTCATTATATCGTCTGTGCTGCACACCGGCGTCACCTGCGGCATCTCGCCTGTCAGATTTTCCCGGACGATGAGTTTTTCCTCCTCTATCGTGGGATAGCCCACCACCACCTTGAGCATAAAACGGTCCACCTGAGCCTCTGGCAACTGGTACGTTCCCTCCTGCTCTATCGGGTTCTGCGTTGCCATAACCAGGAACGGCTTGGGCAAGTTGAACGTTTTTTCACCTATTGTCACCTGATGTTCCTGCATCGCTTCAAGCAATGCACTTTGCACTTTCGCCGGTGCACGGTTGATTTCATCGGCGAGTACAAAGTTTGCAAACACAGGTCCTTGCTTCACAAGGAACTTCTCGTCCTTCTGACTGTATATCATTGTACCGATTACATCAGCAGGCAACAGATCGGGAGTGAACTGTATTCGTGAGAAATCACCTGAAATCAGTTTCGCCAAAGTCTTTATTGCAAGAGTCTTGGCAAGCCCCGGCACACCCTCGAGGAGGATATGCCCATCACTCAGCAAAGAAATCAAGAGGGAGTCAACGAGGTGTTTCTGACCGACAATCACCTTGTCCATACCGGCCGAGAGTGCATTGATAAATCCACTCTGTTGGCGTATGAGTGCATTCAATTCCTGGATATCGATTGATTCTGCCATAATATTTATTGTTACTGTTTTCTTGTTTTGCGAGACAGGAACTGTCCTAAATCACCACAAAATTATAACAAATAATCGTAGCATCGGCAGAATAGCACTCTAATAAACATTAAATTAAATGCTCTTTTCCAATATTTAAGAAAGTTTTTATGTTTGTAATGAAGTTTCCGCAAATGTTTACAGGCTTTGCAAAACATCATATATGCGCTGTACAGGCAAGCCCATCACGTTGAAGTAACTGCCGTTTATGGATGTCACGCCGATATATCCTATCCACTCCTGTATGCCGTAAGCTCCTGCTTTGTCAAAGGGTTTGTACTTCATTATATAACCATCTATCTCTTCGTCGGTCAATTTTCGGAAAGTGACATCCGTCGTTACGGAAAAGTGCTTTTCAGTTTCCGCAGTCTTGATGCAGCACCCCGTTATCACTTTATGGGTGTTCCCCGAAAGTGCGTGCAGCATTTTTGTAGCATCGACGGTATCTTTCGGCTTACCCAAAACGGTATTGCCAAGTACCACTACTGTGTCGGCAGTCAGCAATATTTCGTCAAGGGCAATATCATAGGCTCTCGCTTTCTTTCTGGAAATGTATTCCGCCACCTCCTGCACGGGCACTCTCGCCGGGTAACTTTCGTCTATTCCGTTCTTCACCCTCACCTCAAAGTCAAATCCAAGACCTGCCAAAAGTTCTCTCCTGCGCGGAGAATTGCTTGCTAAAATTATCTTTTTCATCGTTTCACACTGTGTTCAACTTACCAACTGAACGCATTTCCGCCACTCATCCACTTACCCTGCGCACGGAGAACCTGCTCTATCACGTCACGGACACAACCCTTCCCACCGTCACAGTCGCTCACATAGACGCTCACGTTCTTTACCTCTGGACAAGCGTCTTGGGGACAACAGGGACACCCTACAGTTGTCATCACCTCGTAGTCGGGTATGTCATCTCCCATGTAAAGAATCTCTTCGTCACAATAACCGTACTTTCCAATGAAGTCTCCGTACGCCACCGTTTTCACCGAACACCCCATATAGATATCGCTGATGCCCAGCGCTTCGTATCGCATTCGCACGGATTCACTCTGCGCTCCGGTTATTATTGCGATGTGCAGACCAAGTTTCGCTGCAAGTTGAATCGCATAGCCATCCTTCACGTTGACCGTCCGCATAGGCTCACCCAACGCCGACATATTGACCGTTTCGCACGAAAGGACACCATCAACATCAAATATCAGGGTCTTTATCCTGCTCAAATCATAATTAATCATACATTTTGTAAAATTATTTACCACAATTCCCTATCTGCACAACCGTCTTTGCAGCCATACCGTCATGCTTTTGTGAGCAGTATGGTTAACACAACACTCCAATGGGAAACAGCCCCCAAGAGCACAAAAACATGCCAAATGGCATGGTAGTGGGGACGTTTGTCGTGGGCATAGAAATATGTTCCTACCGAGTAGAATAGCCCCTCTAACAGGAGAAAGACCACCGACGGCGTCGACATACTATCCACCACGGGTTTAATCATCAGTAGTATGCTCCACCCCATCAGCAGGTAGATGGCAAGTGAAAGGCGCGGATACTTGCCCAAAGCCACGATTTTATAGGCTGTCCCGAAGATGACCAGCAGCCACTGGAGGGCAAACATCAACCACCCGAGCCAACCTCCGACTACCCCCACACATATTGACGTGTAGGAGCAGGCTATCATTACATAGATGCTGATGTGGTCGAACTTGCGCAGCACAACCTTTGCCTTGCCGGGCCGAATCCAGTGATAGAGGGTGCTCGACAGGAACATCACGAACATTCCGACTATGAAGAATATCACTCCGAATGCCATTTGCCAACCGACATACACTGCCGGCCACACCATCCAGATAGAGGAAATGGCAAAGACAACGCCTATGAGATGCGTCCAGGTGTTTCCTTTTTCTGCCATAGTATCATTATCATTGGTTTTCGTTGCGTCTGCAAATGTAATCAAAAAAAGAGATATTGCGACAAAAATTCATTAACCTTCAACGATTTTTCCGCAAAACAAGTTTGGGAAATCATTCTCTTTGATTACCTTTGCGGACATCTCGTTGACTAACAACATAAAATACTATGGCAACAAAAATTATTAACGCAGGCAGAATCCTCGAAAAGAAGGGCATTGCCGTGAAACAGTTCGACACCGGGGCTTTCGGGACTGTCGTCGAGGAGTTCTTCATGAACCACGACTTGGCGGCAACGATACTCCTTTCGCCGAAACGCTTCATAGAAATGAAAGAACCCCCTGAGGGCGACTTTCTCGACTTTCTCGACGAGTCCGTTTGGGAGCGCAAAAGCAACGACCCCGACGACCCTTTCGACTTCCTGCAACTCATGGAGATGCACCAGAAAGGTCTCATCCGTCCCATTCTTCTCGTCAACGAACCCTTCATCGGCAATGCTGCCGCCT
>CAVDQB010000020.1:0-40986 GCA_963611255.1 Faecalibacterium prausnitzii
TATTCGTCTTCCTTGAACGCCATGGGCTTTTTCAGCACTGCGCAACCGTTTACACATAAGCGGAGTGCCATACCAGAAACACGGCAAAACATTGTAGAATTTTCAATGGAATGGAATTTCCTTGGACATTGTACTTACGCATAGGTATTTTCGACACAATATTGGTTCTGGTACTTGGATACTTAATGCCAGTACCCTGACCTCTTATGTAAGCGGAGAGGTTTACATTACATACGGCAATGCAGTTCTTAGTGTCGGTGAGATGAGTGGAACTATATCCGACGAATCAACATACATGAAGTTCAAAGCAAAGAAACAATAGGCGTTTGCGCCTTCGTTTTAGCCTTTGTCTTGCGAATCTTTCGCAGGATGAAGGCTTTTTCGTGTTCCGGCTGCTTAGATGATGCATTCCTTTTTTTTGTATCAATCCTTTCGGTTCTCGCACCTTTGATTCCTGTTTTATCTGTCCTGTTGCATGAGGTGTGATGATGAATTGTATGGTAAGCATGACAATTTATTTTTTTGGCTTTAACTCAATTTAACTATTGGGGGGGGTAATACGGATAACAATATCTACCTTTGCAGAGATTAATTTAATTTTACACATTATGAAAAACAAAACAACTATCAAACAGTATGTAAAGCCAAACGCTTTTTGTATGCAAATTTCTCCGTGTTCCATGATTGCCGCCAGTGGTACTGAAGGCTATAAGGAGAAAGATGGTGAAGGTACATGGACTTCTGTAGATCCTAATAACCAATGACCAAAAGGACCGATTAAACAATATTACTAAAAACTAAAAGGCATGAAAAAGCAAACTTTCTTTGTTCCCTTGTGTGCTGCTGTCGCTTTCTTGGCAAGCGGGTGCAGTCAGGAAATCGAACAGACGACCAATGAGAACAGCGGCAAGACGTATGTCGCAACAGTAGAGAACACCGCAAACATGACCCGCTCCTACAATGCCGGCAACGGCGCATTTGTGTGGTCAAATGGTGATGACATCAGCGCCTACGACGGCAATAAGTTCCAGACCATGACATTCAAGTCGGGAGCAGGTACTGGTGTGGCAACCTATGGGGATGTGACATTCGTGCCGCAAACGGTGGCCGTATTCCCCACGACAGCAGTAAAGGGTTACACTGACGGCACCCTTACCGTGAACTATCCTGCCACAATAGCCCAGAGCACCAATTCCGACGACCCGATGGTGGCACAGTTCCAGAAGGGTCAGACTACGTTAAACTTCAAGCATGTGGGCGGAGTGATAGCCTTTGAGATAAATATGCCTAAGGGAGCGGACAACTTCATCGTTACCACGGACAAGGCTATAAGCGGCGACTTCGCTGTAGACGTGTCGGGCGATGCCCCCATTGTCTCCACCAATGCTGACGCTACAGGCGAAAAGAGCGTGAAGTTCACATTCACCAAGACCACCGCAGATGGTCTGATGAACTTCTATCTGCCAGTGCCTACAGGTGAATACGAGTCTATCACAATAGCGGCGATGGACGGCACTACCGTACTCAAGAGCGTCACCAACAGCACCAAGAACACCATTAGCCGCTGCGACTGGACGAAGTTCACGATAAACTTGTGCACCTATACAGGAACAATAGAGCAGACCGTTACTGGAGTGACCAACCTGAACAGTCTGTTATCCAACACGTCAGCAGAAGAATTGGCAAAGAAGGACCTCACCATAGACCTCAACGGCGAGACACTTACCAACACCACAGCCGCAAAAAAGATTACTTCTATCAGCACCAACAACCTTACAATTGAGAACGGTACGGTAGATGCAACCGGTCTTAACCTCAAGGCCACCAACAGCATCACACTGAAAGATGTCAAATTCACCGGCGCATTCCCCAAAAGCAACAGCAATGCACGCATAAGTATAAACACTCCAGGCAAGGTTGTCATCGACGGTGTAGACTTTACCGAGACGACAGACGGCTACAATGCCATAGAGATAAACCTTAACAGCAGCCCCATCACCAGCGATGTGGAGATAAAGAACTGCAAGTTCGGCGACAAGCTCACCAACAACAGCATCCTTATCTTCGGCTTGCCCGAGGGCGGTGTGGCAAACATCGAGAACTGTGATTTCGTATTGTCCAATACCTCAAATGCACTGCGCATAAGCAACAAGTTCAATGCAAACACATTTACAGTAAACATCAAGGACTGCAGTTACAAATACGCTGATACGTCTTACACTGGAGGTGTTTATGCCGGCTTCCTCCTTTTCCAGGACTACACCAGTAAGACTAAAGATGAAGCCAACAGCAACAAGCAGTTCAGCGGGCTTAAGATTAATTGCAGCAACGTCACATACAATGGGACAAAGGTTACAAGTGTGGGTATAGGAACCACCAAGCCCGACACGCAATTTGCTTATGTCTATTATGATAAGGTCGGGGTTGTGACAGATGAGACTCATTTCCCGACATTCACATTCGAATGAAAAAGCGTTTGGCAAGGCAGACTTGCTGAACGAAGCGTAGCAAGGGCAGGACTCCCGTTGGGGTGTCCTGCCTTTTCTGTTCTATCCTTTGTTCGTGTTGCCGATTGTGTTTTGCCCGGTCGGAATGGCGAAGCGAGAAAACCGGATGATTGTTCCCCAAAATCCGGCCGGATTTTGTAACTTTGCGAAACGTAGCCAATGCCTCGGCTCTTGGCAATAAGTGTAACAATCAAAAGACTATTTGGAATGATGAGAAAAATCCTTGCATTGCTCTCGTTGCTGTCGGTTGTCAGCGTGAGCGCACAGACAGGAAGTTGGAAAGGCGAACTTGACATGCAGGGCATCAAGTTGCCGCTGGTGTTCAATTTCGCTGATGACGGCTGCACGCTCGATTCTCCTTCGCAGGGAGTCAAGGGCATCGCGGCGGAGAAAACGGCGTTGGAGAACAACAAGGTGAAGGTGACGGTCGCGGCGATAGGCGCAGTCTTCGAAGGCACTAACTGTGGCGACAGCATCAGCGGTACATTCAAACAGAACGGGATATCCATTCCGCTGACGCTGACGCCGGGCACCATAGAGGTGAAACGCCCCCAGACGCCGCAGCCTCCGTTCCCCTATCAAGAAAAGAACGTCAGTTTCTCCAGCGGCAAGTTCACCCTCAACGGCACGCTGACTTTGCCCGAAGGCTACACCAAAGACACCCCTGTGGTGCTGATGGTGACAGGAAGCGGACAGCAAAACCGCGATGAAGAACTGTTCGGACACAAGCCTTTCGCCGTCTTGGCGGACGCTTTGGCGCGCCATGGCATAGCCTCACTGCGCTATGATGACCGCGGCTATGACGACAGTTCGGTCAACTTCACTGACTTTACCACCGAAGACTTCCGTCAGGACGCCGAAGCCGGTGTCAAGATGCTGCGCACCCTGTTCGGCAAAGTGGGCGTATTGGGACACAGCGAGGGCGGAACCATAGCCCTGATGCTCGGTGCAGGGCGCAAGGCCGACTTCGTCGTGTCGCTTGCAGGCATGGCTATCTCAGGCAAGGAGACCCTGTTGCAGCAGACTAAGAAGACCATGTCTGTCATGGGACTGCCTGACGAACTGGTCGACAAGAGTTGTTCCATCGTCGAAAAAGTCTTCACCGCCATGGCGGAAGGCAAGAAAATGGAGGACATCAAGATAGAAGGTGCGCCACAGACTATCCTGCCTGCCATGGAGAAAATAAAGGAAACGCTGAGCACACCCTATATGCTGCACTTCCTGAATGTGGACGTCAGCAAGCAGTTGCCGCTCATAGAGTGTCCTGTTTTGGCACTTAACGGCAACAAAGACACGCAGGTTGACTGCGACACCAATGTCAGTGCACTGGAGAAAGGGCTCACTGCCAGCAGTCACACCGTGCGTGCCATTGACGGTCTCAACCACCTTTTCCAGCACTGCACTACAGGAAGTGTCATTGAATACCAGCAGATTGAAGAGACCATTTCGCCCGAAGTGATTGACACTGTCGTGGCGTGGATTCAGTCACAGTGCCGTTAGCGCGGCGCGAAAGCGGCGTTGCCGCACCCTGAGACAACCGTTCTTGCGGTGGCACACCGACCGTGGTACGAGCGTACTTCGTTCGGAGTGCCATGTGTACCACGGTCGAAATACGCTCGTACTTCATCCGTTATACGGCTGCGAAAGCACCGATTTGACTCTGTGAAAGCACCGTTCTTGCATTGCCGGAACGGTGCTTTCGCATTTCTCAGACGTTGCTTTTGCGCAGTTTTTCCGTGTCCGTGGCAACATCATTGGCGGCGTTTGCTGCGGTTGTGCGGTTTTTTCCGTACTTTTGCAACGGTGTTTCTGCCGGCGGCAGAGTGCCGTGTGTTATCGTAAAACAGGATTGTTATGACAAGAGTAAAGTTGAGAATGGCGTTTGCCTTCGTCGTGCTGCTGGCGCTGACGGCGTGCAGTGACAAGGAGCATGAAGCCATTGTGGCGAGGATTTCGGGTCGTGTGGCTGAGATAAACAGTTACGGACAGGTCGTGCCGGACTTCACTCCGGCTGACATGAAGAAGGCCGGTTTCGAGTATGCCGACCTGGTTCACGCCACGATAGGTGACGCTGCGGAGTTGGACAGCGTGCCTTTCCTGACGTCGTTCAACGAGAGTGGTGTGCTCGAACTGTCGTATGTGGACTACAATGCAAAGGGCACGGACTACGGATTCGCACTGCTCAACGGCAATTTCCACAAGGCCGTGGGAGGCAATGTTGGCGACAAGGTCGTGATAACAATGTCGAAAAAGGGCGGCTACAAGAAGAACTACGATCTGTTGAGGTCTGTCTATCCTGAGGAACGGCGCGCCAACGAGACGGCGGAACAGTATGCCAATTTCCGCATGATAAGGACTTCGGGCGTGGCTGAGGGTGTCATCTACCGTTCGAGCAATCCCCTCAACTGTGTCAACAACGCCGGCCGCTACCGTGTGGCTGACAGTCTGGCGCGTGTGGTCGGCATCAAGACGGAGATTGACCTCGCCGATACGGATGAGAAGGTGGAGACGTATATGGCTACCGAAGGGTATGCTTCGGAATACTGTCCGCAACTGTTCAAGTCGGGCAACACCATAACCTGCGGCATGTCCGCCGCCATTTTCGACGACGCGTTCAAGGCTGAGGTGGGACGGTTGGTGAAGTTCATGATCGCCCATGAGCCGCCTTACCTCGTCCATTGCAACGAGGGCAAGGACAGGTGCGGTTTTGTGTCGATGTTGCTCGAGGCCTTGCAGGGCGCGGATGTCGGCGAACTGCGTGACGACTACATGGAGACGATGCTCAATTTCTACCAGATAGAAAGGGGAGGGGAGTCCTATCTGCTGCGCCAGAAGATAGCCATCGACCGCATGATATGGGTGCTGTGCAACGAGGACGCACTCGCCAACTACAGGGAAATACGCTGGGATGACATCGACGTTGCTGCCATAAAGACTGGTGAACTGCAGGCTGCCGCACGCAACTATCTCAGCGAGTGCGGAGTTGACGACAGGGAATGCGACACCTTGACGGACATTCTCGCCGGCAAGAAAACTTCCGCAACTTCAGACTCTGCGCACTGACGATGAATGAAAAGATGTCTCTCGGGCTTTGGATGTCGCTGCTCAGTCTCACCTTTGCCTCGTTTATATTCAACACGTCGGAGTTCGTCCCCATAGGTCTTCTAACCGACATAAAGGACGATTTCGGCCTGACGGAGGCCACGGTGGGTATGCTTGTGTCCGTCTATGCGTGGGCTGTGATGATTCTTTCGCTGCCGCTGATGCTGCTCGTGTCGAGGATGGAACTGCGCAAACTCATGCTCTGGCTTCTGGGACTGTTCACTCTGTTTCAGGTCATGTCGTTCCTTTCCACGAGTTACGCCATGCTCATGTGCTCCCGGTTGGGCGTGGCCTGTGCCCATGCGGTGTTCTGGTCGGTCATCTCTCCCATTGCCGTGCGCATCGTGCCCGACCGTTTCCGTTCAATAGCGCTCAGTATGGTGGTCACGGGATCGTCCATCGCGATGATTCTCGGCATGCCCCTCGGGCGGGTGATAGGCCTGCACGTCGGTTGGAGAATGACGTTCCTGAGCATCGGAATCTTCTCTGCCTTCACTTTCGTGTATGCCGCCCTGCGCCTGCCCAAGTTGCCGAGCCGCGGCGGTTTCTCCGTAGGCAAACTGCCGAAACTGCTGAGCCAGAAGGGCATTGTGGGTATCTACATTTTCACGCTGCTCATTTCGTCGAGTTACTATGTGGCCTACAGTTACATCGAACCGTTCCTCAAACAGGTCGTTCATATGGCAGACACGACGGTCACGGCATCGTTGATGGTCTACGGCGGTGCCGGTTTCCTCGGCAGCATAGCCTTTTCCAAGTTCTACAACCGCAACAGGAAACTCTTCATAACCGTTGTCGTGGCGTGCATGTCCACTTGTCTTGCGCTGCTCTATCCTGTCTCTTTCAGTGTGCCTCTGGTCCTGGCGGTGTGCGTGTTGTGGGGAATGGCGGCTACAGCCTACAATGTGGCGATGCAGTCCAACATCATTCTCGTCACGACACCCGAGAGCACGTCGGTGGCAATGTCCATTTTCTCCGGCATATTCAACCTCGGCATAGGCAGCGGAGCGTTTCTTGGCGGTGTCATCTGCACCCACGGCTCCATCGCCTGCATAGGTCTTGCCGGGTCGGTGCTCGGCTTCGCCGGTCTCGCCTACTGGCTATTGCGGTTGGGAAACAGACTGTAAAGACGGCAACTTTCCGCTTGCAGAATAACAGAAGACAAATATTCGGAAATACAATACAAACATTATGGAGAAACTGACAATAAATTCCTACGAGGAGTTTGCCGCCTACAGCGGTAAGGAACTGGGCTGCTCCGATTGGCTTACGGTCGATCAGGAACGCATAAACATGTTTGCCGACGCCACGCTCGACCACCAGTGGATACATGTGGACACGGAGCGCGCGGCGGTGGAGAGCCCCTACAAGAGCACCATTGCGCACGGCTATCTCACGCTGTCGCTGCTTCCGCACCTTTGGGAGCAGATTGTCGAGGTGAACAACATCACCATGCTCGTCAACTACGGCATGGACAAGATGCGCTTCGGCCAGGCTGTGGTGACGGGAAGCCGGGTGAGGCTCGTGGCGAAACTGCATGACATACAGAACCTGCGCGGCATCTGCAAGACGGAAGTGGAGATAAAGATTGAGATAGAGGGGCAGCGCAAGCCGGCCCTGCAGGGCATAGCCACATTCCTCTATTATTTCAAGTGATCTGCGGAAACCCCTTGCAGGGATGCCGCAAAAACGAAAAAATATAGGAAAAACTTGCCGAATTGGCACATTATTAGTAACTTTGCAACTGTTCAGAGGAATGAGAGGTCTCGGCTGAGACTTCTCATTCTTGCATAATAGGGACTGGAATGAATGTGATTCCACGTTTTTCGAAAACGATATGATAGACAAACAGAAAGTAACCGACATTGCCGAAAAGTGGCTTGAAGACAAGGAATACTTCCTCGTGGACGTGGAAGTGAGCGAAGACAACTGCGTGGTCGTGGAGATAGACCATGCCGACGGAGTGTGGATAGAGGACTGTGCCGCACTGAGCAGGTGCATAGAAGAGAACCTCGACCGCAACGACGCGGACTATGAACTCGAGGTCGGCTCGGCAGGACTGGGGCAGCCTTTCAAGGTGCCGCAGCAGTACCGCAACTTCATAGGTCAGGAAGTGGAAGTGCTCGACGGCGACGGCGTCAAGGTGAAAGGGGTGCTCAAGAGCGTCGACGGCACTGACTTCGTGGTGACGGTGAACGAGAAAGTGGCAGTGGAAGGCAAGAAACGCCCGGTGAAGATGGACGTTGACCACACCTACAACATGGACAAGGTGAAATACTGCAAGTATCTCATCAGTTTCAAATAGAAAACAATAATGACAATATAATCATGGTAAAGAAAACTGAAATGACCACAAGCATGATCGACACGTTCCGTGAATTCAACGAGACGAAGAACATCGACCGTGCTACACTGGTAAGTGTGCTGGAGGAAAGTTTCCGCAATGCGCTTGCCAAAATCTTCGGAAGCGACGAGAATATCGACGTTATCGTGAATCCTGACAAGGGCGACTTCGAAATCTACAGAAACCGCATCGTGGTGCCCGACGGCGAAGTGCAGGACGAGAACAAGGAAATTTCCCTCACTGAGGCACAGAAGATAGAGGCTGACTATGAAGTGGGCGAGGAAGTGTCGGAGTCGGTTGACTTTGCGAAATTCGGCCGCCGTGCCATCCTTAACCTCCGTCAGACACTGGCAAGCAAGATACTTGAACTGGAGCATGATTCGCTTTACAACAAGTACAAGAACCGTGTCGGCGAGATAATCAGCTGTGAAGTGTATCAGGTCTGGAAGCGCGAGGTGCTTCTGGTCGATGATGAGAACAACGAACTGATACTCCCCAAGTCGGAACAGATACCGAACGACAACTACCGTAAGGGTGATACCATACGCGCAGTGATAGCGAGAGTGGACAACGAAAACAACAATCCGAAGATTATCCTGTCGCGTACAAGCCCGATGTTCCTCGAGAGACTCCTCGAGGCAGAGGTGCCCGAGATAAACGACGGACTTATTTCCATAAAGAAAATCGTGCGTATGCCCGGCGAGCGTGCCAAGATTGCTGTGGAGAGTTACGACGACCGCATCGACCCGGTAGGCGCTTGTGTCGGCGTGCGCGGCAGCCGTGTGCACGGCATCGTGCGTGAACTCTGCAATGAGAACATAGATGTCATCAACTATACGACCAACATCAAACTGTTCATTCAGCGTGCCCTCAGTCCTGCAAAGATAAGCAGCATCAACATCGACGAGGAGAACCACAAGGCGGAAGTGTTCCTGAAGCCGGAGGAGGTGAGCCTCGCTATCGGCCGCGGCGGACTGAACATAAAACTGGCGTCAATGCTGACAGAGCACACCATCGACGTGTTCCGTGAGATTGACGACGAGGACAAGGAAGAGGACATCTACCTTGACGAGTTCTCCGATGAGGTTGACCAGTGGGTGATCGATGCCATCAAGGGTCTCGGATTCGATACGGCAAGACAGGTGCTGAAGGCTCCGCGCGAGTTCCTTATAGAGAAAGCCGACCTTGAAGAGGAGACTGTTGACAAACTGCTTGAGATTCTCAAAGCCGAATTTGAGGATTAATCTTCTGATGGCTTCCGTGCAAGAAGTCGCTCCGAGTGTAAGATAAAAAGTTCCAAAAAGTAGAAAAGTATAGATGAGCGTTAGATTAAGCAAAGCATTAAGAGAATTAAACATAGGTATGCAGACCGCCGTGGAGTTCCTCGAAAAGGAGTCTGGTCTGGGAGAGATAAAGGCAGATCTTAACTTCAAACTCAGCGAAGAGCAGTTTGGAGCACTCGTCTCACACTTCAAGGGCGATGCGGAAGTACGTTCGCAGGCAGAGAAACTGTTCCCCAAAAAGCAGAAGGAGCAAAAGCCGAAGAAGCCGGAGACGGAGGTGAGAGGCGAGGATTTGCTCACGCAACCGGAAAAGCAACAATTCAAGCCGATAGGCAAGATTGACCTCGACGGCGGTGCGAAGAAACCTGCGGCAGAGCCTAAAGCGGAGCCGAAGGCTGCTCCGAAAGCATCACCGGTGGCAGAAGCACCCAAGAAAGAACCGGAAGTGAAGGCTGAAGCCCCCGTGGCAAAACCTGCCGAGAAGGTCCCGGAGTCGAAGACGGAGGCTGTCAAACCCGCAGAAAAGCCCGAGCCGAAGAAACCTGTTGAGGCGGAGAAGAAGCCGGAAACGCCTGTGGTGGAAACCAAACCGGAAGAAAAACCAGCGGAGAAAGCCACGCCAAAGGCAGAAGCACCTGCCGAGGAGAAGGCCGTTAAGGCTGCTTCCGAGGGTGCAAAAGTGGAGATATTCCAGTTGCAGAGCGACCTCAAAGTTGCCAACGCTCCCAAGATGACCGTTGTCGGAAAGATTGACCTTGACGCCCTTAACCAGAGCACCCGTCCGAAGAAGAAGACTAAGGAGGAGCGCAAAAAGGAGCGTGAGGACAAGAGCGCCGGTCGTAACGACGGAGGCGAGAAGAAAAAACGCGTCCGCATTGGCAGGGAGCGTGTCAACATAAACGACGCTGCCAACCAGGCTCCGGCAAAGAGGAACAACAATGCCGGTGCCGGTAACCAGAACCAGCAGCAGGGCGGCAACAGGAAGAAGAACAAGAAAAAGGGTAACCAACGCTCGCTTGAGGTGGATGACGAGGCAGTAGCACGTCAGGTAAAGGAGACGTTGGCACGCCTCACCAACAAGCAGACGCAGAACAAAAAGGGCGCAAAATACCGCAAGGAGCGCCGTGACGCATTCGTGGAACAGCGCGAGGCGGAACTCGCTGCAGAGAATGCAGAGAGCAAAGTGCTCAAGTTGACGGAGTTCGTCACCGTTTCGGAACTTGCGACGATGATGAATGTCGGTGTCAACCAGGTCATCGGCACGCTCATGTCCATAGGAATTATGGTGTCGATAAACCAGCGTCTGGATGCGGAAACCATCAATATCGTGGCTGAAGAGTTCGGTTTCACCACCGAATATGTGAGTGCCGAGGTGCAGAACGCCATCACCGAGGAGGCTGACGACGAGAACGACCTCACGTCACGCGCCCCGATTGTCACCGTCATGGGTCATGTCGACCACGGAAAGACATCGCTCCTCGACTATATCCGCAAGACTAACGTCATCGCCGGAGAGGCCGGAGGCATCACCCAACATATCGGTGCATACAACGTGAAGTTGGAAGACGGCCGCCGCATAACGTTCCTCGACACCCCGGGACACGAGGCTTTCACCGCCATGCGTGCCCGCGGAACACAGGTAACCGACATTGCTATCATCATAATAGCCGCCGATGACTCCGTGATGCCTACCACCAAGGAGGCTATAGCCCATGCTCAGGCTGCCAATGTGCCTATGGTATTCGCCATAAACAAGATTGACAAGCCGGGCGCAAACCCCGACAAGATACGCGAAGACCTCGCCCAGATGAACCTCCTTGTGGAGGAATGGGGCGGCAAATACCAGTGTCAGGAAATATCGGCAAAGAAAGGTATAGGCGTGAATGACCTGCTGGAAAAGGTTCTGCTGGAGGCGGAGATGCTCGACCTGAAAGCCAATCCCAACAGGAAAGCGACCGGTTCGGTTATCGAGTCGTCGCTCGACAAGGGCCGAGGCTATGTTTCCACCGTACTGGTGTCCAACGGAACGCTCAAGGTTGGCGATGTTGTGGTGGCCGGAACAAGTTACGGCAAGATAAAGGCCATGTTCAATGAGCGCAACCAGAAACTCGAAAAGGTCGGCCCGTCAGAGCCAGCCATCATCCTCGGACTTAACGGAGCGCCACAGGCAGGAGACTCTTTCCACATCATGGAGACCGAACAGGAGGCGCGCGAAATCACCAACAAGCGACTGCAACTGCAGCGTGAGCAGAGCCTCCGCACCACCAAGACGCTGTCGCTCGAGGAGATTGCACACCGCATAGCACTCGGCGAGTTCCACGAACTCAACCTCATCGTCAAGGGAGACGTGCAGGGTTCTGTCGAGGCTCTGTCCGACTCGTTCATCAAACTCTCTACCGAGAAGATACAGGTGAACGTCATCCAGAAGGCGGTAGGACAGATTTCTGAGAACGATGTCATGCTCGCGTCCACGGCAGAGAACGGTATGATTGTCGGCTTCAACGTCCGTCCGTCGTCCGCGGCAAAGAAACTGGCGGAGCACGAGGGTGTGGAAATCAACACCTACTCTGTCATCTATGACGCTATAGACGACATAAAGGCTGCCATGGAGGGTATGCTTGACAAGATAAAGAAGGAGATTGCGACAGGCCAGGTGGAAGTCAAGGAGGTATTCAAGATTTCCAAGGTCGGCACTGTTGCCGGCGCTATGGTCACCGAGGGCAAGGTTCACCGCTCCGACAAGGCTCGTCTGATACGCGACGGAATCGTCATCTTCACCGGCGCGATCAACGCGCTGAAACGTTACAAGGACGATGCCAAGGAAGTGGCTACCGGCCTCGAGTGCGGTATCTCGCTTGTCAACTGCAACGACATCCAGGTGGGCGACACCATAGAGACGTTCACCGAGATAGAGGTAGAGCAGAAACTGTAATCGTAATACGGAAGACAGACACCGTGCTTCGCTGCAGGCGAAGTCGGCGTTTGTCTTTTTTGTAGTCACAGACTGTCCGTACAGGCAGTCTCGAATTTCAGGATATATCTATAGAGAATGTCTGAAAACAACGAATATGTGCGTCAGGTGGCAGACCGGCAGTACGAATACGGCTTCACCACCGACATCCATACCGACATCATAGACAAAGGTCTTTCCGAGGATGTGGTTCGCCTCATCTCACGGAAAAAGAACGAACCTGACTGGCTGTTGGACTTCCGTCTGAAGTCCTACCGCCACTGGCTCACCATGAAAGAGCCGAAATGGGGTCATGTGAACGTGCCTGACATCGACTATCAGGCCATTTCCTATTATGCCGACCCGCTGGCGAAGAAAGACGGTCCGAAGACTGTGGAGGAGATAGACCCGGA
This sequence comes from Faecalibacterium prausnitzii, assembly GCA_963611255.1. Taxonomy (GTDB): domain Bacteria; phylum Bacteroidota; class Bacteroidia; order Bacteroidales; family Bacteroidaceae; genus Prevotella. The sequence goes on from CAVDQB010000020.1 coordinate 12,600, forward strand.
GTTGACCAAGACGTTTGACAAACTTGGCATCCCCCTGGAGGAGCGTCTCGCACTGAGCGGCACGGCAGTCGACGCCATCATGGACTCCGTTTCGGTGAAGACAACATTCAAGGACAAACTGGCGGAAAAGGGCATCATCTTCATGTCTATAGGCGAAGCGGTGCAGACGCACCCGGATCTCGTGCGCCAGTACCTCGGTTCGGTCGTGCCGTACCGTGACAACTTCTTTGCGGCACTCAACTCCGCGGTGTTCTCAGACGGCTCTTTCGTCTACATACCCAAAGGAGTGCGCTGCCCGATGGAACTCTCCAGTTATTTCAGAATCAACGCCCGGAACACCGGGCAGTTTGAACGCACGCTCATAATAGCCGACGATGACGCTTACGTTTCCTATCTTGAGGGTTGCACAGCCCCCATGCGTGACGAAAATCAACTGCACGCCGCCATTGTGGAAATAATTGTCATGAACCGTGCGGAGGTGAAATATTCCACCGTGCAGAACTGGTATCCCGGCGACAAAGACGGCAAGGGAGGCGTGCTCAACCTCGTGACCAAGCGCGGCGACCTGCGCGGTGATGACTCCAAACTGTCGTGGACACAGGTCGAGACGGGTTCGGCAATTACATGGAAATACCCCTCGTGCGTACTGCGTGGCGACCGTTCGCAGGCGGAGTTCTACTCTGTCGCCGTCACCAACAACTATCAGGAGGCGGACACGGGCACCAAGATGATACACATGGGCAAGGACACGAAGTCCACCATTATCTCAAAGGGTATCTCCGCAGGTCACTCCCAGAACTCCTACCGGGGGCTTGTGCGCGCCACGTCCACGGCAGACAATGCCCGCAACTACTCTTCGTGCGATTCGCTCCTGCTCGGCAGCACTTGTGGAGCGCACACTTTTCCGTATATGGACGTGCATAACGACACGGCAGTGTTTGAGCATGAGGCGACAACATCCAAGATTTCCGAGGATCAGTTGTTCTATTGCAACCAGCGCGGAATACCCACCGAACAGGCGGTAGGGCTGATTGTCAACGGCTATGCCAAGGATGTGCTCAACAAATTGCCCATGGAGTTTGCTGTGGAAGCGCAGAAACTGCTCAGTGTAAGTCTTGAAGGTACGGTCGGATAATACGTTTTTTATGAAAAAGATATTGTTCTCTGTTCTGTTGTCTTTTGTTTCTTTCGTTGCCAAATCACAGGATTTCGCATTGGGAGCGGACATCAGTTGGATTACCGAACTGGAGTCCAAAGGACAGAAATGGTACAACTGGAAAGGCGAGGAGCGTGAGTGCACAGCCCTGATGCAGGAGTTGGGGATGAACGCCGTGCGCCTCCGCGTGTGGGTAAACCCCGCAAAGCACGACAACTGGTGCAACAAGGAGGATGTCCTTGTCAAGGCTCTGCGTGCGCAGAAACTCGGTATGGACGTCATGATAGACTTCCACTACAGCGACTGGTGGTGCGATCCTGCCAAGCAGAATATCCCTGAGGCATGGGAGAACCACAGTTACAAGCGGATGCTCCGTGACCTTAAAGACCACACGGTTGAAGTCCTTTCCTTTCTGAAGGACAACGGCGTGACCCCAAAATGGGTGCAGGTGGGCAACGAGACCTCCAACGGTATGCTCTGGTCTGTGGAGAAAGACCCGGTGACAGGTTGGGAAATAAAGGACGAAAACGGCAACACCACCATAACGAAGAGCATGGGACACTGGGAGCGCAATCCCAAACAGTATGCCGGATTTGTCCGTGCAGGCTACGATGCGGTGAAGTCAGTGTGCCCCGAAGCGCTTGTCATAGTGCATCTCGACAACGGTTTCGACAACGACCTTTACAACAAAAACCTCGATATAATAAAGGCCGGAGGCGGCAAGTGGGATGTCATCGGTATGTCACTCTACCCCTATTGGTCGATGCAGGCAGGCAAAGAACCCACGGCACAGCGCACTATAGTCGACTGCATACGCAACATCCGCAAGGTTTCTGCCAAGTACGGATGCGACGTGATGATAGTTGAGACCGGCTTCGAGGTGGACGAAGAGAATCCGTGGAAGATGACTCAGGGACGCGAACAGTTTGCCGAACTCATCCGCAGGGCGAAGAACGAGACCGGCGGAAAGTGCAAAGGCGTGTTCTATTGGGAGCCGGAGTGCCGTCCGTCAGACTACAAACTGGGTGCTTTTACCGAGGATGGACATCCCACGGACATCATGCGCGCCCTGGCAAACGGTCACAACTGTGCAGCCTATGACCGCAAAACAGTGAAGATAGAGACCACCGCCGGCGACATCACAGTGGAACTCTACAACGAGACACCGCGTCATCGTGACAACTTCCTGCACCTCGCCCAAAGCGGCGCACTGGAGAATACGCTTTTCCACAGGGTGATAAAGGACTTCATGATACAGGGCGGTGACCCGACCTCAGCGTCGGCTCCGCCGACTTCATTGGAAAATCCCGCACCAGAACTCGGCAATGCCGATGTGCCGACAGCCGACGGAGAGAAGACCTTGCAGGCGGAAATCATCTACCCGAAGGCGTTCCACAAGCGTGGGGCACTTGCCTCCGCACGCGAGGGAGACACCGAAAATCCGGAGAAGAGAAGCAGTTCGTCACAGTTCTATATCGTCTGGGGACGCTGCCCGACCACCGCAGGCAGAAATCCGTATGTTCCTCTCCTGCCTTATTACAACGATGACAACGAACCGGGTACGGCATGGCTCGACGGCGGCTACACCGTCTTCGGCGAGGTCATGGAGGGGCTTGATGTCGTGGAAAAGATACAGCAAGTGCCCACTGACAAACTGGACCGTCCGATAGATGACGTCCGTGTATTGAAAATGACAGTCCTCAATTAACATGTAAATTGAAGAATAGTATGTTGGAAATAAAGAATCTTCACGCCCGGATAGGCGATAAGGAAATACTGCGTGGCATCAACCTCACCGTAAAGGACGGTGAGACCCACGCCATAATGGGCCCCAACGGTTCGGGGAAATCCACTCTCAGTGCCGTCCTTGTGGGCAATCCCATGTATGAGGTGACAGCCGGCGAGGCTTGGTTCAACGGCAAGAACCTGCTCGAAATGAAACCAGAAGACCGTGCGCACGAGGGTTTGTTCCTCTCGTTCCAGTATCCTGTAGAGATTCCCGGGGTGTCGATGAACAGTTTCATGCGTGCCGCCGTCAACGAGAAGCGCAAGTATCAGGGACTTGAACCGCTCAATGCGTCGGAGTTTATGAAACTGTCGCGCGAGAAGAGAAAGATTGTCGAACTCGACTCAAAACTGGCAAACCGCTCGGTAAACGAGGGCTTTTCCGGCGGCGAAAAGAAGCGCAACGAGATCTTCCAGATGGCTATGCTCGAACCGAAACTGGCTATCCTCGACGAGACAGACTCGGGTCTGGATGTCGACGCCATGCGTATCGTGGCTGAAGGTGTCAACAAACTGATGTCTCCCGATAAGTCCTGCATCGTCATTACCCACTATGACCGTCTGCTGGAGATGATCCGTCCGCAGGTGGTGCACGTCCTTTACAAGGGCAGAATAGTGAAAACGGCAGGTCCGGAACTCGCTGTCGAGATTCAGGAACGCGGCTACGACTGGATAAAACAGGAAGTGGAGGAGTAGACAGTGGGTGCAGAAAAGCAATACATAGACCTGTACGGCTCTTGCCGCGAAATGATTTTCGGTCACTCGTCCGAGGTCATGAATGCGGAGAGAGACCGTGCCTGCGAGGCGTTTGGCAGACTTGGACTGCCCACAAGGAAGGAGGAACGGTTCAAGTACACGAACCTGCAGGACGTGTTTGCGCCCGACTACGGCGTGAACCTCAACCGCCTGGCGATACCTGTCGACCCCTACGAGGCGTTCAGGTGTGATGTTCCCAACCTCAGCACGTCGCTCTATTTTGTGGTGAATGACACCTTCCATTCGCAGTCACTGCCCAAGACACCGCTCCCCGAGGGCGTTGTCATCAGTTCGCTTGCCGATGCGTCGCGCAGCAATCCCGACCTCGTGGCACACTACTACAACCGTCTTGCCGCCAACAAGGATGCCGTCAGCAGTCTCAACACCATGCTTGCGCAGGACGGACTGTTCGTCTATGTGCCGAAAAATGTCAGGGTTGAACGCCCCGTTCAGGTGATAAACATCCTCCGTTCCGATGTCGACCTCATGGTAAACCGCCGTGTGCTCGTCGTCCTTGAGGAGAATGCGGAGATAAAACTCCTCTTCTGTGACCATGCCGCAGATGACAAGAACTTCCTCGCCACGCAGGTGACGGAGGCTTTTGTGGGTGACAATGCTTCACTTGACATGTACTGCCTGGAGGAGACACATGCGCAGAGCCGCCTTGTCAGCACCACTTACATCGAGCAGCAGCGCAGTTCCCGTGTATGCCACAACGCCATAACGCTTCACAACGGACTGACACGCAACCAGCTGGATCTCGTCTTCTGTGGCGAAGGAGCGGAGTGTGACTGCAACGGATGTGCCGTTATTGACAAGACACAGCACGTTGACAACAACACACTTATCGTCCATTCGGCGGGTCACTGCGAAAGTCACGAACTCTACAAGTACGTCCTCAACGGCGAGGCTACGGGTGCTTTCGCCGGCAGAGTGCTTGTTGAAAAGGATGCACAGAAGACCTCTTCGTCGATGACAAACCAGAACCTGTGCGCCACAAAGCAGGCCCGAATGTACACGCAGCCCATGCTTGAGATCTATGCAGACGATGTCAAGTGTTCACATGGCAGCACTGTCGGACAACTCAACGACGCTGCTCTCTTCTACATGAGGCAGCGCGGCATACCTCTTGACGAGGCTAAGATGCTCCTGCAGTTTGCCTTTGTCAACGAAGTTATAGACAATATAAAACTCGAACCACTGAAAGACAGGCTTCACTATCTGGTGGAACAGCGTTTCCGTGGACAACTCAACAAATGCGAGGGCTGTCGGCTGTGCCGGTAGGAAGGTCCCTTGCCATTATAAAAGGCAGTCTCTATGTATGATATAAATAAGGTACGCGAGGATTTCCCGATACTCAGCCGCAAGGTCTACGGCAAGCCGTTGGTCTATCTTGACAATGCTGCCACCACGCAGAAACCCCTCTGTGTACTCGATGCCATGCGTGACGAGTATCTCAATGTCAATGCCAATGTGCACCGTGGAGTGCACTATCTGTCGCAGCAAGCCACCGAACTGCATGAGGCGGCGCGCGAAACGGTGCGCCGTTTCATCAACGCCAGGTCAACGTCGGAGATTGTCTTCACGCGCGGAACGACAGAAGGGCTCAACCTTGTGGCGAGTTGCTTCGCCGACGCTTTCATGCATGAGGGCGACGAGGTGATAGTTTCTGTCATGGAACACCACTCCAACATCGTGCCGTGGCAGTTGCAGGCGCAGAAGAAAGGCATTGCCGTGAAAGTCATTCCAATGACTGCCGACGGAGCGCTTGACATGGATGCCTACCGCCAACTCTTTTCAGAAAAGACGCGTATCGTCAGCGTTGCCCATGTGAGCAATGTGCTCGGTACGGTCAACCCCATAGAGGAAATCATCCGCATAGCCCATTCCCACGACGTTCCTGTCATGGTTGACGGAGCCCAGAGTGTCCCTCATTTCGCCGTCGACGTGCAGAAACTGGGCTGTGACTTCCTTGCTTTCTCGGGTCATAAGGTTTATGGACCGACGGGCGTTGGCGTGCTCTACGGTAAGGAGAAGTGGCTTGAGGCGATGCCTCCGTATATGGGCGGCGGCGAGATGATAGCCAGCGTGAGTTTCGAAAAGACCGTTTTCGAGCGTCCGCCGCTGAAGTTCGAGGCGGGCACTCCCGATTATGTGGCTACGCGCGGACTTGCCACAGCCCTTGACTATGTGTCTACGCTCGGCATGGACAACATCTTTCGTCACGAACAGGAATTGGTGGCATACGCCATGGAGCGTATGCAGACAGTGCCGAGGATGCGCATCTTCGGCGGCGAAGAACACCGTGATGCCGTCATAAGTTTCCTTGTCAGTTCACCGGCGGGCGAGACTATCCATCACATGGATATGGGTACGCTGCTCGACAGGCTCGGCATAGCGGTGCGCACGGGTCATCACTGCGCCCAACCGCTTATGGACAGGCTTGGCGTGCTCGGTACTATCCGTGCCTCATTTGCCCTCTACAATACGCGTGAAGAGATTGACGCTCTGGTCGAGGGCATAGAACGCACACGGAAGATGTTCTGAAAACGACACGCAGAGATAACGTTTCTTTATGGCACTCGAACCGCATTTCTACAAGAATCTCATTGAGGCTGGCTGCGATGAGGCCGGCAGGGGCTGCCTCGCCGGCAGTGTCTACGCCGCTGCGGTCATTCTTCCTCCCGATTATGATAATCCAGAACTCAATGACTCGAAGCAACTCTCGCTGAAACGTCGGCTCGCTCTCCGTGAGCAAATAATGCGTGATGCAGTGGCGTGGGCGGTGGGTGTTGTCACCCCGGAGGAGATAGACAGGTTGAATATCCTGCGCTCGAGTTTCCTCGCTATGCACCGTGCGCTCGACCAACTCACGGTTCGTCCCGAGGCGATAATTGTCGATGGCAACCGCTTTGTGCCCTATCAGGACATCCCTTACACCACCATCGTCAAGGGTGACGGCAAGTATCAGGCGATAGCGGCGGCGAGCATACTCGCCAAGACTTTCCGTGACGACTACATGAACGCCCTTGCCGCGGAATATCCCTACTACGATTGGGAACACAACGCAGGCTACCCGACAAAGAAACACCGTGAGGGCATACGCCGTCACGGCATCTCTCCCTATCACCGCAAGAGTTACAACCTGCTCGGTGACGGTCAACTGGAACTTGAATTCAAATGAAAACGACGCCTTGAAGCGTCGTTTGTTCGTTTAGTAGCATCCTCTCTGCAACCTTATGCTATGCCAACTCGTTGTCCTTGTAGATAATCTTGTTGGCTCCGGAAGTGATTTTCAGTGCTTCGGGATGCTCCTTTATGAATGAGTCGATGTGGCGTATGCGCTTCTCGTCGTATATCTCGTCCATGGCGATAAGTATGCCTGTCTCCTCCACATCGCCAAATCCGTAGTTGATGGCAGTGCCGAACAGTTTCATCGTCGGCGAGAGGTTCATGTACGCATTGATGAGTGGCGGGATGTTATATCCCATTTTGCGTATTTCCTGATTGAGGATTTTGTAGTCCTTGCGGAAGTCTTCCTCGCAGAACAAAGCCTCGAATTCTTTCGGGTCGTGTTCCAACTGCAGGGGCTTGAGCGGTATTATCAGGTTCTCCTTGTCGTCGAAATGCTTCTTCAAAAAGTAGAGTATCATGTCCCGGCCCTTGCGGATGTAGGACGGATACATGGTCATCTTGCCGAAGAAATACTTGATGTCGGGAAACAGTACCGTGAGTGCTGCCAGTCCGTCCCACAGATTGTCGAGGGCGAAAATACTCTTTGCGTTGAGGCGTACGTTCTGGTAGGGAATGGAGACGAACGACCTGCCGAGTTCCACAGTCTGTGGCATGTACTCCCTGATGAATTTTTCCGAGAAGTGGAACATGTGGCTTGTGGCGAGTATCGGCTGCCCCTTGTCGTCGTAGTCGACATCCTTTCCGAAGATATAGCGGTAGCCCCCGATTATCTCTTCTGCCTCTGGATTCCACACGATGAGTTGTTTGTAGCAGTTCTCGCAGGTGTCGAAGTCGTCGATATCCATGCTTTTGCCCGTTCCGCCGCCTGCTGCACGGAAGGCTTCTTCGCGCAGACGGCCTATCTCCCGCATCACATTGGGTGCCGTGTGGGCAGTGACCACATAGATTCTGTTACAGCTTTTGTTGGTCATTCGGAGTTGCTTGTCAGGCGTAAGTTCGCTTTTGAGCAGTTCCTTGTCCACTGGCTGGATAATAGGTTCTTCCATATCTTGTTGTCTTCTAAAAAGCGTTGCTGTCGGCAAGGGCGTAAACCTTGTCGTAGACCCACTGTGCCCATTCGCTGCTTTTCCTTGTCGCATCAAACGTGTTCACAGGTATCGGCTTGCCAATGGTTATGGTGAAGGTCTTGTGGTTGTTCTTGTACATCTCGTCAGCGAGGTACAGTTGGGCGAAATTGAACTTTATGCGCAACTTCTTGCACACGTTCGCCAGATTGTAGAAGAAGTTGGAGTTGCGTCCGTCGAAATGTATCGGCACGATGTCTCGCCCTGTCTCCACGCTCTTTTTTATGAACGTGCTCTTCCACGGAATGTCCCTTATCACGCCGCCGGCTTTCCTTGAGCACAGTCCGGCAGGGAACATGACGACGTGTTGCTTCTCACGGAACGTGGCTTCCACTACCTTTGGAAAGTTACGACCGTTCTTCCCTGTCTTGTTGATACCCACGCAGAGCGGTGCCAGACCGGGCAAGTTCATCAGCAAGTCGTTGACCAGATACTTGAAATTGTCATTATAACGGTCGCCGATGACTGCTCCTACTGCTACGCCATCAATGCCTCCGAGGGGATGGTTCGATACAAATGTGTAGAGTTTGCCGTCGTCTGCCGTCGGCAGATTTTCCATTCCGCGCACCCTAATCTTTATGTCTTGATACTCAAGGCACGCCTTCAGCCATGCCGAACCTTTCAGATGCTCTGCGCTGACGAGGAATCCGTTTACCCAATCTTGGTGTACAATGCGCTTCAGGTAGGATGTCAGGAAATGCGGAACATAACGGGCTTTCTCCCCCATTTTGTTCTTCAGTATCCTGTCAATGTCGATTTTAACTTCCAAACGGTTGAATGTTTTGTTCGTCAGACGGTCTCTCCGCTGTCTGTGGAGTGAGGTCTGGTACGCCCTTATCAGCGTTGCAAAGTTACTGATTTTTCTATTCCACTGCATCCGTTTTGTCGCTTTTTTTGTTCTTTTCAGTCCGTTATACATCCAAAAAGCGTTTTCTTTTGTTGAATTGACATCTTTTCCGCTTCGGTGTGACCGTTTCTTGACCTCGGTTTTCCTTATGCCATATCAGCCCAAAAATGTCTGTGGATTTCTTGGCTGTTAGATATAAAACCTTTACTTTTGCGGTAAAAATGCGGCATAATGTCGCGGCAGTGCCGCAAGATGCGCCGAAGCCTTTGGCACGGCGTGTGTGTTAGGCATCTGCGGAGAGACAGTCATGGCAAAAACGGCAGAGGCTTATCATGTGCCAGTTCTTCTGGATGAGAGCGTCGGCGGACTTGATATCCGTCGCGGAGGCGTGTACGTGGATGTCACGTTCGGCGGCGGTGGTCATTCCAAAGAGATACTCCGGAGGATAGACGAGGCAGGCGGCGGTCACCTGTACAGTTTCGACCAGGATGCCGATGCGGAGCGCAACGTGAAGCCGCACGAGGGTTTCACATTCGTGAGGAGCAATTTCCGTTACCTGAAAAACTGGATGCGCTACTATGGCGAGGAACATATTGACGGTCTGTTGGCGGATCTCGGAGTGTCGAGCCACCATTTCGACGACGAGACACGCGGTTTCTCGTTCCGTTTTGATGCCCCCCTTGATATGCGCATGAACAAGCGCGGCGGCAGGACTGCAGCCGACATTCTCAATGAAGAGAGTGAAGAGAGGCTTGCCGACATATTCTATCTTTACGGCGAACTGAAGCAGTCGCGGCGCATTGCCTCACTTGTCGCCAAGGCAAGGGGACAGAAACCTATACTCACAACGCAGGATTTGCTCGATGTGTGCGAGCCTGTTTTTATGCGTGAACGTGAGAAAAAGGACATGGCAAAACTCTTTCAGGCTCTCCGCATCGAGGTAAACCATGAAATGGATGCCCTGTGCGATATGCTCAAGGCTGCCACTTCGCTGCTCCGTCCGGGCGGTCGTCTGTCGGTAATCACCTATCATTCGTTGGAAGACAGACTTGTGAAGAACGTCATGAAGACAGGAAATGTTGAGGGGAAACGCTGTCAGGACTTCTTCGGAAGGGTGGAAACGCCTTTTGAACTGGTCAACAGCAAGGTCATTCTGCCTTCTGCTGAGGAACAGGAGCGCAACCCCCGGTCACGCAGTGCCAAACTGAGAATAGCAGCAAGAATATGAGCGAGCAGGAGAAAATGAAGGACGAGGAGGTGAAACTCTCCGCTGACGGAACGGCGGAAGCCGTTGCTGACGATACCGCTGCGGGTCAGAGCCTGAGCGAGATTATCCGTGAGCAGGTCAAGGAAGAAGACTCTCCGATTACCAAAAACAACCTTTCGCTGAAGAAAATCCTTGGAGGTGACATCCTCATGGCGGCTGCCGTGCGCAAGCAGATATGGCTGTTGCTCCTCGTGGCGGCTTTTCTCATAGCCTACATAGCCGAAGGTTACAGTTACAAAAAGTACATTCTGGAAATAGACAAACTCACTAAGACACTCGAAGATGCCAAATATAAGGCTCTCTCGTCAAAGAGTGACCTGACGGAAAAAACGCGTGAAAGTAAAGTGCTGGATATGCTCAGAATCAACAATGACACGCTTCTGCATCCCTCTACTTTCCCTCCGTTCATAATAGAAGTGCCGGAATGATGCCGCAGAAGAGCAAAAATGGTGTCTGTAAGAAGAATTTCCTATGAGCAAGTTCGAGTATGACAAGATAATACCACGCTACACTCTGTTTGTGGTTATTATGGGGCTGATTGCCGTGGCGGTAGTTGTCAGGGCGGGATATATCATGTCCGCCAAGCGCAGCTACTGGCTTGAGGTGAGCGACAGGATAAAATCCGACAGTGCAATAGTGTCTCCCGTGCGTGGCAACATACTCAGTTGCGATGGTCAACTCCTGGCAAGTTCGTTGCCGGAGTACCGATTGTTCGTAGACTTCAAGGCAATGCACGAGTCAAAGACCGACACTCTTTGGGATGCCAAGGAGGACTCTATCTGTGCAGGACTGCACCGTGCGTTTCCGGAAAAGCCGGCGGAGGAGTTCCGCAAGATGCTCCGCAAGGCAAAGGAAGAGCAGTCGCGTCGCTGCTCGTTGTGGCCTAAGCGCGTGAATTACTCCACTTATTCCATTGTCAGGGAACTGCCCATATTCAACATGAAATCATATAAGGGCGGGTTCTATACCGAGGATTACAATGCGAGAAAGCGCCCTTACGGTTCGATAGCCGCCCGCACCGTCGGCGATATGTTCGGTGCGAAGGATACGGCGCGGTGCGGTCTGGAACTCTCTTACGACTCTCTGCTCCGCGGCCAGAACGGTATCATGCACCGCAGAAAGGTGCTTAACAAGTACCTGTCCATAGTTGACGCTCCTGCAATCAACGGTGCAGACCTTGTGACAACCATTGACGTGAATATGCAGGACATAGCGGAGCGTGCACTTGTGGCGGAACTCAAGGAGCCTACAGTCAACGGTGAGATGGGTGTAGCCATACTTATGGAGGTGAGTACGGGCGATATCAAGGCTATAGTGAACATGACCAAGTGTGCCGATGGGGAGTATCGTGAGGTGGTGAACTCTGCCATCAACTACCGCTGCGAACCGGGTTCGGTGTTCAAGCCGGCATCTATCATGGTGGCACTCGACGACGGAGTGTGTGACACCAGCCAGATAATCCACACCGGGGGAGGCGTAATGGAGATGCACTCCAGATTCATGCGCGACCATAACTGGAAGACACAGGGCGGTTATGGCGACATTAACGTGGCGCGTTCGCTCGAAGTCAGTTCCAACATCGGAGTGAGTTGGATCATCGACCACTATTATGGCAAGAATCCGGAAAAGTATATCGACGGTCTCTACCGTATAGGAATGCATGAGGATCTGCAACTTCCCCTTGTGGGTTACAACCGTCCTATCATACGCTATCCCAAACGCAATCCGAGCGGCGGAGTGGAAGACAAGACCATGCTTCCGTGGATGAGCATCGGTTACGGCACCCAGATAGCCCCCATAAACACCCTTACTTTCTATAACGCCATAGCCAACAACGGCAGGATGGTGAAGCCCCGGTTCGTCAAGTCGGTGGTGAAGGACGGCGTGACACTGGCGGAATATCCTGTGGAAGAACTGAAAGCGAGCATCTGTAAGGAATCTACGCTGAAGACGATGCAGACAATCCTGCGCCATGTGGTGAGCCAGGGATTGGGCAAGAAGGCCGGCAGCCGCCTGTTCCAGGTGTCGGGCAAGACAGGCACTGCACAGGTGTCGAAGGGTAAAAGCGGCTATAAGAGCGGCACGGTGGGCTACTGGCTCAGTTTCGCAGGATACTTTCCTTCTGACAATCCGCGCTACTCCTGCATCGTATGCATAAAGAAGTGGGGACTTCCGGCATCGGGTGGCGGCATGAGCGGAGTGGTGTTCCGCAAGATAGCGGAGGGTGTCATGGCGCGCGATTTGAAACTTGACATCAAGGATGCGCACGACGACGACTCGGAAGCGACGCCGAGTGTGATGCGCGGAAACATCCTTGCCGCCGACTATGTGCTGTCGAATCTCGGTTTCAAATGCCGTGACGGTTGGAACGGTTCCTATGCTTCCGGCAACCCGATATGGGGCAACGGTTTCAAGACAGACGGCAATGTCGTGACCCTGAAACGTGAACGGCAGTATGGCAAGAGTGTCGTTCCCGACGTGGAAGGGATGGGTGCACGCGATGCGGTCTATCTTCTTGAGAGCCGTGGGGTGAAAGTTAAGATTACAGGAAGGGGCAAGGTGACGAAGCAAAGTCTCGCCCCCGGAAAGAAAATAAGCAAGGGTGAAACCTGCATACTGACGCTCAGTGTGCGTGAATAACCAGCAAAAACATAACGGAAATGAAACTGTCAGAATTGTTGAAGAACGTCTCGCCGATAGAGACGGTAGGGTCTGCCGACAAGGAGATTGCCGGTGTGAGCATTGATTCGAGACTTGTTAGGGACGGACACCTGTTCATCGCCATGAAAGGAACGCAGGTTGACGGTCACAAGTACATACCCAAGGCGATAGAGTTGGGCGCTACCGCCATACTGCTTGAGGATATGCCCGAGGACAAGACCGAGGGCGTGACATATATAAAGGTGGTGAGTACCGAGGACGCATCGGGCAAGGTGGCGACCGCTTTCTACGGCTATCCGTCGGAGAAACTCCAACTCGTGGGCGTGACGGGCACCAACGGCAAGACCACAATAGCCACTCTGCTCTACAACATGTTCCGCAAGATGGGCTACAAATGCGGTCTCCTGTCCACCGTATGCAACTATATCGACGGAGAAGCAGTGCCTGCAGACCATACCACTCCCGACCCCATAGAACTCAACTACCTCCTTTCACGCATGGTGGAAGCAGGCTGTGAATATGCTTTCATGGAGTGTTCGTCGCACGCGATACACCAGAAACGCATCGGCGGACTGAAGTTCCGTGGCGGTATATTCACCAATCTTACGCGCGATCATCTGGACTATCACAAGACATTTGAGAACTACCGTGATGCCAAGAAAGCATTTTTCGATATGCTTGACAAGGACGCTTTCGCCGTGACAAATGCCGATGACAAGAACGGAATGTTCATGGTGCAGAACTGTAAGGCAAAGGTCTTGACTTACAGCACACGCTCTATGGCTGACCACAAGGCACGCATCCTGGAGTGCCACTTTGAGGGAATGTATCTTGATATTGACGGAAAAGAGGTGGGAGTGCAGTTCATCGGCAAGTTCAACGTAAGCAACCTGCTCGCTGTCTACTCTGCTGCCGTACAGTTGGGCAAGACCCCCGACGAGGTGCTTCTTGTGCTCAGCACTCTCAAGAGTGTCAGCGGCAGACTCGAACCGGTGCGTAGCGGCAACGGCGTGACGGCTGTTGTGGACTATGCACACACTCCTGACGCTATCGTGAATGTCATCCAGGCCCTGCGTGATGTGATGAACGGCAAGGGGCAACTGATAACTGTCTGCGGATGCGGAGGCAACCGTGACAAGGGTAAACGTCCGATAATGGCGCGCGAAGCGGTAAAAGCCAGCGACAAAGTGATACTCACTTCCGACAATCCGAGAAAGGAGGATCCCGAGGCAATCCTCGATGACATGGAGGCAGGACTTACTCCAGCGGAGAAGAAAGCGGTGCTCCGCATCACCGACCGCCGTCAGGCCATACGCACGGCAGTGGCGATTGCCCAGCCGGGAGATGTCATCCTCATCGCAGGAAAGGGTCATGAAGACTACCAGATAATAGGTGATGTGAAACACCATTTCGACGATCGGGAGGAAGTGCGCGCCGCTTTCGGTGAATAAACGTCCCGTTTAACCAATAGAAGACAGAAGATGCTGTACTACATATTCAGATTTCTTGAGCAGTTCGGAATATCCGGTTCCCACATCTGGGGATACATCTCGTTCCGTTCGTTGCTCGCCCTGATACTTTCTCTGGTCATCTCCGCATGGTTTGGAGAGAAGTTCATAAAGTTTATGAAGCGCCGTCAGATTACCGAAACGGCGCGTGATGCGAAGATAGATCCTTTTGGCACGCAGAAGATAGGCGTGCCGACGATGGGAGGAATCATCATAATAGTGTCAATACTTGTGCCTGTCCTGTTGCTCGGGCGTTTGCGTAACATCTATCTGATACTCATGATTGTCACCACTGTCTGGCTCGGTTTTCTCGGTGGAATGGACGATTTCATAAAGATATTCCGCAAGAACAAAGAGGGACTGAAAGGCCGATACAAGATTGTGGGTCAGGTCGGAGTGGGCTTCATAGTTGGTCTTACCCTGTGGGCATCGCCCGACGTGAAGCAGGTGGACAGGATTCCTGTGGAAAAGACGGCGGTTGCCGGTAGTGCCGAAAGTACCAAGTCGGATGCTGCGGAGTTCACTTACAAGACACGGTCGGAAAAGTCACTGAAGACCACAATTCCGTTTGTGAAGTCCCATAACCTTGATTACAGCAAGGTGATGAAGTTCATCGGCAAACATTATGTTGCCGCCGGGTGGATTCTCTTCGTGATAATGACAATATTTGTGGTCACCGCCGTGAGCAACGGGGCTAACCTCAATGACGGCATGGACGGTATGTGCGCCGGCAATTCCGCCATTATCGGCGTTGCGTTGGGCATCCTTGCGTATGTCAGCAGCCACGTTGAGTTCGCGTCATACCTAAACATCATGTTCATTCCGGGGTCGGAAGAACTGGTTGTGTTCATGTGTGCTTTCGTCGGTGCAATGATTGGTTTCCTGTGGTACAACGCCTATCCTGCACAGGTGTTCATGGGCGATACCGGTTCGCTTACTATCGGCGGAATCATCGGAGTGTGTGCCATCATCATCCACAAGGAGTTGCTGCTGCCCATCCTTTGCGGTGTCTTCTTCGTCGAAAGCCTCAGTGTCATGCTTCAGGTCTACTGGTTCAAACTCGGCAAACGCCGCGGCGTGAAGCAGAGACTGTTTCGTCGTACGCCCATACACGACGCTTACAGGACGCAGAATGACCAACTTGACCCGGATTGCAAGTACGTTTTCAAGGGCTCGGGACGGGTTTTCCACGAGTCAAAGATAACGATACGCTTTTGGATTACTACGATTATACTGGCCGCAATGACCATAATAACACTGAAGATACGATGAAGAGACTTGTTGTGCTGGGTGCCGGCGAGAGTGGAGCGGGCACTGCCGTATTGGCGAAAAAACAGGGATACGATGTCTTTGTCTCTGACATGGGGACTGTGAAGGACAGGTACAAGGCGATGCTCGACACCCATGGGATAGAGTGGGAGGAGGGACATCACACTGCGGAAAAGGTGCTCTCTGCCGATGAGGTGGTGAAAAGCCCGGGAATACCCGACAGCTCGCCAATGGTGCAACAACTCATAGCGCAGGGCACGCCCATACTTTCCGAGATAGAGTTCTGCAGCCGTTATACCAAGGGAAAGATGATCTGCATCACCGGAAGCAACGGCAAGACCACCACAACGACCCTCATCCATTACATCATGCGGCAGTCCGGGAAAAACGTGGGGCTTGGCGGCAACATCGGAAAGTCGCTCGCCCTGCAGATAGCAGAGGACGACAAGGAGTGGTATGTGGTAGAACTCAGTTCTTTCCAACTTGATAACTGCTTCTCGTTCCGTGCCGACATAGGTGTGCTGATGAACATTACCGCCGACCATCTCGACCGCTATGATTTCCAGATGCAGCACTATGTGGACTCCAAAATGCGCATTTTGCAGAACCAGACACCGCACGACAAGTTCATCTATTGGACTGGCGACCAGTACATAGACCGTGAACTCGCACGGCGCAGACAGGGTGAGCGCATCCCTGCACCGACCCCTTCGTCAAGGGAAGCCGTGCCCGGCAACCCTACGCTGTGCCCTTTCTGCGATGCGGATTTTGAAAAGTTGGGACTTGAGTTCAGCCTCCCCGGTCAGCACAACAAACGCAATGCCCTCGCAGCCTACCACGCCACGAAAGCGGCAGGCGTCGATGAGGCTGTGATAAGGGAGTGCCTGAAAAAATTCCCAGGAGTGGAACACCGTCTGGAGTTCGTCGCTGACAAGGGCGGAGTGCGCTACATCAACGACTCCAAAGCCACCAATGTGGATGCCTGCAATGTGGCTCTTGAAGCCATGACACGCCCCACGGTGCTCATTGTCGGCGGTAAGGACAAAGGCAATGATTACGGTCAGATAATGCCGCTTGTGCGCGAGAAATGCCGCGGACTGGTCTATCTCGGTGCCGACAACGCCAAACTGCACGAAAGTTTCGACGTTCTCGGACTGCCCGTTGCCGACACTCACTCTATGAAAGACTGTGTGGCGGCGTGCCGTGACATGGCTCATGAGGGCGACGTGGTGCTGTTGAGTCCCTGCTGCGCCAGTTTCGACCTCTTCAAAAACATGGAAGACAGGGGAGAACAGTTCAAGTCTCTGGTCAGGGAACTGTAATTCTTGGTAACAGAACGCTTTGCACTGACAATGAACAAGTCATTTTTCAATATATTCAAAGGCGACAAGGTGGTGTGGATGGTATTCCTTATCCTTTCGCTCATCAGCGTCGTAGAGGTGTTCTCGGCATCCTCCTCGCTCACCTATAAGGGCGGAAGTTACTGGTCACCGATGATGAAACACAGCGGAACACTTTTGTTCGGGCTGTTCTGCATGATAGTCACGCTCCAGATAAAGTGCAAGTATTTCAAACTGTTTACTCCGTTTCTGATATTAATTTCCTACATGATGCTCGTCTGGGTGCTGTTTGCCGGTCATTCGACAAACGACGCCGCACGCTGGGTGAGCCTCTTCGGGATACAGTTCCAACCCTCCGAAATCGCAAAGGGGACAATGGTTCTTGCCACAGCGCAGATATTGAGTGCCACGCAGACGGAAAACGGTGCCGACAAGCATGCGTTCAAATGGATACTCATTATATGTGCACCGATGATAGCCTTCATCGTCCCCGAGAACTTCTCCACGGCGGGTCTCATCACTGTCACACTGCTGATGATGATGTTTATAGGGCGTGTTCCCATTCGTCAGGTAGGCGGTCTGTTCAGCCTATTGGCGATCTTGGCGGTAGTGGGAGTTGCTTGCATCGTATTGATAGGTGACACCAAGGACGCAGACGAGCAACGTGCGCCGCATGAAACCGCTATTGTCGCCGACGGAGGTGTGCCCGAAAAGAAAGACGAAGGGGTGGGGAAGAAAATATTCCACCGTGCATCTTTGTGGAAAAAACGAATACTCGCTCTTGCCGAAAGCAAGAATGTTCCGCCCGATTCTGTCGACCTTAGGGACGACGGAGCGCAGAAAGCGTTCTCAAATATCGCCATTGCGTCGTCGGGAGGCGTGGGCGTAGGTCCCGGCAATTCTGAGATACGCGATTTCCTGCCGCAGGCTTTCTCCGACTTCATCTTTTCCATTATCATCGAGGAACTGGGTGTCTTCGGACTTATCTTCGTGCCGTTCCTCTATTTCGTGCTGCTGTTCCGTGCCGGGGTAATAGCCCGCAGGTGCGAGAACAACTTTCCTGCTTTCCTTGTCATGGGTCTTGCCATTATGCTCGTGACGCAGGCTTTGATAAACATGTGTGTGGCTGTGGGGCTTGCGCCGGTAACAGGACAGCCGCTGCCCCTTGTCAGCAAGGGCGGCACATCCGCCGTTATCAACTGCATCTACATCGGAGTGATACTCAGCGTCAGCCGTTCGGCGAAGAAGCGCACGTCGTGACGTCTCGCTACGTTCAGTGCCTTTCGGCGGCGGAAGTTGCCTCTTTAACCTTTTTTGTCTTTGTTGCCGTGTAAAGAATTTCTATCTTTGCACCCCGATAACCGATACTGTATTAAACATATAGCAAAGATGAAGAAGAGAATCGACACGTCCCGGGATCAGATAGATTTCGGTTCGGGCGAAATCGGCCCCTTGTTCCGTAGTATGTTTTTCCCTACTCTTGTAGGCATGATATTCATGTCTGCCCAGACCATTATCGACGGTATAATGGTAGGAAGGGGCGTAGGCGCAGAGGGTATCGCCGCCGTCAACATCGTGGCACCCATGTGGACGATAGTCACTGGGATAGGTCTTATGTTCGGAATCGGAGCTTCTGTCATTGCCAGTATGCATCTTGCCAATGACAACAGGAAGGCAGCCGACATAATCCTTACGCAGGCTTTCGGTATCGGATTCGCCGTCATAGCCGTGCTGTTGCTGTTTTGTCTCGTGATGCCTCGCACTGTCGTGTACGCCCTTGGGTGCAGTCCGGCACTTGAGAACTACGCTCTCGCCTACCTGTTGTGGCTCTTGCCCGGCATGGTTTTTCTGCTTTGGCAGTGTGTGGGCATGATGATGGTGCGCCTCGACGGTTCGCCTCGCTATGCCATGTGGATACAAGTGGCTGGTGCTGTGGTAAATCTCGTGCTTGACTGGGTGTTCATTTTTCCGTTGGGTATGGCGGTCAAGGGCGCTGCGATAGCCACTTCCATAGCCTGCATCGTGGGCGGTTTGATGAGCATAGCCTACTTTTTGTGGTTCTCAAAGACCATGAAATTCTATCGTCTGAAAGCAAGTGCCACCTCGCTTGCGCTAACCTTGCGCAACACGGGATACATGATGAAGGTGGGATCTGCCACGTTTCTCACCGAGATAGCCATGAGTGTGACAATGATAGCCGGCAATTACATGTTCATGTCCATGCTCCATGAGGACGGAGTAGCGGCGTTTGCCATTGTCTGCTACCTCTTTCCTGTCATCTTTTCCGTCAACAATGCCGTGGCGCAATCGGCTCAACCGATCATCAGTTACAACTATGGTGCCGGGCATGAGGTGCGCGTCAGCCGTGCCCTCAGGGTGTCGCTGTATGCCGCCGTGCTGTGCGGTGTCGGGGTGTTGTCCGTTCTGATACTTGGCGACCACCTTATAGTGAGTGCATTCCTGCGCCCATCGGAACCCTCCTACGCCATTGCCATTGACGGAATGCCGTGGTTTGCCACCTGTTCGCTGTTCTTTGCACTCAATGTGGCGTTCGTCGGCTACTACCAGAGCATAACTCAGGCGAAGTGCGCCATGGTCTATACCATGCTGCGCGGCATCGTCTTCGCCGTATTGGGTTTCCTTGCCCTGCCACGGTTGATAGGCATTGCCGGGTTGTGGACGGCGATACCGACGGCGGAACTTCTCACTCTCTGCATCATCACGGTGGAGTATCTTGTAGGCAAAAGGAAGAAAAGGTAGTCTCCAGACACCGTTCCGATACGGTCGGAGATGTATTCCTGTACCGCCAAAACACCGTTGCAAAACCGTCTGAACACTGCTCTCGAACGGTGAAAGGATCCGGGACGGAAAACGAATGAAGTCATTCAGCGTGCGGAAGCACTTTTTGGGGTATGGCAAATTATGTTTGCCGTGGCGAAAAAATGTATGTGAAACATTCGGGAAAGTTTGTTTTTTTTATTACTTTTGCCCATACAAAGTTTGTCGAACAGACAGTTGTAATGAACAGAGAACCGAGATTTATCATCAGCGGTGGCGGCACCGGAGGGCACATTTTCCCTGCTGTCTCTATCGCTAATGCCATAAAGGCAAAGCGTCCCGATGCGAAAATACTCTTCGTGGGGGCTGAGGGGCGCATGGAAATGCAGCGCGTTCCGGCTGCCGGATATGAGATTGTAGGCTTGCCGGTACGCGGTCTGATACGTCCGCTTTACAGTTTGAAGAACATCGGAGTGATGCTCGACTATCTGAAAAGCAAAAGAAAAATAAAGCAGACTATACGTGAATTCCGTCCTGACGTTGCTGTCGGGGTGGGAGGATATGCATCTGCGCCGACCCTGAACGCCGCAGCCGCAATGGGAGTGCCCTGTCTCATCCAGGAACAGAACTCCTATGCAGGAGTGACAAACAAGTCGTTGGCGAAGAAAGCTCGCAAGATATGCGTTGCCTATGAGGGCATGGAGCGCTTTTTCCCGAAAGAACGCATAATGCTCACGGGCAATCCTGTGCGTCAGGGACTGCTCAACCCGGAATTGAAGAAAGACGAATGTGCCGCACGGTTCGGCTTCTCTGCCGACAAGCCCATAGTGCTCATCATCGGCGGAAGCCTCGGGGCGCGCACCATCAACAGAAGCGTATTGGAGAACCTTGACTTGATTTCCTCGTCAGAGGTGCAGTTCGTGTGGCAGACGGGCAAGTACTACAGCAATGCCATTGCGGAGGAGCTGGAGCGGAAAGGCAAACCTTCGAACCTCTACGTCACCGATTTCGTGTCGGCAATGGACGAGGCTTACTGTGCCGCCGACCTCGTTGTGTCGAGGGCAGGGGCAAGCAGCATCAGCGAACTTTGCCTGCTCGGGAAACCCTCAATACTCGTTCCTTCACCCAATGTGGCGGAAGATCACCAGACGCACAATGCCATGGCACTCGTCAACAAGGGCGCTGCACTGCTCGTGAAGGATGCCGAAGCGGAGGAGAAACTCATACCTCTGGCACTGAAGACCGTGGCTGACACCGACCGTCTCGCCGCTCTCGGCAGTAACGCAAAGACGATGGCATTTGCCGATTCCGCCGATGTGATAGCGGAGGAAGTGCTGAAACTCGCAGAATGAAAAGGGAAATGGAACTGAAAGACATAAAGGCTGTTTATTTTGTAGGTGCCGGCGGCATAGGCATGAGTGCCATTGCTCGCTTCTTCATAAGCAAGGGAATGGTCGTGGCAGGATATGACAAGACCCCCTCGGAACTTACTGGCAGACTGGAAAAGGAGGGAATGCTTCTGCACTATGAGGAGAATGTTGACCTCATTCCGCAGGCTTGCCGTAACCCGCAGTCGTGTCTTGTGGTCTATACTCCGGCTGTGCCGCACGACCACAAGGAACTGGTGTACTTCCGAGAGGGAGGTTTCGAGATAGAGAAAAGAGCGCAGGTGCTCGGCACACTCACACGTTCGCACAAGGGACTGTGTGTCGCCGGAACGCACGGCAAGACTACCACGTCGACCATGTGCGCCCATATCATGCACCAGAGTCATCTCGACTGTAACGCCTTTTTGGGCGGAATCTCGAAGAATTACGGCACGAACTACATCCTCTCGACAGAGAGTGACTATGTCGTGATAGAGGCTGACGAGTTCGACAGGTCGTTCCATTGGCTTCGCCCATGGATGAGTGTGATAACCAGCACAGACCCTGACCACCTCGACATATACGGCACCAAGGAGGCGTATCTCGAGAGTTTCCTCCATTATACCACGCTTATCCAGCCCGGAGGAGCGCTCATTATCCGCAAAGGACTGGAGATGAAGACCGACGTGCAGGCAGGTGTGAGAGTCTATGAGTACAGCCGTGATGAGGGTGATTTCCATGCTGAAAACATCAGGATAGGCGATGGCAAGATAACATTCGACTTCATTTCGCCCATAGAACGTGTCGACGGAATAGACTTGGGACAGCCGATTCCAATCAATATCGAGAACGGCGTGGCTGCCATGGCAATGGCTCAGCTCAACGGATGTACTGCTGAGGAACTGCGCTACGGAATGAAGACTTTCAAGGGGGTGGACCGCCGCTTTGACTTCAAGATAAAGAACGACCGTCATGTTCTCATCTCCGACTACGCTCATCACCCGAAAGAGATATACCAGAGTGCAAAGAGCATCAGGGAACTGTATGCCGGACGCAAGATAACGGCGATATTCCAGCCGCATCTCTACACCCGTACGCGCGATTTCTACCGTGACTTCGCCGCTGCGCTGAGCCAACTTGACGAGGTCGTACTCTGTGACATATACCCGGCAAGGGAACTTCCTATACCCGGCGTAACGAGCCGTCTGATCTATGACAATCTGGCTGAAGGTGTGGAAAAGAGCATGATAAAGGCCGCCGATGTGCTGGACTATGTGAGAGGCAGGGACTTTGACGTGCTGGTGATTCTCGGTGCCGGTGATCTTGACAACTATGTGCCGGAGATAGCGAAACTGATAGAAGGGAAAGAAAACTGATGTCCGTACGCGCAAAGAAAGTCTGTCTGGTGATAGCAGACCTGTGCATTGCGGTCTATATAGTGGTCGCATTCTCGGCTTTCAACAAGCCGGAGAGGGAGCACCGCGTGTGCAAGGATGTCAACATAACGGTGGCTGATGCCGCCACAAACGGTTTTATCAACGTCAAGGAAGTGCAGAACCGTCTCAAGGGACTGCACCTCTATCCGCAAGGGAGGGAACTTTCCGCCGTCAGTTGCCGTAAGATAGAGGAGGCACTGCTTGCCACTCCGTTTGTGAAAACCGCCGACTGCTACAAGGACGAGGCTGGAACGGTGAACGTAAGCATTACCCAACGGCTGCCGGTAGTGAGGATAAAGTCGGTCAACAACGACGACTTCTATGTCGACGACAGGGACTGCATAATGCCCAACTCCGACTATACGTCGGATCTGATAATAGCCACCGGCTACATCAGCAGGTCGTTCGCCACGCTCTATGTGTCGCCTCTGGCACGCCGGCTGATGTCCGACGACTTTTGCAGAAACCTGTTCTTGCAGATAAACATCACCCATGACCTCGGCGTGGAACTGGTGCCCCGCATCGGCAACAGCGTGATTTACCTCGGCCATATGCCGGAAAGCAAGGTGAAAAGTGAGCGTACGGAACTTGTCAACGGCTTCGTCGACAGGAAGATGAAACGTCTCAAGGCGTTCTACAAGTACGGTCTGCCGGTGGCAGGATGGAACAAATACTCGGAGATAAACCTCGAGTTTGACAATCAGATAATATGTAAACGTGCC
Source organism: Faecalibacterium prausnitzii (assembly GCA_963611255.1). Classification (GTDB taxonomy): domain Bacteria; phylum Bacteroidota; class Bacteroidia; order Bacteroidales; family Bacteroidaceae; genus Prevotella. The sequence goes on from CAVDQB010000020.1 coordinate 35,811, forward strand.
GAATAAGACGGCATCCGACAATAGGGAAAAACAACAAGAAAACAACATAAGGTATGGCAAAGGAATTTATCGTGGCCATTGAACTCGGCTCATCCAAGGTCACCGGCATAGCCGGAAAGAAAAACCTCGACGGTAGCATCTCGGTTCTCGCAGTCGTACAGGAGAATTCTTCGTCCTACATACGCAGGGGCGTGGTCTACAATCTTGACAAGACGATGCAGTCGCTCATAAACATAAGGAAGCGCCTTGAGACCCAACTGCGCACCCGGATACAGCAAGTCTACGTCGGAGTGGGCGGACAAAGCATCATCGGAGTGAAGAACGTGATCGTCAAGGACTTGCCGGAGGATACCGTAGTCAAGCAGGAAATGGTCAACGAACTCATGGACGCGAACCGCAACATGGACTATCCTGACCGCGAAATACTCGATGCCATAACGCTGGAATACAAGGTTGACTCGCAGATGCAGGCCGATCCCGTCGGCATACAGTGCTCGCATCTCGAGGGCAACTTCCTCAACATCCTGTGGCGGAAGACTTTCTACCGCAATCTCAACAAGTGTTTCAATGACGCCAGGATACCCATCGCCGAGATGTATCTCGCTCCGCTGGCTCTCGCCGACAGCGTGCTTACCGAGAGTGAACGCCACTCCGGCTGCGTGCTCGTGGACATGGGAGCGGACACTACCACCGTGTCGGTGTACTACAAGAACGTGTTGCGCCACCTCGCTGTGATACCTCTGGGAGGCACTAACGTCACACGCGACATCGCTACGGAACAGATTGACGAGGTGGATGCGGAAAAGATGAAACTGAAATACGGCTCTGCCTACACCAACTATGCGGACATCGATAACGAGGAAATGCTGCCCATCGACAGCGAGAGGTCTCTGGAGAGACGGCGTTTCGTGGATATCGTAGAGGCCCGCGTGGAGGAAATCGTCTGCAACGTGTGGGAACAGGTGCCGGCAGAATACTACAACAGGTTGCTCGGTGGCGTCATCCTTACCGGCGGTGGGGCGAATATGCCTAACATAGACAAGGCGTTCCGCAACAAGACCCGGGTGGAAAAGGTGCGCATAGCAAAGACTGTGATGCAGACCATAGACTCCACTCTGCCGGAGGTGAAAGCCAACGACTGCCGGATGAACACGGTAATAGGACTTCTTGCAAAGGGCGACATGAACTGCGCCGGGGCTGAAATGGGCAACGACCTGTTCAATCCGGTGAACGACAACAACGGCGGACAGGACGTGGAAACGCCGCATACGGGAGGTTCTTCAAACGGTCTTCAGGGCAAAGGCAATGTGCTTACCGAAGCGGAAAAACAGCGTCAGGAGGCAGAAGAGCGCCGTAAGCGTGAGGAAGAAGAGGAGGCAAAGCGTCTGGAGGAAAAGAAAAGGCGCGAGGAAGAGGAACGGATGAAACGTGAGAACAGTTTCTGGTTCAAGACCCTCAAGCGATTCAAGAAATTAGCCAACGACGCAATCTCCGAAGAAGAGTAGTCCTTGCGGTTAGGCAAAGGCAACGCTACGCATGGCGGAAAAGAAGAATGACAATCGGTAAAAAACAAGAAAAACATAAGATATATGGCTGACAATTTAGGTACATTGCTCGATTTCGGTGAGCCGGAACGCCCGAAGAGCATCATCAAGGTTATCGGTGTCGGTGGCGGCGGCGGCAATGCCGTGACCCACATGTACCGTGAAGGTATACACGATGTGAGTTTTGTGCTCTGCAATACGGACAACCAGGCTCTCAATGACTCTCCTGTGCCTGTACACCTGCAACTCGGAAGCGAGGGGCTTGGAGCCGGCAACAAGCCGGAAAGGGCACGCCAGGCGGCTGAAGAGAGTATGGACGACATAAAGAACATGCTTTCCGACGGCACGAAAATGGCGTTCATAACCGCCGGAATGGGCGGAGGTACCGGCACTGGAGCCGCTCCTGTGATAGCGAAAGTGAGCAAAGATCTCGGCATACTCACAGTAGGAATCGTCACCATTCCGTTCCGCTTTGAGGGAGAACGCAAGATAGACCAGGCTCTCGACGGCGTGGAGGAGATGGCAAAAAACGTTGACGCACTGCTCGTGATAAACAACGAGCGTCTGCGTGACGTGTATCCAGATCTCTCAGTCCTCTCTGCTTTCGGCAAGGCGGACGAGACACTCAGCGTGGCAGCGAGGAGCATATCGGAGATAATCACCAATCACGACATCATAAACCTCGACTTCAACGACGTGAAGACAGTGCTCAAGGACGGCGGAGTGGCAATAATCTCCACTGGTTACGGCGAGGGCGACGGTCGCGTGAAGCATGCTATAGAGGACGCGCTCAACTCTCCTCTGCTCAATGACAACGACGTTTTCAACTCCAAGAAGATACTCCTGAACATCAAGTTCGGTGATGAGGCTGACGAGAGTTCAAGCCTCATGATGGAGGAAATGAACGATGTGCACGACTTCATGGCGAAGTTCAGCAACGGATTTGAAATCAAATGGGGACTCGGAAAATTGCCCGACCTCGGCAAGAAGGTGAAAGTGACAATCCTTGCCACCGGCTTCGGTCTGCGTGACGTGGATGTCATGAGCAGCCATCTCGACAAGAAGAAGAGCCAGGAGGAGATGGACCGCATCGCAGAAGAGCAGGAAAAGATCAACGAAAGGCGCGAGAGGATGAAGGACTACTACGGCGACAGCGTCAACGGACAGACGCGTCGGGCGCGCCATATATTCCTGTTCCGCCAGGAAGACCTCGACAACGAGGATGTCATCTACGCTGTTGAGACCACTCCGACCTATAAACGCACGATGAAAACGGTGAGGGATATCAGAAGTCAGGCGGATGGTCAGGAACGTCAGGAAACCGATTCCGCCGCAAGCAACGATGCCGTTCCGGGAATAATCTGTTTCAATTGACCCGGCTGGAACTGCACCTTGTCTATATATAAGTCAAACTTTGCCGGCGCATAAGCCGGACATTGTCAAAGCACCCAGTGGGCTGCCCTTTGTCAAGGGGCAGCCCACTGTGCTTTTGGGGAAAAGGAAATATAAACCATAAAGGTTGCCTTTGTAGGATTTTTCCTTGAATTTTACACGGAAAAACCTTACTTTTGTTCTGGATTAAACAAAATGAGCGTAAACCGTATGGGGTGTAACATCATTGATGCGATAGTCAATTTGGTAAAACAAACCACATTGATTTTGGAGGGAAAGAAAGGGGGCGGTAACCGTGCCAACGATATGGGAACAGCCTTGGAGGACTATATAAAGGATTTGTTTGCCGGCTCTTGTGGCTTGAAAGAAAAGGAGAGAATGAAGAAATGGCAGGAGGTGTTCTCTTATCTTGGGAACAATTCCAATCCGCCGGACATTATGCTGAAAGATGGAGATGCCATTGAGGTGAAGAAAAGACAGACAAAAAGTTCTGCCATTCCGCTTAATAGCAGTTATCCGAAGCATACGCTTAAATGTACAAACCCTTTGATAAACAATGCTTGTAAGGAGGCTGAGGCGTGGGAAGAAAAGGATATGATGTATGTAGTTGGGGTTGTGGAGGGACAACAGCTGCGGAGTTTGTGCATGGTTTATGGAACTGAATATTGTGCATCGGATGATGTCTATCTGAGAGTCCGTGACAGAATAAAGGATTCTGTGGTGAATACTCCAAATGTAGAGACCGAAGAGACAAGAGAGCTCGGACATATAAACAAGGTTGATCCGTTGGGCATAACATATCTGAGAATAAGGGGAATGTGGGGCATAGCAAATCCTGCGAAGGTATTTGGCTATGTTTATACTCCCCAAAATAGTGCAGACTTTAATTTTATGTGCATTGTCAATGACGCGAAATGGGAATCTTTTGACAATAAAGAAGAGTTGGTAAAACTGTCGGAAACGCATGAATGCCTGAATATCTCGGATGTAAATGTCAAAGATCCGGACAACCCGGCAAGGTTGAAATCCGCAAAGTTGATAACCTATTATGCTTGACCAATGAACCTGATTAGTTTGTTTTCTGGCGCCGGCGGTTTGGATTTGGGATTTCACAAAGCCGGTTTCAAAACTGTAGTGGCCAATGAATTTGATCCGAAAATTTGCCCTACATATAGGGCGAACTTTCCTGATGTAAAACTGATAGAGGGGGATATAAGGAAATTGTCTACCTGTGATTTCCCCGACAACATAGATGGCATTATAGGAGGGCCTCCGTGCCAGTCTTGGAGTGAGGCGGGCTCGCTAAAAGGAATAAAGGATGCGAGAGGGCAATTGTTCTACGATTACATCAGAATATTAAAGGATAAGCAGCCTTTGTTCTTTGTCGCCGAAAATGTGTCGGGTATGTTGGCAGCGCGGAATGCGGAGGCCGTAAAGGGATTCTTGGCTCTTTTCGATGAAGCCGGCTATGATGTCAATCTGCAGATGCTTAATGCCAATGACTTTGATGTGCCTGAAGACCGTGACAGAGTGTTCTATGTCGGTTTCCGAAAAGACCTTGGCGTAAAAGACTTTACCTATCCGACACCGCAACAACATCGCCCCACACTCCGTGAGGCGATATGGGATTTGAAAGATACGGCAATCCCGGCAAAGGAAAAGAACCATACCAATGGGGAAGCTTGTAAAGTCCCTAACCACGAGTATTTCATCGGTGCATTCTCTCCAATATATATGTCCCGCAATCGTGTGCGCAGTTGGGACGAGCCTGGTTTTACTGTTCAGGCGAGCGGTCGCCAATGTCAACTTCATCCGCAGGCTCCAAAAATGATTAAGGTCGGGAAGAATTTGCAGAGCTTCGTGCCTGGAAAAGAGACGCTCTATCGCCGTATGACGGTAAGAGAAGTGGCTCGCGTGCAGACATTTCCCGATGATTTCAAGTTCATTTATACGGATGTGAACTACGGATACAAGATGATTGGAAATGCAGTCCCCGTGAATCTTGCCTATCATGTGGCAAAACAAATCAAGCACACATTAGAACTTAGTGGGATAAAGGAGGAACTCGCATAAAGTGTTTGGGAAATACGTCGGGGTTGAGAGCGTGATTGCACTCTGGTCGAAAATTGCCGGCAAAGATTTCTGAACTTAGATGGGCGAAATCCATAAGACCGTTCCTGCCGTGTCAGACTACACGAACAACTCTTTCAGGATGTCGAAAGACTTCAGTTCGGGGAACG
>CAVDQB010000021.1:0-40856 GCA_963611255.1 Faecalibacterium prausnitzii
TGCACACTTTATATGGTACTGTGCAAAAAAGGCGCATTTTTGATGTAAAAGTTTGTCTATTCGGAATTTATTTAGTTACTTTGCACCGTATTTTGAGAATGAAACTGAATAACAAACACTTTAAAAACTATCAATTATGTCAGAGATTGAATCTAAAGTTGTAGCTATCATCGTCGATAAGCTCGGAGTAGACGAAGCTGAAGTAAAGCCTGAAGCAAGTTTTACCAATGACCTTGGCGCTGACTCGCTGGACACTGTAGAGCTCATTATGGAATTTGAAAAGGAATTCAACATTTCCATTCCAGACGACAAGGCTGAGACGATCGCTACCGTAGGCGACGCAATTAGCTACATTGAGGAAAATGCAAAGTAATCGCCTTCGCATATAAATTACCTCATATAAATGGTTTATAGCATATAACCGTACGGCGTGAGCCAGACGGTTGTTGGCTATAAACCATATTTTATTTTATATAAATCACTGTTGAAAATATGGAATTGAAAAGAGTTGTCGTGACTGGAATAGGCTGCGTCACACCCATAGGCAACAATCCCGAAGAGGCATGGGCCAACGTTGTGGCAGGAAAAAGCGGCGCTGCGCCTATCACACATTTCGATACGACGAACTTCAAGACTCGCTTTGCCTGCGAGGTAAAGGACCTCAACGTGAACGACTACATCGATCGCAAGGAGGCAAGAAAGATAGACCCCTACGCACAATATGCGCTCATCGCCGCAAGCCAGGCTATTGACGACTGCGGAATAGACCTCGAAAAGGCTGACAAAAACCGCATCGGAGTGGTCTTCGGAGTCGGTATCGGCGGAATAAAGACCTTCGAGGAGGAAGTGGAATACTACGCTCTGCACTCTGAGGCGGGCCCGAAGTTCAACCCGTTCTTCATCCCGAAGATGATAGCAGACATCTGTGCAGGCCACATTTCCATAAAGTACGGTTTCCACGGACCCAACTATGTCACCACCTCCGCATGCGCTTCATCGACCAATGCGCTTGCTGACGCCTACAACCTCATCCGTCTCGGCAAGGCGAACATGATTGTCAGCGGCGGCGCAGAGGCTGCTATAACCCCCGGAGGAGTGGGCGGTTTCAACGCCATGCACGCACTCTCGACACGCAATGACGAGCCTGAGAAGGCGAGCAGACCGTTCTCTGCCAGCAGAGACGGCTTCATCATGGGCGAGGGAGCAGGCTGTCTGATACTGGAAGAACTGGAGCACGCCAAGGCACGCGGTGCCAAGATATACGCCGAAATGGTAGGTGAGGGAATGTCGGCAGACGCCCACCACATCACGGCATCACACCCCGAGGGTCTCGGAGCGAAACTTGTGATGTCAGAGGCACTTGATGACGCCGGGCTGAAACCAGAGGACATCGACTACATAAACGTGCACGGCACGTCCACACACGTCGGTGACATATCGGAAGTGAAGGCTATCAAGGAACTCTTCGGCGACGCTGCATACAAGTTGAACATCTCTTCGACAAAGAGCATGACAGGACATCTGCTCGGAGCGGCAGGCGCTGTGGAGGCAATGTTCTGTGTCCTTGCCGTGAAGAACGACATCGTTCCCCCGACTATAAACCACGAAGAGGGCGACGAAGACCCGGAAATTGACTATAATCTCAACTTTACTTTCAATAAGGCACAGAAGCGTGAGGTGCGCGCAGCACTGTCAAACACGTTCGGATTCGGCGGTCACAACGCCTGTGTGATATTCAAGAAATACTAATGTTCAGGGATTTGATCATCAGGATAAAGCTCCTTTTCATGAAAGATAAGGAGCTTTATTTCGATTTAAGGAATATTATCGGGTTCTATCCTGGCGACATCGAACTCTACAAACAGGCACTGATGCACAAGAGCATCATGCACCGCAACGCCAAGGGAAAGCCCGTCAACAACGAGAGACTGGAGTTTCTGGGCGACGCAGTGCTCGATGCTGTGGTGGGATACATCGTTTTCCAGCACTTCCCGAAGAAGCGCGAGGGTTTTCTTACCAACACCCGCGCGAAGTTGGTGCAGCGCGAAACGCTCGGGAAACTTGCCAAAGAGATGGGCGTGACACGCCTTATCATGACGTCGGGACGGTCGCAGACACACAATTCTTACCTTGGCGGAAACGCCTTTGAGGCACTTGTAGGAGCGATATACCTTGACAGAGGCTACGACGCTTGCATGAAGTTCGTCAGGAAAAAAATACTGAAGAGCCTGATAAACATAGACAAGGTGGCCTACAAGGAGGTTAACTTCAAGTCAAAACTGCTGGAGTGGGCGCAGAAAAACAACATCCGCCTCAACTACCAACTGCTGAAAGAGAGCAAGGACGAGGGCGGAAGCCCAACCTTCGTATATAAGGTTATGCTTGAGAAAGTGGAGGGATGCCAGGGCAAGGGCTTTTCAAAGAAAGAGTCGCAGCAGTTGGCTTCGAAACTCACTCTCGAGAAACTGCGCAAGGACAGCAGATTCCTCGACAGCGTGTTTGCCTCAAAGACCGAGCGAACAAAGATGGAGGAAGAACCTGTGACCAATGTTCCACAGACCGAAGAGCCGAATATAGTCATTCAGGAAGCACACGAAACGAAGGAAGAAAAGACCGTTTCCGCAAAACGGCCTCCACGCCAGAGAAGACCACGGAAGCCGGATGCCACCGAGGAAAAGGACTTCGACCTGAGCGACATCACGGCGAAAGAGAAAAGCCGGGAGGAGATAATCGCCATGGCAGAGAGCGAGGCCTTTGAGGACAAAGGACAGGAATAGTCAACGACAACAACGTCACTTCATGCACAAATGAAGAACTAAAGCAAAAAAGACAATGTGTATAACCGGTGGAAAACTTGAAGAAAAACGCATGGAAAACCATGTCAAAACCCGACAGTTTTCCACCGGTTGTATTGTCAAGGGGCACGAGGTGTATAACAGGCAGTCTTTTCCAAGGCTTATACATAGTGTTTTCCACTTTTCAAAGTCGCCTTCAATGTGTTTTATTTACCGTTTTCCGACAACTGAAAATAACATTTTGAAATGCATAGAAAGAACTGATTTGTCGCACATTACAGTTCAAGACACACTACGGATGCCGCCACCATGACACCTGAAAGTGTAAAAACAAAGAAAAAGTTATCCACTTTATCCACCGCAGATATATTTGTTGTTTTTCATTTTTATTAAAAGGAAGACAATAAAACAATATAAACAAACAACGACAACACTGACAACAAAAACGCAATCTGACATGAAACCAAAACTGACAGCACTGGGTGCGCTGTTCTGCATCGCACTTTCCTCGCCGCTGAACGCACAAGACGCGGCATCGTTTGTTAACCCCATGATAGGCACGGCAGGCATGGGACACTGCTTTCCGGGTGCATGCGCACCGTTCGGAATTGTGCAGTTGAGTCCCGAGACCGACACTATACCTCACAGCATCAACGGCAAGTATGTCGGCAAAGTGTATGAATACTGTTCCGGCTACCAGTATGAGGACAAGACGATAGTGGGTTTTTCACACACGCATCTTTCAGGTACGGGTCATTCAGACTTGGGTGACATCATGGTGATGCCGCAGACAGGTGCGCTGAAACTCAACCCCGGAACTGCCGACAACCCTGATGGCGGTTACCGTCAGCGCTTCTCACACGACACTGAAAAGGCTTCGGCAGGCTACTATGAGGTCACTCTCGGCGACCAGAACATACGTTGCCAGTTCACGGCTACCCCTCGCGTAGGCGTACATAAGTACACTTTCCAAAAGGGAGACAACCAGAGAATAATACTCGATATGCTCCACGGCATCTACAATTACGACGGAAAGGTGCTGTGGTCGAGCATCCGTGTGGAGGACGAATACACTCTCACAGGCCACAGGATAACAAACGGCTGGGCGCGGGAGAACTACACCTATTTCGCCATCAGGTTCAACAAGCCTATCCTGAACTACGGTTACAAGGACATGAAGCGCCAGCCTTACTACGGTTTCATACGCAAGATGGACATCTACCACAACTTTCCCGAGATAGCGGGACGCGACGTTGTGGCTTATTTTGACTTTGACAACGCCTCTGAAACGCTCGAAATGGAGGTGGCACTGTCGGCAGTCAGCAGCGAGGGAGCACTGAAAAACCTCAAGGCGGAGGCAACAGGCACTTTCGACGAACTCTATGCACAGACGCTCGCATCATGGAACAACGAACTCGGACAGATAGAATGTGAAGGTACAGACGACGAGAAGGCCATGCTCTACACGTCTTTCTATCACACGATGATAAATCCTTCCGTCTATCAGGATGTGGACGGAAAGTACCGCGGACTTGACGGCAACATACACCAGGCGGCAGACTTTACAAACTATACTGTGTTCTCTCTCTGGGACACATTCCGTGCCGAGCATCCTCTGTTGGCTCTTCTCAAACCGCAGAGAGACGCCGACATGGTGGAGTCTATGCTGAAACACCAGCAGCAGAACGTGCACAAGATACTCCCGATATGGAGTCTCATGGGCAACGAAGGGTGGTGCATGACAGGTTATCACGCCGTTTCTGTCGTTGCCGACGCTATCGTCAAGGGACTTAAAGTGGACTACAAGAGTGCCCTGGAGGCCATGCACCGCACGGCAAACTGCTCCTATATGCCTTCACTCAAGAGTTATGTGGAAAAGGGTTACTGTCCTTATGACCACGACGGCACTGCCGCCTCGAACACATTGGAGTACTCTTACGACGACTTTTCGATATATGCCGCAGAGAAATATCTCGGTAAACTCGACACCACTACGGCTGCTTCCGACTATGCGAAACGTGCTCTCTACTACCGCAACACCATAGATCCGTCTATAGGCTTTGCCTCTCCGCGCTATGCCGACGGCTCTTTCAAGAAAGACCTCGACCCCTATCAGACCTACAACGAGGGTTTCATAGAGGGCAACAGTTGGAATTTCTCGTTCACGGCACCACACGATGTTTTTGGACTTATGAAGTGTCTCGGCGGCGAAAAGACCTTTGTCAAGAAACTGGACCAACTTTTTGCCATGAACTTGCCGGAGAAATACTATGTTGACAACGAGGACATAACAGCCGACTGCCTTGTGGGCGGCTATGTACACGGCAACGAACCGAGCCACCATATACCTTATCTGTATGCCTGGACATCGCAGCCTTGGAAGACGCAGCAGTGGTTGCGCACCATAATAGACAAGATGTACAGGAACAAAGTACGCGGTCTCGGCGGCAACGACGACTGCGGACAGATGTCGGCATGGTACATTTTCTCCGTCATGGGCTTCTATCCCGTGTGCCCCGGAACCGACCAGTATGTGCTCGGAGCACCCTATCTGCCCTATATGAAAGTGCGCCTTGACAACGGCAAATACATCGAAATAAAAGCCCCGAAGGTGTCTGACAAGAACCGTTATGTCAAGAGTGTGAAGGTTAACGGCAAGCCTTACAGCAAACTATACATCACTCACACCGACCTGTTGCAGGGTGCTGTGATAGAGTTTGAGATGAGTTCTGCGCCCAACAAGAGCCGCGGCACTCACAAGCAGGACAAGCCCTACTCCATGACAAGGTGATTTTTGGACTGTTGCAGCCCCTGATACAGAAAACTTTTTAGTATTTTTGCAGAAACATATATTATCTCCAGCCTATGACACTGACGTTGATAGTATTGGCCGTATCGGTCATCCTGTTCGCCACGGGAAGGATACGTTCTGACATAGTGGCTCTTTCCGCCCTTACTGTACTCATGCTTTTCGGCATCCTCACTCCCGAAGAAGCCCTGTCGGGTTTTTCCTCTTCGGTAGTGATAATGATGATCGGACTGTTTGTAGTAGGCGGTGCCATTCTCCAGACCGGCATAGCCAAGGCGGCAAGCCAGCGCATCATGAAGTTGTCAAAGGGCAATGACACCATGATGTTTCTGCTCGTAATGATTACGACATCGTTTATCGGGGCGTTTGTAAGCAACACAGGCACGGTGGCTTTGCTCATGCCCATTATCGTCAGCATGGCGTCTGAATCGGGCAAAAGCCCCTCACGTCTGCTCATGCCGCTGGCTTTCGCGAGCAGCATAGGCGGAATGCTCACGCTCATAGGTACGCCTCCGAACCTTGTCATACAGGAAACTCTCGTGTCAAACGGCTACGAACCGCTTTCGTTCTTTTCTTTCTTCCCTGTCGGTATCGTCTGCATGATAGTGGGAATTATAGTGCTGTTGCCGCTGAGCAAGATATTCCTCGACGGCAAGACTGATGACTCAGGCAAGAAGAAAAGACGTCACAAGAGTCTCGACAGACTCATTTCGGAATACAATCTGAAAGATTACCTCAGCATCTACAAAGTTACTGACGGCTCTTCCGCCAACGGCAGGAGCGTGGCGGAACTCGATGTCAGAAACCGTTTCGGGCTTTCCATTCTTGAGATCAGGCGCGAACACAAGCGCACTGGCGGCATTCTCCGCAACGTGAAGCAGAAAGTGGCGAGCGCAAAATCAATCCTCAAGACAGGCGACATACTCTATCTCACCGGCGATGCGGAGAACATCAGGGCGTTCGCCTCGAAGTATTCGCTTGAGAAACTGCCTTCAGGTGACATCGATTTCTATGACATAGGCATAGCGGAAATAGTCCTCATGCCTGGTTCAAGCCTTGTCAACACCATGATGAAGGACTCCTCGCTGCGTGAGAAATACAACCTCAACGTGCTCGGAATACGCCGTTCGGGTGACTACATAATAAAAGGTCTCGCCAACGAAAAACTGCGCAACGGTGACGTGTTGCTCGTACAGGGTTCGTGGCAGAACATTTCCCAACTCGACACTTATGACGACTGGGTGGTGCTCGGACAGCCTTCGGAGCAGCAGGGCACTGTTTTGCTCAACTACAAGGCTCCGTTGGCGGCACTGATAATGCTGCTCATGATCTGCATGATGGTGTTTGACTTCATCCCGGTGTCAAATGTCACGGCGATAATGATAGCCGGATTGCTCATGGTACTCACAGGTTGTCTGCGCAGTGTGGACGCCGCCTACAAGACCATAAAGTGGGAAAGCGTCGTCCTGATAGCCGCCATGATGCCCATGTCGATAGCATTGCAGAAGACAGGCACGTCGGAACTGATTTCGGGAGCACTCGTCGAGTGGCTCAGGTCATCAGGTCCAATTGCACTGTTGGCAGGTTTGTATTTCACCACATCGCTGATGACGATGTTCATAAGCAATACCGCCACCGCCGTGCTCATGGCTCCCATAGCGCTGTCGGCGGCGACACAGATAGGAGTAAGCCCCTATCCGTTCCTCTTTGCCGTAACTCTCGGCGCAAGCATGTGCTTCGCTTCGCCGTTCTCTACACCGCCTAACGCACTCGTGATGAAGGCAGGCAACTACACGTTCATGGACTATGTGAAGGTGGGTCTGCCGCTTCAGTTGATTGTGGGAGTGGTAATGGTCTTTGTGCTGCCTCTCATATTCCCGTTCTGAGGAAACGGTTCAGACCATAGAGAAAGTCTTTAAGGATAACAAAACACACTATTAAGAAAATGGTAGTAACTCAAATAGCACGCATGATATTCCGCAGGCGTCAGAAGCAGATAGCCCTCTACGCCACAGAAACGCCGCGCATACAGCAGGAAGTACTCACAAAACTGCTGCGCAAGGCGCAGAACACGGAATACGGGCGGAAATATCTCTTTGCAAACATCACAAGTTACAAGGAGTTCGCGGAAAATGTTCCCGTCAACACCTATGAGGAACTGAAAAACGACATAGACCGTATGCGCCACGGCGAAGAGGACATCCTGTGGCCGGGAAAGGTGAAATGGTATGCCAAGTCATCGGGTACTACCAATGACAAGTCGAAGTTCATACCTGTCAGCAACGACGGTCTCCACAATGTGCACTACCGTGGCGGAACCGACTGCGTGGCTCTCTATCTCGCCGAATACCCGGAAAGCCGCATCCTTGACGGCAAGGGACTGATTCTCGGAGGGTCTCATTCACCCAACTATACCCTGCCCGATTCGCTTGTGGGAGACCTCTCGGCCATTCTCATAGAGAACATTGATCCTCTTGTGAATTTAATACGCGTGCCGAAGAAGAGCACGGCTCTGCTGAGCGATTTCGAGATGAAGCGCGACAGGATAGCCCATGAGGTGATAGGCAAGAATGTGACCAACATATCGGGAGTGCCGTCATGGATGCTCTCGGTTCTGCTCCGTGTGCTTGAAGTGTCGGGCAAGAGCAGCATCGACGAGGTGTGGCCCAATCTTGAAGTATTCTTTCACGGAGGCATAGCGTTTACTCCTTACCGCCGGCAATATGAGCAGTTGATAAAGTCATCGCGTATGCGCTACATGGAAACATACAATGCAAGCGAAGGCTTTTTCGGCATCCAGAACGACCATAACGACAAGTCAATGCTTCTCATGGTCGACTATGAGATGTTCTACGAGTTCTGTCCGATGGACGCAATCAACGATGACGGTACGGTGAAAGACCCTTCCAAGATAGTGTCTCTAAAGGATGTGGAACTCTTTAGAAACTATGCCATGATAATAAGCAACTCCTGCGGTCTGTGGAGATACCTCATCGGCGACACCGTGAGTTTCACTTCGCGCGACCCTTACAAGTTTGTCATCACCGGCAGGACAAAGTCTTTCATCAACGCTTTCGGCGAGGAACTCATCGTCGACAACGCCGAGAAAGGAATGGAATATGCCTGCCGCAAGACTGGGGCGGAGGTTTTGGAATACACGGCAGCGCCTGTCTTCATGGGCGGCGACGGCAAATGCCGCCACCAGTGGATAGTGGAGTTCTCGCGCAAACCGGAAAACGTGGACGAGTTTGCGGAGATTCTTGACAAGTATCTGCAGCAGATAAACTCCGACTACGAGGCGAAACGTTTCAAGGACATCACGCTCCAGCCGCTCGAAATGGTCGTTGCACGCAACGGTCTGTTCAATGACTGGCTCAAGAAGGAGGGCAAACTGGGCGGTCAGCACAAGGTGCCGAGGCTGTCAAACAACAGAAACATCATAGAGAAACTGCTCAAACTGAACAACGACAGTGAAGCACAGTAGGACACATTACCGCATTCTCGCAGCCTTGCTGACAGTTTTTGGCGTGGCAGGGTGCGCCCGTATGGGCAGCCCCGACGGCGGTTGGTATGACGAAAAACCGCCCGTGGTGATGCACACGTCGCCCTCCAACGGTGCCGTGGGCGTCAACCAGAAGCGTGTGACGATATATTTCGACGAGTTTGTGACCATCGACAACGCTACGGAAAACGTCATCTTCTCACCTCCGCAGACCGAACAGCCCGACATAAAAGTGAAGGGCAAGAGCATTGTTGTCAACCTCAAGGACAGTCTCAAGGAGGCTACTACCTACACCATAGACTTCTCAGACGCCATAAAAGACAACAATGAGGGCAACCCGTTGGGAAATTACACTTTCACGTTTTCCACAGGCGAAGCCATTGACACCATGCAGGTGGGCGGCTATGTGCTCGATGCCGAGACACTGGAACCGGTGCAGGGCACGCAGGTGGGACTGTATATGGTCGGCGACACCGCAGAAGCCGATACGACGATAGTGCGCCGTTTCACCACCGAACCGATGCTCCGCGTGTCAAGGACAGACCAGTCGGGACACTTTACCATAAAGGGAGTGAAACCCGGACGCTACCGCATATACGCCCTGAAGGACGTTGACAACAACTTCATGCTCACCCCCGGCAGCGGCGAACAGATGGCTTTCCTCGACGAGACGATAGTGCCGTCGGTCTTCGACGACACGCGCCAGGACACGACAATGCTCGACTCGCTGCGCATAAAGAGCATACAGAGGGTGAAATACAAACATTTCATGCCCGACAACGTAGTGCTCCGCGCTTTCACAGAGCCGCGCACGGAGCGTGCTTTCGTGAAAAACGAGCGTCTTGACCCCGAGAAATTCACTCTCTATTTCAGTTACGGCGACACCCTGCTGCCGCAGATACGCGGACTCAACTTCGACTTTGACGGCAAGTATGTGCTCGAAGCGAGCCAGAAGAACGACACTCTCTCCTATTGGCTCACAGACACTGCCACGATCAACACCGATTCTCTGGAGATAGAGATGACCTACCGCATGACTGATTCACTGGGTGTCCTCGTGCCGCAGACGGACACTCTCATGCTCCTGCCGAAGGTTTCGTTTGAGAAAAGACTGAAGAACAAACAGAAGGAACAGGAGGACTGGGAAAAGAAGCAGGCGAAACTAAAAAAGAAAGGACTGCCCTACGACTCGATAAAAGCACCCGATCCGCTGAAGGTCAACATAGTGGCAAAGTCTAAATTCGACCCCGACAAGACCGTCGTAATGGAGTTCCCCACCCCATTGGCAAGGGTTGACACATCAATGGTGCACCTCTATGTGGAGCGTGATTCGGTGTGGTATGATGCCGAATGGCAGATGCGCAGAAAACCTAATGCCAATGACCGTACGCTCGAAATAGTTTCCAAATGGGAGCCGGGACTGCAATACAGTTTTGAAACGGACTCCACAGCCTTTGCTGATATATACGGCAAGGTGAGCAAAAAGGAAAAGTTCGGTTTTAAGGTAAAGGCTCTTGAGGAGTACGGCACGTTCCAGATCAACATTCCGAGCCTTGCCGGAAAGAACATCATCTGCCAACTCCTTGAGTCTGGGGAGCGGCTTGTCAAGGAGGTGAAGACCACCGACGGCACGGCGAAATTCATGTATCTGGACGAAAAGGAGTACTATCTCAAGGTCATAGTCGACACCAACGGCAACGGAGTGTGGGACACCGGGAAATTTGAAGACATGCTTCAGCCCGAGCAAGTGTATTACTATCCGAAGGAGATAAACTGCCGTGCCAAGTGGGACATATCGGAGACATGGAATCCGGAAGAGCGACCTCTGAACAACCAAAAGCCTTCGAAACTCATGAAGACCAAGACGTCAGAGAAGCGCACCACACAGCAGAACCGTAACCTGAGGCGTGCGCAGGACAAAGGAATAGAACTCCCCGACTACTTGAAATGACACTATGAAAAGAATTGTTACCGCAGCATTGTTTGCCGTATTGGCTGTGCAGACATACGCACAGTGCAGTTTCCGCAACACGGCAATAAAGGGTTCGGAGTACATTTCATACAATCTGTACTACAACTGGCAGTTTGTGTGGGTCAAGGCAGGTACTGCCACCATGTCGACAGTGGAGACAACATACCGCGGAAAGAAGGCTTTCCGCACTTCGCTCCTTACCCGCGGCAACGGCAGACTTGACGACTTCTTCATCATGAGAGACACTCTCATGGGCTATGTCACCACCGACATGGTGCCGCTCTACTACCGCAAGGGCGCACGCGAGGGCAAATGGTACACCGTGGACGAGGCTTCCTATTCCTATCCCAACGGCAACTGCCGCGTGAGCCTGCACCGCCAGCACAACGACGGCACTCATTCGCGCGAGACGAAGACCCTGTCACACTGTGTCTATGACATGGTCAACATCTTCCAGAGGGCACGTTCCTTTGACCCTTCAAACTGGAAAAAGGGCTACGAAGTGCCTATCGACATCACTGACGGCACGAAGATTCTCAAGGCCAAACTGACGTTCAATGGAAAGGAAACGGTGAAGGCGGACAACGGAAAGAAATATAACTGCCTCAAACTGTCGTACTGCGAGTACAGCAAAGGGAAATACAAGGAGATAGCACGCTTCTATGTCACCGATGACAGCCGCCATGTCCCGGTCCGTCTCGACATGTTCCTGCGCTTCGGCAGTGCCAAGGCGTTCCTCACAAACATGAAACTTTAGCCGTCAATACGGCGTTGCTTTACATGACAACAGCCCCTCTTGCACCGCAAGAAAGGCTGTTGTCGTCATTTATATCCGTAGATTCTGCTAAACCGGTATTTGTCTTTTATACATGGATAAAAACTCCGGCTTTCATGTTTTTGTCTTCTGTAAAAGACAAAAACAAGGGCGTTACAGTGGCGAAACGTGCGTTCTGAGGCAATGAAATGGGTGCTTGGGTCAGTCTATGCAGCGGAGGTTCTTTTCCAGCTGCTGCACGGAACTGGCACCGATGAGCACGCTCGTGACACCGTGTTGCTGCAATACCCAGCGCAAAGAATGTTCGGCGAGGGTCTGGCCGGCGGCTTCCGCCTCTGCGTTCCACGTCTTCAGTTGCTCGAGGAGTTCGGGTGTCAGCCGCTCTCTCTTCAGGTTGAGGTTTCTCGCCATGCGCGAATCGTCGGGCACGCCGTGCAGATAGCGGTCGGTGAGGAGCCCCTGTGCGAGCGGCGAAAAGGCTATGAAGCCGATGCCGTTGGCGGCACAGAAATCGGTGATGCCCGTCTCCTGCGGTTTCTTGTCTATCATGTTGAGCCGTCCCTGATATATTAGCAGCGGCACATCGTGAGCCTTAAGGTAGGCATGACCGACCTTTAACTGTTCCAAAGGCCAGTTGCTTATGCCGACGTAAAGTGCCTTTCCGGAACGCACAATGTCTACAAGCGCCTGCAGAGTCTCCTCCAACGGTGTCTCGGGATCGAGCCTGTGGCTGTAGAAAAGGTCGACATAGTCGAGGTGCATACGCCGGAGGCTCTGGTCGAGACTTGCCATGAGGTATTTCCGGCTGCCCCAGTTTCCGTATGGACCGGGCCACATGTCGTAACCCGCTTTTGAGGAAATGAACAGTTCGTTGCGGTACTGTCGGAAGTCGTCATCCATCAGTCTGCCGAACGTTTCCTCCGCTGTGCCGTAGGGAGGGCCGTAGTTGTTGGCGAGGTCGAAGTGTGTTATGCCGTGGTCGAAGGCGTAATGTGTTATGGCGCGTGACCGTTCGTAAGGGTCGTTACCGCCGAAATTGTGCCAGAAACCGAGGCTTACCTTGGGCAGCAAGATGCCAGACTGTCCGCAGCGACAGTACATTGTGTCGCTCCTGTCATAGCGGCTGTCCGCCGCAACGTAGCGTTCCTTGAGGTTCATTTCATTATAAGTTTGAGCAGTTTGTCCACGGCTTCGTCTTCGGGAATGCCTGTCTCGATGCACTCCTGCTTTCTGTAGAGCGATATCTTGCCCGGTCCTGCGCCGACATAACCGAAGTCAGCATCGGCCATTTCACCCGGTCCGTTGACAATGCATCCCATGATGCCTATCTTCAGAGTGTTGAGTTTGGGGTTCTCTTTCGCCGCTTCCTTTATGGCGGACTTTATCTTTGCTATCGTGCCTTGGAGGTTGTAGAGCGTCCTGCCGCATCCCGGGCAACTGATATACTCCGTCTTTGTGAACTTCACCCGCGCCGCCTGAAGGATTGCGTCGGCAAGTTCCGTCTCCTCCTTGCCGTTGTTTGTCACGACGAGATTGTGCGCCTTGCCGTCGATGAGCAGTGCTCCGGCAGCCATGGCAGCCTTGAGTTGCAGGTATTCACAGTCGCTCTCGTGGAACTCGAGGCGCAGTGTGTCGTTGTCGATGCTTGCCTTTTGGCGCATCTCAGCGCACTCGCTGACGAAGGAAACGAGTTTTTTAGCCACGGGAATCTCACATTCCGGCTCTTCGGAGAGGCTCACGCGTATGGTGTCGCCTATCCCTTCGGTCAGCAGTGCACCTATTCCCACGGCACTCTTTATGCGTCCGTCTTCGCCCTCTCCCGCCTCGGTGACACCGAGATGGAGCGGATAGTGCATGTCTTCCCTGTCCATTTCCTTGACGAGAAGGCGCACTGACTGCACCATGACGACAGTGTTGCTCGCCTTGATAGACAGCACCACATTGCCGAACTGCTCCCTCTTGCATATCCGCAAAAACTCGAGGCAACTCTCCACGATACCTTTCGGCGTGTCGCCATAGCGGTTGCGGATGCGGTCAGACAGCGATCCGTGGTTGACGCCTATGCGTATGGCCGTGCCGTTTTCCTTGCAGATGTTGAGGAAAGGGGTAAATCTCTCGTCTATCTTGCGCAGTTCAGCCGCATACTCTTCGTCGGTGTACTCCTGCTTGATGAACATTCTTGCCGGGTCGACATAGTTGCCCGGGTTCACGCGCACCTTTTCGCAGTGCTGTGCGGCGATGTCGGCCACGTTGGCGTTGAAGTGTACGTCAGCCACGAGAGGAGTGTCATAGCCGTCGCGTTTCAGTGCGTCGCCGATGTTCTGCATATTTTCCGCCTCGCGCCGTCCCTGTGTCGTGAGGCGCACGAGTTCGCCTCCGGCGTCGATTATGCGCTTTGCCTGCGCCACGCAAGCCTCCGTGTCGTTGGTGTTGGCGGTGGTCATCGACTGCACCCTTATGGGGTTGTCGCCGCCGATAAGGAGGTTGCCGACCTTTACTACCGAACTAATTCGTCTTGAAATCATAGTGTATCTCCGCTAAATCCCTGTTGGCTTTCTCTATCTTTTCGCCGAGTGTGGACTTGTAGGCCTGCACTTTCTCCGCTACGGAACTGTCGGCGAGGGCAATCATCTCGCACGCCAGAATGGCGGCATTCATGGCAGCGTTGACACCGACGGTGGCTACAGGGATACCAGGAGGCATCTGTATGATGGACAGCATGGAGTCAAGACCGTCGAGCATACCCTTGATGGGCACTCCAATGACCGGCAGCGTGGTGCTTGCGGCAATCACTCCAGGCAGTGCGGCAGCCATGCCGGCGGCAGCGATTATCACCTTTATTCCCCTACCCTTTGCCTCTTTGGCAAACTGCTCCACGGCATCCGGCGTGCGGTGTGCGGAGAGTGCGTTCACCTCGAAGGGTATTTTCATTTCGTCAAGAAACTTGCAAGCTTTTTCCATTACGGGCATATCGCTTGTAGAACCCATAATAATGCTAACCAATGGAGTCATATATACAATATTGTGAAAATAGAAATTACTATACCCAAAGCGTAGCCCACGAGCACCTGGGAGAGGCTGTGCTGTCGCAGAATCATGCGCGACGTGCCCACAAGACCCGAGATTACGAGTGCCAGACAGAGCCACCACAGCAGATAGAAACCGAATATCTCGCTAAAGATTATCAGTGTGCCGGTGACAGCTCCGATGCCTGCCGTGTGGGTGGAAATCTTCCACCACACGTTTATAAAGGCGCATACCGTCTGCAGCAGTATGGCTATCACGAGCAGAGTGCTGATGAAATGCGGTATGCGTATGAAGTTCATGATGTAGCAACAGGTGAAATAACTCACTATAGAGATGATGTAAGGCACCATTCTGCGCTCGCGTTTGCCGAGTTGGAAGAGTTTCCATCCGTGGTAGTTCCTGTAGAAATGGATGAGCAAAGTGGGGAAAAGGATTGTGAAGAGGTACACCAGCGCTACGACCGTCAGTTTGTAGGACAGCGGCAGCAGGTCGAGATAGGTGAACCAGAAGAGCAAAATAAGTCCCACCAACGGCAGGTAGAAGGGGTTGAAAGTGAGGCT
This sequence comes from Faecalibacterium prausnitzii, assembly GCA_963611255.1. GTDB lineage: Bacteria > Bacteroidota > Bacteroidia > Bacteroidales > Bacteroidaceae > Prevotella. The sequence continues at coordinate 15,441 of CAVDQB010000021.1, forward strand.
CAGTGCCCGTGCGGCAATGATAAGTTTCTTTTCCATGGGTGTCTTTCAGTTTCTCCTCATGAGCGATTTGGGTATCCCGAGTTGGTCTCTGTATTTTGCCACGGTGCGCCTTGCTATGGGAAATCCCTGTTTTTTCATTATCTTGACGATGGCCTCGTCGCTCAGCGGATTCTTCTTGTCCTCTTTGTCAACGATGTCTTTGAGAGCCAGTTTGATTTTCCTTGTCGACAGTTCCTCGCCGTTTTCCTTGGTGTAACCGTCGGTGAAGAAGAACCTCAGGGGGAATGTGCCCCACTGCGTCTGCGCGTATTTCTCGTTGCTTACGCGTGATACTGTCGATATGTCAAGCCCTGTCTTTTCGGCTATGTCCTTGAGTATCATCGGACGGAGGTCGGACTCGTCGCCCTCGAGGAAGAATTTGCGTTGCCAGTTGATTATGGCCTGCATGGTGAGGGTCATCGTCTGCTGTCGCTTGCGTATGGCTTCCATGTACCAGCGCGCCTTTTCCATGTTGCGGCGGATGTATACCACAGCGTCGCGGTTTGCCTTGCTCATCTGCCTGTCGTCCATTTTGCCGTAACTGTCGAGCATCTCCTCAAACGAGTCAGAGATTCTCAGGTTTGGCAGATTGCCGTTGTTGATGTCGAAAGAGATGCGTCCGTCCTCGGTGGTATACACTATGAAGTCGGGCGTAATCTGGTGCATGTTCCTGCCTACTGTCTCCCCCATTGCCGCTCCGGGTTTGGGATTGAGTTTCCGAAGTCCCTCCATGAGTTTCTGCATCCGCAGGTCGTCAAGTCCGAGTTCCTCTTTCAGGTTTTCCCATCGCTTCTTTGTAAAGTCCTCGAAGTGGTGGTCTATCACGTTGAGCATACGCTCTTTGAGGTGGCTGTCGTCCATTCTCTCCACCTGCAGGCGCAGACACTCGCGCAACGAACGTCCGGCTATGCCCGGGGGATCGAACATCTGCAGTTTGTGCAACACCTCCTCCACCTCTTCCGTCGTGGTGTCGGTGTTTTCGTATATGGCGAGTTCGTCGGCTATGGTGTCAAGGTCTTTGCGCAGCAGACCGTCGTTGTCGAGGCTTCCGATGAGGTATTCCATTATGCGGTGCTCCTTGTCGGAGAGTTCCGTCTCGCCCATCTGTTCGTTCAGTTTGTCGTAGAATGACTGCGTGTCTCCGTAGACCATTTCCTCGTAATCGGCTGTGTCACGGTAGTCGTAGTCACGGTCGCCGTCCATGTCATCGTCGCTTCCCATGTTTTCGAGAGCCTGGTTCAGTTCGTCCTGACGCTCCTCTTTCTCCATGGATTCCTCTGTGTCGATGTCAGAGTCGTTGTCGCCGTCCATGTCGGACGAAGAGTTGCTGTCGGCGGAAAGGTCTGTGTGGTCGTCGTCATACGCCTCCTCAAGAGCCGGATTGTCGTTAAGTTCGGCGGCTACATTCTGTTCCAGTTCGGCAAGGGACATGCTCAGCAACTTCACGTTCAGCAGTTGCTGTTGCGTGATGCGCTGTTGTTGCAGTTGTTTCTGCTCCTGTATCTGGTGTTGGTCAAGCCCTTGTTCCATTATCTGAAATATTCTTTCATCTGCGCAGCGAGTGCCGCCAGTTTTTCGGAGTTGCCGTTGCCGTATCTGTTCCACACGTTCTGGCAGGGGAACAGCAGTGGGTCTATCATGATGTCGCCGCGGTTGAGATAGGGGTCGCAGAATTGGAATATCTCCATTATCTGCGCTATGAGTGTGGCGGGCATCTTCATGAGTTTCGCCAGTTCCTGTATCTCTTCGGTCTGTGCCACCATTGTCGTGGGCGTGAGACGGAAGTACTGGTCGAGGATTATTATGAGTTGCACCGGCATGATGTCCGCTCTCTCCTCAAGCGGACGGAAGTCCAGTTCCCATGATTCGTTGGTGTCTACCTCGTCATAGTATCTCCCTGCCGTTCCGTAGCCCTCTTTTTCCATGATGGTTTTCACCGCCTTGTTGAGTTTCTTGGGGTTTTGGTATTCCTCGACAAGGTGTTTCAGGAACGGTGCTTCGGGATGACGGAGTTCCATCATCTTCCTGTGCAGTTCCAGAGGGTGGATGTGTAGGTGCAGGGCTATGTCGGTCAGGTCGTGTGAATAGACCGCTTTCACCCCCTCAGGCTTGCGTTTGTAGAGCCTGATAAGCAGTGGCCAGTATTCGTCGTTCCATTTCATGACACGCGGGGATTATTGATTGTAGGCGTCGAGTTTGGCGTTGTAGTAGTCCCTGACGTCGCTCCAGCGATAGTAAGGGCCATTGACGGGCTTTAGGGGAAGGGTGGCTTCCTCTTCGTTGAGGAGCACTTTCACCCACACGTCCTTGTCGTTTTTGTCCTTGCGATAGAAGATAAACTGTATGTTGCAGCCCATCGGGAAGATGCGGAAGTTGTACCAATGGTTGTCCTCAAGGGCGTTGGGGTGCATCAGTTTGCCGTATCCGTTGAGATTGAGGAGGCACGTCAGCGGCAGCACCATGGTCTCGTGGCCGAAGCGGAGCGTCGCCCCCGGCTTGTCGAGGGTTATGCACGAGTCTGCCTCATGGATGATGTTGCGCAGCAGGTTGCGCTGTGTGAACGGCTGTGTGCCGCCGTTGAGTTCACACGAACCGAACTCGCAGAACCACCCGATGTTGTGCCGCTGCCAGAGAGTGTATATCTCCTGTTCGTCGAAAATGTCGAACAGGTTTACCGTGTGGCGCAGTTCGGAGTTCTGAAGGATGCACGCAAGGCGGAAAAGACGCGAGTAGAGGTCGCGTGACTTCACGTTCCGCCGCACATAGTCATCGTCGTTGAAGAGCCGCGACATCACCCTTGTCGGGTTGATGTTCTCCTTGTCCCACTTGTCGAGATAGGCTCTTGTGGCATCGTTGCTGCGCTTTCCGACAAGGTCATTGTCGTTGTAGTTCATGTAGTACATGTCGTGTTCGCTCGCATCGTGCCTTATCTTCAGTGCGGGATTGAGCCGTGCCAGTTCCTGGAGTTCATTCTCCATGGACAGTATGCAGCGTATGATGACAGTGCTCTTGGCGTCTACCACCACGCTGTCGCGGAACACTTGTGGAAAGCGTTTGTACATCCTGTGCGCTATGTCACGGTGTTGTTGCGCCCCGAGTTCGGTCAGTTCGCCGTAGCGTTTGTCGCTCTCGCGGCACATCAACCTCACTTTGCGCATCACCTCCTTGCCCGTGTCGGTCAATTTTCCGGCAGAGTCGGCACGGCAGAACATGTCGAGTGTCTTGTAATAATCGTCCCTGTCGATGAGAAAGCGCGAACCGTGACGTCCGTAGTGGGATATGTAAAATGGCTTCTTACCTTTCGGCGCCGGTGTCAGGGGCTTTGTAGGCGCAGGATAGGCAAGGTAGTTGCTGCCTGCAAGATTGACGTTCTGTCCTATCTCTTTGCGTGATTCCTGTGACCATGCACTGGCGGTAAAAAACAAAGAAAGGAATGTGACATAAAATATCTTCATAGTCCTCGTTCGCCGTTAGTTTTGTTGTGACATTCCGAAAGGCCGGAAACACGTCTGCAAAGGGGCTGTCCGACCGCTTTCTGTCTCGTGCAAAGATACGACAAAATATTTCAACAATAAAATTTTTTTTGTAATTTTGCTTGTATAAAAACATATTTGCAATGGCAAAGAACACCAACACTCTCACGCCGATGATGAAGCAGTTCTTTGACCTGAAGGCCAAGCATCCCGAGGCGTTGCTTCTGTTCAGGTGCGGCGACTTCTACGAAACATACCACGATGATGCAATTGAGGCATCGCGCATCCTCGGCATAACACTCACAAAAAGGAACAATTCAGCGCAGGGAGACACCACTGCTATGGCAGGATTCCCCCATCATGCGCTCGACACATATCTGCCCAAACTCATCAGGGCAGGCAAAAGGGTTGCCATCTGCGACCAGTTGGAAGACCCGAAACTGACGAAGAAACTCGTCAAGAGGGGCATCACGGAACTGGTGACGCCCGGTGTCGCCATGTCGGACAACGTGCTCAACAACAAGGAAAACAACTTCCTTGCCGCCCTGCACTTCGGGAAGGGAGCGATAGGAGTGTCGTTTCTCGACATCTCAACTGGCGAGTTCCTCGTTGACGAGGGCACTGCCGACAACGTGGCGAAACTCCTGGGCAACTTCCAACCAAAGGAGGTGCTCTACAACAAGAACCAACGGCGCGACTTCATACAGTTCTTCGGCAGCAGGTATTGCGTGTTTGAACTCGACGACTGGGTGTTTACGGAGCAGACGGCACGCCAGAAACTGCTTCACCAGTTCAATGTCAAAAACCTCAAGGGCTTCGGTGTGGAGCACCTGAAGAACGGCTTGGTGGCGGCAGGAGCCATCATGCAGTATCTCGAAATCACGCAACACACCAATACGGCGCATATCAGCAGCATCTCGAGAATAGAGGAAGAGCGGTATGTGAGACTTGACAATTTCACCATACGTTCACTTGAATTGGTCTGTCCGATGAACGAAGGCGGACAGTCATTGCTCGGTGTCATAGACCGCACGATAACGCCGATGGGCAGCCGTCTGATGCGCCGTTGGGTGGTCTTTCCGCTGAAGGAGAAGCGCAAGATAGACGCACGGCTCGACGCTGTGGACAGTTTTTTCCGCCAGCCGGAGGTGAGCGACACGGTGGAAGAGAAACTCCACCTCGTCGGAGACATGGAACGCATGATATCAAAGGCGGCTGTGGGGCGTATAAGTCCGCGTGACGTGGTGCAGTTGAAGAACGCCCTCGTGGCTCTGCAAGATGTGAAGGCGGCCTGCCTGTACTCGGAAAACGACACGCTTCACGGTATGGGCGAGAGGTTGGAACTGTGTGGTGAACTGTGCGAAAGGATAGAAAGGGAGATGGTGGCTGAGCCTCCACTGCTGCTCAACCGCGGCAACGTGATACGCCCGGGATATGACAGCCAACTCGACGAACTGCGCGAAATATCGCAGGGAGGGCGCGACTATCTGCTCAACATACAGCAACGCGAGGTGGAAAAGACCGGCATCAGTTCGCTGAAAGTGGGCTACAACAACGTGTTCGGCTACTATCTTGAGGTGCGCAACACGTTCAAGGACAAGGTGCCGCAGGAGTGGGTGCGCAAGCAGACCTTGGCACAGGCTGAGCGGTACATCACCCAGGAACTGAAGGAATATGAGGAAAAGATTCTCGGGGCGGACGAGAAGATACAGTCACTGGAGGAAAAACTCTTCACCGAACTTGTCGCCGAGATGCAGAAATACATCGTTCCCATACAGCAGGATGCCGTGCTTGTGGCGCAGATAGACTGTCTGCTCTCGTTCGCCAACGTGGCAAAGGAGCACCGCTACATACGTCCGCAGATTGACGACACCTACGTTCTTGACATCCGTCAGGGGCGTCACCCGGTGATAGAAACGCAGATGCCCATTGGCGAGAACTATGTTCCCAACGACGTGTACCTCGACAATGAGAAACAGCAGATAATGATTATCACCGGTCCGAACATGGCCGGCAAGTCGGCATTGCTGCGCCAGACGGCACTCATTGTGCTGCTCGCACAGATAGGGTGCTATGTTCCCGCCGACTCGGCGCATGTGGGTCTGGTTGACAAGATATTCACCCGTGTGGGTGCGTCAGACAACATCTCCCTGGGAGAATCCACGTTTATGGTGGAAATGACAGAGGCAGCCAACATCCTTAACAATGTGTCCGACCGCTCGCTGGTGCTCTTCGACGAACTTGGACGCGGCACTTCCACCTACGACGGCATATCCATAGCGTGGGCGATAGTGGAGTATCTGCACGACAACAAGCACGCACAGGCACGCACGCTCTTTGCCACACACTATCATGAACTCAATGAGATGGAGAGCAAGTTCGAGCGTATAAAGAACTACAACGTCAGCGTGCGCGACATCGACGGTCAGGTGATATTTTTGCGAAAACTCGAGCGTGGCGGTTCGGCACACTCTTTCGGTATCCATGTGGCGGAGATTTCAGGTATGCCGAAGTCCATTGTGCGCCGTGCAAACGTGGTGCTGAAGCAACTCGAAGCACCGTCGAGGGAGGCTGCGTCGGCTGCCGGCGACAAGCGGCAGGAGGGTGACATCACGGCGAAGGTGGCGCAACTCAACGGCGCAAGCGACGGTATGCAACTGTCGTTCTTCCAACTTGACGACCCGGTACTGTCGCAGATACGCGACGAGATAATAGGTCTCGACATCAACAACCTCACGCCCATGGAGGCACTCAACAAACTCAACGACATAAAAAAGATACTCGCAGGGTAGCCCTACCCCACGAGTATCTGTGTGTTATCCCAAGTTGGAATTGCCGCCGGCTTGGGATTATTCGTGCCTTATGGCTTCTATCGGGTCCATGTTGGCAGCCTTGCGTGCAGGTATATATCCGAAGATGACACCTATGAACACGCAAACGCCGAAACTGACCCATATAGACCACATCGGGACACTTGACGGCATGCCGAACTTGGGCACCACGAAGCCTGACGCTCCGCAGCCGACAAGTATGCCGAGAATACCGCCTGTCAACGATATGAGTATGGATTCGATGAGGAACTGGAGTGATATGACGAGCCCGGTGGCTCCCACCGACATGCGGAGACCTATCTCCTTGGTGCGCTCCGTCACCGAAACGAGCATGATGTTCATGATGCCTATGCCTGCGACAAGAAGCGAGAATGCCGCCGCAACGACAAGGATGAGCGTCACGGTGTCCATGGTCGACGACATGGTCTGCATCATCTCCGCCTGTGAACGGATAGTGAAGTCGTCGCTGTCGCCGCTCGCGTCCTTTATCTTGTGCTGCGCACGGAGTATCTGGGTCAGTTCCTCGATGGCGGCATCCGACATCTCCTCGGTGATGGCAGAGCAGTTGATGCTCGAGAAATAGGTCTGTGCTGCGATACGTTTCATCACCGTCGTGTAGGGAGCGATTATGACATTGTCCTGGTCCATGCCCCAAGAGTTGTAGCCTTTGGACTTGAGCACGCCCACGATACGCATCGGTATGGACTTGAAACGGATTGTCTTGCCGATGGCATCCGCCCCCTCGCCCAGCAGTTCGTCGACGACAGTCTTGCCCACTACGCACACTTTGGCCGACTTCTTGATGTCCTCCTCGGTGAAGCACTCGCCGTCTTCCACAACCCATTGCTTGATGTCGAGATACTCAGGAGTTTCGCCGTAGACGCTGGTATTGGTGTTGTTGTTGCCGTAGACCACCTGTCCAGAGGCGGTGACTTCGGGCGACACGTCGGTGACAAACTTCTTTTCCTCGAGTATCTTTTCGTAGTCGGCAATCTTCAGCGTCTGCATTGACGACGGATCCTGGCGTACTCCGCCGCGCATGTCGGCACCCGGTCTTATGGTGATCAGGTTGGTTCCCATGGTGGAGAGTTCCTTGCGGATGCTCTCTTTGGAACCTTGTCCGATGCTCATCATTATGATGACCGCCGCCACACCGATGATAATGCCGAGCATACTGAGGAAACTCCGCATCTTGTTGTTGGCGACAGCCTTGAACGAAACTTTGAAGAGATTAAGTATATTCATGATTTAATCGTCTTGTGGTTTTGGCAATGCCGCCAGTGCTTCTGCGGCTGACTTGATGTTGTTGTTGATTGTGTCCTCGCGGATTTTGCCGTCACGCAGGTTGATGTTGCGGCTCGAATACTCCGCAATCTCGGGGTTGTGGGTGACGAAGATTATCGTGTGCCCCTGTTTGTAGAGTTCCTGGAAGAGCACAAGCATCTCAAACGATGTGCGTGTGTCGAGGTTTCCTGTCGCCTCATCTGCCAACAGCACCGCCGGATCGTTCACCAATGCACGGGCAATGGCTACACGCTGCATCTGTCCGCCGGACATCTGGTTGCTCTTGTGGTCAAGTCTGTCGCCCAGACCCACTGACTCCAGTGCTTTTATGGCGGCCTCACGGCGTTGGCTGGCGCTGTATTTGTTGTTGTACATGAGCGGAAGTTCCACGTTCTCTATGGCGGTTGTCTTGGGCAGGAGGTTGTAGTTCTGGAACACGAAACCTATCTTGCGGTTTCTCAGGTGTGCCCTCTGGTTTTTCGACATCTGCCTTACCGACACTCCGTCGAGGTAGTATTCGCCGCTTGTAGGTGTGTCGAGGCAGCCCAACTGGTTGAGAAGCGTAGATTTTCCCGAGCCGGATGTTCCCTGGATAGTCACGAACTCGCCCTCGTAGATCTTGAAACTCACGCCGCGGAGAGCCTTCACCGTTTCCGCCCCGACCTGGAAATAGCGTTTCACGTTGTCGAGTTCGATGACGACCTTCCTGTTGTCTTTCTGTTCACTCATAATTGTCTTAGGGTAAATTATGACCGTTTATTTCTTGGGAGCGCCTCCGCCGTTGCCGCCGTTACCGCTCTTTTTCTTGTCGTTTTTCGGTCCGGGCATGAACGGATTTGATGTCGTCTCCTCTTCGTCATCGCCGCTCTCTGTCTGCGAGATGTTGAAGTCGGTGAGCACTTCCGTACCCTCCGCTATGCCGGAAACTATCTCCGTGAGAGTGCCGTTGGTCGTTCCTATCTCGACAGCGTGCGCCTTGAATGTGTTGCCTTCGCGTGTCCAGAGTTTGTTCTTCGCCTTTACGTCGTCTATAGTCTCGCCGTCTGCCATGATGGCATCGTTGGGAGTGAAGCGCAATGCCTTTGAAGGCACTGCCAGCACATTGTTCTTTTCCAGTGTGTAGATGGTGACATTGGCGGTCAGGCCCGGCTTGAGTTTGAGGTCGTCGTTGGGTGCGGAGATGACAACTTCATAGGTCACGACGTTTGACTCGGTTGTTGCCTCCTGGCGAACCTGTGTGACAGAGCCGTTGAAAACATCGTCGGGGAAGGCGTCTACGGTAAAGGTCACGCGCTGTCCCTCCACCACTCCGCCTATGTCAGCCTCGTCGATGTCGGCGATAACGCGCATGTCGGTCAAGTCCTGGGCGATGTTGAAGAGCGTAGGAGTGGTCATTGCCGACGCCACGGTCTGTCCTTCCTCAACTTCTTTCGACAGGATGACGCCGTCGATAGGCGATGTGATGGTGGCGTAACCGAGGTTTGTGCGCGCCTTTTCCACTGCCTGCTGCTGTATCTTTACCTGCTGCACTGCCTGCTCATACGACAGTCGTGCGCTCTCGAAGTCGTTGGCAGCGATGAGCCCCTTGTCGTAGAGGTTCTTGTAACGCGTGTAGTTTGCCTTCTGGTAGGTGAGGCTGCTCTGTGCGTTTGCGAGGTTGCTCCGTGCCGAGTTGAGTTCCGACACGAGGTTGGTCTTGTCGAGTTCGGCGATGACCTGGCCTTTCTTGACCACCGAATTGTAGTCTACATATATCTTGTCGATGATACCCGACACCTGGGTACCTACCTCTACCTTGGTCACAGGCTCTATTGTTCCCGTGGCGGTGATGCTCGTTGAGATGTTCTGTTTTGTGACTTTGGCGGTTGAGTAGGTGACACTCTTCTCGCTGCTGCATGCTGTCATTAGTGCGAGGGCGATGATCGCAAGCCCTGTGTTCACTGTCTTTTTCATATATGTTTTGTTTTTCTTCTTTGTGTAATGTGTGTTTATGGGGCTTTATAGGTCGATGTCGCCACCGTTGTAGAAGTTGAGCATCTGCATACTCAGTATGGTTGTGTACTTGCTTTCGAGGCGGTTCTGCTCGGCGTTGAGCAGTGTCGTCTTGCCGGTGGTGAGTTCCTGGATGTTCTTGAGGCCCTCTTTGAACTGCTCGCTCACGAGTTCGTAACTCTCCTTTGCGCTCTCGGTGCTGACTTGTGCCGACTTGAACCGTGCCTGGTTGGTGTTGGCGTCGAGCCAGTAACCCTCGATAGTGCTCCACAGTTCTTTCTGTTTGTCCTGCAGGTCGAGTTGCTGTTCCTGCTGCTGAATCTTCGCCTTGCGTATGCTGGTCTTCGTGGAACGCTGGTCGAAGAGCGGTATGCTGAGGTTCACTCCCAAGCCTCCCGTGAGGTTGCTCTTCATCTGCTTCGTCCAGGCATTGTCGGACACGGAGGTTGTTGACGCGCCTATGGAACCGTTGACGCCTATTGTCGGCATATAGCCGGCGCGCGCAATCTTTTCCTGAAGTTTGCTTGCCTCTATCCCCAACTGTGCGTTCTTTATCTCGGGACGTGTGACAAGCGCGTTGCCATAGATGTCCGCCATGGACGGAACGGCTGCAAGTGCCGCATCGTCGCTGGCTTCGGGTATCACAATGTCGAAGTCATTGGTGTCGGTAAGTTCCAGCAACTGCTTGAGTTGAAGTTTGTAACGTGCCACCTGACCCTGTGCGTTGACAAGGTTGTACTCGTCGGTTGCCGTCTGTGACTCCAACTGTGCCACCTCTGCTTTCGCCATTGTGCCGGTGGCATACATCTCCTGTCCGCGCTTGAGATTGGCCTTGCTGATTTCAAGCACCTGCTCGTAGACCTTTATAGACTCAGTGTTGTAGAGAATCTGGACATAGAGTTGGGTGATTTGTTCCTGTATGCTGTTGGCGGTGGTCTGTGCCGTGAGGTCTGCCTGTTGCTCGGTTATCTCGCTCTGCTTGATTGTGTTGGTGTTCTTGTTGCCGTTCCACACCGTCCAGTTTGCGCCGATGTTGTAGTTTCCGTTGTAGGAAGTCTTGTTGACCTTGGTGTCCACATATCCGTTGGTGACACTTGTTCCGCCGCCCTCGGGGAACGGTCTGTAACTGAGATTGTGCCCTGTGGAGAAATTGAGTGAGGGCAACAACTGTGACTTTGCCTGCTTTGTGTCTTCGGATGAAGACTCTTTCTGCAGTTTGTTTTTCTGCAACTGGATGTTGTGCTCAAGGGCGTAACTGATGCATTCTTTCAGTGTCCATTGCTTCTGTGCATACAACGGCACCGACAGAACAAGCGTTATTCCCACGGCGATGATTTTCTCTCTCATGTCTTGATTCTTTGTTTCGCTTTGTCTGTTCGTAAATGTTACACTGCTTTAGATAAGATAAGACCGCAGACAGTTTAACTGCTTGCGGTCTTATTAACACGAACTTAACATTCCTTTTTACTTTTTTGCCCTGTACATACACCACACTCCGAGCAGTATGAACGGCACGCTGAGAATCTGTCCCATGTTGAAAAGCATGCCCGACTCGAAACTTACCTGTATGTCTTTGGTATATTCTATGAAGAAGCGGAATGTGAATATGAGTGCCAGACAGAGGCCGAAATAGAAGCCGCGGCCTGCCTCAACCTTGCGTTTTTTGTAGAAATAAAGTCCCACAAAGAGGAAACAGAAGTAGGCTATCGCCTCATAGAGTTGTCCGGGGTGGCGCGGCAGCATGTCCACTCTCTCGAAGACGAATGCCCATGGCACGTCTGTCACCTTGCCTATTATCTCCGAGTTCATGAGGTTTCCGAGGCGTATGAAACATGCGGCGATGGGTGTCGCTATGGCGATGTTGTCAAGCACCGTCCACAGTTTTACCTTCGTGCGGCGGCTGTAGAGCCAAAGGGCTATCATCAGACCTATTGTTCCGCCGTGGGAGGCGAGCCCTTCGTAGCCCGTAAACTTCCATCCTCCCTCGGGAAGGAAGTGTATGGGCAGGAGCATTTCCACAATGTGCCTGCCTGAAGAGAGGAAATAGTCTGGCTGATAGAATATGCAGTGGCCGAGGCGTGCGCCCACGAGGATGCCCACAAAGCAGTAGATGAACAGCGGTTCGAACTTGTCATCGCCGATCTTCTGGTCTTTGTAGAGCCACTGCACCATGAAATAGCCGCCGACAAGTCCTAAAAGCCAGCACAGGGCATACCACCTTATCGCAATGAATCCCAGGTTTATGGCAACCGTGTCGGGATTCCACATTATGTAATTAAGAAGGTTCAGCATCTCCCTACCCTGTTTTTGTTACACGTTGAAACGGAAGTGCATGATGTCACCGTCCTGCACAATGTATTCCTTACCCTCGATTCCGAGTTTCCCTGCCTCGCGTACGGCGGCCTCGCTGCCGTAGTTTATGTAGTCGTCATACTTGATGACCTCGGCGCGGATAAACCCTTTCTCGAAGTCGGTGTGTATCACTCCGGCGCACTGTGGCGCTTTCCAGCCCTTGTGATAGGTCCATGCCTTCACCTCCATCTCGCCTGCGGTGATGAAGGTTTCGAGGTTCAGCAGCGAGTATGCTTTCTTTATCAGGCGGTTGACACCGCTCTCCTCCAGCCCCAACTCTTCGAGAAACAGTTGCTTGTCTTCGTAACTCTCCAGTTCGGCGATGTCCTCTTCTGTCTTGGCTGCTACGATCATGCTCTCCGCACCCTCCTCTTTCGCCAGTTCTTCCACCTGCTTTGTCCACTTGTTGCCGTCCTTGGCGGATGTCTCGTCCACATTGCAGACATAGAGTACGGGCTTGCTTGTCAGCAGGAAAAGGTTTCTTGCGGCGTCCAGTTCCTCTTTTGAGTCGAAACTGACGGTGCGTGCGTTCTTGCCCTGGAGTAGCGCTTCGCGGTAGGCTTCCATGACTTTCGCTTCCACCTTGGCGTCCTTGTTGCCGGTGGAAGCCACCTTCTGGGTCTTGGCAAGCCGTGAGTCTATGGTCTCCAAGTCCTTGAGTTGCAGTTCGGTGTCGATGATTTCCTTGTCGCGGATAGGGTCTATCGTACCGTCGACGTGGGTGATGTTCTCGTCCTCAAAGCAGCGCAGCACATGGATAATGGCGTCTGTCTCGCGGATGTTGCCGAGAAACTTGTTGCCAAGACCTTCGCCCTTTGACGCTCCCTTCACCAATCCGGCGATGTCGACTATCTCGCAGGTGGCCGGGACTATGCGCCCCGGATGCACCAGTTCGGCAAGTTTCGTCAACCGTTCGTCGGGCACGGTGATGACGCCTACGTTGGGTTCGATTGTACAGAAAGGGAAATTCGCTGCCTGTGCCTTGGCACTTGACAAGCAGTTAAAAAGTGTGGACTTGCCCACGTTGGGCAGTCCTACTATACCACATTTTAGTGCCATATCAGTAAGTTATGTCTTTTCGTTCTAAAAAACTGTTGCGACTGCAAAGTTAACTATTTATTCTGAATAACGGAAATGGGGCAGGGGGTCAATGCGCTTCCAGCCAGTTGTCGCCCCAACCGTAGTCCGCCACGAGGGGAACGCGCAGTTTATAGGCTCCCTGCATCTCCTCCATGACGATGCGCTCCACCTTTTCCTCTTCGTCAGGGAAGACCGAGAAATTGAGTTCATCGTGCACCTGGAGTATCATTTTCGAGCGTATGCTTTCGTCATTGAACCGCTTGAAAATCCTCACCATAGCCAGTTTGATGATGTCGGCGGCCGATCCCTGGATGGGAGCGTTTATGGCGTTGCGCTCGGCAAAGCCTCTTACGGTGGCATTGGCGGAATTAATGTCGGGCAGATAGCGGCGTCTGTGGAAGAATGTCTCGACGTAGCCGTTCTGTCGGGCTTCCTCTTTCGCGCGCTCCATATAGTCTTTCACGCGTGGGAAAGTCTCAAAGTAACCGTCCATGAGAGCCTTCGCCTCACTGCGGTCGATGAGGAGACGCTCGGCGAGACCCCATGTCGTGATGCCGTAGATGATGCCGAAATTGGCGCGTTTCGCCTTGGTGCGCTCGTCGCGTGTCACGTCGGCGATGTCCTTCTTGTACACTTTCGCAGCGGTGGAAGCGTGTATGTCAAGTCCGTTCTCAAAGGCGTGAATCATGTTTTCATCCTCTGACAGGTGTGCCATGACACGGAGTTCTATCTGTGAATAGTCTGCTGAAAAGAACTTACATCCTGCTTCGGGGATGAAACATTTGCGTATCTCCTTTCCGTCTTCGCCCCTCACGGGGATGTTCTGCAGGTTTGGGTTGCTCGAAGAGAGCCGTCCTGTCGCCGTGACAGCCTGGTTGAACGAGGTGTGGATGTGTCCTGTGCGCGGGTTGACGAGTTGGGGTAGGGCGTCGACATAGGTGCCGATAAGTTTCTTCAACCCTCTGTAGTCCAATATTTTCCTTACTATCTCGTGCTTGGAGGCATGCTTTTGCAGTTCCTCTTCGCTTGTCACAAACTGCCCGGTCTTGGTTTTCTTCGGTTTGTCGACAATCTTCATCTCGCCGAACAGTACGTCCCCGACCTGCCGGGGGGACGAGATGTTGAAAGAATGACCGGCAAGTTCGTATATCTGATGTTCTATTTCTCTCATCCTCTCCGTGAAAATTATTGACGTTTCACCGAGAGTTTTCAGGTCAAGGACTACGCCGTTGTACTCCATGTCCGCCAGAACATATATCAGGGGCATCTCTATTTCGTAGAACAGTTGCTCCATTCCGTTGTCAGCGATCTGCGGCTTGAGAATGTCGTAGAGGCGCATCGTGACGTCGGCATCTTCGCACGCATACTCATAGACAAGGGTAGGGGGCAGGTCGCTCATGGATTTTTGCTGTTTGCCGGCAGGACCTATGAGTTCCTCTATGTGGATTGTGCGGTAGTGGAGCATCGTCTCCGCCATGTAGTCCATGCCGTGCTGCAGTTCGGGATTGATGAGATAGTGGGCTATCATCGTGTCGAAGAGTTCGCCGCAGACATTTATGCCGTAGTTGCGCAGCACCTGAATGTCGTATTTGATGTTCTGCCCGATTTTCCGGATTTTGCCGTTTTCAAACAGTGGACGGAATATTTCGACTACCGACTGCGCCTTTTCCGCTTCACCGGGCACGGCGATGTAAAAAGCCTTGCCTTTCTCCACGGAGAAACTAAATCCCACTAATTTTGCGTCGATGGCATTGACCGAAGTGGTCTCCGTGTCTAAAACGAGATTTTCAAATGTCAATAAAAAATCACAAATCCGGCGCATTTCCTCCACGGATTCAATGAGTTGGTATTCGTGAGGGGTCGATTCTAATGCCTCAAAACTCTCGTTTTTTTCGTCATCCGCACTCTCGGGCGGAAAAAAGCCGAATAAATCGGGTTGGGAATTAACTTTTTTTTGCTGTGGAGCATTTTTTTTAAGAATCTTGTTTGCGAGCGTCTTGAACTCCAGTTCGGAGAGTAGGGCGTTGAGTTTTTCGTCGTCCGGCTCTCTCGTTTGGAATTTTTCCATGTCGAGGTCGACAGGAACATCGGTGCGGATGGTGGCGAGGAATTTCGACATCTTTATGTCTTCGGTCGCCGCCTCCACCTTTTCCTTCATCTTGCCTTTCAGTTCCTGAGTGTGGGAAAGCAACCCTTCGACCGACCCGAACTGGTTGATGAGTTGGGTGGCGGTCTTCGGTCCGATGCCGGGACAGCCGGGGAAGTTGTCGGCGGAGTCGCCCATGAGTGCCAGGATGTCGATGACCTGGAGTGGGGTAGTGATGCCGAACTTGTCGCAGACAGCCTTTTCGTCGAGCGTCTCGTAGCCTCCTCCGTGTCGCGGACGGTAGATGTAGACATTTCCGCCCACCAGTTGACCGTAGTCTTTGTCGGGCGTAAGCATATATGTTTCAATGCCTTGCGAACCCGCTTTCAGTGCAAGTGTGCCGATGATGTCGTCTGCTTCAAAGCCTTCAGCCTCAAGGCAGGTGATGCGCATGGCCGACATGAGGTCTTTTATGATAGGCACTGCCAGCCGTATGTCCTCGGGCGTGGCCTCGCGCTGAGCCTTGTATTCCGGGAAAACATCGTTGCGGAACGTCTTGCCCAGGTCGAAAGCCACGGCGATATGGGTGGGTTTCTCCTTGGTCAGCACCTCGTTGAGGGTGTTCATGAATCCCACGATGGCAGAGGTGTTGAGCCCCTTGGAGTTTATGCGCGGATTTTTTATGAAGGCGTAGTATGACCTGTATATGATAGCGTATGCGTCAATAAGGAACAGTTTATCCATATATACATTCTTTATTGTTGGTAAAATTACAAAAAAACAGCCACAATTACACGCAATTTGAGTAATTTTGCAGCATAATAACGTTTGCGAATGGATTATCTGTCAACAATTAAAAACCCGATACAACAGGAACTTGAAGACTTCTCACGACTGTTCGCCTCTTCGCTGACATTCGGTGACGGACTGCTCGACGAGGTGTTGGGCTACATACGTCGGCGTGCCGGAAAGCGTATGCGCCCTATGCTCATCCTCTTGATGGCCAAGGCTTTCGGCGAGGTTTCGCAGGTTTCGCAGTATGCCGCCGTGGGTCTGGAACTGCTCCACACGGCTTCTCTCGTCCACGACGATGTGGTCGACGAGAGTGAGGAGCGCCGTGGTCAGGCTTCGGTCAACAGTCTCTACGACAACAGAATATCCGTCTTGGTGGGCGATTTCATCCTTTCCACCGCACTGCTCAAGATTTCGCAGACACGCAATCACCGCATCGTGGATTATCTGGCCAAACTCGGCATGACGCTGAGCAACGGTGAACTGCTACAACTCGCCAACATCGACAACCGCGACTTGTCGGAAAAGGTCTACTATGATGTCATAAAACAGAAGACGGCAGCCCTCTTCGAGGCTTGCGCCGCCACTGGTGCGCTAAGTTCGGGAGCGAGCGATGAAACCGTGGAAAAAGCCCGTTTGTTCGGCCAAAATCTCGGTATCGCATTCCAGATCAGGGACGACATTTTCGACTATTATGATGAAGCGCAAATCGGAAAACCCACAGGCAACGACATGGCGGAGGGCAAACTGACGCTCCCGGTGCTCTATGCGCTCAACTCAACACAAGACAAGGAGTTCACGGAAATCGCCTATAAGGTGAAAGACCGCAATGTCACCAAGGAGGAGATAGCCCGGCTGGTGGCTTTCACCAAGGAAAACGGCGGAATGGAATATGCCGAAAGGACTATGCTGGAATACCGTGACAAGGCACTGGAATTTATCAGAAACGAGGTGGAAAAACCGGAGATAGCAGAGGCACTCACGGCATACGTCGACTATGTAGCCGCCAGAAAACTCTGACGGACATCTCTTAACCCCATACAGACTTCCCGTAACATTCCGACGGCCGCTTCTTGATGCCGTCGGTTTTTCTTGTCTGAATGTAAGAAAAATCCCGACAAACAACCGCTGAAAACTCGCCTCGCAGGTCAGCAACTCAAGTTTTGCTCCCAAAAACAGTCCAAAACGGCAGTTAGCGAAACCTCTTGTATCTCAACGGAATATGGACTTTACAAAACCAAAGCAGCACTTTCGTTTTGTAAAAGCACCGTTCTTGGACTCCAAAAGCACCGTTCTTGCTCTCCAAGAACATAGTATATGGTATAGTAAAAGCGGTGTTTTCGGAGGGTAAAAGCGGTGCTTTTGCAAAGCCGCACAGATGTTTCGGGTGTGCAAAAAAGGTCGGCTTGCACAGAAAAGGCATTTTGTGCAGAAAAATTTCTTCCAGATTGCTGAAAATCTGTGAACCGTTTTTCGGCATTAAATATTTACATTTTTCCTTGTTCCAACAAAAATAACGCCCTCACAGGAGAGCGTTATCTTTTATATTGTCAGGTGTCGCGGAGTGTCAATGGAGGTCTCCTTTGCCACCCGGAACAGGTCTTGTGTATCAGAAGAACTTGGTTTCTTTGCCCAGAAGTTCGCTCAAAAGCACATTTGCCAGACGGCTCGTGCCGAGACGGAACCACTTGTTGGTGAGCCATTTTTCGCCCAGAACCTCTTTCACGATGGTGTAGTAGGTGACAGCGTCCATGACTGTGTTTATGCCGCCAGCGGGCTTGAAACCGATCTGTATGCCCGTCTCGTCGTAGTATTCCTTTATTGCCTGGCACATAACATACGCCGCTTCGGGTGTGGCACTGACTTTTTCCTTGCCGGTAGAGGTCTTTATGTAGTCGGCGCCGGCGTACATCGACAGCAGGGAAGCCTTCTTTATGTCGGCAGCACTCTTCAGGCAGCCGGTCTCAAGGATGACCTTCATGGCGACGTTTTCGCCGCAGGTGTTCTTCAGTTCCTGTATGTCCTCGCACATTCCCTCGTAGTCTTCGTCGATGAATTTGCCCACCGGCATCACGATGTCAATCTCTGTGGCGCCGTCTTTCACGGCGAGTGCTGTCTCGGCCACCTTGACTTCGATGAGAGCCTGGGACGAAGGGAACGAGCCTGAGACGCACGCTATCTCCACGCCATCGACCTCGAGGGTCTGGGAAACGGTCTTTGCGAAGCACGGGAACACGCATATCGTGGCCACATGGGGCAGGTCAGGGTAGGCGGAATCGAAGTCGTTGACACGCTCGGTGAACTTCATCACGCTGGTTTCCGAGTCTGTTGTGTGGAGCGTGGTCAGTTCTATGCTGCCCATGAGGAACTTTTTCACTTCCGGAGTGTCGTTCTCCGGCACCTTGTTGGCGATGATTTCCTTTACAGCGGCCTGCACTTCGGCGTCGCTGACGTTGAGGTTGTATTTGCTGAGAGCCTCTTCGTATTTGTTCATATTCATATATCTTTTTGTTTTGAATCCATGATTATTGTCACCGGACCGTCGTTCAGCAGATCGACTTTCATGTCTGCGCCGAACTCCCCGGTGGCTATTTCTTTGCCCAGGGCGGCTTTTGCGGTGCGGATGAAGTCGTGGTAGAGCGGTATGGAAATGTCGTGTCCTGCGGCTCGTACGTAGCTCGGACGGTTGCCTTTCCGGGTCGATGCCATGAGCGTGAACTGGCTCACGATCATCATCTCGCCCCCGATGTCCTGCACGGAGAGGTTCATCACGCCATTGGAATCGTCGAAGATGCGCATGTTGACGAGTTTTTTCACGAGGTAGTCGATGTCCTCCTGCGTGTCGTCTTCGCCGATGCCGAGCAGCACGAGCAGCCCTCTGCCGATGCCTGACTTCTGTTTTCCGTCAATGGTTACACTCGCATGACTTACTCTCTGGACGACTGTTCTCATGTCTGCAAAGATAGTGCTTTTATTTCAAACCGCCTTTCTTCGATTTGAAATAATTGAATATAATTTCTGCTTTGGACGTTCCGACGATTTGTGAAAGTGTCTGCAAATCAGCGTTTTCTATTCTCTTGACGGTCTTGAGGCTCTTTGTGAGGAGGTCTCTTGTGACCGGTCCGATACCCTTTATGTCGTCCAGGGCGGAGTGGAGGGCGCTTTTCGAGCGACGGTCGCGGTGGAACGTGATGGCGAAACGGTGCACCTCGTCCTGTATCTGCGACAGTATGCGGAAGAGTTCGGAATCTGTCTTCAGGGCGACGGTGCGCGGCGGAAATCCGTAGAGCAGTTCGTTGGTGCGGTGACGGTCATCCTTGGCAAGTCCGGCAATGGGTATCTGGAGTTGCAACTGGTCTTCAACGACCTCGCGGACGACGCTCATCTGGCCTGCGCCGCCGTCGGTGATGATGAGGTCGGGTAGGGGGCTGCCGTCGTCTTTCATGCGCTTGTAGCGGCGGAAAACGACCTCCTGCATCGACGCGTAGTCATCGGGTCCGCTGACAGTCCGTATGTTGTACTTGCGGTAATCTTTCTTTGAGGGTTTCATGCCCTTGAATACCACGCAGCCGGCCACGGCGTCGGAGCCGGAGATATTGGAGTTGTCGAAGCACTCGATGTGGTAAGGCATCTTGGGCAAGCCGAGTTTCTGCTGCAGTTCTTTCATCAGCCGGGTCTGCTTCTGCTCGGGATTCAGTTTCTCGGACTGCTTCAAACGGTCGAACTTATACTGCTTTCCGTTCATCTCTGACAACTCCAACAGGTGCTTCTTGTCACCTCTCTGGGGCACGAAAAACTGTGCTCCGTCAGGCATTTTCCAGTCTATTTCGAAAGGCACTATTATCTCCTTGGCGTGGCTGTTGAACCGTTCGCGGGTCTCGGGAATGGCCGCCAGCAGCAGTTCCTCGTCGCTCTCGTCGAGTTTGCGCTTGTATTCGAACGTGAAACTGTGGTTGACCGAGCCTTCCATGACGTGCATATAGTTGATGAAGACCGTGCTGTGGGTGTCGTCGGAGACTATCGTGAACACGTCGACATCGGTTATCGTGTGGCTCACGACACCGCTTTTCGCCACATAGGACTCCAGCAACTGGTAGCGTTTTTTCAGTTCTTCCGCCTCCTCGAACTTCAGTTCCGAGGCTTTCTGGAGCATACTGTCATAGAGCGTGCGGCACAGTTTCGACGTGTTGCCCTTGAGTATCTCCCTCGCCTGGTCGATGTTCTCCCGGTACTCTTCCACCGTCTGCTTGCCCGCGCAGGGTGCTTTGCAGTTCTTTATGTGGTACTCCAGGCACACCTTATAGCGGTTCTGGGCTATGCCGTCTGCCGTTATGGGCATGTGGCAACGCCGTGGAAAGTACATCTTGTTGATGAGGTCGAGTAGGGAATACATCGTTCCGACATGGCTGTAAGGGCCATAAAACTGCCCCATACGCCTGTCGGTGCGCCGTGTCTTGAATATGCGTGGTACATATTCGTTGCTTATGCAGATGCTCGGATAGGTCTTGCCGTCTTTCAGGAGGATGTTGTATTTGGGATTGAACTGCTTGATGAGTGAGTTCTCAAGAAGCAATGCGTCCTCCTCTGTCTTGACAACGGTGTAGGTGATGTTGTGTATCTTGCTGACAAGAACCTTGGTCTTGAAACGGTCAACCTCCTTGTGGAAATAAGAAGAGACACGGTTTTTCAGGTTCTTTGCCTTGCCGACATATATTATAATGCCCCTGTCATCGTAGAACTGGTAACTTCCCGGTTTCTCGGGAAGGCTCGATACGATGCTCTTGAGTTTGGCTAACCGTGCCTCGTTCTCCTCTTTGTTCATAAGGAAAGAACCGTCAATGTTTCATGTGAAACAATTATATCTTCAGCAGGGCAGTGATTTCCGTGTCCTTGTCGAACGCGTCTCTGCCGTGAAGACCCTCGAGTGTGAGTTCGATGATGAAGTTTATGTAAACCTTCTTCGGGTGGAACTTCTTTACCAGGTCATAGGCCGCACGCATCGAACCGCCTGTCGCAAGCAGGTCGTCGTGTATCAATACCACGTCGTCTTCTGTGATTGAGTCCTTGTGAATCTCTATTGTGTCCTCACCATACTCTTTCTTATAAGACTGCTGAATGGTTTCTGCAGGCAGTTTGCCGGGTTTTCTGCAAAGCACAATGCCTGCCCCCAACTTCAGGGCAACGGCTGAACTCATGACAAAACCGCGGCTTTCTATGCCTACGATTTTGGTAATTCCCTTGTCTTTATAGAGGTCCACGATTTCATCGCACATGATTTTCAGACACTCGGGACTTTTGAATAGGGTGGTGACATCCTGGAATTGGATTCCAGGAATCGGAAAATCCGGAACACAACGAAGGTTCTTTAATAATGTAGGATTGTTCATTTTGTTGGATTTATATTATTGTTATATTTGTTTGTTTCTGACATTCAGCCGATTTCAACGAGTGTAGTTGCTACTTTGTTTCACATGAAACATTATTTCTGAAATTTTCTTTCTTCGTGTAAAGACCGTTGTTTTATCTGTTGAGAAGAACGAGCAGTACGTTTATATCGCTCGGAGAAACGCCGGGAATACGGCTCGCCTGAGCGATGGTTTTGGGATTGATGCGCTCCAGTTTCTGTCGTCCTTCGGTTGAGATTTCGTGGAGTTTGGAATAATCAAATTTGTTTTCAATGTTGATATTTTCCAGTCTGTGCATCTTTTCCGCTATGATTTTCTCGCGTTCAATATATCCTTTGTATTTGATGGAAATCTCGGTTGATTCGGCAATTTCCTTGTTTCGGTTCGGTAATTTGGCGATTTCTTCTTTCAGGGTAGGGACGGCTTCCGCCAGCATTGCGATGTTGAGTTGCGGTCTGGCGATGAGTTCGCTCAGTTTTGTCCCGAATCTCAGTGTAGCCGTTTCAGTGTTCTCAAGGAAAGGATTGATTTCTTTTGGTTTTATCGGAGTGTTGTTGCAGAACCGCAACAAATGTTCCACTGCCGCTTTTTTCTCTTTCCACCAATTCAGGCGTTCTGTTTTGACGATGCCGAAACTGTAGCCTTTCTCCGTCAGTCGTGCGTCTGCATTGTCTTGGCGCAGCAGTATGCGGTATTCGGCTCTGGATGTAAACATTCT
This sequence comes from Faecalibacterium prausnitzii, assembly GCA_963611255.1. Taxonomy (GTDB): domain Bacteria; phylum Bacteroidota; class Bacteroidia; order Bacteroidales; family Bacteroidaceae; genus Prevotella. The sequence continues at coordinate 37,493 of CAVDQB010000021.1, forward strand.
GTACGGTTCGTCCACACCTTTCGTGACAAGGTCGTCGATAAGCACACCTATATATGCTTCGTCCCTGCTCAGTGTCAACGGCTCGCTCCCGGAGCATTTCCTTGCGGCGTTGATGCCGGCAATCAGTCCCTGACCGCCTGCCTCTTCGTAGCCCGTAGTGCCGTTTACCTGTCCGGCAAGGAACAGTCCCTGTATCACCTTTGATTCCAAAGAGTGGTTCAGTTGGACAGGATCGAAGTAGTCATACTCTATGGCATAGCCGGGGCGATAGACCTTGACGTCTCTCAGAGCCGGTATTTTTCTCAGTGCTTCCAACTGTATTTCCATCGGCATACTTGACGAAAAACCGTTCAGGTACATCTCGTTTGTGTCGGTTCCTTCGGGTTCAAGAAACAGTGGGTGCTGTTCCTTGTCGGCGAAAGTGACGAGTTTCGTCTCTATGGAAGGGCAGTATCGTGGACCGATACTCTGTATCTGACCGTTGAAAAGGGGCGAATCGGCAAGTCCGCTGCGCAGTATGTCATGACATTCCTTGTTGGTGTTGAAAGTCCAACAAGGCAGTTGTGGTAGTTTTCTGTCTTCTCCACAGTAACTGAAACGGTGGAAGTCGTTTTCCCCTTCCTGCATTGTCGTGTCCTCGAAATGCACCGAACGTCGGTCAATTCGCACTGGCGTGCCGGTCTTCATCCTGTAGGAGCGGATGCCATGGTGTGTCAGCGACTCGGTGAAACCTGTCACCGCAGGCTCGGCGCACCGTCCTCCTGCCACCATTTTCCTGCCGATGTGCATCATGCCGTTGAGGAATGTGCCGGCGGTGACCACCACGCACTTGGCACGAAACTCCACTCCCCACACGGTCTTCACTCCGCATACGGCTTTCGTTTCGTCCACAAGCAGTTCCTCCGCCTGGTCTTGCCAGATGTCGAGATTGTCGGTGTGGTCGAGGATTTCGCGCCATTTCCAGATGAATTTGCCGCGGTCACACTGTGCCCGGGGGCTCCACACGGCAGGTCCCTTGCCCATGTTGAGCATACGGAACTGTATGGCTGTGGCGTCGGTTACGATGCCCATCTGTCCTCCGAGGGCATCAATCTCCCTTACGATCTGCCCCTTGGCGATGCCGCCTACGGCAGGATTGCACGACATCTGGGCAATCTTGTTCATGTCCATGGTGACAAGACAGGTCTTCGCTCCGATGTTTGCGGAGGCAACAGCAGCCTCGCATCCCGCGTGCCCACCGCCTATCACCACGACATCATAACTCAAAATCATACGGTAAAAAATATTTTCTGCTGTCAGGAATAGCACATTCAGCCGACAAAAGTAGCAAGAAAAATCCGATTTGAGCCTAAAAATTTTCGTTTGTGAATGAATAATTGTATTTTTGCATCGTTTTTCCGACGGCAGGAAAAAGGGCTTTCTTGCCGGTTGGGGGCGGTCTGTGCATTGGTGTGGACAATCTGTTTCGAAGAAGCAAAAATTTCTATAAACAATTAAATACTTAATTTCAAATCATTTATGTGGTTAACTAATTCTTCTATTGGCAGGAAAGTAGTGATGTCAATAACTGGCATTGCGCTCATCCTGTTCTTGACATTCCACATGTCAATGAATGTTGTAGCCCTGTTCTCAGCGGAGGCTTACAACACGATTTGTGAACTTCTGGGTGCCAATTGGTATGCTGTTGTCGGCACTGTCGGTCTCGGCGCATTGGCAGTAGTCCACATCCTGTATGCTTTCATCTTGACCATGCAGAACCGCAAGGCGCGTGGCGGCAGCCGCTACGACGTCACCGTGAAGCCTGCCAAGGTGGAGTGGGCGTCGCAGAACATGCTCGTGCTCGGTCTTATTGCGCTGGCCGGAATTGTCCTGCACCTGTTCAACTTCTGGGGAAAGATGATGTTCGTGGAACTCTCCGGTATCGGCGATGCCTCTCTCGCGGCTGATGGCGCATACTGGATTCAGTACACTTTCAGTTGCCCGGTCTATGTTGTGCTCTACTTGGTGTGGCTTGTCGCCATCTGGTTTCACCTCACACACGGTTTCTGGAGCGCTCTCCAGACCCTCGGTCTCAACGGTAAGGTGTGGTTCACACGCTGGAAGGTGATCGGCATCGCGTATGTCACGCTGATCATGCTCGGCTTTGCCGTAGTGGTAATCGCATTTGCAACAGGTCTCATCGGAGGCTGTTCTGCCGGCGAATGCTGCCGTCAGGCTGCCGAGGCTGCCGGATCTTGCTGCGGAAAATAATCTAACGGATTAAAGGAAAACAATATGGCTAAACAATTGAATTCAAGAATACCGGAGGGACCGGTAGCCGACAAATGGACCAATTACAAGGCTCACCAGCGTCTGGTAAACCCAAAGAATAAACTGAAGCTTGACGTTATCGTCGTAGGTACGGGACTTGCCGGTGCCAGTGCCGCCTCTTCGCTCGGCGAAATGGGCTTCAATGTGCTTAACTTCTGCATTCAGGACTCGCCGCGCCGCGCCCATTCCATTGCGGCACAGGGCGGTATCAATGCGGCAAAGAACTACCAGAACGACGGTGACTCGGTATACCGTCTGTTCTACGACACGGTGAAAGGCGGTGACTACCGTGCCCGCGAGGCAAACGTCTACCGTCTTGCAGAGGTGTCAAACAACATCATCGACCAGTGCGTGGCACAGGGCGTGCCATTCGCACGTGAATACGGCGGTATGCTTGCCAACCGTTCTTTCGGCGGCGCACAGGTGTCCCGTACATTCTATGCAAAGGGTCAGACAGGACAGCAGTTGCTGCTCGGCGCATACTCTTCACTCTCTTGCCAGGTTCATGCCGGCCGTGTGAAGCTCTACACTCGCTACGAAATGGAGGATGTAGTGCTTGTCGAAGGCCGTGCACGCGGTATTATCGCCAAGAACCTTGTTACCGGCAAGCTCGAGAGATTCTCCGCCAATGCGGTCGTGATAGCCACCGGCGGTTACGGAAACACCTATTTCCTCTCTACCAACGCCATGGGTTGCAACTGTACAGCCGCAATCCAGTGCTACCGCAAGGGCGCAATGTTCGCCAATCCTTCCTATGTCCAGATTCACCCGACCTGTATTCCTGTACACGGAGACAACCAGTCGAAACTGACCCTCATGTCAGAGTCGCTGCGTAACGACGGCCGTATCTGGGTGCCGAAGAACATTGAGGACGCAAAGAAACTGCAGGCTGGAGAGATCAACGGATGGGATATTCCTGAGCAGGACCGCGACTACTATCTGGAGCGCCGCTACCCGGCATTCGGCAACCTCGTTCCACGTGACGTGGCTTCGCGCGCTGCCAAGGAGCGTTGCGACAAGGGCTACGGCGTGAACAACACCGGTTTGGCCGTAT
>CAVDQB010000022.1:0-35187 GCA_963611255.1 Faecalibacterium prausnitzii
TTTGCTAGGTATTAAGAATCAAAACTACTAGCTATCCCAATCGCTGAATAGTTACTTCACATGGCGGCTACTTAAAAAAAGGTTAAATAAGATAAGACAATGTTGTTGCTGTGGATTATTTGGTATACCTTTGTTCGCAAAGTTTATCAATTAAAAACAAAATTTATTATGAGATGTGTTGTTAAGGGAAATAGGGCATACCTGATGAGTATGACTTTTCTTCTTTCTATTATATTTCTGTTGAGTGCCTGTACAAATAGCAAACATGATGTTGTTGACAAATTTCCTGTTGATAAACAGTTGAAAGGAGAACGGGTAACGAAGTTGGACAGTTGTTTCGCTTGTTATGGGGTGATGTATAATGACGGTTACTATGTCTTTACTCAGAAAGGAAACTTTGCTTTCCGGATTTTTGATGCCTCGTTCAATGAAATAAATCAGGTTTGTGCCAGAGGTAATGGCGAGAACGAATGGCTTGCGCCATACGCTACGGGTCAGTTCGGCACACGCAACGGCCAAAAAAGTTTTTATGCGCTGGAGCGGCCTACACATACGCTGAGGCTTTGCACATTGTCTAATGGAGACCGTGTTGATGTTGAAGATTTTTCTGGCATGGACATTGCCGATTTGAGATATGTGTTCTGTATAGGTGACAAAAAATACATTGGTTCTCAAGACGAGGACGAACGGAAACTCTTCTGCTATGATGCTAATGCCAAAAAAACTGACAGAGTTTGAACATGAGGGAGCAGAAACAGGTGAATGCAAAGCCGGCAAGCAAGATCTATTGCAGACATTGGCAACCTACAATGCGGAAAAACGCAAATTGGCTGTGACGTATTTCTCGTTTCCGTTGCTGGTTATAAGAAGCTCTGAAGGGGATGTCGTTAAAACTGTACGTATTGGCAAGGATTGGCCTCTGTATACGGATAAGAATTTTGAAGATGCAAATATGTGGATTGTAGGCGTTTCGTCTGATGATGAGAATGTGTATCTGCTTTATGATGATCCTGCTCTTCCAAATGAAATGAGTGTGCTTGTGTTTGATTGGGAAGGAATTCCCGTGGCTCGTTACCACATAGCACGTGCCATGACCATTGCCGTCAACAAGGATAATCATACGATTCTCGCAATAAATGAAGATGAGAGCAATGGCGTATGCTCTATATATAAATATCAGTAATAACCAAAAACTTACAATTATGAAAAGGTACTGTTCGAAGAACCGTTTTTTGTTGATGTCCTCTGCGCTTGTGGTACTTCTGAACAGTTGTACGAAAGACAGAGGAGATCGAGATCCACATGAGAACATAACCTTTGATAAGGTCATATATATGGATGATGCACCAACGTCGTTCTCCTTGAAAGAAGGGAAAAACTGTATTTCTGCAGACACTCTTCCTGTTAGGGATTTTATAATATACGACAGTTTGATGCTTGTTGAAACTAATAAAGAGACGAATTTTCTGGAAGTTCGTTCTCTGGAAGATCTGTCACTGAAAGGTGGTATGTTGAATAAAGGCAATGCGTCAGGTGAATTCTTATGGGGACCGAGTTTGTCGCATTATTCTACTTTTGTCCAACAGAACGGTTCTCTGTATGCCATCATTTATGACGAGATAGTAAAGAAATTCTATACGTTAAACATAACTGCTTCTATAAATAGTGGCATGACACAAATAACAGAGGCTTTTGACAAAGTTAAGTCCCCTGGACCTATGTTCTGGGCGAAGTTTCTTCCTGACAGCACATTTTATGTAAAGGTGTTGGCGGATGAAGAGACGAAAGAAAGGCGATGGATTCTCCGGGACGACAAGACGGAGGCTATACAGAGCATGGGCAAAGACGATTTGTGTGCAGTGAAGAAAGGCGAGGATTTCAACCTTTTGGGTTCTTTCTTGAGTATGTCGCCTGATAGAAACAGGTGTGTGGAAGCGATGCTTTTCCAAAACTATATTAACGTTTACTCCCTGACTGATGACGACGGTTATACTATTTGCTGCGGAAAGAAACTTGATAAATTGAGTGATATATCTGCCCTGCCGAGAGAAAACAGAACAATGCAGTTTGGAGATTTACGTTCTCATGAGTTCGGGTTTGCCGTTATGAAGAATAATCTGGCAAGTGAAGCGAAAGCCTCACAGGAGACGACGCCTTCCATCCTGCTGTTCAATTGGAAGGGGAAAGTGTTGGGAGAACTGAAACCCGATGTGCGATTCCGTCGCTTTGATATTGATGAGGCAAACAATCTTTTGTATGTTTTGACAGATGACGGAAGTATCCTTCAGTATGTCATACCCCTCAAGTTAGGATAGAGTTATTCGTCCTTTAGGGGAAATAGACTTATAGAATACAAAATGGAATATGGCTCTCAATTATAAACACAGTTTGCGAAATTCGGTCACGATTCTACAGCTTGTTCTTATATGTGTATTTCTTGTGTCATGTGGAGCAAGAAATGATGTAAGGAAAAATGTGGAAAGAATGGCTTCCGTACCTGTGTCTATAATTGAGAGCGATATGGAGTGTTGGATACCTGACAGTAACCAGTTTCCTGTTTCTGATATCAAGAAAGACTACACAATGGTGGTTTATGCGGACAGTACGCAATGCACCCCATGTTTTATTAACAAGTTGACCGATTGGAATGAGCTTGTTCGGTTGGAGAATGATGCGGATTACAGCGTGAGATTTGTCTTCATCTTGGAAACGTCTTCTGGTGCAACGGATACTGCGGTCAAGAATTTGGCAAAGTCCGATTTCCGGCATCCGGTGTTTGTAGACAACAAATGCTCATTCCGCAAAGGAAATCCTCATGTTCCAGAAGGGATTATGTACCACACTTTCCTGCTGGACAAAGAAAGTAAAGTGATTATGGTCGGTAATCCTTGTACGAGTAAAGAAATAAAAGAACTTTTTCTCAAATGCATAAGCGGCAAGTACAATACTGACAAATAAACCTGTAGATTTGCAAATCGGATATGAAGAACCGGAATGTCGTGTATGTGTCATATCATGTGGGGAGAGTTATTCTCGCTATGGTGTTGTTGCTATCGGGTTTTGCAAAAATCATGTCGTTGAAAGGTTTTGCCGACGAAGTCGCCAAGTATTCGGAACTGTATGTGTCGGATTATTTCGTGCCGTGGAGTCATGAATTGGCAATCGTTGTTTGTGTCGTGGAGATTTTGTTGGGCATAACGCTCCTGTTTGCCATATTGCCATCGTTCTCGTTGTCGGCAACGTTGGTCTTGATGACATTCTTCCTGTATCTCACTTCTGTAAACTATATGTTTCCAACGGTACTGGGCAGTGTGGAGTCCTGTGGATGTTTTGGAGAATTTATACATTTTACGGCATTGGGCTCGTTCGTAAAGAGCGTTGTCTTGTGGCTTCTTGTCCTGGTTGTCATCATATTATATAGATACCGTATTCTGAAAAATCAAACAAATATTAATTAATTAAGTAGTAATGGCGTTTTGCCTAATTAATATATAAAATCTCTTATACTTTATAACATGTTAAATTTAATTTTTATTTTTATGAAAAAACGGATTTATTTGTCAGTGTCAACTATCGTAGTGATGGCTTTTGCCGCAGTTGTAACTCTCAAAGTGTGGTCTCCAAAGCCGACAGACAGGGAACTGTTGCTTGATGAGAACATTGAGGCTCTTTCAAATGGAGAAACTGAGAAAAAAGAACAGGATTGTTATAATACGATAACATCTAAAAAAGGAAGTCAAGTAAGGTATTGTCCTACATGTACATTTATTCCAGGGACAGCCCCTCTATTTGTCCCAGTGAACACTTGTTTGGGTTCTGAATAAATAATAGCCACATGAATTATTTCTTAAGTATATGAAAACGTTTATAAAACTGTATGGCTTATTTGGCTTTTTGTCCTTATTGTTGATTATGTCAATGACAGGTTGTAAGGATAAAGTTCTGTCTTCTCAAGAATACATGGCTTTTGATTCCGTTGTGTATATGGATTCTTCACCAAGGCAAGTGGCTTTGGGAAAGGGAAAGAAATGTATAGACGGCAACAAACTCCCGATTAAAGACTTTAAGGTTGTTGACAGCCTTATATTTCTGGAAACGGACGAAAACCAGGGGATTGTAAAAGTCTTGTCCTTGAAAGATTTGTCTCCTAAAGGCGGTTTCTTGAATAAGGGCCAAGCCATAGGAGAATTTCCTATAGGTGTATATATGTCCCTGTATGGAACATTTCTGACGAAAAATGATTCTCTTTATGCATTCCTTTGCGAACAGACCACTTCACGAATATATGTATGGAATGTTACGTCTTCTATAGAAACAGGCAAGACGCAGATAACGGAGGCATTTCCTGATGCGGATATTGCCAATTCTCCATTTTGGGTGAAGATGTTGCCTGATTCGACAATCTTAGCCAAGGAGTTTGCCGGAGAAGAAACCATGCAGAAGCGTTGGCTTATAAAAGGCAAGAGCAAGAAATCAATACCCAATATGAACTTTGCAGACGATCTCGCCGTTCCCAAAGGGGAGGATTTCAATCTGTTGTCCACACTTCCGGGAATTTCACCAGATGGAACAAAATGTGTGGAGGCAATGATGGGAATGAATTATATCAATGCGTATTCTCTTGAAACTGGCAAAGGCTTCACTGTCTGTTGTGGGAAAGAACTTGATAAAATGAGCGATGTCTTGGCTCTGTCTCCTAAAGACAGAAAGTATATGTTTGCAGACGCGCGCACATATGATTTCGGTTTTGCGGTACTGAAATACGGCATTACAGATGAAGAATTTCAGTCTAAGAAGAACTTTGTTCCGTCAATTCTGACATTCACATGGGAAGGCAAGACATTAGGAGAAATAAAACCCGGCATACAGTTCAGTAGTTTCGATTTTGATTTTATAAACTACACTCTGTTTGTTTTGTCTGATGACGGCAGTCTTTGGCAATATAAAATTTTGGAATAAATATGTTTGATATGAGAAAGACTTTTATCGCTGCATTCGTTTTCATTGCAATGGCGGCAGTAGTTCTTGTAAGTTGCAAGACGGTAGACCACAAGAATGAACAACAATCGTTTTTGGACAAAAGTATCAATGTACTTTCTACTCAAGGGGACAAATCCCTGAAAAGATGCTATTCTAACATAAGGGAGGGGAAAGACGGTATGTTGGTGTTCTATTGTGGAACCTGTAGTTATGTACCGGGAGAAGCAGTGGAACTGGAATCCTATGGTTTGGGCTATTGCCGTGGGAAATGATGACAAATGAACCGTTTGTGGAATCTGGAAATGAAGTCTGGCTGAGGTTATAAGATAGAAGTGTATGTTCTCGCTCCAAAAGGATGAAGAATAAAATATTCCGACTTGTCAAAGGACTGTGCGTGGCTATATTACTCACGCCATGGCTCTATTTGTTGTGGTTGGGTATCCGTTGTTTTGTGGCGGATTATTTTTCCATCCCGACATCTTCCATGATGCCTACTCTGCGGCCTGGTGACAAGGTCGTGGTAAACAAATTGGTCATGGGGGCGAGAATATACACGGATTTTAATTTTGACCTTACAGGTGCAGAGTTAAGAAGCAAGCGTCTTAAGGGATTGCGGAAGGTTCGTCACAATGACGTGGTGGTATTTAATTTTCCTCATCATGATGGGAAAATAAACTTTGTCATCAATAACGTGTACTGCAAAAGGGTTGTCGCTGTTCCGGGGGACAGCCTTTGGACAGAAGACGGCCATTACAAAAACAATAATTTCAGGGAAGTGCTTGGCGTAGAGAAATGCCAACGGAATTTTTCTGCGTTGCCAGATAGTATTCTCCCCAAGGAGATTCTAAACACGTTTCCGTTTGATGACAAACACATACCGTCTACGACAAAGAATATGCATCCTGTATATGTGCCCCGATGCGGAGACATCATAAGAATAACTCCATACGAGGCTGCTTACTACAAGATGTTGCTTGAATGGGAATGTGGAAAGGAAGTCACTTGGGATTGGGACAAAGGAACTGTCTTTGTGGGAGGGAGACGGATGTTCCGGCACAGATTCAAGCATAACTATTACTTTATGGCAGGCGACAATGTTTTGGACTCCAACGATTCCAGATATTGGGGACTTGTGCCGGAAGAATATATAGTGGGAATTGTGAAATACATCCATCATGGCTGGAAGTAAGTATGTGTTATGCGTATGCATCCTGTTGACGACGGTTATGCCAATAGGACAAAGGTGGAGTAACTGTGATGTTATAATGGCATATGTGATACCTGCACTTTGTATATTGGTGTTAGGAGGTTTGGCCGTATGCCGGAAAGCACGGCTTTCTGTCAGCCTCTTAGACTGTCTGGTGTTATTATGGGGATTGTATTTCTTCTTGCGGTCGTATGTCGGTGCGGAATACAGTTGTGCGACACAGATGTTGAAAACGGCGGAACTGTTTGTGCTTTACTTCGTGCTTCGGGTATTCTCCCAAACTTGCCGCCTATCGGTGAGTGCCATTGTGGTGGGGATTTTGGTTTGTTGCGTGTATGAAGCGGTTTATGGCATTTCGCAGATTGCCAACGGAACGAGCCGGCATTGCTTGTATGTTGTAACAGGCTCATTCTTCAATCCGGGACCGTATTCAGCGTACATACTGATCGGACTCGTAACGGCGATTATCTTAAAGAGACAGGAATGGCACATCGCCAATCCCAAAATGCTTAGTATTGCAAATGCCGTTTTTGTGGTATTTGTCGCCATTTGCTCATTTGTGTTGTGTTTCGCACTAAGCCGCGCCGCACTGTTATCTCTTGTTTTGGTTGTGTTGTGGGTTTGGCGAAAACAATACTGGAAGTGGCGTTGGCTTGTCTGGGGAGGCTTTATATGTTTTGCGGCGGCGTGTTATGTTGTGAAGCAGGGTTCTGCTGACGGTCGTATTCTCACTTGGTCGGCTTCTTTAACCTCATGGTTACATTCACCATGGTTGGGTGTGGGGATAGGCGGATTTCGTCATGCCTGTGGCGAAGGCATTGCCGAATTGTATGCAAATTCGCCCGACAATGTCTTGTTTGCGTCAGGTAATGTCGCAGAATACGCCTTTTCTGACATTCTCAAGATTTTGGTTGAACAGGGTGTCGTGGGTTTTGTCATTTGTGGTGCGGTTGTGTCGTTGACACTGTACAATGCCTCTAAAAGCAGTAGACCGTTGTTCTACGCTATGGTAGCGCTGCTCATTTTCTCGTTGTTCTCCTATCCGTTTGAACTTTATCCTTACAGAGTGTTGGCGGTTGTCGTTTGTGCAATGGTGCCGCACAAATTCGCAATTGTTGATTACAAGGGTTTCAGGAAGGTGATTGCGCTCGTGTTGGCCGGCATTGTAACCGTGTCCGTTTCTTTGTTCTCTGCCGGCCAAATCCGCCAGCGTTATGATGCCGACAAAGCCGTTGCCCGGTTTTCGCACATCCGTCACGAGACTTTTATAAAGGATTTCTATAAATATTTGCCTTTGGAGGATGATAATCCGCAGTTTTTATTTAACTTCGCAAAGACACTAAGAGCCTTTGGCCGTTATACAGACAGTAATGCTGTGTTGAGGCAAGGTATATCTATTTCTAATGATCCGATGTTCTATATGGTGCAAGGCAACAACTATATGGATATAAACTATCCGGATTATGCTGAACAGTCTTATCTGAAGGCTTATGCCGTTATGCCGAATAGATTGTATCCTCTTTATCGTCTGATGTTGCTGTATGAGAAAACCGGGCAGAAAGAAAAGATGAAACGGATGGCAAAAAAGATTGTGACATCACCCCCTAAAGTGGTGTCTCCTGCAACAACGGATATGATAAACAAAGCAAAACAATGCCTATGAAAAAGATTATTGTGTGTCTGCTGATAGCCGCATTGTCTGTGGGTTGTCTGAATGCTCAGAAACTGACACTCGACAATGCCATTAAGATTGCTCAGGAAAACTCGTTCGATGGCAAGGTCGCACAGTATACGTTCTTGGCAGGCTATTGGACCTACCGCTCATTTCAGGCTGATTTGAAACCGGCAGTAAATTTGACGGGAAATATGTTCAACTTTAATCATTCTCTGGTTGACACCCGAAACTATGAAGACGGAAAGGTGAGGTATGTGGACAACAATACGCTCGGCAACTCTCTTGTGTTGTCCATTGACCAGAAGATCGCCGCTACGGGAGGAACAGTCTCTCTTCAGTCATATCTTTACCGACTTGACCAGTTCAGTTATAAGGAGAAACTTTACAACTCCCAACCTCTGCGCATATCATACAATCAGCCGCTTATGGCGTACAATAGCCTGAAATGGAACAAGAAGACGGCTCCGTTGGAATATCAGATTGCGCAGCGCAAATATATGACATCTCTGGAAACAATCACTATGAGCGTCACGTCGTTGTTCTTCTCAGTCATATCAGCCCAGTCAAACTATAACCAGTCTGTAGCAAGTCTGAGTGATCGTGAGGCGTTGTATGAGATAGCCAAGAAACGTTTGGAGATGGGCACAACCACCAAAAGCGAGGTCTTGCAGTTGGAACTGTCGTTGCTCAACGCCAGAGTTTCTGTCAACAACAACCGCATAGCCCTCGATGATGCCAAATATAATTTGTTCTCCTATCTTCGGGTGACAGACTATGAGAATGCGGAACTGATACCTCCTTACGCAATACCTGACATAATAATCAACTTTGATGATGTTCTGAAGAAGGCTATAAATAATTCTTCCCATACTCAAGAGCAGAAATTGCAGATGCTTGAAGCGGAGCGTTCGCTTGCCCAAGCCAAGGCAAGTCAAGGACTGCAGATGACATTGAATGGTGAAATTGGCTTCTCGCAGTCGTCACCGACTTTAGGCGGTGTGTATTCCAAACTGCGCGACAATGAAATCATAGGGCTTACTCTCTCGCTTCCGATATTTGATTGGGGAGTGCGAAGAGGACGGGTAAAGATGGCACAGGCGCAACTCGATGTGATGAAAGTGCAGATAGACAAGAGCCATCAGGATTATATTCAGGAACTGCGTCGCAATGTAATCCAGTTCAATGCCCAGCCCATGCAGTGCAAGGATGCGCAGAGGGCACAGGAGATAGCGGAAGAAAGGTATGACATCACACGCCGTAGATTTGAGGCGGGAAGCATATCCGTCACCGATCTTAACACCGCACAGCAGGAGCTGGAGTCGGCAAAGATGCAGTATATATCACAGTTGCAGACCTTTTGGACGGACTATTACACGCTTCGCCGTGCCACTCTCTATGACTGGGTGGGCAAACGTGACCTTTCTGTTGATTTTGAAGAAATAATTAATAAATAATCACGCTATGGACAAGCGCAGAACAATATTGGTTGCCGCAGTTGCCGTAATCGTAACGATGACACTGGCATCATGCGGAAAGAAAAAAGAAAACACAGATGACGAGATGCGTATTCCCGAGGTGGAGCAGAGTGAGAACTTTGTCGATACCATGCGACTCGGGTTGCAAGACTTCAATAAACAGATAGTATGCAACGGTCAGTTGCGCGCCAAAGCGAAGAGTGATATAAGTTTTACCACGTCAGACGTTGTGACAAATATCTATGTGAGAAACGGTCAACGTGTGTCAAAAGGCGACATCATAGCATCTACCGACAAGCGTGAGAAGACCCGTGAACTGGAGAAAGCGGAGCATGAACTGGAGCGTTCGCGCGTAGACCTTGCCGACAAACTCATATCGTTGGGATATGATGCGGACTTGCACGATGTCCCTGGCGATGTCATGAAGCGTGCGGAGGTGACATCAGGCTACTACACCGCCAAGTATGCCCTGCAGTCAGCCAAGACAGCACTTGATGAGTGCAACCTGCGGGCACCGTTCTCCGGGAGAATTGTCAATGTAGAAGGACACGCTTTCCAGCGTAATGACAAACTGTGTACGCTCGTTGACGATTCGCAGTTTGATGTCGAATTCAAGATTCTTGAGGCCGAACTTCCCCATGTCAAGGTGGGACAAAGCGTGAAAGTGTCGCCGTTTATCGATGAGGAGAAAATCTGCAACGGTGTCATAACGCAGATAAATCCTGCGGTTGACGAGAAGGGGCTCATCCTGATAACCGCTCGTGTAGACAACACAAAGGGTGACAAAGAGATGATTGACGGTCTCAATGTGAAGGTCATCGTGGAACAAGAGGTGCGCAAGATGTTTGTCGTTCCCAAGGATGCGGTTGTTGAACGTGACGGATATCATGTGGTATTCCTCTATAAGGATGGCCGTGCAGTCTGGACTTATGTTGATGTGTTGTACAGCAACATCAATTCTTATGCCATAACAGGATGTGTGCGCAAGGGGACTACGGTGAAAGAAGACGACATCGTGATCACGTCAGGCAACCTCAATCTGGCGGACAACACAAAAGTCGTGGCAAGGAAAAGAACAGACGACGACAAGTAGACGCCTGTGTCCCTGATGCTGATGTCCAACAGATAAAAATGTTTGTGTATGCTCCGTGATATGATAGTTCGCCCGATAGCGGTCACGATGTCGCTGATTGCTATTGCCGTCTTGGGATTGCTTGCATTGCAGAAGATACCGGTTTCGCTGATGCCCGATATCGACATTCCGCGCATCACCGTCCAGATTCCGGCATCAGGTTATGCCGCTCCAGAGGTGGAACAACGCTATGTCACGCCTATGCGGCAACAACTGGCACAGGTGGCAGGGCTGAAAAACATTGAGTCTACATCGCGCATGGATGCCGGTACCATTACCATGGAGTTTGAGACAGGCAGCAATATGTCGCTTATATTCATTGATGTCAACGAGAAACTCGACCGTGCGATGAACAATATGCCGAAAGAAATGGAGCGACCCAAAGTCATGAAGGCTTCGGCAATGGATGTTCCGGCGTTCTATCTTGACATTTATCTGAAGAACGAAGATCCCAAGAACACGGAAAACTCGGAATTGTCTTTTGCGCAGTTAGGCAAGTTTGTCAAGGGTGTAGCGAGTAAACGCATAGAGCAACTGCCCCAAACGGCAATGGTAGACATAAGCGGGACGGTGGGAACTGAAATAGAATGCACGCCAGACAATGACAAACTCAAGTCCCTGGGCATGACAGTTCAGGATATAGAATCGGCTATCAGGAGAAATAACATAACCCTCGGGGCTCTCTCTGTGCGCGATGGAATATACAGGTTCAATATCCATTTCGACTCCCAGTTGCTCACTAAAGAAGATGTAGAGAACATTTATATCAACCACAATGGCCGTTTGCTCCAACTTAAAGACCTCTGTAGCGTAACGGAACGTGTGGCTCAGCGCAACGGACTGATTCGTCATGACGGCAAGAACGCCATAACGTTGGCCATCATCAAGCAGAATGACGCGCAGATGGAGGATCTCCAGAAGAGCATGGACGGACTTCTGGAAGAACTGAGAACCAGCTATCCTGACATCGAATTTCAGTTGACACGTGACCAGACACGTCTGCTCACCTATACGATAGACAACCTGAAAGGAAATCTATGGGTGGGAGCACTCCTCGCTTTCCTCATAATATTGATCTTCATGCGTCAGTGGCGCATGTTGATCCTTATCGCCATATCAGTGCCTTTGTCGCTTATACTGACTCTGTTGGCGTTTTATCTCTGTGGCATAACGCTCAATGTGATTTCGCTTTCAGGACTTGTGCTTGGTGTGGGAATGATTGTTGACAACTCTATCATCGTCATTGACAACATCATGCAGAAGTGGAGGAGCGGCTTGCCGATGAAGGAGGCTGTGGCTTTGGGCACAAAAGAAGTGTGCGCTCCCATGTTGAGTTCAGTGCTGACCACCTGTTCTGTCTTTATTCCGCTTATCTTTCTCAGTGGCACTGCCGGTGCTCTGTTCTTCGATCAGGCCATGGGCGTGACGTTCGCACTGTTTGCTTCTCTGCTTGTTGCCGTCACTGTAGTTCCCGTTTATTTCTATGCTTTCTTTCGCAAGAAGACATATAAAAGTCTGGATGCGGAGAACAAGTGGGCAGGAAGTATGATTCCTCCTTATGAGATTGTCATGCGCTGGGTGCTGAAGCACGGAGGTCTCTGCATGACGGCATTCTTCTGCATCATCCCATTGACAGTTCTCGTGTTCCGGGTAATAGAGAAAGAGCGTATGCCTTACATAGCACAGGACGATACGCTCATGGCCATTGATTGGAACCAAGGCATCTCCACAGAGGAGAATGACCGCCGGGTGACAGGGCTGCTGCAGTATGTCAAGGACGGGACAGGAAGCAGTACTTCCATGGTCGGCACTCAGGATTTTCTTCTCGCCCACACCAAAGACATCACGTCAAGCGAGGCTGTGGTCTATCTGAAATGTGCTTCGGAAGAACAACTCAATGGCGTGAAGACAAAAATACTTGATTATATAAGGAAGAAATACGGCGATGTGTCGGTGGAGTTCGGCGAACCGGGTAACCTTTACGACCTGATTTTTTCCACGGATGAGGCCGACTTGAACATCCTTTTGCAGACGCACGAAGGCCGTAGACCGGCCGTGCATACTGTCAGGGGATTCGTTGACTCCCTGAAAGTGCACTTCCCGCAACTTGACATCATGCCTGTAGTGACGGAAACCAACATCCGCTATGTCACGGATCCGGAACAAATGACCGTCTATAAGGTTTCCTATGACCGGCTTCTGAACCGTCTGAAGGAAATCATGAACCGTAATCAGGTATTTGAAATCAACGATGGAGCGCAGAGTGTACCGGTCATTATCGGAACTGACGTTAGGGAGGCGCGGCTCATTTTCGCGAATACTGTTCTCAACGATGACGGTACAGAGATACCGATATCCTATCTTGTAAATGAGTCGCAGGGTGAAGACTACAAGCGCTTGCAGTCTTCGGGTAGCGGAGAATACTTTGGCATAAGCCTCAATGCAAAGGACAGGGACATCAAAAAAGTGATATCGTATGTGGATGAGTACACCCATCGCCCCGACAGTGACTTGTCTGCGTCTTTCTCGGGCGGTTATTTCTCTTCGCGCCAGATGATAGGCGAGATGACCGTTGTGCTGATTGTCGCCCTCGCATTGTTGTTCTTCATCCTTGCCGCACAGTTCGAGAGTCTTGTGCAACCGTTGATTATCCTGCTTGAAATGGTTGTTGACGTGTTTTTTGTCCTGCTTGGACTTTGGCTCCTTGGAGAATCCCTCAACATCATGTCTATGATTGGCATCGTGGTCATGAGCGGCATTGTCATCAATGACTCCATTCTCAAGATAGACACAATCAACCGTCTGAGGCGCGAGGGCAACTCCATCATCCGTGCCATTTGGGTGGCAGGGCACAGCAGACTCCGCCCTATCGTCATGACATCCCTCACCACCATTCTGGCTCTGCTGCCTTTCCTGACCAAGGGAAGCATGGGCGCAGCCATGCAATATCCGCTTTCATTGGCTCTCGTAATAGGCATGACGGTGGGCACACTGGTCAGCCTGTTCTTCGTTCCGCTGCTCTATTACGTCATCTACAGGAGGAAATAACATGAAGATAGCGCATTCCGCCAAATTGCATGATAACAGGAAGAACTTCACTGTACTCTTCGTGCTCGTCATACTGATGGTAATTGGCGCGGCGCTGATACCTCTCATAGATGTGGCAGACAGTCCGCGTCCGCGCCAAGGCAACACCCTGACTGTTTCTTTCTCGTGGAGTGGGGCGTCTGCAAAGGTCATTGAGCAGAATGTGACATCGCGCATAGAGGGCATCGTGTCCGCCGTGAAAGGTGTGGAAAGCGTCTCTTCTGAATCCAATTTCGGTTCAGGACGTGTAGAGGTGCAACTGAAGAGGAATGCCGATGTGTCCGCCGTGAAGTTTGAGATAGCGTCGCTGTTGAAGCAAGTGCAGAAGAAACTGCCTGAGGGTGTGAGCTACCCGGTACTCTCCGGCGGTGATGTGGTTAACGAGCAACAGAAGAAAGAGACCACGAAACTGCTGCTCTCATATCAGGTTAACTCCGATCTTGGCGATGAACAACTGAAGGAATACCTTTCCCGGAAAGTCGAACCGGAACTGCAAAAACTGTCAGGTGTCAAGGGCGTTTTCCTCACCGGAGGCAAGAGCAAGTACATAGAGATAACCTACGATCCGTTCATTCTTGCCAACTATGGGCTGTCCGCCGGTGATATAGAGGCGGCGATTAAGAGTTTCATGGGGCGGAGGGATATCGTGGGAGAAGTGCTGCGGTCTACCGCCGACGGTCATCAGGAGAGGCTGGCACTCTATCTCGTCACGAGTAAGTTCCACAAGTCTTTGGAGGAAATGCCGATAAAGAGCGTCGCCGGGAAGACTGTCTACCTGAACGACCTTGCCACTTATGAATACAAAGACCGCGAACCGGGAAGTTTCTTCCGTGTCAACGGCATGAACACCATCTATCTCAATGTGTTCGTGGATGCCGACGAGAACCTCATAAAGATGTCGTCAGAGATACGGGGGAAAGTCACCGAGATAAGCAAGACTCTGAAAAAGGGCGTCTATTTCACTCTCACACATGACGAGGCGAAGGAGAAAGAAAGCGAACTTCACAAACTCGTGTGGCGCTCACTCATGTCTCTCGCCATACTGATGCTGTTCCTTTGGTTCGCACACCGGGACTGGCGCTATCTGCTGATTATGACAACCACGCTGGCAGCCAACCTGCTTGTGTCGGTGATTGCCTACTGGATGTTCAACATACGCCTGCATGTTTACAGCCTTGCTGGCATAACCGTCTCCATGGGACTTATCATTGATGCCTCCGTAGTCATGGTAGACCATTACAGTTACTACCGCAACCGCAGGATGTTTCTTGCCATTCTGGCGGCACTTCTCACCACTGTCGGGTCGCTGATAGTCGTGTTCTGGCTGCCGGAGTTCCTGCAGCGCGACCTGTGGGACTTCTCGTGGATAATAATAATCAACCTTACCGTGTCGCTGCTTGTGGCCTATTTCTTCGTGCCCGCACTTGTCGAGCAGTTCCATTACCGCAGTCGGCAGCAGGGAAAGGTGCGCCATCAGAGGTTTCTCGTGTGGTGGAAACGTGTCTACACTCGCTATGTCATGTTCGTGCAGAAACGTAAGTGGATTTATATAGTGCTGCTCGTGCTCGCTTTCGGCATACCGTTTCACCTCTTGCCCGACTCCCTCTATAATGTGGAAAAACACCAACAACTTGCCGCAAGCGGCGGAGACAATGGGATATGGTATGAGAAACTCTACAATTCAACCCTCGGTTCGCAGTTCTTCCTGACCAAATGCAAGAAGCCGTTGACAACGGTTTTCGGCGGCACGATGCGCCTTTTCAGCGAGTCTCTCTCCCGGCGCACTTTTTCCGACAACCGTGATGAAGAGAAAATACTGTGCATCAGGGCTAAGATGCCGCTGGGAGGCACGGCGGCACAACTCAATGAAAAGGTGCTCCTTGTCGACCAGTTCCTCTCCAGATTCAGGGAAATAGAGCGGTATGAGACGCGAGTTGAGAATTGGGGAGCGACCATTGATGTGAAGTTTAAGAAGGAATACCGCGACACGAACTTTCCTTATGTGTTGGAAAATAAGGTTATAGGTCAGATTATAAATATCGGTGGAGCGGAATGGAGCACCAGCGGTGTCAGCAAAAAAGGCTTCAGCAACTCTCTGTCGCTACAGTTCCGGTTCAACACAATTGAAGTTGTCGGCTACAATTATGAACGCCTTTACCGTATAGCAGAGGATATCTGCGAGGAACTGAAGAAAAACTCGCGCGTGACGGACATAATAATCCAAACGCCGGATCACAAGAACCAGGAGGACGAATTTTTCGCCAAATACGATAAGAAGGCCGTTGCTCTCTACGGCTTTGACATCTCCGCTGCGCATAATGTACTGCAGGGAGTCCTCTCCGGCTATGATATTGACCGCTATGAGGACGAAAATATCTCCGCACCAATGTTCCTGAAATCAAAGGGACAGGATGAGTTTGACCTTTGGCACGTGCAGAACAGTTATCTGCGTGTAAATGGCACGGACACGAAAATGTCTGATTTTATCGGGATAGAGAGGCGCGAAGCCAAGAACTGCATACCCAAGTCAAACCAGTCATACAAACTTCACGTTTCGTTCAACGTCATGGGCTCGCCCAACTATGTACTCCGTTACATGGACTCGGTCAAAGATAAGTTTAACGCCAAGATACCTATCGGCTTCAAGTGCCAGGACGCTTCCTATGGCTACTACGAGGATTCCGGCACGCAATATTGGCTCATCGGGATTATAGCGGTCATTATTTTCTTTATCTGCAGCATCCTTTTTGAGAATCTGTATGTGTCGTTTGTCATTGTGATGCTTATCCCCGTGTCATTCATAGGCACGTTCCTCACCTACTGCATCACCGGCGTGGAGTTCGGCACAGGCGGCTATGCGTCGATGGTCATGCTCGCCGGACTTACCGTAAACGCCGGCATATACATCCTTCATGAATACCTTTCCTATGGGCGCAGAGGTATCAGACAGTATGTGAAGGCTTACAACCACAAGATTGTGGCTGTGTTTCTCACGGTGATTTCCACCGTTCTCAGTCTGATTCCATTCATCGTTATTGACGGGAAATCCGAGCCTTTCTGGTATTCTTTTGCTGTCGGCACTATGGGAGGAATGCTTTTCTCCATGCTTACACTCATATTTGTCATCCCGATTATGATGAGGAATAAATCCGGTAATCTCTCAAATAAAGGATGTACGGTTGTACGGCGATAAGAAATGTGTCATGGGTAAAATAGAAAAAAGATTAATGTTTGAATAAGTTTACTTCCTTGGGAGTAAAAGAAAAAATACCAGTAATAACTAAAAACAAATCATTATGAAAAAACGTCTGTAAATGCCAAAAGTGTAATGAGCAAGTGTCGTCGAGTTGTTTGTCCTGTTGTGTCAGGATTGTTCTTGTTATTGCTTGTCGCACAGTTTGCGAGCTGTGACAAAAACAGAGGAAGAGATCCCAAGGAGAATATGACTTTCCGAAAGGTCGTCTATGCGGATTCTCCCTCAAAAGAGTTGGCACTGGGTAAGGGAAAGAAATGTATAGATGGTGATAGCCTGCCATTGAAAGATATTAGAATTGTTGACAGTCTGATGTTTTTGGAAACAAACCGTAGTCGTGGGATTATTGAGGTTTTGTCAACGGGAGATTTGTCTTCACGAGGGAGTTTCATTAATGCGGGGAATTCCATTGGGGAATTTCCTGTCGGAATTCTCATTTCCATTCGGGGAACGTTTCTGAAAAACAACGGCAACCTGTATGCAATTCTTTCAGACCAGATTACAGCGAGGACATATTCTTGGAATGTTACGTCTTCTTTGCAGACAGGCGACACCCGGATAGAAGAATTTCTTCCTGACACGGAAGTTCCACAGGGGGCGTTTTGGGTGAAAATTCTGCCAGATTCTACTTTTTGGGTTAAAGAGTTGAATGAAGATGAGACCATGCAGAAACGATGGCTCATAAAAGGCAAGGAAAGGAAGACCATTCCTAATATGGAATTTGCCGATGAATTTGCCGTGCCAAAGGGTAAGGATTTCAATTTGTTGTCCACACTCCCCGGGGTTTCCCCTGATGGCACAAAATGTGTAGAAGCCATGTTGAATATGAACTACATCAACGTATATTCCGCTAATTCGGGAAAAGGCTATACCGTATGTTATGGTGAGAAACTTGATAGATTGAGTGACGCTTTGGCAAAATCGGAGCAAGAACAGAAATATATGTTTGCGAAAGTTCGTACATACGATGATGGATTTGCGGTGCTAAAGTATGACATTACCTATGAAAGTTTTTTGTCGGGTAAAACATATACCCCATCAATTCTGTTGTTTGACTGGGATGGGAAAATGTTAGGAGAACTCAAACCCGGTATACAATTTAGTAGTTTTGACATTGACAAAAACAATCACACATTGTATGTATTGTCTGGTGATGGCTGCCTGTGGCAATATGAAATTCTCCAATAAAATCAGTTCGACATAAAAAGAAACCTTGTTTCTGTGCCTGACAGTTGTACTTTTACTTGCAAAACAACTGTCAGGCTTTTCGTTTTTGGTGTCTTCCTTGTTGAACACAAAGGAACACGAATATATGGGATAAAGTGCGATTTCGCATCTCTTTTGTTACAATCAAAGAATTATTTCGTTAAATTTGCAGTGTTCCAACCGAATAAACATAACTGAAAACGATATGAAAAGACTGTTTCTTTCCGGACTGGTAGCCATCTGCGGCATGGCTGCGACAGCGCAGACGTGGTCGGAGTGGCGTGACCTCTCTGCCAATGAAGTGAACCGCTATCCGGTGCACACCAATTTCTTCACTTACGAAAACCGTGACTTGGCCATTGGAAATGACAAGACCAAGTCGGCGAATTATGTGTCATTGGACGGTACATGGAAGTTCAAGTGGGTGGCAAACGCCGACGAACGCCCCACGGATTTCTACCTCGCAGACCTCGATGACAGTGCCTGGGGCACGATGCCGGTGCCCGGAATGTGGGAACTTAACGGCTACGGCGATCCCGTTTACGTCAATATCGGTTTCGCATGGCGCGGCAATGACAAGGTGAATCCGCCGATGCCGCCCATCAAAGACAACCATGTGGGAAGTTACCGCCGCACCGTAACTGTGCCCGAAACGTGGAAGGGCAGTCAGGTGATAGCCCATTTCGGCAGCGTCACTTCCAACATCTACCTCTATGTGAACGGCCGGTTCGTTGGCTATGCGGAGGACTCCAAGGTGGCGGCAGAGTTTGATGTCACCGACTATGTCCACCCGGGGGAGAACCTCATTGCATTCCAGACGTTCCGCTGGTGCGACGGCAGTTACTGCGAGGACCAGGATTTCTGGCGACTGTCAGGCGTTGCCCGCGACAGTTATCTCTATGCTCTCAACCCTGAACAGCAACTCACCGACATCCATATCACTGCCAACCTGACCGACGACTATACCGACGGCTTGCTCCAGATTCACGGCAAGACCAAGGGGAATGTGGCTGTCAAACTCGAGTTGCAGGATGCCAATGGTAACAAGACACTCGAAGAGACCATGCGCTCCATCGGCACCGACGACATCGAGAGCAATGTCATGGATGCCTGCTTCACCGTGGAGAATCCGCAGAAGTGGACAGCCGAGACTCCGAATCTCTACACTTTGGTGGCAAGCATCTACTCTGTCGACCGGAAAGGCAATGCCGGCGAACTCCTCGGAGTGACCACCCAGAAGGTCGGTTTTTGCAGGAAAGAGGTCAAGGACGGCCGTTTCCTCGTCAACGGAAAGCCTGTCTACATAAAGGGAGCAAACCGTCACGAGATGGATCCGGACGGCGGTTACGTCGTGTCAAAGGAGAGAATGCTCCAGGACATCAGCATAATGAAGCGGCTCAACATCAATGCCGTGCGCACATGCCACTATCCCGACGACCCGGTATGGTACGATCTGTGCGACGAGTACGGTCTCTACATGATAGCCGAGGCAAATGTTGAGGCTCACGGCTTCGGCTACGGTGACGACGCAATCACCAAAACGGAACTCTTCCAGGCGCACATCATGGAGCGCAACCGTCACAATGTGGGCGTCAACTTCAATCATCCGAGCATCATCATGTGGTCCATGGGCAACGAGACTGTGGACGGGCCGAACTTCACAAATGTATACAACTGGATAAAGGCAGAGGACTCGAGCCGTCCCATTCATTGGGAAAGGGCAGGCAAGGGGGCAAACAGTGACGTGTGCTGCCCGATGTATGCCAGTCAGGAATACTGCCAAAAGTATGCCGACAGCAACGCTCCCGAAGACCAGAAACCCCTCATACAGTGCGAATACAGCCACGCCATGGGCAACTCGGGCGGCGGTTTCAAGGAGTACTGGGACATCGTGCGCCAGAACAAACGCTTCCAGGGAGGCTTCATCTGGGACTTTGTCGACCAGGCTCTCCACGGCACCGTTAAGACGGGAGCGGGTCCCCAGGTGAAGACACTGACCTATGGCGGCGACTACAATACCCACGACGCCTCCGACAACAACTTCAACTGCAACGGATTTATCAACGCCGAGCGCCGGCTGACACCGCAGGCTTACGAGATAGGTTACCAGTACCAGAACATCTGGACGGAACTCCTCGACAAGGAAAAAGGTACGGTCAGCGTGAAGAACGAGTACTTCTTCCGCGACCTGAAGAACGTGCGCCTGCACTGGGTGCTCCTCGCCGAGGGCGAGAAAAACCAGGAGGGCACGATCGAAGACCTCGATATCCCGGCGCAGCAGACGCGCACCTACACTCTGCCTTACACTCTCTACGACCCTGACATAGAGGTGACGCTCAACGTGTACTACGAGTTGAAGGATGCCGAACCGCTCCTCCCGGCAGGACAGACCGTGGCTTACCAGCAGTTCGTGATATTCGACTATCCTTATGACTACGCCGTTGCGGTGCGTCAGGATGAGGCACACAAGACGGAGATAACGTTCAACAAGCAGACGGGATTTATAGAGACACTGACCATGGACGGCGAAAACGTGCTCGGCGAGGGCGGCACCATAAAGCCGAACTTCTGGCGTGCGGTCACCGACAACGACATGGGAGCAGGCCTGCAGTGGTGGTTGCGGGCATGGCGCAACCCTGCGATGAACCTCGAAAGCCTCAAGACAAAGAAGAACGTGACCACCGCCGTCTATGACATGCCGGATGTCAAGGCGAAACTGACGCTTACTTACACCGTGGACAAGAGCGGCTTCGTCAAGGTCAACCAGAAACTCACGACCACCCCGGGGGCTGATGTCAGCCGCATGTTCCGTTTCGGCATGGTGATGGAAATGCCCTACACCGCCGACAAGAGCCGCTTCTACGGCCGCGGTCCGGTGGAGAATTACTCCGACCGTTGCAGCGGACAGACGCTCGGCGTCTATGAAGAGACCGCCGACGAACAGTTCTTCCCCTATGTCCGTCCGCAGGAAACGGGCACCAAGACAGGCATACGCTGGTGGGAACAGGGCAATGTGCGCATCATGGCAGACCGTGACTTCACTGCTTCGGCACTGCATTTCACCGTCGATGAAATGGACGACGGCGACGCCAAGGAGCAGCGTCACCCGGAGCAACTCACCCAGAGCAAGTTCACCAACCTCTACATTGATGACGTGATGGCAGGTGTCGGCGGCATCGATTCGTGGAGCGGCTATGCCGAGGCCCTGCCGAAATACCGTGTGGAATACAAGGACCGCGACTTCACGTTCTACATCTTCAAGAAATAATCTGTGCCGTCCCCCGGTCGCTGACCGGGTCGGAACTCATACGAAAGCGGTCTTGTCGCGGTGCGGCAAGACCGCTTTCGTCGTCTGTAAACGTACTGTTGGCGGCGGCATCACGACCGTGATTCGAGCGTACCACGACCGTGGTACGGGCGAATCACGGTCGTGGTACGCTCGAATCACGGTCGTGGTACGGCTGAAGAAACGGTGCTTTCGCGGTGCGATAACGCCGCTCTCGCACTGCCGGAACGGTGTCGGGACTATCTTATTGCCTTTCCCACCTGTTCGGCTATCTGCTTCATGCCCTTGATGTTGGGGTGTCCGCTGGTCTTGCTGATGTCTTTCAGTTCGATGAGACTGATGCCGTAGTGCCGGCAGACGGTGCGCATGGCATCGCCTATCTCGGGCTTCAGGTCGTTGTTGAGTATGAAGTATATGTCCGTGTTGGGATATCTTGTTGTGAGATACTTTGCGAGATATGACACCGCCTGGCGGTAGTTGAAGAGTTCCTTGCGCTCTATGCCGTCGAATTTCAACTCCCCGAGCGGCGAGTTCGCCCACGAGTCGTTGGTCCCGCCGAACACCAGTATGATGTCGGGGCAGCCCAGGTTGGCGGCTCTTGTCACGAACGAGCGTGCTGTGTAGTCCTCTCCGCCGTAGCCGGTGAAGCATATTGTCGAGCCGCTGTATGAATTGTTTGTGTCGAGTTTCAGTTTCTTGTCCGTGCAGAGCCGGTGCCACCAAGTCTGCGTCACGTCGTTCACGTCGGTGCGGTTGTCGCGTTGCGGTTCGAAATACCATTGCTCGTTTGTCGACGGAGTGGTGTAGCGTTCGTATGTACTGTAGGAGTCGCCCAGTATGGACACCGCCCTTTTCTGTGCCATTGCCGGCAGTGCGGCGATGACGAGCAGCGCAATGATTTTTGTTCTCATCTGTTTCTGTTAATCTTATGCGGTCACAAAGTTATGGCTTTGCGGCGGAATAAAATAGAAGAAAAGGTGCGTTTTCTGTAAGAATCAGATATGTGTGGGGGCAAAAAACTGAGTTTTTCATAAAAAGAACCGTTTTTGTTAGTTGGTATTGACGATAATTTTTCTACCTTTGCGAAGTTTATCTTAAAACTTAAATCTTAAACCTGACAGATGAAAACAATAGATCCTACAGTGGTGAAAGTGTTCAAGATTGCTTTTGTACTCTTCGTCACGCTCCTCGTTTTGATGTTGCCTTCGACGGCATTCGGTATTGAAAACCTCACGGTAATCCAGCAGCGCATGATTGCCATCTTCGTGTTCGCCGCCCTGATGTGGATACTCGAGGGTGTCCCGGCATGGGTCACGTCGGTGCTGATCATCGTTGTGATGCTCTTCACGGTGAGCGATTCTGCGATAGGAACGCTCATCGATCCCCGGTACTTCAGCGGTATCGACGTGGAGACAGTGACCAAAGGCGGCAAGGAAGTCACGCAGATGACGGGCATAATCCCTTACAAGGACATCATCGCGGCGTTCGCTGACCCGACGGTAATGCTCTTCATGGGCGGATTCATACTGGCTCTCGTGGCGTCGAAGAGCGGCGTCGACGTGACGCTCGCGCGCATCATGCTGCGCCCGTTCGGCACTAATCCCAAGGTCGTTCTCCTCGGTTTCATGCTCGTGACGGCAGTTTTCTCCATGTTTGTCAGCAACACCGCCACGGCGGCAATGATGCTCACGTTCCTTGCGCCGGTGTTCCGTGCATTGCCGGAAAAGGAGCGCGGTCGCATAGCCCTCGCCCTCGCCATTCCAATAGGCAGCAATATCGGCGGCATCGCCACGCCAATCGGCACGCCTCCCAACGGCATTGCGCTCGGCGCACTGAAGGATGCCGGGGTGAACATAGGCTTCCTCGACTGGATTGTCATGACCTTTCCGCTGATGATAGCAATCCTCCTCATCGCATGGGTGATACTGTCGGCGATGTACAGGTTTACCACCGACAAACTCGAATTCAACATTCAGGGCGGCGCAAAGAAGTGCTGGGAGACCAACGCTATATATATAATAATGGTGATAACGATAGCACTGTGGTGCGGAGAGAAGATTTTCGGCATCAACTCCTATGTCGTCGCACTGTTCCCCGTGGGTGCGTTCACGGCACTGGGCATAGTCAATTCGGAGGACATAAAGCAGATTGACTGGTCCGTATTGTGGATGGTGGCAGGCGGATTCGCCCTCGGCACCGGCATGAAAGGGTCGGGACTGGCGAAGGCGATGGTGGAAAGCATTCCGTTCAGCGAGTTCCCCGTGTTTGTCGTTCTCATCGGTGCAGGTCTCATCTGCTGGCTTCTCTCGACGTTCATCTCCAACTCCGCCTCTGCGGCACTCATGGTGCCGATACTCATCACGGTGGGGCAGGGCATGGAAGGACAGCTCGCTCCTATCGGCGGACTTACCACTCTGATAGTCGGCATCGCCCTTTGTGCGTCGTTTGCCATGGCGTTGCCAATATCCACACCTCCTAATGCTATCGCCTATTCCACAGGTCTCGTCAAGACAAGCCAAATGGCCAAGGTCGGTCTACTGGTCGGCGTGATCTCCATGACGTTGGCTTACTCGCTCCTGATCTTCCTCGGCAGGTCGGGGTTCATGGACAAATTCTGATGCCGGAAGACTGAGAGTGTGTCATCTTTCCTTGTAGCCGGTTGTGGCAAGGTAACCTTGTAGTGACAGAGAAATGTATTTTTTTTGCCCCTGTTAACGACTTTTAACAGTCTTAATAGGGGCAAAATTGGCTTTCGGGAGTAACTTTGTACGGTATAAATGACATACGTCAATTAGATAACGTGTTATCGTTGCGCTCGTTTGTATCATTTTTGCATAAAACGAAAGGAATTGTCGTGATAAACATGGAGATTGTAATATAAAAATAAAATATGTGAAACGAAAAGGTAACGCCTATGGATAAAAACGACTAAGAAATTGCACAAAGTACCATTGAGGCCGGAATCAGGACTGGTTGTGGCCGTTCGTTAAATGTTAATTTAGAAAAAAACTGAAGACAATCTAATCATTAATCTTATGTTGAGAGATTTATTTCGACCGAAAAAAACGTTGGTAACCATTGCTTGTCTGACGCTCGGTATGGGTGCATACGCCCAGGTCTCAATTACAAGTGAGGCAGAGTTGAAGGCAATAGCAAATGATTTGGCTGGCTCTTATGTGCTCGCCAATGACATTACTCTTAGTGGTGAATGGACTCCGCTGGCAGCAGAGACCACTCCTTTCACCGGAACTCTTGACGGTGCAGGCCACTCTATCAAGGGTCTGACAATCACTACGAAGAAAGACAACCAGGGTCTTTTCTCGTTCATCAGCGGCGCTACGGTAAAGAATGTGCGTTTCATTAACGTCAGCATTGCCGGTAACAAGCAGGCTGGAGCGGTTGCCGGACAGGCCATTGCATCAAATATCGACCAGGTGTTTGTGTCTGGTATCATCACGGGTTACGACCATGTCGGCGGCATTGTGGGTGATGTCAGAGGCGATGCCAATGCAGGACAGTTCACTTATGTGAGCAACTGTATGTCCACTGCTGGCGCATACAGTTCGACACATCAGGCAGGTGTGCTCGTGGGTTGGGTGAACGCCGGTTACATAACCAACAACTTCGTGCTCGGTTCTGCATCTGCTCCGGGCAACGGTGCCGGTGGTATCACACCTATTGTGGATAACGGTTCTGCAGAGATAATTGGCAATATTATCGCTCCGGCATTTGTTTCCGGATATGGTAGCGGTGACAACCACAGAACCCACGCTATTGTCGGATTCGTCAATGGCGACGCTTCCATTTGCAGCACTGCGGACAACTACTATTCCACAGCCTCCAAGTTCTATGAGAGCGGAAACCTTATTGAAGATCCGTCAACACTTGACTACAATCTTCAGGGAGACCCGATTGATCCGGCAGAACTGGAGTTGAAAACAACTTATACTTCCATCGGATTCGACGAGACCAAGTGGAGTTTCCCCACAGGAAAGTATCCTGTGCTTGCAGGAATGACATATCCTGTAGACGCTGACGCAGTCTATGTGAATGCCGCTCCTGAGGTTTGTGTGAAGGACCTTACTTTTGACCCGGGTGCAACATCCACAATCGGCAAGACCGTCACTATCTCCAGCGACAACACCGACGTGGTTGCCGTAGACGGAACAACACTGAAGTTCGTCGGCATAGGAACTGCTACAGTTACCTATTCAACCGCTACAGACGAATATTCCAATGGCGTGACAGTGAAGCAGACTTTCACCGTAACGTCACAGAACTATAACATCGCAACAGCGGAAGACCTCCTCAACATAAAGAACAACCTCGAGGGCGACTACAAACTCGTGGCTGACATCGACATGAAGGGCGTAACATTCTCTCCGCTCGGTGAGTTCTCCGGCACTCTTGACGGCCAGGGACACATCATCAAGAACCTTACTTTCAGTGACAGCGACAGGGGTAGCGTGGCTCTGTTCTCTACTATGCGTGGCGCAACCATAAAGAATGTGGGTATCGAGGGTGCCAACATCGTGGGCAATGACAATGTTGCAGCATTCGTGGGCAAGTGCTATGGCGGTGAGATTTCACAGTGCTATGTGACCAATTCATATATAGAGGGACGTGACCACGTGGCTGCTTTCACCGGCGACATGAACCGCAACGGTGAAGTGGGCGTTGTTATCTCCGACTGTATCTCTGACGCGAAGATCAAATCACGCCAGCACCAGGCCAGCGGTATCGCCGGTGTGGCAAACGGCGGAACCATGCAGCGCTGTCTCTTCTCGGGTACTGTAGACAACTCAGGCGGTGTTGCAGGTCTCATCTCTCTTATCGACAACAACGACTGGGAGACCTATCCTACTAATGTAGAGAACTGTCTCTCCGCTCCTGCACATTTGTTTGGTAGCGTGAACCTTGCTGACAGAATGATTCACTTGGCAGGACGTGGCGCAAATGTAAGCAACAACTACGCTTTGGCATCTACCATCTATGACGTAAGCGGCGGAAAACTCAGCGATGCAGGCGACAAGGACGGCATCTCTGGAGAGTCTGTTGACGACGCGACAGCAAAGACCAAGGACTTCTACGAGACTACTCTCGGTTGGGACTTCACCAATACATGGAAGTTCTTCGAGGGCGCAGAAGGCAAGATGTATCCTGTATTGAAGTGGATGAACGGTCCGCTCCCGACAAGCATTTACGATATGCCTAAGGACTTGTCACTCCTCTATACCGACGGTAGCGAGAAGATTGACGTTACGACGATGCACGGTTCTTGGGGTCAGACTCTGACTTTCACTCTCGTGGAGAACGCTGACAAGGCAACTGTAGTTCCCGAGGACAACGCCATCTACGCAGGTGACGAGAACGGATACTATGCAGGCTCAGGCGAAGTTAAGGTTGAAGTAGGCTGCGATGCAGCGCTTGCTTCTGTACTGACAACCGTGGGTGACCACACATTCACATTCTATATCGGCCAGAGTGGTGACGTTACCAAGATTTCGACACCGGAAGAGTTCCTCTCTATAGCAAAGAACCTGCAGGGTTCATACGAACTTTCCAACGACATAGACATGAAGGGCGTAGAGTTCGAAGGCTTCGCTGTCAGCGGCACTCCGTTCTCTGGCTCACTCAACGGAAACGGTCACAAGGTGAAGAACCTTGGTGTCAAGATTTCTTCTGGTGACGACAAGGGTATCTTCGGACAGACTTCAGGTGCGAAGTTCACCAATGTCGCATTCGAGAACTTCGTTGTTGACGCTCCTTCTTGCAACCATGTAGGTTTCGTAGGTTCTGCTTCCAGCACAACATTTGATCAGGTGGCACTGACAGGTCAGGTAATCGGACGCGACCATGTCGCTCTGCTCGCCGGTGACGGCAACGCCGCTACTGTCAACAATACCTATGTTTGGGGTGACGTGACTGCATATAGTCAGTCAGGCGGATTCTTCGGTTGTACGCTGAAAGACGGCGTCACAGTGACCAAGTCCTACTTCAACGGTTCTGCTTTGGCTAACTACCGCGGTTGGGTAGGCGGCTTCGTAGGTCTGGTAGACAAGGCTGAGAGCACTGTTACTATCACCAACTGCGTTTCAATAGGCGACTGCAGCTCTACTGGTGACGGTACTCCTCACACTACTGCTCCGTTCATCGCAGGTAACAATGCAGGTGACACACCGAATGCAATCGTTATCTTCACTGACAATATCTACAATGTCAATGCGACAATGGACGGCACTGGCGAAGCTTGGCCGACAAAGAACGAGACCGCTGACGGTGGCAATGTGGTGGCTGCAGAGAGCGTCAATGCATCCGTATTGGCACAGGAGGCTACCTACACCAATATCGATTGGGACTTCTCTGAGGTATGGACATTCGATGCATCCAACGGTTACGCATATCCTGTACTGAAGACTATCGGCTATGTAAACTACGACAAGGAGGCTACAGGCATCAATGATGCTACCGCTGACAAGGCATCTGCTTACGCAGTTTATGCTCATGACAACGTAGTGACAGTTGCAGGTGCTGGCTCAAGTGCAAAGATTACAGTGTTCAACACAGCCGGTCAGGTTGTCAATTCCGCAGCAGGAACAAGCGCAGTGACTGTGCCGGGCGCAGGTCTCTACATTGTTTCCATCTCTGAAAACGGTGTGACAACAGCCTACAAGGTGATAAACAAGTAATCACAGAATATTCACGGCGGTCGGACTTGCCACAGTGCAGTCCGGCCGCCATTTAACCCAACATTATCGGAAAGCGTCTCTACGTTGAAGGTCGGAGACGCTTTCGATATAAAAACAATCTTGTTTTATGTTCAAGACAACTACAGAACAATTTGGAAGGTATGTGATGCTGTTGTTGGTTTTCATGCTTTCCACACAAGTGTTCGCACAGAAATTGAATGTTACCGGACGTGTACAGGATGTCAACGGCGACCCGCTGATAGGTGTGACAGTGACTGAGAAAGGCACTGACAACCGTGTCATCACCGACGTGAACGGTACATATAACATCTCTTGTGCCGCTGAACATGCGGTACTTGTCGCCGAATATATCGGCTTCGAGACCGCAGAGAAGAAAGTCGCAGGCACGCTTGTCGACTTCATCCTTTCCGAGAACGTGAGCAAACTCGACGAGGTCGTTGTCACGGGTTACACAACCCAGAAGAAAGTCTCCGTGCTCGGAGCGCAGTCGTC
Source organism: Faecalibacterium prausnitzii (assembly GCA_963611255.1). Lineage (GTDB taxonomy): Bacteria > Bacteroidota > Bacteroidia > Bacteroidales > Bacteroidaceae > Prevotella. Next base: position 28,504 of record CAVDQB010000022.1, read on the forward strand.
GCTGAAGATGGAACATGTGAAGGCTCCTGTTGCCAACATGAGTTCAATCCTCGCAGGCCGTGTTTCGGGTGTGATGTCAGTACAGCGCTCCGGTGTGCCGGGACAGGACGACTCCGACATCTGGGTGCGTGGTCTCTCCACACTTACCAACCGCAATGAAGGACCGCTGGTTCTCGTTGACGGTATCGAGCGCAGTTTCAACAACCTTGACCCCGAAGACATCGAGTCCATCACGGTATTGAAGGACGCTGCCTCTACTGCAGTATATGGTGTGCGAGGCGGTAACGGCGTTATCATCATCACCACCAAGCCCGGTATCGTGAGCAAGCCGAAGTTCTCTGTCGACTTCTATCAGGGTGTCACCCAGTTGACGAAGATTCCTGAACTGGTTGACGGTATCGACTACATGAACGCAGTTAACGAAGCGTACAAGAATACATACAACAAGATATACTACACAGACCAGTATATCATGAACACAAAGATTGCCAACGGCATGGCGTTGAATGCTACCGAGCAGGAATATGCCAACAGCGTGGCTGGCGACCGTACGATTAACAAGTACCTGTATCCTAACGTAAACTGGATGAACGAACTGTATAACAAGACCGGTTGGAACCGCCGCGCCAACATCAACATCCGTGGTGGTGCTCCAAACGCAAGTTACTACATCTCGTTGTCATACTACCAGGAGAAGGGTCTGACAAAAACCGATCCGTTGCAGGACTACAGTTCGGAGATTACTTATGACCGTTACAACTTCCTGACCAACGTTAACCTGAAGGCATCCAAGACCACCAACATCGACGTCGGTGTGAGCGGATGGCTCTCAAGCGGTAATTATCCGCACGTTTCTCTCAGCGACATCTATTCGCGTGCAATGAGCACCAACCCTGTAATCTATCCTGTGCAGTATCCTAACGGCGAGAACCCCGGTATCTCTCCTGACAACAGGGAACTCGACAGCCCTTGGGTGACGCTTACAAGACGCGGTTACCAGACACAGCACCAGACCCAGATCAACACCAACCTGAAACTTACTCAGGACCTTGGCTTCTGGAATTGGAGCAAAGGACTTTCCGCACGCGCCCTCATTTCTTTCGACGTGAAGGCTACACAGTCTCTGCACTATTCTGTGGACGACAGCACTTGGAAACCGGTTGGTTCGAAAGACCCGACCACAGGTGTGTGGATTGACGACGCAAACCTCTACGACGAGGACGGCAACCTCGTGCTCAGCGAGCAGTACAAGGGTAATTCCAGCATGGGCGTATCCGCTGACAAGTGGGTATACCGTACATTCTATTTCGAGGCAGCCCTCGATTATCACCGCACGTTCGCAAGACACAACAACGTGAGCGGACTCGTTCTGTTCAACATGCGCAACTATCTCGACGCCAACTCGGCCAGCCTCTTCTCGACCCTTCCTTACAAACAGGAGAGCCTGTCAGGCCGTTTGACCTACGATTACGACAACCGTTACTTCGCAGAGGCAAACCTCGGTTACACGGGAAGTGAGAACTTCGAACCGGGACACCGTTTCGGCCTCTTCCCTGCAATGGCTATCGGTTGGGTTCCTTCAAACGAAACGTGGTGGAAGCCGATGTCAAAGGTTATCTCGTTCCTGAAGATACGTTATTCTAACGGTGTCGTAGGTAACGACTCGTCAGGTGACCGTTTCAGCTACTTCACCAAGATCGAAGGCGGAAACGACTATTCCACCTACTGGCGCCGCAACGGTGCTTCCGGCGGACTTGCCTACAGCAACTACGGCTACAAGGCCCAGTGGTCTAAGATACACAAGCATGACCTCGGTATCGAAATCAACTTCCTCAACGATGATCTGACGTTTGTTGTCGACTTGTTCAAGGAGCGTCGTTCCAACATCTTCGTTTCCCGTGACAACGTACCTCTGACTGCAGGTTTCGCAAAAGGCATCTCTGCCAACATGGGTATCGTAAAGAACAAGGGTTATGAGTTGAGTTTCGAGTACAACCACAAGTTCGGCAAGGACTGGTATGTGTCAGTTCGCGGTAACATGACCGAGAATGAGGACGAGGTAGTGGAGAACGGACAGGCTACGCCTGCATATCCTTGGCTCGACCAGCGCGGCCATAACGTGCTTGCAGAGTGGGGTTATGTCGCTGAAGGACTTTACTCCAGCGAGGAGCAAATCCAGGAACGAGGCATCACACAGTTCGGTGAGACCTACCCGGGACAGTTGGTTAAGCCCGGTGACATCATGTATAAGGATATGAACGGTGACGGTCATATCGACGCTTATGACAAAGTAGCCATCAGCCGCGGTGACCTCCCGCGTATCTACTACGGCTTCGGCGGTGACATCAGATACAAGAACATCGGTGTAGGTATCCTGTTCCAGGGCGTTGCTGACGCTGAGCGCATCCTGCGCGGAAGCGGTATCCGTCCGTTTGAAAGTTCACAGGGTGGCGGTACTCTCTATGCCAACATCACCGACCGTTGGTCTGCTGACAATCCGGAAAACGACAATGTGTTCTATCCACGCCTCGCTTGGGGTGCGACAGATCCGTCGAACATCAACAACTATGTGACGAGCACATGGTGGAAAAAGGATGTCAGCTTCATGCGTCTGAAGCAGTTCACCATTTCCTACTACTTCCCCAAGTCTTGGTCACTTGGCGGTCTGTTGCAGGGCGGACGTTTCTATATCATGGGCGAGAATGTGTTTACCTTCAGCAAGTTCAAGCTCTGGGATCCGGAGTTGAACACCGACAACGGTGTCTCATATCCTAATGTGAGAACCTTCTCCTTCGGTGTGAACTTTAACATTTAACGATTAATGTCTTGTATATTATGAAAAGAAATATTTTCGGAATATTGTTTGCCGGTTTGACAACGTTCGCGTTCACATCGTGTGACAGTTACTTTGATGACGTGCCGAACAACGCCACGTCACTCGAAGATGTCTTTTCCAACCGTGGCATGACCCTGAACTGGCTCACAAACGTATATTCTTATATTCCCGACAACTCCAACCGTTATGCCTCAGGTACAGCGATGTACTGGAGTCCTGGCACCATTGAGAGCTACCTTCCTTGGGACTGGGTGGAGACACACTACCTCATTCAGGGTTCTCTTGATCCCTCTACTGGTCTGGTTGAGCGCATCTGGACACAGTATTACCGTGGAATCCAGTATGCGAACATCTACTTGGCTAACGTAGACAAGTGTGAGCCTATGGGTGACACGGAGAAAGCCTGGACCAAGGCTGAGTGCCGTGCGCTCCGTGCGTACTTCTATTTCAACCTCGTCAAGGAGTATGGTCCTGTGCCGTTGATAGGCGACAAAATCTACAAAGTGGACGATCCCCTGTCAGCCATGACACTTTCGCGTGCGTCTGTTGACGAGTGTTTCGACTACATCATCAGTGAGTTGAAAGACGTGATAGCAAGCGGCAACCTTGTTTCTCAGTTCGAGAACAGCCAGTATAACGCCCAGATGATGGGTAACTTCACCCAGGAAGCGGTCGAGGCTTTGCTCGCCGAGACCTACCTGTTCCGTGCAAGTTACCTGTTCAACGGCGATACTTACAACAAGGATCTCGCCAATGCGGACGGCAAGAAACTCTTCCCGCAGAGCCGTGACGAGCAGAAATGGATTGACGCCCGTGACGCCGCAAAGAAGATTATCGACAGTGGCAAGTACAAACTTGTGCTCCGTAATGCTTCCGGCAAACTGGTTACGGATGTCAAGAATTCATGTCCTTTCCTCTCTGTACGCTATGCAAGTTTCGGTACTTCGTCCAACGAGGAACTTATCTACGGCCGTACCAGCGCAGCAAAGGAGACCTACTGCATGGTACCACGCTTTGAAGGACTTGGCAGCAATTATGACAAGGGTGCGGGAGCACTGTCTGTTCCGCTCGAATTTGTTGACCTTTATTTCACCAACAAAGGTGTAAGCATCGACAAGGACCCCGACTATTTCACTTACGACGTGGAGAATCCTGAGGATCTTCCTGCCCGTAACCCGAAATCTATGGTGTCTACCAAGAACTGTATTGACAGCCTTACAAGTTATGTCTACTTCTCTCCTGTGTCTGGAAGTTACACCGGACCGACTTCAGTCATGAAGCAGTTCTACGGCAGAGAGCCGCGTTTCTACGCTGCCATCACATTCCAGAACCGTCCGTGGGACTTCGACAAGGGCACGGCTGTGCAGATGCAGTTCAACGGTAACTCCGGATCCAACGGTAATACCCACGACTATCCTGTCTTCGGTACAATTGCCCGCAAGATGTACTACGGTAAGGAGAGCAGCTGGGATATGGCTATCATGATGCGTCTCGGTGAGGTTTACCTCAACTATGCGGAGGCTTGCGCCGAGCTCGGCGACTTCGGTGAGGCTATCCATTACCTCAACCTCATCCGCGAGCGTGCCGGTGTGCCGGGCTATGTCGGTCCGAACGCTGCAGACCAGACTGCTACCGACGTTTGGGGCAAACCCCGTATTGACCTGGGTGAACTGACAACAGAGACTGTGCTGAAGGCAATCTACCGTGAGCGTATCCTTGAACTCGCTTACGAGGACAAGCATTACTTCGACGTGCGCCGCTGGTGTGTAGCCGACGGAACATGGCGCGGTGGCGAAGAGATGACCGACGGCTGGATCTATCCTTCTTACCACAAGGGTGGTGAAGGCGGTGAGTTCCATGGCTTCAACATCATGGACACAGGCGTGACAACTGAAAACAAGAACGTGAACTTCTACAAGCGTCTTGTTCAGCAGGAGCGCGTCTACACCCGCAGAATGCAGCTCTTCCCGATACCGCAGACTGAGATCAACCGTAGTCCTGGCATCGTCCAGAACACAGGCTGGGGCACAACGGAAGAGAATGATGCCGCTGCAGGCAAGTAAAAACAAGCCGTTTCGGTTTGCCGTCAGACAAACCTGAAACACGCCAATACAATAATCCGGCCGTCAGACATATCGTTTGACGGCCGGATTCCGTTTGTCCGCACTCTGCGACAGACATTCTTGCAGCCTGTAAACGGTGTTTTTGTCACCTGTTCACGGTCGTGATTCGGTCGAATATCGACCGTGGTTCGCCCGAATACTGTCCGTGGTTCGATCGGTTCACGGTCGTGAACCGCTGCAAAAAGGGTGCGGAGTGTATGCGTTTTTTCCTGTTTCTCTTGTCCGTTGCCCCCATTTTTCACTACCTTTGCATTGCAATTGGTTCGCCGCTCCACTTCAGGAGGGCGATTAAAAGGGAATCGGGTGCAAGTCCCGGACAGTCCCGCTGCTGTGAGCAGCCTTTATGCGAGCAAACAGAATGCCATTAGGAACTGACCTGAGAAGGCGTTTGCTTCGGCTGCAGAGTCAGAAGACCTGCCATTGTCTCCCGGGAGAGGAGTTCCGAAACACTGCGACCGACGGTGGAGGAAGCATCTCAAGCAGAAGATTTGAACAGATACTATTCACTCATAGCGTCTCTCTTGGTGTGTGCCGCCGGTGCGGCGCAGACCGACAGCGTGCCTGTGCAGAAGATTGATGAGGTGCAGGTGACGGCGGCATACCGTTCCATGCAGAGCTGTCTTGTGCCTTTGTATCAGGTGACTTCTGCCGATTTCCGCCGACTGAACGCCGTTGACATGACCTCGGTCCTGCGCCGTCTGCCCGGAGTGACGCTCCGTGACTATGGTGGGGCAGGGGGAATGAAAACCGTGAGCGTGCGTGGGCTGGGTTCGACACACACCGGCGTGAGCCTCGACGGACTGCTCCTGTCTGACGTGCAGTCGGGACAGGTCAATCTGCAGCAGTTTCAGTTGCAGGAAATTTCTGCCGTAAGCCTGCAGACAGCCGGCACTTCCGATGTCTTCCAACCGGCAAGAAATTTCTCCAAAGCGTCGCTCCTGTCGATAACGACCGCCGATACGGCCGGTTCGGAGGTGTCGTGCGATATGGGCAGTTGGGGACTTGTTTCGCCCTCGGCAAGATTTTCCGCAAGTGCGAGGAGGTTCGACGTGTCACTGCATGGCGGCTACACCTATGCCGACAACGACTATCCCTTCATAGTGGAAAATGGCATCGCCACCCATACCGAGCGGCGCACTAACTCGCGCATGAAGCAAGGCTACGTCAACTTCTCATCCTTATGGCGCATAAAGGACGAGACCACTCTGAAGACCATGGTGCGCCTCGACGACAACGACCGCCAGTTGCCCGGCATAGTGCGCCTCTATACCAACGATAATGACGAGACCCTGCGCGACCGCGGAGTGGTGGTGCAGACGCAACTCCTGTCACGCCTGTCACAGCGGTGGTGGATGAAGGCTGCCCTGCGATGGAACTGGACCGACCAGGACTATCACAACGGCATACCGAGTGGAGGCATCCGCACCGAGCGCTACATACAGCGGGAGTATTATGCCACCGCCTCCGTGCTCTTCCGTCCTGTGGACAATGTGGACATGAGTTACTCTGCCGATTTTTGGAACAACACATTGACCACCACGTTGGCAGCCAATCCCAATCCACAGAGAAACAGTTTTATGCAGTGCCTGTCGGCAAGATGGCAGTGCGGAATCCTCGCTTTACAGGGGCAACTGCTGCATTCCTCCATAGACAGAGAGAACCACCTCTCTCCGTCTTTGTCCGCTTCGCTGCGGTTGACAGACGGTTTTCGCTTGCGCGCTTCCG